>JAEZGI010000075.1 GCA_023416995.1 Bacteroidota bacterium
GGGGTTACTGTTTCACCGTTTTCAACGCACCAACTCTTGCCGCGGCGTTAAAAGCCGCCGCCGCCGACCGTGCCAATCCACGCACCGGTTGCAACGGCTATCCTTTCTCCCGCATGAAGCGGAGGGGATAGGATAGGTAGATCAAACTACCAGCTTCAATTTAAAGCCCGAAAAGTATTTCCTGTAACAGCTTATTCCAAATTGCTTTTCTCTTCCCTTGCCTTGTCGGCCTGTTTTTTCAATCTTTCATGGTGCGGTAAGTTTTCCACTGCTATGGGCCATTGATTGTGAGTGCGGTGATTTAAGTGTTGAACCTCTTTGGTTGCCCACCTTAAGTTAGACGGATAATTGTTTTGAGCATTAGTGTCAATATGGTCCACTGTATGCTCCGGTGTAGGCGGGTCTCCAAGGAAGGCTAATGCCACAAGCCTATGCACAAAGCGCCTATAATTCTTCCCTGTCTGTCCCCTGAAATCACTTAGAATGACCACCCAGTAAAACATAGATACAGTACCATCCTTTCGCCTGCTGACTTCTCTTTTTTGAACTTTCATTTTCCCTGTAAGGGATTGTTTTACCCGTCCGTGGCTGCTGACTTGATAGTGTGGGAACTCCTTAATCACCCTCCATTCCTCTTCATCTCCAAATAAGCTGAAATTCATTGTAATTGATTAATCCAATAAAGAAAATACGACATATCATAAAATGCAAGAGTGAACGCAATTTTATTTGCAGAATATTTAAATAAGCAAGCTCAGACAAAAGCAACATGAAAGCCCAATTATAATACCTCGTAGACCACTTCTTCAATGCCTTAAAGTATAAAACTACAAGGAATGATCTCTGGGTTCATATTATAATCTCTACATTTCAGAGGCAGAGCTGTTACAGAATCGGATTGATAAACTGAATGTAAAGGACTTAGATGAGCTTATTGATGATTTAACCTGCGGGGACATGAAGAGGAAACTGGAAGCTCAGAAAAGCGAACTAGCATCCACACACATGACACTGGAACCAGAAGGGGTTTCTTTTAATATTTGTATGAAGTTCTCCGCCCATTATAGCCATAACCTGAGTAGCGTTTTAAACGGGCAGATTTAGAAAGCAAGCAGGAATAATTGGTTCGATTTTCCTGAAAAATGAGTTTCTCCGAAAAAACTTATCGAACCACAAGAGTTGACCAGGCGATTGAGCTAATATGCAGTATGGACAAGGCTTTCAAAAGAATCCGAAAATAAAAAAGTCGGCAATTTTGCCGACTTGACCGCTTTAGCTCCCCCTGCTGGACTTGAACCAGCGACCCTCTGATTAACAGTCAGATGCTCTAACCAACTGAGCTAAGGAGGAATATGTGCCAACTGACCTGATCAATCAATTGGGGTTGCAAAAATAAGGATTTTGAGTTCTTTACAAAATCAAAATCAATTTTTTATCTGATCAATTTCGAAAAGATGGGCCGGAAAGTTAACGATACATGGTCCGGGCCGGCAAAAGAGAATCATCGCCCAGGAAATGTAAACGTTTTTAATCAATTACGAAACACATAAGACAAAGCGAAACAGTATTTATACCCCGGAGAGACTCAGCGCAGCAACTCCAGCTTCTGCCACTGCACCTGGCCGGCTCGCCGCTTCTTATTGATGAATTTCCCATTTAAACGGCTGATCCGGAACTCCGGGAAAATATGCAATGGACCGGGTCCTGAAGTATCCGAAACCGCTACATCGGGGGTTATTAACAGCAAGGGTCGTGGTAAGGTGTCAAGCGCAGCCAGGGTGTCAATCCTATATAACGGAGCATCCAGGTAAAACTCCAGGGCAGAAGAGCTAAACTTATAAGCCGCCACCGGCACCCCTGGATAACCCTTTTTTGCCAATGAAGCTATCTCGCTGCCCGATTGATATCGCAGCAGGTCAGGGTAAATTACCCAGAAAAGATAAAGGTTGATAACAATGATAGCGGTAGCGGATAGGGTAAGGATCCGCTGCTGGAGGAACGTAACATTCCCAGGCAGCATGATGATCACTGCCAGTACTCCTCCGGCCAGCATAAGCCAACCCCAACGCGCAGGCTCATAAAACATCTGTAATAGAAAACCGCCGATAAACAACAACACAACAAGCACGGTTTGCATAGTGTATATGCGTCGCAATGTAAGCGTAGATCGGAGCTTTAGCAGGTAGTCCGCTGTCAGCAGCGCAAAAAAAGGAAAAACAATATTCAGGTAATGCGGAAGTTGAAAACGCGACAACGAAAAAAGAAAAAACGCCAGCATCGCCGCGAAAAAACTGTACCATTCCAACCCGGCTTCACGAATTTTACCACAGCGACGGCCGATAGCGATAAACAGCAATATGCTCCAGGGCAGGAAAGCCCATAAGGTGGTATGTATAAAAAAGCTCGGATCACCTTTGCCTTTGATGGGGCCAGTATTGAAAAAGCGGCCAAACTGGCTATCCCAGAAAAAGAACTTTATGCCGGAAACCCCAGTTCGACCAAAAACAACCTTTTCAGGATGTGAATCGAACTGAACCCAGAGTGTGTACAGCTCCGGGGTTATAAATATCAGCGTAAGCAAAATGGTCAACAGCCATTTCCACCGGAACAGTTGCCGCCATCGGCCGGTTATCAGTTGGTGTCCGACAATTGCACCACCGATGGGGATCACAGCAAAGATGCCCTTCGTCATGATCGCGCAGGCAGTAAAGAGACTGCCCAACAGCAGATCAATCATGCGAAAACGCTCGTTCAAACAAACGAAATGAAAAACCGCTGCTACCAAAAGTCCGGTGAGGTATGGTTCGGCGCGGACATCATTACTCGACAACAGGATATGTTCAGCAGTCAGCAAAATCAAAGCGGCTGCAAGACCGGTTTGTTTAGAATATAACCTGTACCCAAGTCTGTAAGTGTACCAGGCACCAAACATCAGAAATAGGATGCCCGGTAATTTGTACGACCATCCATGAACGCCAAACAGCTCAAACGAAAGCGCTGTGATCCAGAAGGGAAAATGTGGTTTGTCAAGCCAGTCGCGATCCTCCCACATCAGGTTCACATAGTCGTTATTCAACGCCATCGTTTTAGAAATGTCGGCGTATAAAGTACCGTCGGGTCCGAGGACGGTAACAAACAACGGTGCGAAATTGGCAAAAACTGCCAGGGCAATCAATAACTGTAGCCACCGGTAAGATCCGGTGTGTTCAGAAGTAAGATTCATATTGTTGTCGATGCCGGCGAAGGTAGTGGTTACAAAAAAGATGTTAGCTCATCACTACGGGCCTGGAAAAAATCAAGACCGCAAGCGAACCTCCTGCCAGGCCGCCAAGATGCGCTGCATTATCAATGCCACCGGTCAAACCAACCAGGAGGTTGATGCCTACAAATATGCCTCCAAAGGTTAAAACAAATTTGTTTACGCCTGCTTCAAACCTTCGGGTCAACGCTAACATGATCAAGGCGCCGAATAACCCGAATACGGCGCCGGATGCACCGACGCTTGCCGTCTGCTCATGCCAGCCAATACTCAACAAGCCTCCGCACAATCCTGAAAAAAGGAACAACACCAGGAAGTTTCGTCTTCCCACCATAGGTTCCAGTACAACACCGGCGATCATTAAGCCAATGACATTTGAAACCAGGTGCACAAAACCGCCGTGAAGAAAAATGCTGGTAAATAACCGCCACCACTGACCGCTTAACACTTCCGGTCTTCGAAGCGCGCCCCAGCGCATCAGCTCAGATGTGCGGGGGGCGCTAAAACTACCGGCGGATATAAGCATCATGATAAAAACCAGAATCAGAACATCCATCAAAAGTGAAGAAACAACATGATCATCCCTCGGGATGAAATAATTCAGCAGTATGTCAACCTCACCCTTCCAGGGTTTATCTCCCCTAAGCTGCCGTCGGTACTCCGAACGGCGAAACCCGGTCAAAGCAAGAAAGAGTGATAAGATTGTGATACTAGCCAGCAACCAGCCAAAAAGCCATAATAGGCGTCTGGATACCTGGGTTGTATATGGGTGGTGCACAGGTTGCAAAAAGATGAGCCGTTCAGCTTCAACTTCCGGATCCGCCCTGCTTGCAGCACGTCGAAAACCAGTCAATTTTTCCGAAGGTGGAACGCGCTGAAAATGATCAGCATTGTCAAAATCGTACGATTCAATTTCTGCCCAGGATTTATTCAAGAAACGCTCGTAGTCTTTTTTATTCTGTTCCTCGCTGTGTCTGTTATCAACTGTTTTGTGAAACAGAACTGCAGCCTTGTAAACAGAGTCGGGTTCGACCCCAATCAGGGCGTCACGAAGAATCGGCAGCACGAAATACAACCGGAAATTAAGATCCTGATTGTGTTTACCAGACGAATAAATATCCGAAGTAAAACTAACAGCGGATGTGTCGACCGCTATTTTACCAAATCTTACATGAGTGAACTTTGAATTTCCTTCCAGTTGATCTATAGTTTCAACTCTGACGAGGTGGGCATTCAGCGACTCTACCAGTAACTGCGAGGTCATCAGCATTGCTGCCATCATACCCCAGGCTACAAACTGGAAGAAGGTCAACCCTTTTTCCTGGTCGCGTTTCCATTTTAAAACCCGTGATCTGATACGAAACCCGGTGAAAATAGGAATACAGGGAATTGCAAAAGGTATCAGCAGGTTCCAGGTTGTATCATTGAAGGATACCAGGCCAAACTGAAAGTCGAGAAGATACCGCAACAGCATCAGCGAAGCAACACAGATGATAGTGCTTTTGAGATAATACGGCAGTATGTGCTTTGCCTTGACAGCGAAATGACTCAAGTAAGGAGTTTACGCAAAGAAACGCCGTTTGATAACAACTTGTTGTGAACGCAATCGATCCTATCCGCCTGCAAGGGTGGTCCGGCGCGGACGATTTACCTGCCCCGACCCAGGCGTGATCCAGCGATCAAAAATGGCGAAACAAAGATTTCCGGCAAGGAAGCCAAGCAAGGCGCCACCAAGTATATCCAGCGGGTAATGTTTACCAACATAAATCTGGGCATAACAAATAACCCCGGCCCATAACCACAACCAGTTCCATTTTTTATTTGTAATACGGGCAATCGCAAGGAACCAGAAAGTGGCCAAACCGAAATGATTCGAAGCATGTGTTGATGGGAAGGAATAAGGGCCGCCGCAACCCACCAACATGCGCATCTCATCCATTAACTCAGGATTATGACATGGACGCAATCTCCCCAACATGGGTTTAATAATACTTGCACTGGTGTAATCAGTAATCGCAAAACAAAGCAGTGTCAATATGATAAACTGAATCGCTTGTTTTCCCGCAAAACGAATCAGAAAAAACAATACAAAAGCATATAATGGAATCCAGGTGTACTGGTTCCGCATCAACTTCATGAACCCATCAAGAACTCCAACTGAACCATCCACATTTATCCAGGTGAAAAGTTCCTGATCAACATAAAGGAGCCACTCCCATAAAGCCATTACAC
>JAEZGI010000082.1 GCA_023416995.1 Bacteroidota bacterium
TCAATAATTCCCGTAAACATTTGGCAAATTTCGCGTTTTTCTGTTTTACTATTTCAGATTTTGTTTTATCTTTGCCGTCCTTAAAGAATTAAAGGAGGTATCATTTTATGTTGATTATTGATTCAAAAGACTGCGAAAATATCGACAAGGCACTCAAAAAGTACAAAAAGAAATTTGAGAAGTCGAAGATTCTATTGCAATTAAGAGAGCGTCAATCGTATACCAAGAAGTCTGTTAAGCGTCGTGGTGAGGTGTTGAAAGCTGTTTACAAGCAGAAGATCGTAACAGGCGAGATCGAAGGTTAATACAATACTTCCCTCAAAATATTCATAGCTGTAGCGGGTTCCTGCTACGGCTATTTTTTGTGCCTTTAACCCTGACCCTCGGCAAAAATCTTTTCCTGCACCTTTCTCCTTACGCCCTGATTTGCTTAGCTTTAGATAAGATCCTCTTAAAACATGATAAAACCAGGCAGCTCTTTTACCAGTACTTTTCTAGACTATCTCCGGTTTGAAAAAAGATATTCGAAACATACCGTCCGTGCCTATCACGACGATCTGGACCAGCTCATCAGTTTTACTACTGCCCAGTTTGAAGAACCGGATCCCGGTAAACTGAGTGCTGCGATGATAAGAAGCTGGCTGGCAGACATGAAAGAAAAAAAGTTTGGATCCCGCACAATCAACCGGAAGATCTCTACAGTACGATCATTTTACAAATATCTTTTAAGGATCGGTGCCATCGCAAATTCCCCGATGGCCAATGTTACGGCACCAAAGATTTCAAAAAGACTTCCGGGTTTTGTTGAGGAACCGGATATGGCCACATTGCTGACTCATGTTGAGTTTCCGGATAACTGGAAGGGTAGGACAGACCGGTTATTGCTTGATATTTTTTATAATACAGGTGTACGTCTTTCGGAGCTGATGAACCTGAAAGAACACCAGGTGAATCCCGCGGGCCGCTCCATCAAGATTCTGGGTAAGGGAAATAAAGAGCGGGTGATACCGGTAAGTGCGGATCTTGTGAACCGGATCCAGGAATATGTTGCTGCAAAACAGGCAGCGGGATGGACCGGGGGTGAATGCCTGCTGGTTACAGATAAGGGAAAACAGCTTTATCCAAAATATCTCTATCTCGCAGTAAAACATTATTTGTCGCTGATAACAACAAGTGAAAGAAAAAGTCCGCATATCCTGCGGCACAGTTTTGCCACACATTTATCGAACAATGGTGCCGATATCAATGCAGTGAAAGAGCTGCTGGGGCATGCCAGTTTATCGTCTACCCAGCTTTATACCCACAACTCGATACAAAAGCTGAAGGATATTCATAAGAAGGCTCATCCGAAAGCCTGAAAGGCGGGCAAATTACCGGTTTTTTATTTGGTGGAGCCCGCGTGGTTAGCTAACTTCATGGAGATAAGAAAAACGCAGGAAAGTATGTAGCCTGCCTGATTTTTACCCGATAAAATAAAGCTCTTTCATATATTGTTCACTGTTAAAAATGCGATAGTTATGAACGTAAACATTCAGACTGTGCGATTTACTGCAGACGCGAAATTGGTTGATTACGTCAGCGGCAAACTGCAAAAGATCACAACCTTTCACGACAGAATTATTAAGGTTGATGTGTTTCTCAAACTTGATAATGTCGTGCATACCATTAAGGATAAGATCGCTGAAATCAGGGTGCAGGTGCCACGCCAGCAGTTTTTTGTGAAGGCATCCTCGAAGTCCTTTGAAGAATCATTTGACTCCGCACTTAATTCACTTGTAATGCAGATAAAAAGAAAAAAAGATAAAAAAGCAGCATAAAGAAATTCCAAAACCTCCTTCGGGAGGTTTTTTAGTTTTAGGGCAATGATGAAAACACTTAAAAATTTTCTCTTTTTAAATTTTTCGATTTAACAAATTCGATTACCTTTGCCTTCCCAAAAATTAGGGTGGGTGACGGAGAGGGGTTGATTAGTTCTTTGCGGTATTGGTTTTCAGACTATTGAAACAACAACCGGGTAATGTATCCCGGCTTCTAAATATGCCAGTGTAGCTCAGTTGGCCAGAGCAGCTGATTTGTAATCAGCTGGTCGGGGGTTCGAATCCCTCCACTGGCTCAGAAGTTTCAATAGGGCAGGTTCCAGAGCGGCCAAATGGGGCGGACTGTAAATCCGCTGTCTACGACTTCAGTGGTTCGAATCCACTCCTGCCCACATCTTTTTATTAAGATGTTCTGAATTCCATCCTCAAAGATGTTTTTCCTTTTTGCTCCGAGTAAATTCCTAATTTGCGCCTGGTTCAGGAAAAAGTTCTTTAAGTAATTCAAGCGGGAGTAGCTCATTTGGTAGAGCGATAGCCTTCCAAGCTATAGGTGGCGAGTTCGAGCCTCGTCTCCCGCTCAGTTAGGAACAGTCAAAGGTCAAATAGGTCAAAAAGTAAGCTGTTGTATTTGACTTTCTTATTGCCACTGGCTTCGATGACTGAAAGGCCGTTGTAGCTCAGGGGTAGAGCACTTCCTTGGTAAGGAAGAGGTCGTGAGTTCAATTCTCATCAACGGCTCAGAGTTTTAATATGTATGTATTGAATGTTGAATATTGTGAGATATATTCAATATTCAATAATTCAATATTCAATAACATAACACACAACTAAAAACAGATAACGATGTCAAAAGAGACTTTTAAGAGGGATAAACCCCACGTCAACGTTGGTACCATCGGTCACATTGACCACGGTAAAACTACTTTAACCGCTGCAATCACCACGATCCTTTCTACAAAGGGTTTTGCGCAGGCGAGAAAGTACGATGAAATTGATGCTGCACCCGAGGAAAAAGAAAGAGGTATTACGATCAATACAGCTCACGTGGAATATCAAACCACCAATCGTCACTATGCACACGTTGACTGTCCTGGTCACGCGGATTATGTAAAAAACATGATCACTGGTGCTGCACAGATGGACGGAGCAATATTAGTTGTGGCTGCTACTGACGGTCCTATGCCCCAAACAAAAGAACACATCCTTCTGGCCCGCCAGGTAGGTGTACCACGTATGGTTGTGTTTATGAATAAAGTTGACCTGGTTGATGATCCAGAGTTACTTGAACTGGTTGAAATGGAAATTCGTGAGCTGTTAAGCTTCTACGGTTTCGATGGCGACAATACACCAATCATCAAAGGTTCTGCAACAGGTGCTCTTGCTGGCGAAGCTCAGTGGGTTAAGGCTGTTGAAGAATTGATGGATGCTGTTGACAGCTACATCCCATTACCTCCACGTCCGGTTGATCAACCGTTCCTGATGTCTGTTGAAGACGTATTCTCTATCACTGGTCGTGGTACAGTTGCTACCGGCCGTATCGAAAGAGGTCGTATTAAAGTTGGTGAAGCAATCGAGATCGTTGGTCTTATGGATGCTCCCCTGGCTTCTACAGTTACAGGTGTTGAAATGTTCCGCAAACTGCTTGATGCAGGTGAAGCGGGTGACAACGCAGGTCTTCTGTTACGTGGTATTGAAAAAACACAAATTCGCCGCGGTATGGTACTGGTTAAACCAGGATCTATCACTCCTCACACTGAGTTCAAAGGTGAAGTTTATGTATTGAGCAAAGAAGAAGGTGGTCGTCACACTCCATTCTTCAACAAATACCGTCCTCAGTTCTACTTCCGTACAACAGACGTTACAGGTGAAGTTGAACTGCCAGCAGGAACTGAAATGGTAATGCCTGGTGATAACACTGCATTAAGCGTTAAGTTGATTCAGCCGATCGCTATGGAGAAAGGTCTGAAGTTCGCGATTCGTGAAGGTGGACGTACCGTTGGTGCAGGTCAGGTTACAGAAATCGTTAAGTAATTGATCAACCCGGTTAACCGGTGTTTTTCAAAAGAATTAATATAAAAAAGTGCCTGCATGCAGGCACTTTTTTTCAGCTTAAAAAAAGCTTGATTACAGGATATCATACTTAACTTTGTTTCCTGGTCAAATCTTTTACGGGCATAGTTCAATGGTAGAATAGAGGTCTCCAAAACCTTTGATCTGGGTTCGAATCCTAGTGCCCGTGCAACTTTTTGAAGGTATTAATACCATCAGTATACTAAACCTGCTGTTTGGGTGTTATATTTGAGAAAAGCTAAATTTATTTAAACCAAGCAGATGAACAAGGTTGCTACTTATTTTAAAGAATCTTACAAAGAATTGCTGGAGAAAGTGACCTGGCCAACATGGGAGCAACTTCAGCAGTCTACAGTGATTGTGCTGATAGCAACACTGGTAATTACCGGGCTGGTTTGGGGAATGGATCTTGTGTCGCAATCGGGCCTGAAATTAATCTACTCATTTTTTGGATAATGGAAAATCAAACAACTCAGCAACACGATAATGAAACCACACAACAGGAAACCAAATGGTTTGTGTTGCGGGTGGTTAGTGGTAAAGAGCGCAAAGTGAAAGAATACCTGGATAAGGAGATTTCACGCAGCGGATGGACGGACATCGTGAAGCAGGTTTTTTTGCCGGTAGAGAAAGTGTACAAGGTGCAAAACGGCAAAAAAGTGATGCGTGAGCGTAACTACTATCCAGGTTATGTAATGATAGAAGTTACCGATGGAAAATTGTCTGAAGATCTTCGCGAAGCTATAAAGAATACAAATAGTGTTATTCATTTCCTGGGTAAAGAAAACCCCATCGCTTTGAGAAAAGCAGAGGTGAATAAGATGCTTGGTAAGATGGATGAAATGGCTGAAGCAGGTGGTTCTGCCATGAGCGAACCATTCATCGTTGGGGAAACAATTAAGATCATTGAAGGACCATTCAACGACTTCAACGGCATGATTGAAGAAGTAAATGATGAGAAAAAGAAACTGAAAGTAACGGTGAAAATCTTTGGTCGTTCAACCCCTGTTGAACTGAATTACATGCAGGTTGAGAAACTTGCCTAAGCAGCATTTTACAACAAGACATAATTAAAAAAAGCCCTCACCGAGGGCTTTTTTTATTGGTAAAATGCTTGTATTAATTATTATCTCCTGAGTTTGAGTCAGTGCCCATTTCAGAAGTTGGTTCAGCTCCCGGAGCAGAAACTGGTGCATTTACACCGTTTGAGCGGGAGGACCTTTTCTTAGCGGCTTTTTTTTTCACAGCTTTTTTCGGAGCTGCTTTTTTAGCGGCTTTTTTTTTTGCGGCTTTCTTAGCTGCTTTTTTAGGGGCTGCTTTTTTAGCGCCTTTTTTAGCACCTTTCTTAGCTGCTTTTTTCGGAGCTGCTTTTTTAGCGCCTTTTTTTGCACCTTTCTTAGCTGCTTTTTTTGGAGCTGCTTTTTTAGCGCCTTTTTTTGCGGCTTTCTTAGGAGCTGCTTTTTTAGCTGCCTTTTTCTTTGCTTTGGCCATAGTGTTTGTTTTTAATGAGTGGTTAGTAAATAAAATTTAATGAGTGTTAGTAAAAAATATTTAGAATTTAATGTTTCAAATAGAAAAGCTACGCATAAAATTTCATAAAAACGAAAAAGCGCCAAAGAACTTATTCATAAGGTGTTAATTTCCTGCATAATTACAAATAGCAAACGTTTAATTTGCATAATTACTTAAAAAATTGTTCCACGCCACAAATTCTACATTAAAATCCTGTGAATCAGGTGGTTTCCCTTATGGAACGCAAATTATTAAGAAATCTTGTTTCCACAAGCTTTCTTTGCTTTATTCATTTCAAAATACTACCTTTGCGTCCCCAAATAAGAGTTCTTATTATTCGATGGTTTGGGAGTGAGGTTTAAAAGGCTTCACGCTATCACCAAAAAAATGTAAAATCATGGCAAAAGAAATTACCGGCTACGTAAAGCTACAGGTAAAAGGCGGCCAGGCAAATCCTGCGCCTCCGGTTGGTCCGGCACTGGGTTCCAAGGGTATCAACATCATGGAATTCTGCAAACAGTACAACGCACGCACCCAGGACAAAATGGGTAAAGTACTGCCGGTACTGATCACTGTTTATTCAGACAAGTCTTTCGACTTCATTATCAAAACTCCCCCAGCTTCCGTTCAGTTATTAGAAGCAGCTAAGTTACAGGGTGGTTCAAAAGAACCTAATCGTAGCAAAGTAGGTAAAGTGACCTGGTCACAAATCGAGGCAATCGCCAACGATAAGATGAGTGATCTGAACTGCTTTACACTTGACAGCGCTATGCGCATGGTTGCAGGAACAGCCCGCAGCATGGGTATTACCGTTGAAGGTCAAGCACCCTGGGAAAACTAAATCGTTTACATTCCCGTTCACACGGGGATATTCTAAAACTGAATCATCATGGGAACTACCAAAAAAAGAAAAGTAGTCGATACTAAGGTTGATAAAACCAAATCATATTCCTTAAAGGAAGCATCCAACCTGGTGAAAGAAATAAACACCACAAAGTTTGATGCTTCTGTGGATTTACATATCCGTCTTGGAGTGGATCCAAAAAAAGCTGACCAGGCCATCCGTGGTACAGTAAGCCTGCCACATGGTACAGGTAAAACAAAAAGAGTACTGGTACTTTGCCCGGCTGATAAAGAAGCCGATGCAAAAGCAGCAGGTGCTGATTACGTTGGATTGGACGAATTTGTTCAGAAGATCGAAGGTGGATGGGTTGATGTAGATGTAATTATCGCTACCCCTTCTGTAATGCCTAAAATTGGTAAACTCGGTAAGATATTAGGTCCACGTAACCTGATGCCAAACCCTAAAACAGGAACTGTTACAAATGATGTAGCAGCAGCAGTGAACGAAGTAAAAGGTGGTAAAATCGCTTTCAAGGTCGACAAGGCTGGTATCATCCACGCTTCTATCGGTCGCGTTAGCTTCAGTCCTGAAAAAATTGCAGAAAACAGCAACGAGCTGATCAATGCAATCGTAAAGGCAAAGCCATCATCTTCAAAAGGAACTTACCTGAAAAGCATTTTCATGGCTAGCAGTATGAGTCCGGCGATCGCTGTTGATACAAAATCATTAATGAACTAATTCCGCGAAGGGATAAAACTTTTGTTATGAACAAACAGGAAAAAAACGAAGTGATAGAATTGCTGAAAGGCAAGTTCTCACAATACAATAACTTCTATGTTGCCGACACTGAGTCTCTCACTGTTGAGCAGGTAGGAAAACTCCGCCGTGCTTGCTTCGACAAGCAGGTTGAAATGAGAGTGGCAAAAAACACCCTCATCAAAAAAGCATTGGAATCACTTGACAGCACCAAGTATGAAGGTGTGTACGAGTCGCTCCATAAAGTAACAGCATTGTTGTTCTCTGAAAACCCTAAGGAACCAGCTCTGATCATCAGCTCATTCCGCAAGGAAAGCAACGTTCAAAAGCCAGAACTTAAGGCTGCATTCATCAACGGCGATGTTTATTCAGGCGATGAAAGTCTGAAATCACTGACCCAGATCAAAACTAAGAATGAACTGATCGGTGAAGTAATTGGATTGTTGCAATCTCCGGCTAAACGCGTTTTGGCTGCCTTGTTGCATCATCACGAAAAACAAGCTGCAGGTGAAACTGCCGGCGCAGAAGCATCAGCTCCTGAAGCACCAGCTGCTCCCGAAGCTTAATTGTAACCCCCTGCTTACAAAAGCGAAAGGGTTTTATCAAGCGTAAATTTTTATCAAATAACCCAGGCCTGAGGGTAAATTAAAGGCAAAATTTTTTTAATCATCTCCGCCGGAGTCTTAAACCAGGCACTGAAGGCGGAAAAAATTTTAATCAAATGGCAGACGTTAAATCATTAGCAGAACAACTGGTAGGCCTTACTGTAAAAGAAGTACAGGAACTGGCTGATTTCCTTAAATCTGAATACGGTATTGAACCAGCAGCAGCGACTGTAGTTGCAGCAGCAGGTGGCGATGCAGCAGCTCCAAAAGAAGAGCAAACAGCGTTCACAGTTATCCTGAAGAGCGGTGGTGCTTCTAAACTGGGTGTTGTGAAAATCGTTAAGGATCTTACAGGTCTTGGCTTGAAAGAAGCAAAAGATCTGGTTGACGGCGCTCCAAAACCAATCAAAGAAGGAATCAGCAAAGCTGATGCAGAAGCAATGGTAGCTAAGCTGAAAGAAGCTGGTGCTGATGTTGAAATGCAGTAATTCCTACGCATAACTTTTAAAAAAAGCTGCTCCTCCAGGGCAGCTTTTTTTATGACCTCACCTGGGGAAATATTTGTCAGCGACATATTTTTTAAGCTCAATCTGAAGAAGCCTTTCTAAATAATATATTATTTCATCCGGGTATGTTATAAAGGAGTAAACAACAGCATATTTTTTTCTTGCACTTTGCGGGATAATCATCTTTGCGTTAACAAAACTTTAGGGATTTGTTATATCTTAGATCGGATCAATGAAAAAAGTTTCTCTTAAAGAAATCGCTTCTCTGGTAGGCGCTTCTCCTTCCACTGTTTCTTTTGTTTTAAATGGCAAAGGGAAACAAATGCGCATCAGTGAAATCCTCGAAAAAAAGATCAAAGAAGTCGCGCGTAAAGAAGGGTATCACCCCAATCAGGTTGCAGTGAGCCTGCGCACCGGTCAATCAAAGATCCTGGGTCTGATAGTTGAAAGTATCGGCGGACATTTTTTTGGTAGCCTGGCCCGTGTGATCGAAGAAGAGGCTGAGAAGTTTGGTTATCGTATTATTTACTGCAGTACCGAAAACAATGCTGATAAAGGCCGAGACATGATCAGGATGTTATCTCAAAGCCAGGTGGACGGTTATCTTATTACGCCGGTGGAAGGAATGGAAGGGGACATAAAGGCATTACTAAAACAGGAAAAACCGCTTGTGCTTATTGATGGATACTATCCCAAAATTTCGGCACCGTATGTACTTGTAGACAATGCTGCCGGCGTATCAAAAGGAATGAAACACCTGATCTCGAAAGGTTATCGCAATATAGCATTTGTAACTGTTCAGATGGATCTTGTTCAACTGAATGAAAGACAGGAGGCATACATCGCTGAATTAAAAAAGCACAAACTACCCGTAAGTAAAAAACTCATCTTCAAACTTCCATACAATTACGATAAACAGGCAGGAGCGGAGGCGCTTTGCGGTTTTATAAAAAGGCATCCCGACCTCGATGCAATTTTCTTTGCCACCAATTACCTCGGCATCACTGGTCTCCAGAGCATCAGAAAATTGAATCTCAGGATTCCGGAAGACATTGCGGTCATTTGCTTCGACGATCATGACATTTTCAGTTTGTATCCACCCGGTATAGATTCACTGCAACAACCCGTTGAAGAGATTGCAATTACCGCTATCCACTTGTTGCTGAAACAATTGGGCAAGAATACCATCAAAACAAAATCAACCGGTATCCAGGTCAAGGGAAGTTTCGTGATACGCGGCTCAAGCTGATTTTTTTTTCTTTTTTTGCAAAATCGATTTAGTATACTATTTTTCAGATTCAATTGGTTTGTATATGAAAAGGATCTCGCTTGCACTTGTTTCCCTCTTTATCTTTTCCGCAGCCAGCACGCAGTTGGTAACAAAAGTCAGTGACCCGGTTGAATGGGTAAACCCACTGATGGGAACCGAGTCCAAACCCAGTTTGTCAAACGGAAATACATATCCGGCCATCGCAGTGCCGTGGGGAATGAATTTCTGGATGCCACAAACCGGCAACATGGGTAATGGATGGGCCTACACTTACAGCGCAGACAAGATTCGCGGTTTCAAACAAACGCATCAGCCATCTCCATGGATGAATGATTACGGCCAGTTTTCCATTATGCCGGTTACAGGCAAACTGCGTTTTGATCAGAACGATCGTGCAAGCTGGTTCTCACATAAAGCTGAAGTTTCAAAAGCATATTATTACAGCGTATACCTGGCAGATGCTGATGTAGTTACCGAGATCACGCCTACCGAAAGAGCGGCTCAGTTCAGGTTTACATATCCGCAAACTGACAGCGCCTTCCTGGTGATTGACGCGTTTGACCGTGGTTCGTATGTAAAGATCATACCTGAAGAGAAAAAGATCATCGGTTATACTACGCGCAACAGCGGCGGTGTACCTGCAAATTTCAAAAACTATTTTGTTATTCAGTTAGACAAGGCTTTCTCCGTTTCCATGGGATGGCACGATTCAACCCTGGTAAGGGATTCAATGGAGATCACCGCTAAGCATGCAGGTGCAGTGATTGGTTTCAGCACAAACAAAGGAGAAAAGATTCATGCAAAAATTGCATCGTCGTTCATCAGTTTCGAACAGGCCCAGCTGAACCTCGACCGTGAAGTTGGAAAAGACAATTTTGATGTAACGCGTGATAAAGCCAAAGCAGCCTGGAACAAACAGCTCAGCAAACTGGCAGTTGAAGGCGGTACTATCGAACAAACCCGTACCTTCTATTCCTGTCTTTACCGCACACTTCAGTTTCCACAAAAACATTATGAGTATGATGCGCAGGGAAAAATTGTGCATTACAGTCCTTACAACGGTAAAGTACTGCCGGGATATATGTTCGCGGGCACTGGTTTCTGGGATACTTTCCGGGCATTGTATCCGTTCCTCAACTTTGTTTATCCTACAATAAATAAAGAAATGCAGGAAGGCCTTGTTAATGATTACCTGGAAGGTGGTTTCCTGCCCGAGTGGAGCAGTCCTGGATTCAGAAACGTGATGGTGGGAAATAACTCGGCTTCTGTGGTCGCTGACGCGTATATAAAAGGAATCCGTGGTCAAAACATGGATACACTTTGGGCGGCATTGGTAAAAGGTGCAAATAATGAGGGTCCGCTTACTGCAGTGGGCAGGGCAGGGGTGAAGTATTATAATGAACTGGGTTATGTTCCTTATGACGTAAACATCAATGAAAATGCAGCGAGGACCCTCGAATATGCTTATGATGATTTTACTATCTGGCAACTGGCAAAGGCATTGAAACGCCCCCAGGCCGAGATCGCATTATATGAAAAACGCAGCCAAAACTACCGCAATCTCTTTGATCCGGAGACTAAATTAATGCGCGGAAAAAACAAGGACGGGAAATTTCAATCACCGTTCAATCCTTTCAAATGGGGTGATGCTTTTACGGAGGGAAACAGCTGGCATTATAGCTGGAGCGTGTTCCACGACGTAGAGGGCCTCAAAAAACTGATGGGCGGGAACCAGATGTTTGTAAGTATGCTGGATTCCGTGTTCAACATGCCACCAATTTTTGATGAAAGCTACTACCGGGGAGTAATACACGAAATCCGGGAGATGCAGATTATGAATATGGGGCAGTATGCGCACGGAAACCAGCCCATTCAACACATGATTTATCTGTACAATTATGCGGGTCAGCCCTGGAAAACCCAATACTGGATCCGTGAAGTGATGGAGCGTTTGTATAAACCAACACCGGATGGTTATTGTGGCGATGAAGACAATGGACAGACTTCGGCCTGGTATGTATTTTCTGCAATGGGCTTTTATCCTGTTTGCCCGGGTACCACTCAATATGTGTTGGGTACACCTTTGTTTAAAAAGATCACGGTAACACTTGACAACGGTAAAAAACTTGAGATCGAGGCTCCGAAAAATTCGGATGCAAACAAATATGTAAACCAGGTGAAGTTTAACGGAACTGTGGTAGATAATAACTGGTTTGACCATTTTGATTTGCAGAAGGGCGGCAAATTGCAATTTGATATGTCTCCCACACCGAACAAACAACGTGGCACCACTGCGAAAGCTTATCCTTACTCATATACTAAGCCTTAGAAAGGACTAACACGAACGGTTTATTGGTTGAATGAGCATACTGCAGATTGCTTTCACAATCAACGGGCCACCGATTGCCTGAATCTATCATATGAAAAAAGTGTCTTTAAAAGATATCGCTGCAAAAGTGGGCGTTGCTCCTTCAACGGTTTCTTTTGTGCTGAACGGTAAGGAAAAAGAAATGCGGATCAGCGAAGCGCTCGCCTCCAGGATAAGACAGGTGGCTGCTAAGGCGGGCTATAGTCCTAATAAAATTGCAGTAAGTCTACGTACCGGAAACTCAAAAATTCTTGGGCTCATTGTAGAAGATATCTCAAACAATTTTTTCGCATCTCTTGCAAAAGTGATTGAAAAGGAAGCTGAACGATGCGGGTATAATGTTGTGTTCTGCAGTACCGAAAACGATGATAAAAAAGGTCGGGAACTACTCCGGATTTTAAGCCAGCAACAGGTGGATGGTTTTTTGATCACGCCTACGGAGGGTATGCTCGACGAGATAGCATCATTACACATCCAACACCATCCGATAGTTTTGATGGATCGGTATTTTAGTGAATTGGAGGTTCCATGTGTTTTGGCTGACAACTTTAAAGGTGTGAAAGATGGTGTTGATGCGTTAACCGCTGCGGGATACAAAAACATTGGGTTTGTAACAATCAACAAAGGACTTGTTCAGATGCGTGAGCGGCAGGATGGTTACAAGGCCAGCCTGAAAGCTGCTGGTATAAAATATAAGCCTTCGCTTGTACTGGAAGTTCCGATAAGTTCTTTACAAGATGAAATGGTGACCATTATCAGCGGTTTTATTAATGAAAAACCAGAAATAGACGCTATTTTTTTCGCCACAAATTATCTTGGTATAGCAGGACTTGAAAGTCTTAAGTTACTCTCAAAAAAAATTCCGGATGAAATAGCAGTGGTATGTTTTGACGATCATGATATCTTCAGGTTATACATGCCGGCAATAACAGCACTTGCTCAGCCTGTTGAATTGATTGGTAAAAAAGCTGTTGAACTTCTCGTGTCGCGGATACGCCGGGATGGAGAAAAAAATAAAAATAATATTTTTCGTTTTGCAGCGAAACTCAATGAAAGAGAGTCTATAGTAGTTGCAAAGAATCATTTGCAAAATCGGTATAGCTAAGATAGATTTGCGTTCTTAGCTATAACACTAACAAACCTGTGCAACGTTGTTTTCTAACATAAGCGTAAGTAAGATGACTTTATATGTTTCTAATCAATAACTGTTAATCCCTTTTTAATTCACCAACAAAACGCAACTTGCATTTTATGAAGAAGAGATGCTCTTTTCTTGGGAATGTTAGCGTCATAAGCATCCTGTTGCTTATGTTATCGCTAACTGCCTTTTCCCAGACACGCACCATTAGCGGTAGAGTCACAGATGCGCAGGATAACCAACCATTGCCTGCGGTAACTGTGACGGTTACCGGTACAAATGTTTCCGCTCAAACCGAAAATGACGGAACCTACAGCATTCAGCTTACGCCGAATGCACGTTCACTTACTTTTACTTTTGTCGGTTATGCTACGCGAGAAGTTGCCCTGGGCTCTTCTGATGTAGTAAACGTTTCACTCCAGGTGGGCGGCCAATCACTCGAAGATGTAGTAGTGGTAGGTTACGGTACGCAAAAACGTAAGGAAGTAACTGCGGCTGTTGCAACTGTGAAATCGGAAGATTTCAATGCCGGTGGTACCCGTTCTCCATTGGATCTTATCCAGGGTAAAGTTGCTGGTCTTACTATTACAAGAACACGTGGTAATAACCCTAACGAAGGTGCTGCAATTCAGCTTCGCGGTCTTACTTCTCTTACAGGAGATCTGAGACCCTTAATCGTTGTTGACGGTATTCCGGGTGGTAATCTTGATCTTTTGCAACAAGATGATATCGAAAGTTTCGATGTATTGAAAGATGGAGCAGCTGCGGCTATCTATGGTACCCGTGCAAACGGTGGTGTAATTCTGATTACCACTAAAAAAGGTAAATCAGGCGAACCTGTATTCGGTTACAATAGTTACGTTCAAAAAGAATTTATCGCTAAACGCCCGGATGTATTAAGTGCTGATGAATTTCTTAAACTTACCGGAGCCACAGATCTTGGTGGAAGAGACAATGTGTATGATATGTTGATTGATAAGAACAATATCAGTCACTATCACAACCTGTCTGCATCTGGTGGTACTGCAAAGTCAAATTATCGCGCATCGATGTTTTTTAACGATGCAAAGGGTATTGCAATCCGTAACACAAGGAAACAATATGGCGGACGTTTGAATATTAACCAACGCGGGTTTAATGACAAACTTGCGCTCCAGGTAAACCTGGCACAAAACTTCAGCAAGGCGGACCGTCTTGGTGGTAGCACAGGAGATTTTGAACAATCGATTCAACGTGATCCGACAGCGCCGGTTTACCGTCCTGATGGAACGTTCTGGGAAACAGAAAATTTCAACAACTACAATCCAATTGCCCGATTAACCAAAGAGTTGAACGAAAGAGATCAGACGACTTTTTCCGGTGATGCGAAACTTACACTTGAAGTGCTGAAAGATTTGAAGATCTCTGCATTTGGAGCGTTACAACGTAACACATGGAACGACCGTGAATACAGAATGAAGGACTCCCGTTCATCTGTACGCGATTATAACGGTGGTGGTTATGGAGCAAAAAGTAACTTTCTTGAGTATGACAGAATTTTCGAGTCAACGATTGATTACAATCTGAAATTCAACAACGATCATACTATTGGTGCAATTGCAGGTTATAGCTATCAGTATCATGCTGAAGAAGCGTTTAACGTAAACAACAACGGCTTCCTGACCGACGCGTTCCAGGATTGGAACCTTGGAAATGGTTCTGCCATCCGCAACGTAGCGCTGCGCGCGCCTGGTATTGGAAGTAGCAAACAAGACAATACGCTGATTGCCTTCTTCGGAAGAGTTAATTACGCGTACAAAGGGAAATACCTGTTACAAGGTATCCTGAGACGTGAAGGTTCTTCACGCTTCGGTGCGAATCATAAATGGGGTAACTTCCCTGCTGCCTCAATCGGCTGGTTCGTAACAGAAGAAGATTTCATGAAGGACATCAGTTTCCTCAGCAGTCTGAAACTGCGTGCTGGTTATGGTGTTACCGGTAACCAGGGTATTCCAAATTATCAATCTCTTGTTACACTTGGAACTGGTGGTTTCTACCTGCAGAATGGACTTTGGTTACAAACACTTGGACCTGCCCGTAATCCCAACCCGGACCTGAGATGGGAAAAGAAGAAAGAACTTAATATCGGTATTGATTTCGGTTTGTTCCAAAACCGTATCACAGGTTCATTGGATATTTATAACAGAACTACAGAAGATCTGTTGTACAATTACAATGCACAACAACCGCCGTTTACGCTTTCTACATTGTTCACAAACGTGGGTTCTATCTCAAACAATGGGGTTGAGTTGCAATTGAGTGCTACTCCTGTAAGATCAAAAGATTTCTCATGGTCAATTGATTTCACTGGTAGCTACAACACCAACAAACTTAAATCGCTCTCAAACGAATTGTACAAGATTGACAGAATTGAGTTTGGAGGTTTGCCTTCCCCAGGTAACTTAGGTAATGCTATCCGGATGTTTGAAGGTGGTCCGGTAGGAGATTTTTACGGAAAACGTTTTGCAGGGTTCTCAGAAACAGGCGAGTGGCAGTTTTACAAGGCTGATGGTTCAATTGGTAAAACAAACCAGATGACCAACGAAGATCTGACCGTGATCGGAAACAGCGTACCGAAATACTATGCGTCTTTAAGCAATACACTTCGTTATAAAGGTTTTGACCTTACATTGTTCTTCCGTGGTAAATTCAAATTCGACATTCTGAATACCCAGGACATGTATTTTGCAAACATCAACTGGAAGCCAAACAATATGCTTCGTAGTGTGCTGGACAAACATGCCCAGGTTAAGCAATCACCTCAGTACTCTGATTACTATCTTGAATCAGGCTCATTTGTGAAACTTGACAATATTACACTTGGGTATAATTTCAGGATGCATAACAACTATATCAAGAGTTTGCGGTTATATGCTACCGGTAGAAACGTGTTGACTTTTACAAAGTATAGTGGTTTGGATCCCGAGTTGCAGGATACCGGTTTCACAACAAACATTGATGACCGTGGTTTTTATCCAAGAACACTTTCACTGGCATTTGGACTTAATGTTGGATTCTAAAAAATTTTAAAGAAATGAAGAATATTCTTAAAAATACAGGCTACCTCGCCCTTGCGGTCATGCTGGTAGTATCATCTTGTACCAAGCTGGATGAAAACCTGTACAACCAGGTAATCGCTCCGAATTTTTATAAAAACAAACAGGAGGTAACATCTGCAGTCACCCGCCCATATACACACGCACGTGCCTGGGCCGCGATGAATGACCGTCATGGTTACTGGCGTCTGCAGGAACTTCCTGCTGATCAACAAGCCTGGCCACAAAAAGGTCGTCATGGTTATGATGGAGGACAGTGGGTTAGACAACACTATCATGAGTGGACATTGACCGACCGCGCAATTGAAGAACCATGGGAATTGATCTATTGGGGCATCGGTTTTTGTAACAATCTGATGGAGGAACTAGCACCGGTTGACTTCACCAAAATCGGAATGACTGAAGCAGATAAAGCAGCTATCACTGCAGAAGCAAAAGTTTTGCGGGCCTGGCACTATCTTAAGCTGATGGATCTGTATGGTAACATTCCTATTGTAACCGAGGTTGGTAAACCAGCCAATCCCGTTACCAGACCGAGAGCAGAAGTATTTGCATTCATAGAAAAAGAACTGAAAGAAAATGTTGACCTTTTACCAAACCTCAGTGCTTCACTGGCGGGTCGGGTAAATAAGGCAGCGGGTTATGCCATGCTGGTTGAATTGTATCTGAACGCACAGGTTTGGACCGGAACCGCAAGATGGGATGATTGTGTCGCTGCCGCTGACAAAATTATTTCTGGTGATGCGGGTGGTATCAATGGTACCCCGGGACTTGAAACTGATATGCTGGCGCCTTTCAACACAACAAACCATTTGTCAAAGGAAAACCTGTTTCAGTTGGCCTATGATTACGTAAAGAGTGGCGACGCCCCAGGTTACAATGGTGTTTTCTGGCACTATCGTCAACGCCAGATTTACAACACTGAAAGAGATGGTAACAACTGTTTCGTGACTACTCCAAATGCTTTTGACGCATACAAAGAGAATGATATTCGGAAAAAAGAATGGTTCCTTTTTGGTCCCCAATATAAATTCGGCACAACAGAACCTGTCCTCGGAACTGAGGAATACAATGGGAAACCTCTCGTGTTTGTTAATAGCATTCGCAGGAACAGTGAAGGTGAGACTGGTGAAGGTGGTATGACACGTGGTGAAGAGAACAGTGGTGCCCGTATGAACAAATATCGTCCCGGTCAATTAACCGATGCTACTTATCTCGGAAATGACTTTGTAGTTTACCGTCTCGCCGAAATTATTTATAATAAGGCTGAAGCGCTGATGAGAAAAAACAACGGTGTTGCCACTCAGGAAGTTGTTGACCTGGTAAACTCGGTAAGACAACGCGCATTTACACCAGCTGATTTTGCAACAGAAGCGTACACTACAACAACACTTACTGCTGATGAATTTCTGGCAGAGCGTGGACGTGAGTTTATTTTTGAAGGCAAAAGAAGATCAGACATGATCCGTTTTGGCAAATTTGTAACCGCTAACTGGTGGGATCACGTTGCCAAAAACGATCCTAAGCTGAATGTATTCCCGATTCCAACCAAGCAGTTGGTAATTAATCCAAATCTTGAGCAGAACGATGGTTATTGATCTGTTCGTTCTTAATAATTCATACAAAAGCCGCCGGAATATTCCGGCGGCTTTTGTATTCTAGATAGTTTGACTCAGCGTCAACACAATATGCGATATACTTCGGATGGAATCCTGATCCGGGCTCTTTCACCGATCTTTTGGCTTTTGCAGCTTTTTGTTGCTTCTGATGGTCTTAACTGCAAATAATTCGAAGGCCCGTTAAAAAAATATTGCAGTCTCATGAGACTCTCATAAATTTAACTTGTCATTCGGAATATCCCTAAACACTTACCATAGTCAAATTTAAAACGGTACCCCGTGGTGCTGTTAGTTTGTGACGCTTGCTTAATTCAAAACCAAAACGAAAGCATATGGAAAGTCGTCGTTCTCCTACCTGATTTTGTAGCAATCCCTGATTTGTAGCAACCCTCCCGGTACCCTTCTCGTTTCTAATTACATACTGTCAATTTCAATTGCGGATTTGAAGACCCGCCCGTATGCCCATACCCGTGTAGCTAAAACGTTATAGTATTGATCTATCCAACAAAATCAAATCATCATTATGAAACAAAGACAAACCGTCTTAATGCAAAGAGGCGCCATGAGCCTTCTTCTGCTTTTACTGTCGTTTACGGGCCTGGCCCAGGGAAAAACGGTTACCGGTAAAGTAACCGGAGAAGCAGATGGCCTGCCACTACCGGGAGTTACCGTCCAGGTAAAAGGTACTGAAACAGCAGTTACTACAGATGTTCAGGGTCAGTACTCTATTAATGTTCCTACCGACCAATCGGTCCTGGTATTCAGCTTTACCGGAATGACAAACCAGGAAATCACTGTGGGAACGCGGACATCCGTAGACGTTAGACTGAAACTGGATGATGCTTCCCTCGGCGAAGTCGTCGTTGTTGGTTACGGTACGCAACGCAAATCAGATCTTACAGGAGCCGTCGGTACCGTGAAAGCTTCACAATTACAGGAACGTCCCGCAGCATCACTCAACCAGGCAATGGCTGGCCGCATGCCTGGTGTGCAGGTAAACACCAACTCGGGTCGCCCCGGCGGTCAGACAAATGTTCGTATCCGCGGTTTCAGTTCCATACAGGCAACCAGCAATCCTTTGTATGTAGTTGATGGTGTTGCTCTGCCCATGGGTACCCAGTCCAGTAACAGTAATTCGATCGACTTCATAAACCCGAGCGACATCGCATCGGTGGAAGTGTTGAAAGACGCTTCTGCCACCGCTATTTATGGTGCCAGAGGTGCGAACGGGGTAATACTCATCACCACGAAACGAGGCTCCAGAACAGGAGGTAAGATCACTTATGATATGGACCTGAGTGTACCAACCATTGGTCCAAACCGCGTGGAGATGCTCAACGCCCGTGAATACCTCGAAGTCGAAAATCTCACTTATGATAATATAAAGGTTTATGACCCGGTCGGCTGGGGCAGAGGTGACTACAGTTCTATTATCGACCCAAGGGTCAAAAGACAAAGCCTGCCTGATCTTTTTGATGCGAACGGTAACCCGTATTATGATACGGACTGGTTGAAAGAATCCACCCAAAATAAATTGTCACAAAACCACCAGCTCGGCATCACCGGTGGTAACGCTGATAACAGTTTTGGTGCTTACCTTGGTTACCGTGATGACAATGGTTTGTTATTAAACTCCTATCTCAAAAGATATTCTGCGCGTTTTGTGTTTGACACAAAGATTAAAGAATGGATGAGATTTGGTGGAAACCTCGGCTATCACAACCAGGAAGAAAATATTGTTGACCAGGGAACAGGCGGATTAAACTCCGTTCGTATGATCACGGAGGCTTTTCCATTTATGCCGGTTAAGTTTCCCGATGGCAGATGGGGCGACAACTATCTTTATCCTGGCGCAGAAGGCGGCTCCAACCCGGTGCATATTCTGAATGACAGGAAACTTCTGTACAACACACAAACCACGCTCGGTGATATTTATGTGAATCTTGATCTTGCGCCCGGCCTCAGTTTCCGGAGCCAGTTAGGGATCAACATCGTTACACGCGGTCAACGTGAATACAGTGGCCGTACCCTTCATAACATTTCAATGAACCAGAACGGTACGGCAAACCAGAATAACAGCCGGGAAACTTTCTGGTCATCTGAAAACTACTTCACCTATAACAAAAAAATTGGTGACGATCATAACCTTACTGCATTGCTTGGTTTATCATGGCAGGAAAACAACTACACCTCTTTTTCAGCCAGTTCTCAAAACTTTTCTACCGACTTCTTCCAGTATAATAACCTTGGAGCCGGCAGCCAGCAGAATGCCTCTGGATCTGTGCGCAACAGGTTTTCACTAAACTCTTATTTTGGAAGGATCAACTACACCTTTAAGGATAAATACCTGGTAACTGTTACGGGGCGGGCAGATGCGTCTTCAAAATTCGGAGAGGAAAACAAATGGGGTTTCTTCCCCTCTGCGGCCCTGGGTTGGAGAGTGTCTGAAGAAGACTTTCTTAAAAACAGCGGTGTTATTTCAAACCTGAAACTGCGCGCAAGTGTGGGCGCTACAGGTAATTCTGAAATTGCACCGTATCAGTCGCTCGCGTTGCTTGGATCTTATACTGGTATCATCAATAACACACGTATTACCGGTATTGGTACCAACCGCCTTGCAAATCCGGATTTGAAATGGGAAAAAACCACTCAGAGTGATTTCGGCGTGGAGATTGGTTTCCTGAATAACAGGATCAATCTTGAAGCTGATGTCTATTACCGCAAAACGACCGACATGTTGCTGAATGCTCCGGTGCCAACCTCCAGTGGATACTCAACTATTGCCAGGAACATTGGAAGTATGGAGAACAAGGGTCTTGAAATCGGAATAAACACAATAAATGTTCAAAACAAAGATTTCGGTTGGTCAACAGCATTCAATATCTCGTTAAATCGCAACAAGGTATTGTCTCTCGCCACGCCAGCAGACATCTTCGGTCTTGGGGGCCCTAACTTTACAAACCAAACAAATATTATTCGGGTAGGCGAGCCCGTTGGTTCGTTCTGGGGCCTGACAAGATTGGGTGTCTGGACCGAAGCCGAACGCGCAGAAGCAGCGAAGTTCAGCAGTTATCGGGGTGGCAAGCCAATGCTTCCCGGCGATGTCAAATACCTGGACGTTAATGGCGACTCGCTCATCAATGATGCGGATCGTTCCATAATCGGTAATGGTAATCCAAAAGCATGGGGTTCGTTGTTCAATACTTTCCGGTATAAGAATTTCGAATTGTTGATCGAATTCCAATATGTATATGGAAATGATATCCTGAACATGTCTACCCACTCCGGTGAAGATCGCCAGGGTATTGCAAATAGTTACAAGACCGTACTGGATGCATATGATCCTTCGAAAGGAATCAATAATTCTGAGATTGCTGCCATCCGCGATACCAGAGCTGGTTATGTAACGAACGTAGATACCCGTTGGGTACAGGACGGATCGTTTATCCGTGGGCGTAACCTGTTGCTTAGCTATAATTTTCCTGCAGCCACTTACGAAAAGCTCCGGCTGAACAGGCTACGGGTATATGCATCTGTACAGAACTGGCTGCTGATAACCGATTATCGTGGCAATGATCCCGAAGTGACTACCTATGGCAACGCGTTCGCCCAGGGGCAGACATTCTTTGACTATCCAAAACCAACCCTTTACACATTTGGTATCAACGTTGGATTTTAAGATCAACCGAAAACAGACAAATTATGAAGACCTATAAAATAAAATCGTTGACCAGTGTGTTGCTGTTATCGGCAATCCTGGTAGCTACGGGGTGTACGAAGTTCCTTGACGAGCAGGACCCTACGAACCTCACCGAAGCAACCTACTTCACCCTGCCCGAACATGCGGAAGCAGGCATTGCAGCTGCTTATGCACAAACCCGGTTTATTACAGGCGGTGCAGGCATCTTCGTTCACAATATTTCATTACCCGAAATGCTCAGCGGTCTGGCACGGACAGAGACCGGCCAGAACTCAGATCTGAACAATATCATCGGTTTATCTTATAACGGTGACAACCTCCTGATCACAAACTGGTGGAACGGGTTGTACAGTGTAATAGCCCAAACTAACCTTGTTCTTTCCAAAGTGCCGGAAATTTCTCCAATGGACGAAACAGCACGCAAAAGAGTACTTGGCCAGGCGAGGTTTCTTCGTGCATGGGCCTATTTCTATCTTGTCAGGATGTGGGGAGATGTTCCGCTGATCACTTCGCCTATAAACGCCACCTCCCCCGAATTATATGCCGGCCGCACTTCCGCAGATTCGGTATACAACCAGATCGTGACCGACCTGACCATAGCCGAAGAGGCAGAATTGCCCTGGACCGACAACACGGGCAGGGTTTCGCTGGGTGCTGTGAAGTCACTTTTGTCAAAAGTGTATCTCACTATGGCTGGCTTCCCCTTGAATAAGGGGATCAGCCATTATCAACTGGCGGCTGACAAGGCTAACGAAGTAATACTCAGTAATAGTTTTCAGCTCTTTACGGATTATGGCGACCTGCATTCTCTGGCTACTGAAAATCGGGGAGAACACATATTCCAGATACAGTACCTCGGTGGTGTAGCGGATAACCCGATCCAGGAAGAATTGTTGCCAAACTTCAAGGATGTATCAAGTTATGGCACTGAAGTAGGGTCCAACGTGCCGGTACCGGGATTTGTTTCCTCATATGAAGCAGGTGATAAACGAGTGTTGGACCGCCAGGGCTTTTACTACACCTCTTATTACGACGGAGGGCATGGACCGCTGAAACCGCTTGGTGCGCCTTATATCTTCAAACACTTTGATCTCATTGCCAACGGAACCTCCGGCGTTCCCGGCACCAATGTGTCCAGCCTCAACCTGATGAACATTCGCTATGCTGAAGTGCTGCTGATCTATGCGGAAGCACAAAATGAAGCCGCTGGAGCACCATCGCAGCCAGCTCTGAATGCCTTAAAACAAATCCGCGACCGCGCGGGTCTTATAACACCCGGGCTGGGCGCCTTTAACCAGGATTCTTTCCGTAAAGCTGTCTGGAGAGAACGCTGGTATGAGTTAGCTTACGAATATATCACCTGGTTCGACATGCTCCGACTGCGGAAAGGTTTTAATATTGCCACCCGCGATTTTGTGGACCTGGTTGGTTATGTGTTCCCTGATAACGGCGAAGTTTATGAACAAAAGAACCTGTTATTGCCATTGCCGACCAACGAGATGCGAAATAACCCGAATCTGCGTCCCAACAATTTTGGTTATTAGGAGCTTTCGAGCCAAAAGCCGGCTGGCATAGTTTAAGCCAAAGTCAAAATCAGATGATGTTAATAAAAATATCATCACTGATTTTTGACTTTGGTTTTTATTGTTTTTACTACTATATTCCTTACCTTTGCCCTCCATTTTTCTCTATAATAATCAGCTGAGGATAGGATTTTAATGATAATTTTCACATAATCGCCTCATTATCAATACATCGGGAACGATAGCGTTCCTCATGTATGTTTTTGCCTATAAGGCACTTTTGAAGTTCGAACAACTAAAAAACCGGTTTTAAAACATATGTCGTCTACAAAACTGCAAAACAGGATCAACTTCGGTAAGATTAAAAACTTATCGGACGCTCCTGATCTACTCGAGGTTCAGATTCAATCTTTCAAAGAATATTTCCAGTTGGAGACAACTCCCGACAAGCGGAATATTGAAGGATTGTTCAAGGTGTTCAAGGAAAATTTCCCTATTACTGACACCCGTAACATTTTCGTGCTGGAGTTCCTGGATTACTTCATCGATCCACCCCGTTACACCATTGAAGAGTGTATGGAGCGTGGGCTTACGTATGCGGTGCCTTTAAAAGCAAAGCTTCGTTTAAGTTGTAACGATGAAGAGCACGTGGACTTCCAAACGATTGTTCAGGATGTGTTCCTGGGTAATATTCCTTATATGACCCCACGCGGTACTTTTGTAATCAATGGTGCTGAGCGTGTGGTTGTTTCTCAGTTACACCGTTCACCTGGTGTATTCTTTGGTCAGTCTGTTCACCCGAATGGAACCAAGATTTATTCTGCCCGGGTTATTCCTTTTAAAGGTGCCTGGATGGAATTTGCTACAGACATTAATAATGTTATGTATGCTTACATCGACCGTAAGAAAAAATTCCCGGTTACTACTCTCCTCCGTTCAATCGGTTTTGAAACTGATAAGGACATTCTCGAACTTTTCGGAATGGCTGATGAAGTTCAGGCTGATAAAAAACAACTTACAAAATACCTCGGTAAACGCCTTGCTGCCCGCGTTCTCAGAACATGGGTAGAAGATTTCGTTGATGAAGACACCGGTGAGGTGGTTTCAATTGAAAGAAATGAAATCGTTCTTGAGCGCGACACCATCCTTGATGAAGAAGCTGTTGAAATGGTTTCTGAAATGGATGTGAAGAGTGTGTTTATTCAGAAAGAAGACGTTGGTGGAGATTATGCCATCATCTACAATACATTAAATAAGGATACTTCCAACTCAGAACTGGAAGCAGTTCAGCACATCTACCGCCAGTTACGTGGTGCAGATGCTCCGGATAATGAAACCGCCCGCGGTATCATTGACAAGTTGTTCTTTAGCGACAAACGTTATGATCTCGGCGAAGTAGGTCGTTACAAGATCAACAGGAAACTGAACCTGAACTATCCGATCGAACAAAAGACTTTAACAAAAGAAGATATCATCGAGATCATCAAGTACCTGGTTCGTCTGACCAATGGTAAAGCTGAGATTGATGACATCGATCACCTGAGCAACCGCCGTGTAAGAACAGTGGGAGAGCAGTTGTATGCTCAGTTCGGTGTTGGTCTTGCGCGTATGGCGCGTACCATCCGTGAAAGGATGAACGTCCGTGACAACGAGGTGTTTACACCGGTTGATCTGATCAATGCGCGTACACTTTCTTCTGTTATCAACTCATTTTTTGGTACTTCCCAGTTATCACAGTTCCTGGATCAGACCAACCCGCTGAGTGAGATCACGCACAAACGTCGTATCTCAGCACTCGGACCCGGAGGTCTTTCCCGTGAAAGAGCTGGTTTCGAGGTTCGTGACGTTCACTACTCACACTATGGTCGCCTTTGTACCATTGAAACACCGGAAGGTCCGAACATTGGTCTGATCTCTACACTTTGCGTACACGCCAAGATCAATGAGATGGGCTTCATTGAAACCCCATACCACAAGGTGGACAATGGAAAGGTTGATATGAAGAAACTCACTTTCCTTAGCGCTGAAGAAGAAGATATCGCCAAGATCGCGCAGGCCAGTGCTCCTTTGAATGATAAAAGTGAATTTGCTGAAGAAAGGGTTAGTTCCCGTCAAACCGGTGACTTCCCGATCCTTGATAAAACAGAGGTAGAATACATGGACGTAGCTCCTAACCAGATTGTTGGTCTGAGTGCTTCCCTGATTCCGTTCCTTGAGCATGATGATGCCAACCGTGCATTGATGGGTTCAAACATGCAGCGCCAGGCAGTTCCGTTGATCCGTCCCCAACAGCCAATTGTTGGTACTGGTCTGGAAGCTAAGGCAGCAAGAGACTCACGTGTACAGATCCTTGCAGAAGGTGATGGTGTTATCGAATACGTCGATGGTAAGGAAATTCATATCCGCTACGATCGTACAGAAGCTGACCGCCTGGTGAGCTTCGAAGATGATCTGCGCATCTACAACATGACCAAGTTTATCAAAACGAACCAGGAAACCTGTATCAACCACAAACCTGCCGTTAAGAAAGGTCAGCGGATGAAGAAGGGTGACTTCCTTACAGAAGGTTACGCAGTTCAGAATGGTGAAGTTGCTTTGGGTCGTAACCTGCAGGTGGCGTTCATGCCATGGAAGGGTTACAACTTTGAGGATGCTATCGTAATCAATGAAAAGGTAGTTCGCGAAGACTTGTTTACTTCTGTACACATTTCTGAATATGAACTCGAAGTACGTGATACTAAACTCGGAGAAGAAGAACTGACTCCGGATATTCCAAACGTTTCTGAAGAAGCAACCAAGGATCTGGATGAAAACGGTATCATTCGCCTGGGTGCGGCTATTAAGGAAGGTGATATATTGATCGGTAAGATCACTCCTAAGGGTGAATCTGATCCAACTCCTGAAGAGAAACTGCTTCGCGCCATCTTTGGTGATAAGGCAGGGGATGCAAAGGATGCTTCACTTAAAGCACCTAACGGTGTTGAAGGTGTTGTGATCGGTAAGAAACTGTTCCAACGCGCCAAGAAAGATAAAAACGCAAAAATTCGTGAAAAGGCTTCTCTTGAAAAACTGGAGAAGGTTCATGAAAAAAATACAACTGAACTGAAGGAGCTGTTACTGAGCAAACTGCAGACGCTGTTGAAAGACAAGCCATCACAAGGTGTTGCAAACAACTTTGGTGAAATGCAGATCGGTAAAGGCGCTAAGTTCAATGCCAAGAACCTGGCTACCCTGGATTATGCTAACATTAATCCATTGGGCTGGACAGGCGATCCATCAATTGATGATCCGATCAATACCCTGTTGCACAATTACAATATCAAGTACAACGAAGAGTTGGGTAGATATAAAAGAGAGAAGTTCAACATTTCTATCGGTGATGAGTTGCCGGCGGGTGTATTGAAACTCGCGAAAGTTTATATCGCTGTTAAGCGTAAACTGAAAGTGGGTGATAAGATGGCGGGTCGTCACGGTAACAAGGGTATCGTTGCGAAGATTGTTCGTGCAGAAGATATGCCGTTCCTCGAAGATGGAACTCCGGTTGACATCGTTCTGAATCCCCTGGGTGTACCTAGCCGTATGAACCTTGGTCAGATCTATGAAACGGTTCTTGGATGGGCCGGTCTGAAGCTCGGCGTTAAGTTCGCAACCCCGATCTTTGACGGAGCCACTGTAGATGAAATCGCTGATTACATCAACCAGGCGAAGCTTCCGACCTTTGGTCACAGCTACCTGTATGATGGTGAAACCGGCGAACGCTTCCACCAGAAAGCAACCGTGGGTGTTATCTATATGATCAAATTACACCACATGGTGGATGATAAGATGCACGCACGTTCTATCGGGCCATACAGTCTCATCACACAACAACCGCTGGGTGGTAAAGCACAGTTTGGTGGTCAGCGTTTTGGTGAGATGGAGGTTTGGGCACTCGAAGCTTATGGTGCATCGAATATTCTCCAGGAATTGCTTACACTTAAATCCGATGATATCATTGGTCGCGCCAAAACTTATGAGGCGATCGTTAAAGGTGATAACATCCCAAGAGCAGGCATTCCGGAATCATTCAATGTACTCGTGCATGAGTTGAGAGGATTGGGGTTAGACTTGAAATTCGACTAATCCGCCTTCGCCCTGGCGGGCTACGGCGGGCGCAGCGGGCGAGGCTTGATCTGAGCTTCGATCAGAATTAGTTTTTTAAAAAAAAGAAACCATTTCAATAGTATGGCTATTAAAAAAGAAAATCGTCCAAGGGCAACGTTTTCTAAGATCACCATCGGTCTTGCTTCACCGGATTCTATCCTGGAGCGTAGCTATGGTGAGGTTCTGAAACCAGAGACCATCAACTATCGTACTTACAAACCTGAGCGTGACGGTTTGTTCTGCGAGCGTATTTTCGGACCGGTAAAGGACTACGAGTGTGCCTGCGGAAAATACAAACGTATCCGTTACAAGGGTATCGTATGTGACCGTTGCGGTGTTGAAGTAACTGAGAAAAAAGTGCGTCGCGAGCGCATGGGTCACATCAAGCTTGTTGTACCTGTGGTACACATCTGGTACTTCAAAAGCTTGCCAAACAAAATCGGTTACCTGTTGGGCGTAAGCTCAAAGAAACTGGAAAGCATCGTGTATTATGAAAGATACGTGGTGATCCAGGCTGGTATCCGTGAAGACCGCAACCTCAAAACAAACGATCTTCTTACTGAAGAAGAATATCTCGAGATCCTGGAAGGTTTGCCAAAAGACAACCAGTATCTGCCTGATGAAGATCCGCAGAAATTTATTGCGAAGATGGGAGCTGAAGCGGTGCATGACCTTTTAGGTCGTATCGAACTCGATCAGTTGTCATTTGATCTTCGTAATACTGCAGCAACAGAAACTTCTCAACAACGTAAAGCAGATGCATTGAAACGTCTGAGCGTGGTTGAAAGCTTCCGTGAAGCAAATACCCGTATCACCAACCGTCCTGAATGGATGGTTATGCAATACATTCCTGTAATACCACCTGAACTGCGTCCGTTGGTTCCATTAGATGGTGGTCGTTTCGCTTCATCTGATCTGAATGATCTTTATCGCCGGGTTATCATCCGGAACAACCGTCTGAAAAGATTGTTGGAGATTAAGGCGCCAGAGGTGATCCTGCGTAACGAAAAACGTATGTTGCAGGAAGCAGTAGATTCATTGTTTGATAACTCACGTAAATCGAACGCTGTAAAAGCGGAAGGTGGTCGTGCTTTGAAATCTCTCAGTGATGTATTGAAAGGTAAACAAGGTCGTTTCCGTCAGAACCTTCTTGGTAAACGTGTTGACTATTCTGGTCGTTCGGTTATCGTTGTAGGTCCTGAATTGAAACTTCATGAGTGCGGCCTTCCAAAAGACATGGCGGCTGAATTGTTCAAGCCATTCATTATCCGCAAACTCATTGAAAGAGGTATCGTAAAAACGGTTAAATCTGCCCGTAAACTGGTGGATCGCAAAGAAGCCGTTGTTTGGGATATTCTTGAAAATATTTTGAAAGGTCACCCGGTAATGCTTAACCGTGCACCAACACTGCACCGTTTGTCTATCCAGGCCTTCCAGCCAAAATTGATCGAAGGAAAGGCTATCCAGCTTCACCCGCTCGTTTGTTCTGCGTTCAACGCGGATTTCGATGGTGACCAGATGGCGGTTCACGTTCCTTTGAGTAATGCAGCAGTGCTTGAAGCACAATTGCTGATGCTTGCTTCTCACAACATTCTTAACCCACAGAATGGTGCACCGATCACCCTGCCTTCACAGGACATGGTACTTGGTCTGTACTATATCACCAAGGGTAAAAGAACCATGGGTGAAGAAGTGGTTCGCGGGGAAGGAAAACATTTCTATTCTGCTGAAGAAGTTGTGATCGCTTATAACGAAGGTATTGTTGACCTGCATGCATGGATCAAGGTGAAAGCCGAGGTTCGTGATAACCGTGGCAACTTCACCCGTAAGCTGATCGAAACTACAGTGGGACGTGTGATCTTCAACCAGAATGTTCCGCAGGAAGTAGGCTTTATCAATGCCTTGCTTACTAAAAAGAATCTTCGTGAAATTATCGGTGATATCATCACTATCACAAATGTTCCGAAAGCGGCTAAGTTCCTGGATGATATCAAACAACTTGGTTTCCGTATCGCGTTTCAGGGTGGTTTGTCGTTCAACATCAATGACCTTATCATTCCATCGATCAAAGAAGAAGTTCTTGAAAATGCGAAAGGTGAAGTTGATGAGGTTTGGGACAACTACAACATGGGTCTTATCACAAATAACGAGCGTTACAACCAGATCGTTGACATCTGGTCTCGTGTGGATACCCGTATCACAGAAACATTGATCCGTGAGCTGGCCCAGGACAAACAAGGGTTCAACTCGGTTTATATGATGCTTGATTCAGGTGCCCGTGGATCCAAACAACAGATCAAACAGTTGTGCGGTATCAGGGGTCTGATGGCCAAGCCAAGAAAATCAGGATCATCAGGTTCTGAGATTATTGAAAATCCGATCCTGTCCAATTTCAAGGGCGGTCTGAACGTATTGGATTATTTCATTTCTACACACGGTGCGCGTAAAGGTCTTGCGGATACGGCGTTGAAAACAGCGGATGCTGGTTACCTCACCCGTCGTTTGGTTGACGTTGCACAGGATGTGGTTATTACTGAAGAAGATTGCGGCACATTGCGTGGTATCGCTACCAGTGCGCTGAAAGATAATGAGGAGGTGGTTGAACCATTGCTCGACCGTATCGTTGGCCGTACTTCATTGCATAACATCTACAATGTTGTAACTGACGAGCTGATCGTTGAAGCAGGAAGCGAGATCACTGAATTCATCGCTAAACGCATAGAAGAAGCAGGTATTGAAACTGTTGAAATCCGTTCGGTACTTACTTGCGAAAGCAAACGCGGTGTGTGTGTGAAATGTTATGGTAAAAACCTGGCAACAGGTAACCTGGCTCAGAAAGGTGATGCGGTTGGTATCATTGCAGCGCAGTCGATCGGTGAGCCTGGTACACAGCTTACACTTCGTACCTTCCACGTGGGTGGTGTTGCGGGCTCTGCTTCAGTTGAGTCTACATTGTATGCTAAGTTCGATGGTACTGTACAGTTCGATGGTCTTCGTTCTGTTGCTACCGAAAATGAAGCAGGCGAGAAGGTTCAGGTTGTTATCGGTCGTACCGGTGAGTTGCGTATCATGGATCTGAAAAATGATCGTTTGCTGATCACCAATAACGTTCCATACGGAGCCACAATGATGGTGAAAGATGGTCAAACCGTTAAGAAAGGCGATCCGATCTGTATGTGGGATCCGTTCAACAACGTTATCGTTGCCGAAATTTCCGGTAGCATTAAGTTCGATAACGTAATTGAAGGTGTTACATACCGTGAAGAAGCCGATGAGCAAACCGGTCACCGTGAGAAAGTGGTTATTGAAACCAAGGATAAGACAAAAATTCCGACACTTATTGTTGAAGGAAAAGATGTCAAACAATATAACCTTCCGGTTGGATCACACATCACAGTTGATGAAACTGAAGATGTAAGAGCCGGCCAGGTACTGGTGAAGATCCCAAGAACGCTGCGTATGCAACGTGATATCACGGGAGGTCTTCCACGTGTAACTGAATTGTTTGAAGCACGTAATCCTGGTAACCCATCTATTGTTTGTGAAATTGATGGTGTGGTTGCATTCGGTGCTATCAAACGTGGTAACCGTGAAATAGTGGTAGAAGCGAAAGATGGTGTTGTCAAAAAATACCTCGTTCCTTTGACCCGCCAGATCCTGGTTCAGGATGGTGACTTCATTAAAGCGGGTGCGCCATTGTCTGATGGACAGGTTGCTCCGGGCGATATTCTTTCTATCAAGGGACCTTTTGCAGTACAGGAGTACGTTGTGAATGAGATCCAGGAAGTTTACCGTTTGCAGGGTGTAAAGATTAACGACAAACACATTGAAGTTATCGTACGCCAGATGATGAAGAAGGTTGAGATCATTGATCCGGGTGATACCCGTTTCCTTGAAGAGGACCTGGTAGATCGTTTGGATTTCATTGAAGAAAATGATTGGATCTTTGATAAGAAAGTGGTGGTTGAAGCCGGCGAGAGCACTAAACTGCGTGCTGGTCAGATTGCTTCTCTCAGGGAGATTCGTGAAGAAAATTCAATGCTTCGCAGATCTGATAAAAAGCTGGTTGAATTCCGTGACGCCAATTCTGCAACTTCACATCCTGTGTTGTTGGGTATTACAAAGGCTTCACTGGGTACACAAAGCTGGATCTCAGCTGCTTCGTTCCAGGAAACAACCAAGGTATTGTCTTCTGCCGCTATCCAGGGTAAAACAGATGACATGCTTGGTCTGAAGGAAAACGTAATCACAGGTCATCCGATCCCGGCTGGTACTGGTCTACGTGATTTCGAAAACATGATTGTAGGTAGTAAGGAAGAATATGAATTGCTGCAAACAACACGTGAAGCGATGAACTTCGATGAAGAAGAATAATTTCAATTAAACGGTGTCAGGTGAAAATACCAAGCAACTGACAACTTTAAAAAATACAGCCTGGTCTTACGAAATGTGAGACCAGGTTTTTTTATGAATTTGCTTTGCAATTGGGTGTTCTTTTTAACACTTTAATTATGGATAAGACTATATCTTGCAAGACAGGTGAATTCAGTCTAAATCATCTTTTTAACCTTTATTGCCGGCTATCGGCGACTTGCTATTAAATACGTGTCATGAAACATATTTCTACTTTCCTTGGTGTACTTTCACTGGTTTTGATTGCGGTTCTTTTCTATCTCCATTTCAACCAGGGCGAACGCGCCCGTCCGGGAAAAGTAGTTAGCCAGTCTGGCGAATCACAAGCCAAAGGCGTTACCATTGCGTATTTTGAGATGGATTCTGTGGAAAACAACCTGGAGTATGTAAAGGATGCTATGGAGAAGTTCAAAGCCAAAGAACAGCAAATGAACACCCAACTTAACTCCATGAAAAATTCGTATCAGAAACGTATTTCTGAGTGGAACCAGAAAGGTGCAAATATGTCGCAGGCCGAAAGCGAAAATGTGCAACGCGAGTATAACCAGATGAACGAGAATTATAATGCGCAGAAGCAAAAACTGGAAATGGAATTACAGGATCTCCAGTTCAAGATGGCGCAGGAAATGAATAAAACAATTGAAGACTTCCTCCGCGAGTACAATAAAGACAAAGGCTACTCTTACATCATGACCAGTCAACCTGGTCTGATCTACTACAAGGATACTGCAAATAATATCACCAACGACCTCATTGCCGGGTTAAACCAGGAGTATAAGAGTAAGAAAAAATAGTTAGAGTTTGAATTACGCGATCTTTTGAATATTAAGAAAAAAAAATCCGCCAGTAACTGGCGGATTTTTTTTTTAGATATAATATCTATAAATTCGTTTATATACTTTTGGTGTGACTTGAGTCTTATCTGTCGTAACCAGCATCCTTCTTTAAAACCTACTTGCTCCCGGGTTACCAATTCCTCTCGGGTATTTTGTTTCCTGGCTCTCCTACGCTGCTATTTCCGTCCTTACGTAAAAACGTTACCCTGGGTTTGGCCTTGAGTTTTTAAACCTTAAACCTTTTATGTGATGCATGCCCTGATTAAGGTTATGTTTATCTATGCGATGATCGTTTCAAACTTCGCGTACCCACAGGAATGTATTCCGCCTGCGCCGACCGTAGTTATCCAAGGAGATGGACAGCGAGAACTTTGCGGCGGGGAATATCCTGACATTAGTTGGGAAGGAACCTTAATCATTAAGAAAGGAACAGAAGTTACATTTTCTGGATGGGTCAGATTTACCGGGATGAACGATGGCTTACTGATTATTGAGGAAGGGGCTATTTTAAACATAACAACGGAAGAACTGAGGCCTAACGGGCCAATTGAGATAATTGGAACATTAAATGCCAACGCAGGTATTGATGTTATAATTGGCTGGTTCCAGGTACGACAGACGGGAGTAGTTTCAACTCCGTATCTCAAAATCAATACATTGTCCCTCCCGATATCAGGGGTAGAAATCGCCGGGACTGTGCACGTTGCCAATGAGCTTGAAATTTTTGGGCCAATGGTGGATGAGACACCTGTCTTGACACTGTCTGGCTGTGGTTATGTAGTTACAAGAAATTTTATCAGCCACCACGAAAACATTGTAGGGGGTAACGGATTTCTCAAAATTCTTGACTCCTATGTCAATGATGTTCCACTCACTTTAAGTCCAGGCATAGTTGTAGAATACTTAGGCACTGCGCCAGCAGATTTTGGACTGGCGACTTTAGGTCCTTACTCATGCACTACCGTCCCAATTAAATACAAACCCAGAAGTTTAAAAATTTTAAAAAAGACAAAGAAATGAAATCAGTTATTGTGATAGTGTTATCTTTTATGACAACCGGCTGCGCAAAATCGGATTTCTCAATGCATACTCTTAAAGATACTGAGGGGTATTTACTTGAAGGTCAATTTGAATTGACGAGCTTTTCAAGCGGAGACAGAATCGTTTTGCAGATTGGTGACACTGAGGTTATATTGTCGAATATCCAAATAGGTGTAAATACCTTCAAAGTCAGATCTGCTACAGAGAATGGCATCTTGCGCTTAAAGGCCCGAAACGCTGATCTTGCAGAATCTACACTCGACATTATATCGTATTAACCATATGTAAAGAAGCCTAGATCGAACGAATTACCCTGTTCCCGGACAAAACTTAAGATAGATTGCTATTGTGTTTTTTTTCTTCAGGTCGAACTGTTACATTAGCTGCTTAACCAGACAAACTTCTTAATGGAACAGGCCAATTCGTTCAAGCCTTCACTTGGGTTATTTGATGCTACTATGATCGTGGCGGGGTCCATGATCGGATCCGGTATTTTTATTGTCAGTTCAGATATAACCCGTAACGTGGGAAGCGCCGGATGGCTCATTGCCGTATGGGTGATCACGGGATTCATGACTATAAGTGCAGCTGTTAGTTACGGCGAGTTAAGCAGTATGTATCCCAAAGCGGGCGGTCAGTATGTTTATCTCAAAGAAGCCTATAATCCGATGATGGGCTTTTTGTACGGCTGGAGTTTTTTCGCAGTGATTCAGACCGCAACAATCGCCGCAGTAGCGGTTGCTTTTAGCCGGTACACCTCCTACCTGATACCGGCAGTTGGTGAAAACAATATCCTGTTTTCGATCGGTTCTGCAGATAATCCTTTTACCATTTCAGCCGCGCAGGTATTGGGTATTGCATTGATAGTACTGCTCACATATACAAATACAAAAGGCATCAAAGGCGGTAAACTGATACAAACCACCTTCACCTCTGCCAAACTCATATCGCTGTTTGGTCTTATCATATTCGGGTTTTTACTGGTGCAGGAGAACTTCTGGGATGCCAACTGGGCGACCGGTATGGATGCCAGGTCGTTCAAGGGCGATACAGGCGCCCCGGCAGAATCAGGATGGGAATCAATCAGTGGTACCGTATTGATCGGAGCGATCGCGGCCTCGATGGTGGGTTCTATATTTAGTAGTGATGCCTGGAACAATGTTACTTTTATTGCAGGTGAGGTACGTAACCCACAGCGTAATATCGGGCTGAGCCTTTTTCTGGGTACACTCATTGTAACGATCATTTACGTGTCTGCCAATCTGATGTACCTCTATGTGTTGCCTTTGGATGGTATCGCATTTGCGCAGAATGACAGGGTTGCTATTTCCGCAGCCCAAAAAATCTTTGCAGAAGCCGGTGCTATCATCATAGCAGTCATGATCATGATCTCAACCTTTGGTTGCAATAACGGTTTGATACTCGCAGGTGCAAGAGTATATTATACCATGGCAAAGGATAAATTGTTCTTCCGAAAAACAAGTGAACTGAACAAAAATGCGGTACCGGAGTATGCGTTATGGATACAGTGCCTGGTAGCCTCGCTGCTTTGTTTAAGTGGTAGTTATGGCAACCTGCTTGATATGATTGCGTTTGTGGTTGTGTTGTTTTATGCATTAACCATTGCAGGTATCTTTATACTCAGAAAAAAACGCCCTGATTTGCCAAGACCATATAAAGCATTTGGTTACCCCGTGTTGCCCATAATCTATATCGTTCTTGCAATAGTGTTTTGTGTTTTCCTGATCAAACTTAAGCCGCTTTATGCTGGCATTGGGTTGGCTATCGTTTTATTAGGTGTGCCTTTGTATTATCTTGCAGCTTCAAAAAACAAGACGAATGTCGCGGATTGATTTCGACGCTTTATTCAATAAGTTTTCATCTATCCGGGTAGGGGTGATCGGCGACGTTATGCTGGATAGCTATTGGTGGGGTAATGTTGAACGCATATCGCCTGAAGCACCGGTTCCGGTTGTTGCGCTCGCCAGCAAAGAGCTAAGAATAGGCGGTGCAGGTAATGTAGCCCTGAACCTGGTTTCACTCGGAGCCAGCGTCGCAATCCTATCCACCATGGGTAACGATGATGATGGTAAGGCGCTGAAGCGGTTGTTTGATGAAAAGACAATAGACACGCGATATCTCGTGCAAAGCGATGCACGGATAACAACTAACAAAACCCGCGTAATCAGTCGCAATCAGCAAATGATGCGGCTGGATGCCGAGATAACAACAGATCTGTCTTCAGAAGATGAATCGCGTTTACTCAAAAATGTAGAGACTTATATTCAACAGGAAAAACCTGCAGTGCTCATCTTTGAAGATTACAATAAAGGTGTACTCACAGAATCGCTTATCAATGCAGTGATTGCACTTTGCCGGGAACATGGTGTCGTTACAACCGTAGATCCAAAGAGAAAAAACTTTTTCGCTTATAAAGGTGTTGATGTTTTCAAACCGAACCTCAAAGAAGTAAAGGATGGTTTGAACCTGTTGATTGATGATGTTAATGATGAGGTATTGAGAAATATTCACTCACTGTTGCATCAGCAGCTTGAGCATAAGATCTCGTTTATAACCTTGTCAGAAAAAGGTGTTTTTTACCAGTCGCAGCAAGAGGCTAAAATTGTGCCTTCTCATATCCGCAATATTGCTGATGTATCTGGTGCCGGCGATACGGTGATCGCAGTTGCCTCGCTTGTTTATGCTGCCACAGGACGCATCGATATGATGGCAGAGGTCGCCAATATAGCGGGCGGACTGGTATGTGAAGAAGTAGGTACTGCCGCGATAAACAGAAGTAAACTTCTTGCGGAGTGTAAGTTATTGCTTCAATAGGTGCTTAAAACCTACCAGGCGATCCGGCAACTTGTTGATTCACCTGATTCCAAACCGGTTTCAGCACGGCCTTTTTTCAAAACATCCCATCCATGCAGGTGAGATGCTTCACTTATCTTTACAATCAGCAATTTATTTTATGGGAAGACATACACTGGTGATACATGGCGGCGCGGGAACCATTCTCAAAAATGATATGACACCTGAACTTGAGGCTGCTTACTATCGGGGACTCAAGGAAGCACTGGATGCTGGGTTTGCCGTACTTGATGAACGTGGATCAGCGGTAAATGCAGTGAAGGCAGCACTTGTTATTCTTGAGGACAATGTGTTATTCAATGCCGGGCGCGGCTCCGTGTTTACTAAAAAAGGCGTACAGGAAATGGATGCGGCCATCATGGATGGCAAAACCCTGCGGGCCGGCGCAATCACTGGTGTACGCAATGTCAGGAACCCGATCGAACTTGCCACTGAAGTGATGCTCAATAGCAACCATGTATTTTTAAGTGGAAAGGGAGCAAACGATTTTGCCATTAAACAGGGGCTGAAACTGGAACCAGACGAATATTTTTTTTCCCAGTTCAGGTACGATCAATGGAAAAGTATCCGCGATTCGGATAATTATTCTTTGGACCACACTCACCAGCAGCTGGAAGAGTTGATGAAAGATAAAAAATTTGGAACAGTAGGAGCGGTTGCATGCGACAAAGATGGGAACCTGGCCGCAGCAACCAGCACCGGTGGGATGACCAACAAGAAGTATGGTCGTATTGGGGACAGCCCTGTGATAGGTGCCGGCACTTATGCAAACAATAAAACCTGCGCAATCTCCTGTACGGGTCATGGTGAAATGTTTATCAGAACTGTAGCTGCTTATGACGTGAGCGCTTTGATGCAGTACAGTGGAATTTCACTCGAAGCTGCTATGTCGGAAGTGGTCAATAGAAAGCTCGTATCTATTGAAGGCGAAGGCGGGATGATTGGTGTTGATGCAGAGGGTACGCCCCAGATGATATTCAATAGTGCGGGTATGTACCGGGCCATGCGCAGTAGTGATGGTTCAAGTGATCTTGCTATTTATAAATAGCTGAGCATGATAGAAAAGATTTCTGGCATTGTAGCTCAAAACCTGTCTGAAGTTTTACAAACTCCTCTTACTATAAAACTGCATCGGAAAATTTCCGGTGGATCCATCAATCATGTTTCCCAGTTACTAACGGATACGGGCACACGTTACTGTTGTAAGATCAATCTTGTAGCCGGTTTTGAAAATATGTTTGAAAGCGAGGCCGCAGCTCTGTCTTTGCTTCGCAAGGCGAACGTAATACGCGTGCCTGAAGTAATTACCAGTTTTGTTTTGGATGGGTACCAGGTCCTGGTTTTGGAATGGGTGGAGGCGGGGCACCAATCAATTAGATTCTGGCAACGGTTTGGCGAACAATTAAGCCGTTTGCACCAGGTGAAAGGCGAAAGTTTTGGTCTCGACCATCCAAATTATATGGGGGCTTTGCCACAATCTAACCGTGAAATGTCCGACTGGCCGATGTTCTTTTACGAACAACGTATCCAACCGCAGGTTGAACTGGCGGTCAGAAAGCGCTTACTCACGCCTGCGGACACATCATTATTTGATCGTTTGCCTGCTGTGCTTCGGGGTTTATTTCCGGACGCGGCCCCGCGCCTGGTGCATGGTGATTTGTGGAGTGGAAATTTTATTTGTGATAGTGAAGAACAGCCGGTGTTAATTGATCCCGCCGCTTACTATGGTCATCCTGCCGTCGATATGGCTATGACAACATTGTTTGGTGGATTTGACAAGATGTTTTACGAAAGTTATAATTATCACCTGCCGCTGTCGGCAAACTACCGTGAACAGTGGGATTGTTGTAATCTTTACCCGCTGCTGGTGCATCTTAACCTCTTTGGGAAAAGTTACCTCGGCGCCATACTGGATATCATTAAACGATACTAACACCTACCCACAGCCGTAGTATCAGAAAAAAAAGTTTTGATTCAACCAAAAGGTGTTTTCCCTGTTATTGGAAATTTATTTGTAACTTAAGGTCTGTCTCACCATTCTTTACTGTCAAATCATTTTTTTATGAAGAAGCAACATTTCTATCTGGGTGCGCTTGCTGTCGGCGTTACCCTGGTCGCTGCTTTTAACGCCCCTGTCGGCAAAAAAGTGACAACTGCGGTTGGTGTTCAATCTATCAGCGCCATTACTTTTAGTCCTGAGGGCACTTTGTTTGTTGGTGATTCCAAAACGGCCACTGTGTTTGCAGTGCCTATGCTGAAAGAGAAAAAACAAAACCCGGGTAAATTTTCCATCAAAAATATTGATCAGAAAATTGCAGGTGCACTTGGCACTACTGCTGCAAATATTACCATCACTGATATGGCGGTGCATCCTGTAAGCAAGCAGGTATATATAGCTGTGCAGCACAGCGATGGCACACCAGTGTTGTTGAAATTAAATGGTGATCAACTTGTAAATGTTCCGTTGAAAGATATGCCTGCCAGTTCGGTTCAGTTAAACAATGCACCGGCTCCGGATGCGAAGGACAGTCGCGGAAGATCGTTAAGAATTTCTGCGGTTTCAGATCTGGGTTACAGTAATGGAAAGTTGCTGGTAAGCGGTCTGTCAAATCATGAGTTTAGCTCTTCATTTAAAAGCATACCTTACCCGTTCACCAGCAAGCAGGACGAATCGACACTGGAGATTTATCATGCCGCACATGGAAGATATGAAACCACAGCACCGATCAAAACTTTCACTACCGCTACAATCAATAACAAATCATACCTGGTTGCAAGTTATACCTGTACCCCACTGGTTTTATTTTCACTTGACGAACTCAAACCCGGTGCTCATGTTAAAGGTCGCACGGTAGCTGAGATGGGTAGTGGCAATACGCCTATCGACATGCTTACGCTTGGTGAAGGCAACAACGCTTATTTACTGATGGCTAATACCAAACATCCCGTTGCAAAAGTTGATTACAAAAGCATCGCTGCTTTTGAAGGTACCCTTACTGAGCCCGTTAAAGGTACAGCAGGTGTGAACTTCACGGCTACACCGGCGCTTAACGTTTTGCAGATGGATAAACTGGAAAACAACCATGTAGTAATGATTCAAAAACAAACAAACGGCGATATCGACCTTTTGACTGCGGATGCAACTACTCTCTGATATCAATAACAAACCAGCAATCAGGTTAAGTGTTTTACTTAGCCTGATTTTTTTTGTAGCCGTTTTTACCAGTTCCTGCGGCAGCTCCGCGGTCCGTCAGATTCAACTGGTCTATAATGACAGTCGTGCCACCGCCGTCGTATTGCCTGATAGACTTTTCTCTGAGATCAGTCCCGATCTGTACAAAGATTTAAAACTTAGGTTATATGAAAACGACCAATATCTCCTTGGCGATCTATCGGTGGAAACGGGTCATTTTGTTTTTACACCTGTTGTGCCATTCACGCCCGGTGAAACGTATGAGATATTGTTCGCAGAAAATGTGCTTGATTCGTTTTCCGTTGAACTTCCCGATAGTGTACCTGTGCCGGTACTGACCCGTATATACCCAGAAAAGGATACGGTGCCCGAAAATCTTTTGAAAATGTATCTGAGCTTTTCTGAGCCAATGCGCCAAGGTGAGGCACTGCGCCATATAAAGCTGTTCAATGAAGCAGGCGATAGTTTGCCCGGCACCTTCCTCGAGCTACAGCCGGAGTTATGGGATAGTACAAGATCCGTTCTCACCTTGTGGCTGGATCCGGGCAGGATAAAAAGAGACCTGATACCAAATCGTGCTTTGGGCAATCCATTGCAAAAAGGGAAAACATATACCTTACAAATCTCAGCATTCTGGAGAAGTGCAGAGGGCCAGGCACTGGGACGAACTACTATCAAAAAATTTGTGGTCGCTGAGCGGGATAATGAAAGCCCGGATCCTGATCGTTGAATCTTAAGTGCGGTAGTGCCTTCCACATCCAGCAAGTTGAAGATCAGTTTCGGAGAACCGCTTGATCATTTTCTTGTCCGGGAAACCATCAGCGTGCTTGATCCGCGGGGACGAAGGGTAAGAGGTAGGGTAGTGGTGGTGAATCATGGCCAGGGTGCAGAGTTTATTCCCGAAGAAAGATGGGAACCGGGCAGTTACATACTGCGAACCGCTTCCCATCTTGAAGATCTTGCCGGCAATAACATCATCAGGAAATTTGACAGGGATCTGTTGAAAGATTCCGCGGAATCATACAAGCCTTTTGTAGATCGCCCGTTCAGGATACGTGCGAGACTTCAATAAACCCGCTGCTTTCTGAATCAATACGCATACAGAACGGCGACTGTATGTGATTCACTCATCAGAATTCAATCTGTCCACGGATTTCTCCGCCGGGATTGAGCGCCGTATGAATGTTTACATAATAGTAACCGAGCAATAGGCTGTCTTCCTTCAACTGGGTTCCATCTACCATAACGGTGTTTGAAAACATGCCATTCACCGTTTTAGGAAACTGTGGAAAGAAATCATGTTTTACACCGGCATTTGAGCCCCTGGCAGCCACACCATGTATGTGCGCGCCCGTTGGTGTACCTGAAAGCCCTTCCCATTTAACTGTGTACGATAAGATTTTGGACATCTTATCATAACTCACATCTACCGTACCTGTGGCGGTCACTGTTTTGGCAGGTACCTCCTGCGCTCCGCTTAACTGGAGACCGGAACGGCTAACTATATTGTCGTTATCATCATCTTTATCGCAGGCTGTAATACTTACCGCGCAGATGGTGACCATTAATAAAAACCTGAAAGACCTTGTCATAATGATGGGTTTAAAGTGATGAATAAAACAGGCGGGAGAATGAAGTAAGTACGCAGTGGCGGCTGAATGGGTTGCCTGGACCTTCCGGCAAAAGACCTTATAGCCTTCGGAATTCCAGAGCGAATGTGAACAGATAAATCGTTTAAGTGAATTTTTCAGCGGCTTTGATAAACAACCTTTAAATTGTTATTTTACAATCTAATGTCGTTACATCATACGATTAAGTGCGTACCGATCGTTACCTTTAATTTTTCAGATGCTCGCAGTCACCATTCTTGGAAATAACTCCGCCCTGCCGGCCTATGACCGGCACCCTACCGCACAATTGGTGACGCTGGATGATCAGTTGTTCCTGGTTGACTGCGGGGAGGGCACACAGGTTCAGCTTTCAAAATATCGTATCAGGTGGGGACGTATCAATCATATTTTTATTTCTCATCTGCATGGTGACCATTATTTTGGGTTACCAGGTTTTCTTAGCAGTATGGGACTCTTGCAACGTGAACAGGAGCTTCATCTATTTGCGCCGGCACCACTAAAGGAAATACTTGATCTTCAGTTCAAGGCTGCAAACACTATTCTACCGTATCAGCTCCATTTTCATCCCTTAACTAAAGATGAAGTACTAATTAGGAACGATCGGTTCCAGGTTGAATGTTTTGCCACCAAACACAGGGTGGAATGTTATGGTTTCCGGTTCCAGCAGGTCAAGGCGCCACGCCGGTTGAATCCTGAAAAAGCGGTGGAATATGGGGTGCCTGCATCATTTTATGACCGGCTGAAGCAGGGAGAAAATTATATAACGAAGGATGGAAAGGTCGTCTTTAATGAATCTGTTACCGAGGCTGCGCCATTGCCAAAGTCGTATGCCTACTGCGCAGATACCATGTATGATGAAGACCTGGTTGAAAAAGTAAAAGATGTAGATCTCCTATATCATGAGACCACTTACCTTAAGGATCTCGGGGAACGGGCGACGGCGCGTTTTCATGCTACTACCTGGCAGGCGGCAACAATCGCAAAAAAAGCCCGGGTCGGACGGCTCCTGATCGGTCATTTCAGTTCGAAATATGATAAACTCGATATATTCCAGCACGAGGCCCGCGAGATATTTGACCGGACCGATCTTGCGCTGGAAGGTGTAACCTTTAAGGTGCCGTAAAAACTTTTTCCTGCTGTGGCCCTGTCGGTATGGCAGCTTTATAGATTCCAACTATTTTACTGGCATAATCTTCAACGAGGCTTTACAGATCCTGATACTTCCAGCTTATAATGCCCTCTATCAGTGTTACGAATTAGCCGAAAGATATCCGCGAATTTTTTCATGTAAAGCTTCGCTTACAGGTGTAACCGGTAAACGCAGAACATTTTCAATCAAACCCAGTTCTGCACAGAAGGCTTTTGCTCCGGCAGGATTATTTTCGGCAAACAACATTTCATAAGCTACAATGAGCTTGTTATTAAGTTCCCTGGCGGTAACAAAATCACTTTCAAGCGCACTTTTTACCATGCTAGAAAATTGGGCGGGGAAGCAGTTTGCAGCCACGCTGATCACTCCTTCCATACCGCAGGCAATCTGGGGAAGCGCAAGCGCATCATCACCACTTACGACAACGAAACCTTCGGGCCGGTCACGTAACATTTCCATACACTGTGCCATATCACCACTTGCTTCTTTGATGCCAATGATGTTTGGGATCTCTTTTGCGATCTTTACCGTTGTGGCAGCGGTCATATTGCGTCCGGTTCGTCCCGGCACATTGTATAACATGATGGGCCTTGGTGAAACCGCAGCCAATGCTTTGTAATGTTCATAGATACCTTGCTGCGAAGGTTTACTGTAATATGGTGAAGCACTTAATACTGCCACAGCCTTGGCAAGTGGGAAAGTCTGAAGATCATTTATAAGTTCCTGCGTGTTATTGCCTCCAATGCCAACAATTACCGGCACACGATCCTTCACCTTTTCATAAGTGAACTGGATGATGGCAGTTTTTTCTTCACGGCTCAAAGTGGGTGTTTCGCCGGTTGTTCCCAGTGTGACGATATAATCGACACCACCATCGATCACGAAATCGATCATTTTACCGAGCGCATTCAGGTCTACTTCGAAATTAGATTTGAAAGGAGTGATGATTGCTACGCCCGTTCCACGCAGGGCTGTCTGTAAGTTCGTTTGAATAGCCAATTGATGAAAATTAGTAATGGTTGTTAAGCATTTCGATTAGTTGTAAAATTAAGGGTAAGAGTTGAGAACTTTTGCTTTTTACATTATCTATCTATCCATTGCATTCATTTGAAAACTATGAATGTTTACCATGTCTTCATTGAATGTAACCGGGTAGTGAGCCATCAGTTTCTGCGAGGCCGGCAGATAATGATTCTTACCGTTGCCATTGGCACCGAATCAATGGTTAAGATGGATGGCTTCTGAGCAACCATATTCTAGCTTATAGTGCATACCCGTGCCAGCCATGTAACATTTCTTACATGTTGTTGACAAAACCGGGGTTTCGATATTCAGGAGAAAACTTGCTAATCTTTTTCAGAATGAGCGGTTACCTCGCCATTATGAGGTATATATATGCCGGCAGGAAGCTCATCATAAAAGCCCATACCGTTATATTTTGCGATCCGCTTTTCGATTCTTTCCTGCGGCGTTTGTTGTTTTAACTCTTCAAGTGTTTTAACCAATTGATTTTTCAGATTATCGGCAGCAAGCTGATAGTCCCAATGTGCGCCGCCTACAGGCTCAGGCACTATGGTATCAATCAGCCCAAATTTATGCATGTGATCAGGCGTGAGTTTCAATTGTTCTGCTGCCGTTTCTTTCTGATCCCAGGATCTCCATAAAATCGAGCTGCAATTCTCAGGAGAGATAACGGTGTACCAGGTGTTTTCAAGCATAAATATACGGTCGCCAACGCCAATGCCGAGTGCACCGCCAGATGCCCCTTCGCCAATGATTACACAGATAACGGGTACCTTCAGCCGCATCATTTCATAAATATTCCGTGCGATCGCCTCTCCCTGACCGCGTTCTTCCGCTTCAAGTCCCGGGTATGCTCCCGGTGTATCAATAAGTGTTACTACAGGTTTGTTGAATTTCTCAGCGAGTTTCATCAGGCGCAACGCCTTGCGATATCCTTCGGGATTCGCCATACCGAAATTCCGGAGCTGGCGCATTTTCGTGTTGATCCCTTTCTGATGTCCGATAAACATTACCGTCTGACCTTCCAGGGATGCAAATCCACCAACCATCGCTTTATCATCCTTAACATTGCGGTCACCATGGAGCTCCACGAAATCTGTGGTCATTTTCTCAATATACTTCATGGTATACGGCCGGTCCGGATGGCGGCTCAGTTGAACCTTTTGCCAGGGTGTCAGGTTTTTTGTAATCTCCCTCCGGCGCTCTATGATGGTGGCCTCTAATTTCCGGATATGTTCGCTGGCATCAACCTTGCTTTTTTCTGCCTGCTGTTTTTGAATTTCGATATGGTCAAAAAGATCTTTAATCGGCTTCTCAAAATCCAGAAATTGTCGGTTTTTATCTTGGGGCATAGGCTTCTTTAATGAGGTGTAAAATTAAGGTTAACCGTTGTTTCGAATCAATTTTTTTTGATTCGGGCGATGTTGGCGCTATTCAGCCACCAGCACGGACGAGGGGAAATACAGCCGAAAGGTGCTCCCATTTCCAACAGTACTTGTTACCCGAATAAAACCTGAGTGACTTTCCATGATCTTTTTGCAGATAGCTAACCCGATCCCGGTGCCCTGGTAAACCTGCTTACCGTGTAGTCGCTGGAACATCGAAAAAATGACCTGTTCGTATTGCTGGTCAAAACCGATTCCATTATCTTCTACCGAAATCTCGATTAATTCGTTGCCCTTCGTATAACCTGGTACATCCTGGACAGACGCAGTGGGTACTATCCGGCTTGAAATGGTGAGGACCGGTTTGTTTTCAGAGAATTTCAACCCGTTACCAATCAGGTTTGCGAATAACTGGTGCATTTGGGTAGGCATTGCGGTTAGTACGGGCATGTTTCCGGCATTTATCACCGCTCCTTTTTCTTCTATCAAAATTTCGAAATCACTGAGTATGTTTTCGATAACCTCATTAAGATTTGTTGGAATACGGGTTTCGTAGCCGCCGGTCAGTCTGCTGTAGTTTAAGACAGCCCGGACCAGTTCCGCCATTCTTTGGGCGGAGCTTTTGATTTTGTCAAAATAACGCTGGACAACCGCCGCATTACCGGTATTTTTCTCAATCAGCCCAACAAAAGTCTGAATTTTACGCAAGGGTTCCTGCAAATCGTGTGAGGCGATGTAAGCAAAATTCTCCAGTTCACGGTTCTGAATTTCAAGTTCAGCCAGGTATTCCCGCATCTTGTCTTCAGCTTCTTTTCGCTCGGTCAGGTCGCGGGTCACCTTCGAGAAACCGCTCACAGCTCCATTTGCATCGTGCAACAAAGTAATTACGATGCTTCCCCAGAACCTGCTCCCATTTTTCCTGACGCGCCAGCCTTCGTGGAGCGCGCGCCCATTTTCAAGTGCTTCGGCGAGTAGTTTCTCAGGGGCCCGTTTCTCACGATCCTCTGCCGGATAAAATTGCCTGAAATGTTTTCCAACTATCTCTTCGGCAGTATAGCCTTTGATTTTTTCTGCACCGATGTTCCAGTTCAGAACGTACCCGTCAGTATCGAGTAAAATGATCGCATAATCCTGCACTTCGGAAATCATGCTGTGGTATCGTTCTTCACTTTTCCTGAGTGCCTCGTTATTGTGTTCGAGTGCCTCGGCATAGGTACGAAGCTGGTGTTCTGCCAGTTTACTTTTAGTGAGATCGCGGGTTACTTTCGAGTAGCCTACAACTTCGCCCCGGTCATCATGAAGCGCGGTGAGCGTAACACTTGCCCAAAAGGTAGTATTATCTTTCCGGAGCCTTTTTCCCTCGCTGGCCGCCCTGCCAGTTAGCCGGGCTTCTTTCAGGAGTTTTTGCGGAGTACCGAGTTCGCGGTCCTCCGGAAGATATAACATTGAAAAATTTTTGCCGATAGCCTCTGCTGCAGAATACAACTTTAATTTTTCGGCGCCGCGGTTCCAGTTTAAAATAGTGCCGTCAAGATCAAGCAGCAGAATCGCGTAATCCTGCACTTCTTCAAAAATCCGGCGGTAGTTTTCTTCTTCTACTCCGGAATTGACTGCCTCGCGGACAGTTTTATGTGCAGAAATGAGAATACTTTTCTCATTTACATTGTCGGTAGTAACAGCAAAGCGTAACGTAAGCTGGTTGCCTGTTTTTAGTTCAGTTGTAACCGTATGTGCAGCCAGTTTGTCCGTATTAGCTAATAAGGCTTCGAGAATATCGCGATCCTGCGGAGCAAGCAGCGGCTCAAATATTTGTTTCCAGGGTTTACCGGTGATTGGTGTATCTGCTGTGTCGAGCAGTTGTAGCATCCTGTCATTTGCTGCGCTGATCGTGAAATCCGGGGCATGAGCAGTAGCCAGCCCCCAATTTGCGGCGTCCATTATAATCGATAAATCCCGGTTGTGCAACATAATTCGCTATTTCCTGCCTGAATTATATGAGCTACTAATCAACTGCCTTCAGGCTTACTGTAAAGTTGAAAGTACTGCAACATTTTATATTCTGCCGGTATGATTTTAGTTCGCACAAAAACGCCGTGGCACGGTCCACACTTAAACGATGAATATGCGTAGATTATATATTGCTGCACTTATTATTCCATGTTTTCTTTCTTTTATCGGTGATGCCCAGGAAACTGCAACAACAACCGAAAATGGACTAACCTTTAACAAATCTGTGCTGGCCCGCGACCTCGAAGATCCATGGTGCATCGAATATGGGCCCGATAATTTTTTATGGGTCGCTGAAGCAAAGGGCTACCGTTTATTACGCATAAATCCCAAAGATGCTACGCGTGAGGTAGTTCTTGATATAAATAACGCGCGCAAATTCCCTCGTTATGATACAATCCCCGACGATATTGATGGTGGAAAACCGTGGCCCCAGGGCGGATTGATGGGATTGGCGTTACATCCATCACTCGTTAACGGCAAACCATATGTATATATAGCTTATGTATATGAATATGCGGGCGCGGCTCGTTCGGGAAAGGGAGCAGATCCCGGCGACGGCGGCTATCACTTCCTGACAAAAATCGTAAGATACCAGTTTGATAGCCTGGGCCACAAACTTATTAACCCACTATTGATTTGTGATTCAATCCCGTCAAGTAATGATCATAACGGAGGAAGACTTGCGATTTCACGGATTGGCACAACCGAATTTCTGTTTTACTCTGCCGGCGACATGGGCGCAGGACAATTTGATAATGCCGCCCGAAAAAATAACGCCCAGGATCCGCAGATCTATGAAGGTAAAATCCTACGGTTTTATACAGAACCAGAAAATGACAACCCGGATCTTCAATCATGGATACCACCCGATAATCCGTTTAATGGCCGTAAGCGGAATGCTGTCTGGAGTATCGGACACCGAAATCCCCAGGGCCTGGCTTCAATGCAAATGGGCGATATGCAGATACTCTTCGCGTCTGAACATGGACCCTATTCTGATGATGAAATCAGTATTATAGTAAGAAAAGGAAATTCCGGGCATCCATTGGTGATCGGGTATGCCGACGGTAACTACGATGGATTGGCAGCTGGTACTACCGATAAAGACAGTCTCCCGGGGAAATGGAACACTACCTATCCCCTGATTACAGATGAAAAGCAAAATGCCCGTAAACTGGGAAACTACCAGGAACCAATAATAAGTTTGTATCCCACCAGCCGCGACTCGCTCGCGTCTTTGATGCAGGCGTTTCAGAGAGGCGATACAAAGGATAAAGAGTGGGAGTCGCTGGCACCTTCGGGTATTGCAATTTACAAGTCACGCGTTATTCCCGGCTGGAACCCTTCTATCCTGGTTACCTCACTAAAACATGGTACCATTACGCGATTACAATTAAACCAGGCAGGTCGGAAAGTAATTGCACAGGAAACTTATTTCAAGGCCGCGGCCCGTTATCGCGATGTTGCAGTTTCAAACGATGGGAAAACGATTTATGTGGTTACTGACCAATCGAAAGTAACAAGCGGGCCCTCAAAAATGAACAGCAAACAGACTGAGTTATCCGGCGCCATCATCGCTTTTGATTTCATACCTTGAGGCTTAGCAAGTAAATACTCACCTTAGTAGTTGTTAAACATGAACAAACTTGTATGTCTCTTTTGTTTTTTTATAGTTGGATGTACTACATCTTCAAAAACACAACGTGTCACTAACGCCGAAGGCTATACGCTGGTGTGGTCCGACGAATTTAATGTTGATGGCGCGCCGGATACGGCGAGCTGGCGTTTTGAGAAAGGTTTCGTCAGGAATGAAGAATTGCAGTGGTACCAGGAAGAGAATGCTTATTGCAAAGATGGCTTGCTGATTATCGAAGCCAGAAAAGAGGAGCGTGCTAACCCTTTATATAAGCCCGGAACTAATAGTTGGCGTACCAACCAGCCATCAATTACACATACATCATCGAGTATCAACACATCTGGTAAGCAATCATGGTTGTATGGGCGTTTTGAAATGCGCGGTAAGATTGATATCAGAAGTGGGCTGTGGCCGGCATGGTGGACACTTGGAGTGAAGGGGCGCTGGCCGGCCAATGGTGAGATTGATATTATGGAATATTACCGCGGTAATATGCTGGCAAATATTGCATGTGCAGGTTCGGACAACAAACCTCATTGGTTCAGTAACACTTTCAGCACCGATTCAATGGGTGGTAGCACTTGGGCAAATTCGTTCCATGTATGGCGCATGGACTGGACCCAACAAACAATAGCGCTTTATCTCGATGATATTAAAATGATCGAAGTGCCCGTCGATAGTGCGACTAATAAAGATGGCAGCAACTTTAATCCATTCAGACAGCCGCATTATATGCTTTTAAATCTTGCGATGGGGGGAATGAACGGCGGCGATGTTGCCGGCACTCCTTTTCCGAACCGGTTTGAAGTGGATTATGTCAGGGTTTACCAGAAAAAAGGGAGTGGGTCAAAATGACTTTTATGCTGTCATAATGAATGCTTTTTCCGCCAACTTTTCGCTCTGGGGCTGGCTTTCAGGGCACTGGCACAGTCATTGTCCGCTATTGGTTGTTAACCAATTTTGTAAATCAAAACCAAGGAGGTAAATCATGACACTCTTGAAGTCAAACGGAAGCCGGATGAATTCATTTCCCATGTTGTTTGATGATATCTTCAACAGGGATTTATTTAACTGGGGAACAAACAATTTTTCAGGCACCAACACAACCATTCCTGCAGTAAACATCAAAGAAACACCCGAGCATTACCAGGTAGAGGTGGCCGCGCCAGGTATGTCTAAAGAAGATTTCAAGGTAGAACTTGATGGAAACCAACTAACCATCAGTTCTGAAAAAAGAAATGAAACTGAAGACAGGGAAGACAATCGCTTTACACGCCGGGAGTTCAGCTATCAATCTTTCGAACGTTCTTTCACGCTTCACAAGGATGTTGTTGATCTCGATAAGATTGAGGCTAAGTATGAAAATGGTTTATTAAATCTGATCATCCCCAAAAAGGAAGAAGCGAAACAAAAACCACCCAAACGGATTATGATCTCATAAAACTTACCGCCCTCGGGCGGTTTTTTTATGCCCTAAAGATGGGTCTCACCGAGATACCAGGCCTTCTTAATTTTGGTCGTATAATAATTTTCAGACATTTGTAACATATCCCGGTTTCGCGCGTATATATCAGAACACCCACCTACATCCATTTTATATGATCAGAAACTTTTTCAGGGTTGCTTACAGAAACCTGTTACGCAACAAAGGATTTTCCTTCATCAATATCTTCGGTCTTGCAGTTGGAATGGCCAGCGCCATATTGATTGTATTATGGATCAATAACGAAGTAAGTTATGATCAGTTCCATACAAAAAAGCATCGCATATATGAAGTGTGGAACCGCGCAAACTTTGATGCCAAACTGTTTTGCTGGAACACAACTCCAAAGATACTTGCCCGGACAATGGAGCGTGATTTACCCGAGGTGGAGAGAGCCGTACGCGTTAACTGGAACAGCAGCTTCCTGTTTAGTCTTGGCGATAAACGAATGGTAAGAAGCGGGGTGATGGTCGATACCGGCTTTCTGCAGATGTTTAGTTTTCCATTGGTGAAGGGCAATGCCAACACGGCGTTAAACGAAAGACATAGCATTGTGCTAACTGAAGAGCTCGCTACCGCATTGTTTGGGAAAGAAGAGGCGATGGGTAAAATGGTTAAGATCGAGAACAAAGACAATTTTATTGTAACCGGTGTTCTGAAAGATTTGCCTAACAACACGAGATTTGATTTTGAATACCTGTTGCCGTGGTCATACCTTGAATCAAGAAATGAAAACGATTCAAACTGGGGTAATAACAGCACGCGTACTTATGCTCTGCTAAAGGAAAATACAACGCTTGCTTCCGTTCAGCCAAAAATAAAGGTCCTGAAACAACAGTATGATGAAGAGGCAAAACGTGACAACTGGGAGATGTTTTTTTATCCGATGGAAAAATGGCGTTTGTATTCAAGCTTCACCAATGGCGTTGAAGACAACGGCGGCAGGATCACTTTCGTAAAATTGTTTGCCACGATCGCAGTATTCATCCTTTTAATTGCCTGTATCAATTTCATGAATCTTAGTACTGCCCGCAGCGAACGACGTGCAAAAGAAGTAGGCATACGTAAGGTGGTGGGTGCACAGAAGATATCATTGGTTGCACAGTTTATCGGCGAATCGATCCTGATCGCTGCATTAGCCGCAATACTGGCCCTTGTATTGGTGCTGGTGAGCCTGCCGGCATACAACGAGTTAACTGACAAGTCGCTTTATATAGATTTCACCAGTATTTACACCTGGCTCACTGCGATTGGTTTTATACTGGTTACAGGAATTTTGGCGGGCAGTTATCCGGCATTTTTTCTTTCCTCGTTTCAGCCCGTAAAAGTTTTGAAAGGAACTTTCAAAAAAGCGCACGCGTTAGTTGCGCCAAGAAAAGTGCTTGTTGTATTGCAGTTCAGTTTTGCGATCATACTGATCATCTGTACGATTATAGTTAAACAACAAATAGATTATGCGCGTGAGCGTGCTATCGGGTACGATAAAAGCAATCTTGTGTATCATTTTATGACCGGCGATATCCCTAAAAATTACCAGGTCATAAAAAATGAGTTGCTATCATCAGGCGTTGCTACTTCTATCGTCAAAACAAATTCTCCAATAACTGAACAATGGAGCGATGGCTGGGGCCAGGAGTGGGAGGGAAAGGATCCTAATGATAAAACTGATTTTTCGCGTTTCGTATCGGATGAAGGGTTGGGTGTAACTGCCGGTTTGCAATTTGTTATGGGACGTGATTTTGATCTTGCTAAGTTTCCTTCGGATTCAACCGGTATGATCATAAATGAATCAGCATTGAAGGTGATGAAATTTAAAAATCCCATCGGTCAAAGAGTGCGCGACAATGGTGTTGACTGGCACATTGTTGGGGTGATCAAAGACTTCATTATGACTTCACCTTATGAACCAACAAGACCTATGTTGATCTCAGGTGCCGCAAGCGATTGGTTCTCTGTAATGATGGTTAAATTCAACCCGGCAAACAGTATGAGTGATAATCTGAAAAAGATGGAAGCGATTTTGAAAAAGCATAATCCCGAGTATCCGTTTTCAGCGCGGTTCGTAGACGAAGAATATGCATTCAAGTTTGTTAATGAAACGCGACAGGGTACCCTGGCCGGACTTTTTGCCGGGTTGACAATATTTATCAGTTGTCTTGGTTTGTTTGGACTTGCAACATATATGGCGGAAAACCGAATTAAAGAAATTGGTGTACGTAAGGTGCTTGGCGCATCGGTGTCAGGCATAACCACTTTGTTATCGGTTGATTTCGTGAAATTGGTCATTATATCATTTTTAATAGCGGCACCCTTATCCTGGTGGGCGATGCATAGCTGGCTGCAGGACTATACGTACCGTGTATCTATACAATGGTGGGTATTCGCAGCCGCCTGTGTGGTGTCGGTCGTGATCGCGTTGCTGACGGTCAGCTACCAGGCCATCCGGGCCGCTATGGCAAACCCGGTAAGGTCCCTGCGGTCAGATTAGTTTATATCAATTCTTCCTCCGGGGTAGTAGCGGCCGGGAATCTTGCCAGGCCTTGCGGCAGAAAACTTAACACCAGGAAACTGTTATTTTGTTTAAATTGTAAATAACAAAGTAACGCGGATGCTGAGAATCGCCAACATCATATTGTTGTTTTGCCTGTTGGGCAATACGCTGTATGCGCAGCCTGTTAAGGGTCGGGTCGATTTTTTTGGTGAAACATTAGTATTTGATCTTGATGCAGGTTTGTTCGCGGCAGAAGCACCAGCGTTAACTGAAGCTGGCATCCGCGTGTTTCATGAAGCAGTTTTGAAGACGAACTATCATCCGCTGATAGCGGCACTAGCTGGATACAAAACAAGACATCAACCGGATGATTGGTTGTATTATCAGCTTGTTCGTAAAGCAGCAGAATACATCAGCCCCAAGAAAAACAATTATCACCGCTATACTTATTTCAAATGGTTCCTGTTAACGCGATCAGGCTATGATGCTACATTGAACATATCTGATGAAAAGATCTTGTTTTACGTGTTGTGTGATGAAAATATTTATAACATTCCAAACCGGCTGGTAGATGGCCGGCAATATGTTTGTCTGAATTATCATGATTACAAAAATATCGACTTCAACATAGAACGATTTGCTGAACTAAAGCTGGGTACAGGCAGCCAGCATTCATTTTCATACAAGGTCAGCAAACTCCCTGAATTCAACGATGGTAAATATCTTGAGAAAGAACTTCAATTTAATTATTACGAAGCACCACATAAACTTACCGTCCGTGTTCATCCTGCTGTAAGTGCCATCTTTACAAATTATCCTGTGGTAGATTATAAATATTCACTCAACATACCGTTAAGCAGCGAGACTTATAAATCCCTTATTCCTTTACTGAAAAAAAGGTTAACGGGAATGAGTGTTAAAAATGGCGTTGATTATCTACGCCGTTTTACCCGTGACGCATTTTTATTTGATACGGACACAAAAGTGTTTGGTGGAGAAAAGCGGCTTTCGCCTGAAGAAACTTTGTTGTATGAATACAGCGATTGTGAGGATCGGGTAGCCCTGTTTTATTGTCTTGTGAAAGAAATATACGATCTGCCGATGATCGTGTTGAGCTACGCGGAACATGTTACCATCGCTGTGCAGTTCCACAAAGCCGTTGGCAGGCCGATCATCTATAACGGTAATCAATATACTATATGTGAACCTACTCCTCAGAAGACAGATCTTGGTTTGGGGCGCCTTTTACCAGGGCTTGAGCAACAACCTTATCGGGTCGCATATGTGTATACCCCCGGTCATGAAAAACCTTAAGGCGTCTTACTTATTTGTTTTAGCTGAGCCAGCGACCTGGTGAGTGCTTCATCCAGCCCGGTATACACAAACCTTCCCTGGTCTATGAGGTATAAATAGCTGCAGCTATCGCCGCGGCTGGAAAAGTATAAGGTTTTTTGCGGCTCGCCATTTTTGAAAAGGTACATTTTCCCGAGGGATCTGCATTTTCTCACTGAGTCTTCAATGGATACTGGTTGATGTAAACTTTTGTTGAGGGCGGCTATGAAAGCAATATCTGCTGTTGCTGCATACCTAAAAAACCTGGTATAGCGCAGCGTGTCTCCGTCTGGTTCAGTATAATAGAGCACCTGTACACTGTCAGGATTGAGTAACGCATGAAGGGTTTTGCTAAGATGGACATCCGGGTGAACGGTTGCACCGCTTTCGGCTGTATCAGTCGCCCGGGATGTAGGGGTGCGCGCTGTCTTGTTATCGTTGTCACAAGAACAAAGGAGCAGTACCAGGAAAATCCACTGAAAACGACAATGTTTCATAAGTGTAATCAAAGTGCAAAACGCCGCTTACAAAATAAGTGGCGTTTTGCAGGTTTATCAAAGGTCAATGTTTTAATAAGCATTTGTATTTGGGGTATAACTGGTCCAGCCTGTTGTCCAGTTGGTTGTTCCTATGGCGCCGCGGTGTTGAACCGGTGTAAAGAAAGCGTCAAGACCCGTGAACACTGCTCCCGTGAGCGCGGGTGATCCGGTTTTAGGAGTGAAGTTTGGTGTGTCAAAGTTGAATGGCGCTTCGAGCATAACTTCTTCCGCGGTAGCATATGTTTTGGTTCCGTTCGCTTCTGCTTTTGCTTGCAGTTCTGCCGCTGTCAGAATATTGCCTGCGGTAGCGTCAACTTTATAAGGGCTGGCCAATGCATGCACCATGTTATTGTTGAATACGGAAGTGCCGATATTATATGCTTCTGCGGTTGCTGCGCTTTCTAATGAAAATCCGCCTTTGGGAAAACCAATCATGATTGAGTTGTGTACTTCGAATTGTACGGCTCTTCTCCATCGGTTAGCAAAGTTAAGATTAGCTTCAGTATTTGCTGCCCCGTTGGGACCGGCCCAGGTGATGTTGCTGAGAATTGGTTTGGTAAAAGGTGTAGCAGTTGAACCTGAACCGTCGTTGTCTGCCTCAACGCCGTTGCCGGCGTCAGTATCAGCAATCTCAGGTCTGCGTTGAACAATGGCAAACTGAATCTTTCCGGTATATCCAAAATCAAAATCGAGATCATCATCAGAGGTCGCGTATGAAACCAGGTATTTGGCATTTACGGTACCGCCAAAAAATTCGAAGGCATCATCGTTGCCATAAGAAACCTGGATGTATTCAAGCCGGGTACCTGAACCAACGCCACCGAGCGTGAGCCCATTGATCTCTGAACCTGGTTCAGCAGCGATACCAGCGAACTCAATACGGCAGTACGTCATTACACCTGAATTGTCGTTTGCAATGGTTCCTCCGTAACGCCGGTCTACACCACCTTCTATCAGGGGGGCGGGGCTCAATGGCCTGTTGGTAGGTGCATTACCTAAGATTATTATACCTCCCCAATCACCACGCGCGCGCGAACCCGCAGGTTTTCCTGATGTAAACACAATCGGTTTTTCAGCGGTTCCGTTAGCTTCAATCTTCGCGCCACGTTCAATGATGATGGCGCCTTTCTGTGAAACATCGCTTTTCAAAATTGTCCCTGCCGGAATGCTCAGGGTTGTACCTGCGGTAAAGTAAACATATCCTCTGATGGTATATACACCCGCATCAAGTGTAATGTTTCTTTCATAAGAACCTTGCAGAATACGGCTTATGTTTGGATCATCCATGTTGTCTCCGCCTTTTCCGCCTTCTCCTTCATCGTTATAGTTAACCTTAACACATGAGCTTGCTAGTAAAAGAAACACGGTCATTAACAACAGGTAATTGCGCTTATTCATGATTGTTTATATTAGCTGTGAAGTTTATGTAGTCTTAATTTTTTCTTTCAAGATCGAAGTCGTAAGTAAATCCGACTGTGATAGTAGTTCCTGGTTTGTAGGCATAATTGATTCTATCCCCGCCAGACATATCAAATGAAGCTTTACCGGATGCATTATCATAAAAGGCGTACCGGTTATTCAGCAGATCAGATATGGTTAATTTCAATTCACCCTTCCTGTTCATTATGCGTTTAGATAACTGCAGATCAATAACGTTTCTTGGCCTTTCATAGATATCATAAAAACCTGCACCGGTTGGATCGCCTACCAATGAAAGCCGGGGGCCGATCCTGTTATACAGTGCAGTAGCATTCCAGCCATCGGCATTGTATTGGAACCCGGCATTGATGAGATAGGGTGACTGGCCAAACAGGGGACGGTCCAAATCAGATTTGATTCCGGAGGCTTGTTCCGTACTCAGCGTAACTTTTGATTCAAGCACGGTAAGGTTGCCCATGAATATAAGTTTGCTAAGTTTATCACTGATGAAGCCCAGATCTTTTCTCAGTTCTACTTCTGCTCCATATAAAAATGCTTTATCAGCGTTTGCATAGTTAAACAGCCAACGGTCGCCGTTGCTTCCAGGATCCATTCTCAGTTCAATAGGATCTTTGAAATTTTTTGCAAGCACGCCGACGGAAATTACTTCACCAGGTTTTGGATAGTATTCATAACGCAGATCAGCGTTGAAGATGGAAGTACGACGAAGATGCACGTCTCCGCTTATACCCCAGATCTGTTCGTAATCGAAAAACTGAAACGGAGCTATCTCCCGGAATTCAGGACGGGCAACAGTTTGAGAAGCTGAAAGCCTGATCTGGTTTTTGGTATTGACGCTATAATTCAGATTAACAGAAGGAAGGAAATCCCATTTTTTGCTATCAACAACAATACGTTTCAACGAAAGGTCCCTTGAGCTTAATACCTGGTGAAAATGTTCTGCGCGTACTCCCCAGATAACCCGCAACTGATCGCCGACCTTATTATCAAACATGAGGTAACCTGAATTCAGTGCGGAGGCCCCTATATAACGATCCGTGTTTTGAGTTTGCTCGTCAAGAAAAAGTCCATCCTGGTTGATATTGGTTTCAAGGAAAGCTTCATCAAAAGGTTTTTTCCTGTCGGTTTGTGTCGAGGCAGGGCGGTATCGGAAAACTCTTGCATTGAATTCCCGGAAACGCACTACGGTTCCTCCACCTGCCTTGAACGTTTGTGTTTCACCTCCTAATACAAATGGGACCGACAATGATGCATTGGCACCGGAAGTGTAATCTTTAAGATCTGAAAAGAACCGGCGCGTGTCATCATCATCCAGCTCATAGGCTTCTGCAGGTTCAGACGAACTTCTTACAAATTGAGCGGTTCTGAAATCGGGCTGCGTTTTGTGATTATATGCAAGGTTGCCGCTCCATTTGAACTTAATACCTGATTGTGACAGGCTGTGTTCACCTTCAAGTTGTCCGCTATACAACGAACGTTGGTTCACAAATGATGATCGTAAAGAAACCTCCTGCAGACGACCAACATTGTTCAGATTTCTTGTATAATAATTGTCTTCGTATAACTGGTTAAACAGATTTTTAAAAGAGACTTTATGTTTACCCTGTACATATGTGAAGTTGGCCATGGCACCGGCGTTTACCTGGAAGCGGTTCTGTGTTTCTGTGCCGGTGAATATGGGCGAACGAACCTGTTCAAATCTGCCGCGCTCTATATCATCGTACATGGTCATGGCCTGGCGGTGATAAAGAGAAACAATTGTTCCGAAGGTGGCATTGTTTTTCAGACGTGAAACATTCGACCAGGCCAGGTTGAGTGTTGTGACAGGAAGCGCCTTCCTGCTTTCCTCGCTGTATACATCGCCTCTGAATGTTTTTGTTTGTTGTATTTTTTCATCGTCAGATAAGCGCCGGTAATTTGTTATCGATGGAATAGTTGATGGAAGATTGCGGTTGCCATTGTCAAATCCTAACCAGTCTGTACTGTTCCTGCGGTTGCTGGTAAAGTCTTTGAAAGTAGATTGAGTATTATATCCTACTGAAAAACCGACGGTCAATTGATTTTTGTTTGGAATATCTTTTGTTTTTATTTGAACGAGACCACCTGCAAATTCGCCGGAGAGATCCGGTGTTGCGGTTTTATTGATGATGATATTATCAATCATCACCGAGGGTATGATATCAAATGAAAAGGCTTTTTTATCAGGTTCAGAGCTTGGCATCAGCGCATCATTCAGCATTGCCTGGTTGTATCGATCACTCAGTCCCCTTACAATAACATATTTGTTTTCCTGGATGGAAGCGCCACTGACTCTTTTTAGTACCTCGCCGGTATTTTTGTCGGGTGTACGACGTATGAAGTCTGCTGCTACGCCGCTTGAGAGTGCGCTATTATTTTTCTGAAAATTTAATAAGGAGGCGGTGCTTTCTTGTCTTCGGCTCGTGGCAGTGACTGTTACGCTTGCCATGTCTTCGGCAGCTATTTCAAGAACCAGGTTTAGTTCTGCGTCATCGCTTCTACCTGTTTCAATATCACCGATAACTTTTGTGAGATAGCCGACAGCGGAAATGGTGAGCTCATGCTTTTTGCCGGTGGGAAGTTTCAGATGATAGTTTCCTTCGACGTCAGTTGTTGTTCCTGCTCCGTCTTTTACCTCGACCGTTGCCCCGGTGATCGGTTCGTTTTTCTTGTTTACAATTTTCCCGGTGAGCGGTGCTGTCTGCGCAAACACTCCGGCGAATGATGAAAGACAAATAAGCAGTAGTAAAAATCGGGGCATTGCTGAAAAATTTCAGCAAAGAAATAGGCTCCGGATTATGGCAATGTTACCGCACTATTAAGAAATTGTTAAGGGGGTGAGCGATTCACTAAAAAGGATTCAAACGGGTCATGCTTGTTAGATCTTCAATCCCACTGTCACATACATGTTGCGTCCGTCCCCTGGCCAGATGCCGGGGCCCGGGTACATTGTCGGGCGTTTTGTAAAATACTGTTTGTTAAACAGATTGTTTATGCCGGCGCGAAGGGTAATGATCGGGTTAGTGCGTAATGATGCGTTGACATCCCACAGTGAATGAGCCGGAGCAATACCCCTTGCACCTGAGGCAGGTGGTGCTACCGTATTCAGTGCATCAGAAAAGGAAGAAGCGGTATAGTTATATTGAAGGGTGAAACTAAAACCCTGGTACAATAATTCAAGTCCGGATCTGGTGATCCATTCGGGAACTGACTCCACTTTGTTACCACTGATGTTTTTATTTTCGGTTCCACCTGACACGTTTGCATTTACGTATTCAGCATTGATATATGAAGTTGAGGTAAACAACCCGCCAAACAATTTATTTGATAAAGGAAATTTGTACTGAACAAATATCTCTGCTCCGGTGGTACGACTGTCGCCGATATTCGTTCTGTATGTGTATGGCTGGTTATTGTTATCCTGCAATACAAGTGTTCCCATACGGTTGTTATAGGTGATATGAAAAAGGCTGACATCGTATTGAAGATGTTTTATTAACTCACCGCGCACGCCAAGTTCGGCATTATAACCTGAAGCGTTTTCCAGGTTTTTGTCGACCCTTTCATATTCCGATCCGGGCACTATATCTTTGAATAATACAGGTCTGTAGGCCTGTGATATCCCTCCGTATAAATTGTTACTCTCATTAATACTGAATTGAGCACTGATGCCGGCAAGTACGAACTTATGATGAATATCGTTTGGTAATTCATTCGCAGGATAATAAACAATTGTGCCGCGCATTTTTGAAATTCCATTTTCAAACCGAATACCTGGTGAGACAGAAAGACGGGAGCCTACCTGAAAAGTGTTTTCTGCAAAGAGAGCGACATTTTGAGTCCTGAAATGAAGATCGCGCCCAAAGCTGCCTTCAACCAGTGTCAGATCATAATCGTCACCAGTGGAGCCTTTTCCTAATTGCCGGCGATGCAGGTCGTTATTCATATACACAATGCCACCGGCGAATTTGCCGTGGATGGGGCCGATATGATAATCGTGTGTTATACGGGCTTCCGCTGTACGACTATTAAAGCCATCTATGTCTACCTGGCGGTTTTTGTATTCACCGGTTAATGCATTGATAGTATCAGCGATGTTCGCGAATGCATCGTATTGCACACTGCTGCGTTTGCCGAACAACCCTGATGCAGTTACATAAAGCCGCGTACGATTGTTGATGATCCAGTCCATTTTAACCGAGGGTATATAAATATCTGGATTGAAATAATTGCGTTTGCGGGTGCTCATGGTAGGATCAATCGCAAACATGCTATCCGTTAAAGGGCCGGGAATCTGGTATTGGTATTGCGCACGACCAAGTTCGGCCTGGAACAAAAGTTTGCCAGTGGCCCGGTATTGCAATTGTATAAATTGCGAGCTGGATTGCGACTCGCTATTATCCCGGTAACCTTTCGATTGCCGCCGGTGATAATAAGCGGTGTAGGAGAACTTTTTATATGTTCCGCTTATGGCATTGTAACTCGTAAGCAAACCGAATGAGCCAACGGTATTAATGCTTTCAAAACCTAATGCTTTGGTACTGTCGGGTTTTTTTGTAATAAAGTTTACCATGCCACCAAACTGCGCACCATATTGCAGGGAACCTGTTCCGCGAACGAGCTCGATGCGTTCGTAACTCTCCATGGGTGCGCTATAATGGCTCGCTGGGTAGCCATACATATCAGAGTTTGTGAGCACACCGTTTTGCCTGATATTGTATTCCCAACTGCGATGCGGGTCGAGCCCCCGTGTGGCAATGTTAAGTTGGTTACCACTGCCATCCATTTCATATACAAATACACCCGGAACTTTTGCAAACAACTGTCTGGCCGTTTTTATTGCAACATTGCCATTTGTTCCTGCCAGGTTAATGGCTTCATTTTTTTTACCTGTGTGAATGAAGCCATTTTGTGAAGCAGGCAAACGGTCTATATCACGACGTTGCCAGGCTTTAATAATGACCTCCTGTAGTTGTTGGGTTTTAATGGAGTCATCTTTTAGTTGAGCGAGCAACGGCATCGTAGAAGAAACGCAGAAGAAAGAAATTAGCAGGGCTTTGTACATGTTCGGGTTTAGCTTTGGTTATTAGTTTGTACTAGCCTGGTAGTATTGACGAAACTACATCAGGTTTCTTAAACCGGTTTGCCGGTAGTATTCAATTTTTGACAGGAACATCTGCGCCATCTTCCCTGCGCGCCATTTGGCTTCTTTTGCTTTTTCACCCTCAAAAAGATTGTCGACAGTTTCTGTAAACAATTCCATCCACCGCCCGAAATGGGACGCATCAACAGGGAGCTGCGCATGAGGGGGGAAGGGGCTTCCAAAGTAAGTGTGTTCAGAGAGTAGTACAGTTTGCCAGAAGCGATACATTTTGTCAAGATGAACGGGCCAATGCTCTCCGATACGACTTTCGAAGATAGGGCCAAGTTTATCATCGGCCCTTACTTTGCCATAGAATGTATCGACCAGGAGTTTAACATCCTGCAGGTTTAATATGTCGCTGTTTTCGTTCATGTCTTTGGAGGGAGTTGTAATGCTCTTTGTTCTTTGAATATCAGTTGTAAATTTAGTCAATTAATCTGTGTGGCCGGCTCACCGTATCCGGTGATAATGTAAAAGCCCCTGCAGTTGCTGCAAGGGCTCAGTAATCATAGAGAAAGTTAGGTCACTCAATAAGCTGCCGTAAAGCGCTTTCTGATATAACGTGGTTTTTCAAGTTCATCTGTAATCGCAACAGCAACATCTTCCACCGATAATATACTTTTTCCATTTTCATCGAAAACGGGTGTATCCAGTGATGTTCTGTAGCTGCCTTTTCTTGTTCCTGAGGTGCCGGGGTGCATTTCAATAGCCGGGCTGAAAAACGTCCAGTCTAAAGTGTCTTCCTGTTTGATAATATCGAGGTATTCTCTTGCTGCCAGCGCACCGGGCTTCCAGTCTTTAGGAAACTCCGCTGAGTCAACTAATTGTTTGCCTTCGGCAATAAACAGACTTCCTGCACCGCCTATAACGATCAGTCTTTGTACCCCGGCTTTTTTTGTTGCTTCCTGGATGCTTTTGGCGCCAGCCAGGTAATCATCGTGGAGGTTTGGGTTTGTCCAACCAGCGTTGTAGGCGCTGATCACAACATCATTTCCGGTTAGTGCCCGCGATAATTCAGCCTCATTAAATACATCAGCCGCGACAATGTTTACGTTAGGTTGAGTGGTTATATTGGCTGCGTTACGGGCAATGGCTGTTACCTCGTGTCCCCTTTGTAAAAGTTCCTGTAGAATAGCCTTTCCAACAAATCCTGATGCGCCTATCAATGCAACTTTCATATTTATATTGTTTTAGATGATGATGATGCCGCAAGTTCGTTTTTTTGTGCGGGTTTAGACTGCGAACCCCTTGTGATTAAATGATCAAGCGAATACCGACCGCTACCTGTGAAGAGTAATACCAGGTAACCGGTAAGGTAAAGTAATGCTGGTTCCTGCGCTTTGAACGGATCAGCGATATGAAACCGGAAAACGGCTACGAGCATAGTAATGATCAATGGGATGGTGGATAATCTGGTTGCAAAGCCTGCCAGTAAAAAGAGTGAACAGATCACTTCTGCAAGCACAGCGAGTGTCAGTGAGGTTGTTGCATCGAGACCCATTACCGAGATGAACTGGATGGGTTCGCCGGAGAACAGTTTCTGCAATTTGGGTATTCCGTGGGTTAACATCAGTGCAGCTAATCCGATCCTGGCTATGAGTAGGCCGAGATCGGTTGTGGGCGTCGCATTGTTAACCATAAAAATCTTCCTCATAAAATCTTTCTTTGCGTCAGCGCAAAGTTATGGGCCGTATGCGGCAGGCTCCATTGCATTTGAACAAGAAAAAGCATTGATTAAAGTCAAGGGTTGAGCTTGAGGCAAACACATATACCGCGCTGCAGAGGCGCTTTAGGGTCAGTGGTCCTGGCAAATCATTGTTTTTCAGAACTTGATGGGGTAATATTGATCCCGGGTGATTTGTAATTTTTTTTGGAGCAAATTTCAATTTTTCTTGGAGCGAATTGATTTTCTCTTATCTTTGCACTCCCAAAATGCTGGCATTGACAGTATTACGGGTTCCGGATCGGTAGTTCAGTTGGTTAGAATGCCGCCCTGTCACGGCGGAGGTCGCGGGTTCGAGTCCCGTCCGGTCCGCAAAAGCTCTGAGAAATCAGAGCTTTTGTCGTTTTATGCCGTTCTACGTTTACATCATTCAAAGTCAGGGATCAGGTAGTTTTTTACCTTCTATCTATTCACCGGTAATCATAGCCGAAAAGCGGTTGAAGCAGCCATTCATTGTCATGTTGAACCCTTTGAATGGTCTTCTTCGGCAGGCACGGTACTGACCTGTGTTGCCCGTTTTTTCAACCCACTGTTTATCGACAATTATAAAATTGGAATCTACCTGGAAAACGCAGAGCTTTTCGATATAACTATCATTGGGGAACTGGGTTTTCAATACCTCTTTCAAAAAAGAATCTGACAAATCAATGGTGCATGGATAAGCACAATAAATAAATGAATTGGCCAGCCGCCAGTAATGGGTGTATAAGTGAAGATCGGGATAGATTCGGTTCTTTAAAAAATCGAACCATATATTCTGGTTTATCAAGAATATCGTTTTGTGCGATTAATTGAAACCGGCATTGGTGGCGCCAAAGTTCCTGCCTTTTAAGAGTTATAGTTTAAATCTGGAGCGCGGCACCTTTTTTGCCATTTCATGACTCAAAATTCGGAATTTTTCCGAATTATATACTATTTTTTAACATAGATGTGTGATATTTAGTTAAGCAATTCGGAATAAATCCGAATTAATATAAAAAATCTAACAAGATGGAGTTCAGAACTGCGATGGAAGCTTATGCAGGGCAACCCCTGTCGGGACAACTCCTGCTGGATGTGCTGAAAGAATACAAGCGGCCGCACGACAAAATTAATGAACTGGTGAAGCAAGGCTTGCTGGTGCAGATAAAAAGAGGGTTGTATATACCGGGACCGAAGCTGAAACTGCCGGTACCGGAACTGTTCCTGCTGGCTAATCACCTCTACGGCCCAAGCTATATATCGCTGGATTCAGCCCTCCAGCACTGGGGACTGATCCCTGAGCGGGTATATGAAACCGTATCCGTGACAACGAAGCCGTCAAAGAAGATACATACGGCTATAGGCAGGTTCACCTATACCAGCTTAGCGCTTCCATATTACGCTTTTGGCATACAGCAGGTATCGCTCACCAAAACGCAAACGGTGCTGATGGCAGGTGCAGAAAAAGCAATATGCGATAAGATCGTACTGACACGGGGGGTGATACTCCGAAGTGTGAAGCAAACGCTGGAAATACTCGTGGAAGATTTCAGAATAGACACCGCAAGATTAAAAGAACTGGATAAAAAAACAATCAGTAGTTGGGTGAAGGATGCCCCAAAGGGTAAAAGCCTCGCCATGCTAGTGAAAACATTGAAAACACTATGATAAAGGAATGGTTAGAAGAATATAAGCCCACAACACAGGCTGATGCTGAGCAGGCATTGCGCGAGATCATGCAGGAAATTGCGCTGGCTGGGCTACAGCGTAGTGGTTTTTTTGAGAAAGCAGCCTTCTATGGTGGCACGGCACTCCGCATTTTTCAGGGGCTTCCACGGTTTTCGGAAGACCTTGATTTTTCTTTACTGGCATCAAGTGATGAATTTTCATTGGAGCCGTATCTGCGGGGCATTGAAGCAGAATTTAATGCACTCGGGGTGACCGTCAGCATAGAGGAAAAAAATAAAACGAAGGAAACAAAGGTGGATTCGGCTTTCCTGAAGCCGGACACGACTTGGAAAGAGTTGGTAATTAAGGAAATCCTGCCACATGAGTCGGTGAAGATGCGGCCGGCAATTAAAATTAAGATCGAAGTGGACACCCGGCCGCCACTTGATTTTACCACGGAAGAAAAACTCTTACTGAAACCATTCTCGTTTTATGTGAAATGCTTCACCCTGCCGGATCTGTTCGCAGGGAAAATACACGCCCTGTTATTCAGGAAATGGAAAGGAAGAGTGAAAGGGCGGGACTGGTTTGACATGGAATGGTATATCCGCAAAGGAATTCCGTTGAATTTGGTGCATCTAGGTTCACGGGCATACGATAGCGGTGACTGGCCTATGCGGATGATTTCTGAAGCGAATGTGATACAGCTACTCGATGACAGAATAGATTCAGTATCCTTTGATAGTATCAAAGCGGATGTGCGGCCTTTTATCCGGGAGGAGAAAGTGATGGAGATTTGGTCGCCTGGATATTTTCATGACCTTATTAGAAAAATTAAATTAACACAGCGCGTATCTTTTAATGAACAATGGTCAATGCCACAACCGTTGGTATATGGCAAAGACATCCGTTTGACATTTGCAAAAGGAAAATTTAATGTGAAAGTACATAGCGCTACCGGGCAGTATTACAGTTGGTTTGTCGCAGATGAGAGGAACGAGTTTGAAATTGAAGCGGCTACAATCAGAGATATCCTCCACCCGCAAATTTCTTTTCAGTCAGCCGCCGGCGAAATGCAGGTGAGGGTCGATTTATTCTGAGTGACGGTTGCGATACTTAGCGATTTTGAAATGCTATTTTATAGTTAATGAAAACCAATAGTGGCAATCATAACGACCATGTACCATAGTTAGTAATGCATCGTCAAATATTTACCCATGCGTTCGCACCTGGAAATCGATCCGTGAAATAACAACTGCAATGTTAAAAGTAAAAGCTGATCCTGACATCATGCAGGATAAACATATTGCTTTACCTCAAAATCAGGGCGGCCATGGCCTGTTTGCTTTGGTGTAGTTGCACTCGAAAGGCTTTCTGCTGGAAGTAAAAGTGCACGACTTTCCAATAAGAAGTAATAAGGTGGAACTAGTGTAATACGCCGCCAGTGGGAGGTCTAGACTACGGGTGAGACAGTAACCCGTAACTGGGATCTGGTTATGAAAGGAGCACGACTCACCAAAGAGTTCGCGCTTTTTTTAAAAGGAGCATAGCGGTAAAGAACAGCGCAATTACGAATTGATCCTTTTTACAGATTTGATTCTCGCATTGGCTCTTACCTGTAAGCGTTTGATGGCTTGTGTATCCCTATACCAGTTGACTTTAAACTCATGCCCTTCATCCAGGATCTTTTTCCACGGCAACGCATCTTCGCCATCTTCTTCAATGTGTTCCTGGACTAACGTTAAAATATTTGCCTTTACCCCCTCGATTGAATCAGCCACAGTGGTTGGTAAATAGTTACCAGAATCTTCAACCCAGCCCCAGACGCTTTTGCCATCGCCTTTTTCGAGCATTAATTTAATCTTCCGCAATTCTATCATATTTTATAACCTGAAAGTAGATAATTTCAAACACATAATTAATGTGACTGTGAGAAGCACGTTTCCAGCATGATGGCCTATTGACATCGAAGTTTCTGCTTTGATTACTACTAAGCTAAACAGGGACATTATCTTATGAGATACCTTAGTCAGACCGGTTTTGTGTCAGCTATAGCTTTCATATATATTTTCATACTTGAAGCATTAAACCAGACACAATCCTCCATTGTTTAACTTTAGTACACGACGTGTGTGTAGCTCGATGAAATAAAAACAATGTGCATGGAAACAAGCAATGATTTGTCAAACACTGGCAAAAGCGAAGCGGTAAGCTGTAGATTGACCAGCCCCGAACTTCGTAAACGAAAAGAAGAAGTAGTAGCCGTTCTGAAAGCAAAGGTGCTGCAAAAACAAGAATTGCCTGATGGTTATAAATACAAATTCGAAGCTACCGATGATATGCTGGATCAGTTGATACAATTTATCAAGTCGGAACGGCTTTGCTGTAACTTCTTCTATTTCAACCTCGCTGTGAGTGATAAAATAGTCTGGGTTTCTATTACCGGGCCCGACGGAACCAAAAACTTTATAGAAAGTGAATTAGAGTTCTAGACATCGTTTTCCCAACCCCGCCACAGAATTCGTAACTTACCCTTACACAATATCATCATCATGAAAAGAAGAAAACTAGGAACAAGTGGACCCGAGGTGTCTGCAATAGGATTGGGCTGTATGGGATTAACTTACGCTTATGGACAACCGCAAAAAGAAGAAGACGCCATCCGCCTGATTCGAAAGGCTTATGATCTCGGTATAAACTTTTTTGATACGGCAGAAGCTTACAGCAAAGGATTAAATGAAGCATTTCTCGGTAAAGCAGTTAAACCGTTCCGCGATAAAGTGGTCATCGCCACTAAGTTTGGATTCAGAGACGGTGATCCATCGAAAGGCGTGGACAGCCGACCTGAGCGCATCAAAGCCGTAGTTGACGCTTCGCTGAAACATCTCGACACTGATGTTATTGATTTGCTTTATCAGCATAGGGTGGACCCGGAAGTGCCGATAGAAGAAGTGGCGGGCACCGTAAAAGACCTTATTCAGACCGGGAAGGTTAAGTATTTCGGTTTGAGCGAGGCTGGTGTACAAAGCATTCGCAGGGCACATGCGGTTCAGCCCGTTGTTGCCTTGCAGAGTGAATACTCGTTGTGGTGGCGCGAACCGGAAAATCAAATCCTCGGCACCATTGAAGAACTGGGTATTGGGTTTGTGCCTTTCAGTCCCCTGGGCCGCGGTTTCCTTACCGGTGCCATCAATGAAGACACAAAGTTTGAAGCCACGGATTTCAGGAATTCGGCACCGCGTTTCTCGGAAGAAAATATCAGGGCCAACAAAGCATTAGTTGAAATTATCAGGTCGATCGCCAACACTAAAAATGTTTCACAGGCACAGATAGCTTTAGCCTGGCTGCTCGCCCAGAAGCCATGGATCGTTCCCATTCCTGGTACCACCAAAATCCATCGCCTGGAAGAAAATGCTGGTGCTGCTGATATCACGCTGTCGCAGGTTGAGCTCCAACAAATAAATGAGGGTTTATCGCAGATAGAGATAGCCGGCGCACGCTACCCTGAACATATGCAACGGTTTGTAGACAAATGAAGAGGCCCAGTAAAACTTGCAGGAAACGGTTGCAATGATGTTGAATGCTATCAGACAAAAAGTCAAATGAAAAAATCAATCAAGGCTGTCATCTTTGGCTGCTTATTACTGATCGGCATTGTTTCGTACGCGGTTATGATCGGTACTCCCGACCCTGATTATCACACAGCACACGACTTACTGGTTCGCATTGCAGAGATAGAAATCGAAACAGGTTCTCTTGAAGATTACAAAAAGATCCTGAAAGAAGAAGCGGCTGCATCCGTTGAGAAGGAAACCGGCGTCGTGGCAATATTTCCGATGTATCAAAAAGATAGTCTCAACAAGATGCGAATTTTAGAGATATACAGAAACAAGGAAGCTTATGAGCAGCATGTAAAGACACCGCATTTTCTGCATTACAAATCTGCCACTGCAACCATGGTTAAGTCGCTCCGGCTCATGGACATGGAGCCTACAGATATTGAATCTATGCACCTGATGTTTGGAAAAATGGCCAAATGACCTCATTCGATACCTCTAATTGTCGCCCGGTTGCCTGGTGAGATAAAATGTACAAGGTTTAGCTATGAAAGCGGCTACATGTTGTGATGAACAGTTAGAAATTGCTATGAACCCGGTTAGCAGTAGCGATAAAACCGGCCACGTTTTGTCACGGGACGGGGTTGCGGTTTACGACGAATCCTGGGCATCCATGCCGGGGCGATGCATGCAAATTTCGGCAAAGTGAAATTGATTTAGATATCAATCAAAATGCCTCTAAAATGGCTGAACCCTAAGTCATGACCGAGATTTCAGTCATTTTAGCCACATTTTGAGTGATCCCTCGGTCATTTTTAAGAATACAAAAATTGATGGTGGTGCGGTCACACGAACGGAATTGCTGAACAAAAACCATAGTGCAGTTCCGAGAGCCAACGCTCAGTTTATATATTCGCTCAAAAGATGAAAACTTTCCCTTCTTTAAGAAGCACCGGGCGAAAGTCCGGGGTTGCGCAATCGGCGCCGCAAGGATGCCTCCTTTCACTGTGCCATTAAGAAAACCAAACCCTAAATTGATATCCAATCTCTGCAGTTGCCAAGGGATCATCCCATTGTCAGGTTCTTGTTCTTTCGTAATTCATAGGCAGTTGTTAATAACGAGGAAGGCGGTTTAGCGCGGTGAACGCGGACTATCGCTCGATGTTAATCTCATTCATCACCTCAGCAAACAGCCGGGTCGATTTCAACCTATCTTCAATACTGTAAGCGGTAGACACCGTTATTAATTCATCTACCTGTGTTCTTTCAAGGAAATCACGAACCTGTCGTTTAACGGTTTCTTTACTGCCAACAAATGAATACCGAAGCATCTGTTGCAAAGAAGGATGGTTCATTACTTCTCTCAGATCATCCGTCATTGAAGTTGGCAGTTGGATCGGTTCTGAAACACCGGTTAATACGCCAACAAACATCTTGATTAAAGAGGTAAAAAGTTTTTCAGCAGCTTCATCGGTGTCAGCAACAAATACATTGATCCCCGCCATTGTGTAGGGTTGTGGTAAAAACTGCGACGGTTTAAATTCGTCGCGATATATTTTCAAGGCAGTAAACAAATGCGTGGTTGCAAAATGACTCGCAAAAGAATAAGGCAATCCTTTCGCCGCCGCAAGATGCGCACTGTCCGTACTGGAGCCCAGGATATAGATCGGTACGCCTGTAGCCTCGGCAATCGGTGCACGAACCTTTGAACCTTTATTATCTGGTGAAAAATATCTCTGGATCCTCTCAACCTCTTGTGGAAAAGAATGAGCCGCCTGCATAAAATCAGACCGGATCGCTTGTGCCGTTTGCTGATCAGTGCCAGGAGCACGGCCAAGTCCCAGGTCGATACGGCCAGGATACAGGTGTGCCAACGTGCCAAATTGTTCCGCTATTATCAAGGGTGAGTGGTTGGGCAACATAATACCCCCGGAACCTACCCTGATGCTATTTGTATTGTCTGCCACATAGCCAATCAATATCGAAGTAGCACTGCTCCCTATATGATCGGCATTATGATGTTCAGCCAGCCAGTAACGCGTATAATTAAGCGATTCGGCTTCTTTTGCTAATGCTAATGAATTGTTAAGTGTTTGCTTAAATGTATTGCCGGATGCCACCAGCGCCAGTTCCAGGATGGAGTATGCTATAGGTTGTCTGTTCATGTTTTATAAAACCAAAAATAAATGTATAAACGGATATCATCTACAACAACAAATCCCTGGCTGTTTTGTTCCGGCCGCGACAGAATACCCAAAACCAAAATTCCCGCTTGAATTCAAACGGGAATTATTGGAATCACCATTAACCCTACATGCTGAGTCGAAACTCATCCAGTGTAACACTCGTTATGAAAAAACTATCTTGTCGTTATCCATGCAATATTTGAATTATTAATCATTTAATCTTAATGATCATAAAGCAAAGTTACCACCGCCCCGGTTGGTGAACATTGCGTTCGGACAAGAAACAGCATTGATTTAAATCAATAGTCTACAAACACGATGCAATTGTTTTTAGTGACCAAAACCATTGCAGGAATTTTCATCACCAGATTCTTATCAACAAAAAATCTGTGCAGTTTTGAGTGGTGCAATAATCAGCGACTCACTCTGTCAGACAAAACGTCTTATATGATGTCTCGTTCCCATGCTTCCTTAAAAGATGGCGTATTATTGCAGTACTTACAATAAAACACAAACAAAAGCAATGAGGATAAGCGCACTCTTTTGCCTGATATTATTGACGGTAACGTCCTTGCATGGCCAGGTTTCAACTCCATCATTTAAGTCCTATTATCCCGTCAGTCCGGTTTTAAAAGGAGTCAGACATAATCAATTACTACGATTAGGGATCTATGTACCGCCAGGACAATCAATCAAGATTCGAAACATATATAGTTCATTGAACAGCGACGCAGTTTCAAAAATTGAACAGCTCGAAATTTTTTATACAGGTAACGAAGCGCAGTTCAATACAGAAAAAAAATTGGGTACTGCTGTTGTCAGAAAATCTTTCGTTATTCAAACAGATATCATGCTGAATCAGGGATGGCATTACCTATGGTACACCACATCATTAAAAGACGATGCTGATATTAGTGGCGCAATTGATTTTTATTGTGAACAGCTGGAAGATGCTTCAGGTAAAAAGTACAAACTGGACAAACCCACATCGCCTAAACGTATAGGTGTTGCTATCCGAAAAGCAGGTGATAACAATGTGCACACTTATCGTATACCTGGCATAACAACTACTGATAAGGGAACACTTATCGCCGTTTATGATATTCGCTATAATAATTCAGCCGACCTGCCGGGCAATGTTGATGTAGGTATGAGCAGAAGTACCGATGGTGGAAACGCATGGCAACCAATGAAAATTATTATGGACATGGGCGCGCCACATGAAGACAACGGCATTGGTGATCCGGCAATTCTTTTTGATCCTGCAACAAAAAAGATCTGGGTTGCTGCCCTGTGGAGCAAGGGTAATCGTTCTATTGCCGGTTCAGGTCCTGGTTTATCGCCCGATGAAACCGGGCAATTCGTTTTGGTGAATAGCGCTGATGACGGCGCTACCTGGTCGGAGCCCATCAATATCACTACCCAGGTCAAAAATCCTGAATGGCGATTATTTTTCCAGGGTCCCGGTAACGGCATGGTAATGCAAAATGGAACGCTTGTATTTCCGGCCCAGTACTGGGATGCTGCAAAGATGCCACATGCGACGATTATTTATAGCAATGACCAGGGTAAAACCTGGAAAAGCGGTGTCGGCGCTAAAGCAAACACCACCGAGAGCCAGGTGATTGAAACAACCCCTGGCACCCTGATGTTGAACATGCGTGATAATCGTGGGGAATACCGAAGCGTATATACCACTACGGACTATGGCAAAACCTGGGCGGAACATATTACTTCTTACAACATACTTCGCGATCCCGTATGTATGGCGGGCTTCATGAAATCATCCATTGCCACAGGATCCAAAAAAAATGGGCTGGTTTTTTTTAGTAACTGTAACTCTTCTGTCGCGCGACAGGACATGACCATCAAGGCAAGTCTCGATCTTGGCGAAACCTGGAAGACCGGCAACCAGTTATTGATTGATGAGAGAAAGACTTTCGGATATTCAGCACTCACGCAAATAAACAGCAATAGTATCGGCCTTATCTATGAAGGTATACGCGACATTTATTTTGTACGGGTCCCCGTCGCAGACATCATAAAGTAATTGGATCCGCGGGCGATACGTATTTCTTTCTCCGGGTAGAACAAATCAGTGGCACTAACGTTGTAAGAGGTTTTTGATACCGGTTATTTACCCGACACATTATGAGAAAAATTCTTGTTTGCCTGTTCGTCTTATTTTCTGTACTCGAGTCTGTTGGTCAGGATGGTGGCGCTATCACAGGCCTCATCCAAAACGCTGTAAACCGAGAACCGCTTGCCGGAGCCACCATACAGGTTTCTGGCACTGGTTTCTCCGTCTTGTCCGACAGTTCTGGCCGCTACAGGATCACCGGCATCCCTGCAGGCGCCTATACCATAACCGTAACTTATGTCGGTTTCGAACCGGAAAGCCGTTTTAATGTCCCGGTTTCCACTGGTAACGAAAATGAGATCTCTTTCGAATTGTCACCTGCCAGTGAGGGCTTAGCGGAAGTTGTAGTACAGTCTTCGCGCAAAACCGCCAGGGCAACCTCGCTGGCCACACCACTCAGTGTGCAGCGTTTAACTTCTGAAGAAATCAAAACAAATCCGGGTGGCAACTTTGACATAAGCAGGGTAATTAATTCCCTGCCAGGAGTTGGCGGTTCTTCCGGTAGCGTAGGCGGATATCGCAACGATATCATTGTACGCGGGGGCGGGCCAGGCGAAAACGTATTTTATCTTGACGGTATCGAGGTTCCGGTTATCAACCATTTCGCCACGCAGGGAAGCGGCGGTGGACCTACCGGAATCTTAAACGTGTCTTTTATAGAGGATGTCAAACTTTCAAGCAGTGCCTTTCAATGCACTATGTGGCCGGTCTTGAATTTCTTCCGCGATCAACAACCAGGTTTACCGTTGAAGGATTTTATAAGAAGTATAATAATGTGCCCGTCACTGAACGCGATGGTGTTAGCATTAACAACCAGGGAGCTGATTTTGGGAGTGTTGGTAATGAACCGGTACGACCCGATGGCATAGGGGAAACGTACGGATTTGAATTGTTTGCCCAGCAGAAACTAACTAACCGTTTCTTTGGTTTCTTTAGCTACACTTATTTTCATAGCCGGTTCAGTAATGCAGATGGTAAGCTGTCACCAAGTGCCTGGGATAATCGTCATCTTGTGAGTGTTACACTGGGTTACAAGTTGCCGCGCAACTGGGAGCTGGGTCTGAAATACCGTTACCAGGGTGGCGCGCCTTATACGCCCTTCGACCTGGTAGAAAGTCAAAGAAATTTTCTTACGCAAGGGCAGGGTTTACTGGATTATTCAAGATCTAATACCGGTAGGTTAAAAGCATTTTCAGCCAGTGACATCAGGATAGATAAAAAATGGTACTTCAAAAAGATCAGTCTTGATGTTTTTATAGATATAAGCAATTGGTGGGGTGCTAAGTCAGTGGCGTTCCCAAAATATAGTTTTGAACGCGATCTCGCCACGGGTGCGTTCCTTACTTCAGATAACCAGCCGTTACTGGTCAATGGCAGTAACGGTATACCCATTATCATCAACGACGATGATCCTGTTGTTTTACCAACTATTGGTTTTATAATTGAGTTTTAGTTTTACTGATGGCCGCTTCTTAAAATGGTATGATGATGCAAAACAAAGGATTGATGTCATAACACTTTTCCAAATCGATAACCTTTTCATTTGTTCCCGATAACGCTGATGATGCGGCCCGCGATTCACCTGACCCCGCGTTGCCATTGTGAACCGGTGTTGTCTCGCAGGCGGTAAAAACCAGGCTTATGTTCAGGATAAACATAAGTAAACGTAATTTCCACATCTTACAATCTTTAATGACCACACAAATTTCGGTTGCTTTTAATATAAGCAGCCTCCGCAGATACGAAAATTAGCATCCGTGTTTGCGACAACCAGTCTTTAACATTGACCCTAACAGCTTGTTGGCAGACACCACAAAGTTAAAGTTCAACTGAGATGGTTGGTAACGCTCCGGCGATTGTATGTTACTATTAAATATGTAAGCGGTGTAAATGATTTATTGACCTTAGTCATTTGCTTCCTGACGGCTATTTTATTTACATTAGCTGGTATGTTACATGATGTGTATAATACGATCCCAAATTTTTTTTCTGCTTTCAGTATAGGTCAGGTCAACAATGATATAATAGTCTTCTACATTTAGTTCTGAATTGAAGAGTTTCTGATTTATCAAAGCTAACATTAAAGCTATGCCAAACGATTGCTTGAGGCGGACACCCGCTCTTGTCTACCTGTTATTTCTCGTAGTGTCTTGTTGTATAAGCACTCAAACATTTGCACAAAATTCCATTAGTGGTAAACTGATTGATTCTGCCGGTGGCGCTGCAGTTTCCGGCGCAACAGTCAATGTTGTAGGATCGGCTGTGTCGGTAAAGACGGGCACGGATGGGTCATTTACAATTGCAGTTAAACTAAACGACTTGTTGTCGTTTAGTCATGTTGGATACACGCCGGTAACTGTAACGGTACAGGATTATGAACCACTTGTTGTTCAAATAGGGGCGGTCGCTAATGATCTTTCTGATGTTGTTGTGGTTGGTTATGGCCGCCAAAAAAAGGTAAGTGTCGTAGCCGCTATATCGACGATGAATGCTACGGGTTTACGTCAAACGCCGGCTTCAAACATTGGGATAGCACTTGCGGGCCGGTTACCCGGTCTTAGCGTGTTACAAAGATCAGGTGTGCCTGGTGGCGAGCAGATGGAATTTTATATTCGTGGTCGCAGTACGGTGAATGGTCAGCAGCCATTGGTATTGGTTGATGGAGTTCCGCGTGACTTCATGGCGCTTGACCCACGCGAAGTAGAGACGATCTCTGTGCTTAAAGATGCGTCTGCAACTGCAGTATATGGTGTACGCGGTGCCAATGGTGTTATCATGATCACAACCCGTCGCGGACAGGTTGGTACACCGGTAATTGATGTTAATCTTGAGCAATCTTTCCAGTCGCCAACACGCTGGCCAAAAATGACAAACGCGTATGATTATGCTGTTTTGCGTAACCAGGTTGAAACGCAGAACGGCCGTGCACCTATATATGACGATGTTGCGCTGGAACATTATCGTACCGGTGATTTCCAGGAACTCTATCCTACAAGGGACTATGTAAAGGAGTTCATGAGCAACACTTTTCCTATGCGTAGAGCAAACGTCAACGTAAGTGGTGGAACACAGAAAATGCGCTATTTTACTACGGTCGGCTACCTCTTCCAGGAGGGTATATTTAAAACTGAGAAGTTTTCGGAATACGATTATGATCCTCAGTCAAAAGCTAACCGTGTAAACTTTCGATCGAATTTTGATATTGATATCAACAATTCACTGAAGATGTTTCTGAATGTAAGTGGTTACATGCAGAAGAAAAATGATCCGGTGATTGTTCCTAACAATTTGGCATATCTCAATGATGTGAACGGTTATTCGATCCTGATCGGTTCACTGATTCAAACTCCGAGCCTCTACCATAATGATCTTACTCCTGATGGTGAAGTTTTATCAACGGCCCTGAAAGGCGGAAATATTAACAATGTGCCTTATGGTATGTTGAACAGATCAGGATTTAGAAATACGATGACCAACCAGGTTACTGCGTCGCTAGGGGTGGAGCAAAAACTTAATTTCATCACAGAAGGTATGTCGGCAAGGGTTATTGCATCTTATGATGCAACGGCAGTGAATCAGCAGGTGAGGCAGCGGACTTACCAGTTATATGAAGCAAAACCGGATCCTTCAGATCCTGCTAAGGTCGTTTACCAACCAACCGGTACCAATACCAACAGCTCACTTGTAGATGCACAGTACCAGTCACAATGGAACCTGCTTAACATCGATGCTTCTTTGAATTACAATCGTTCATTTGGTGTCCATGATGTAACCGGAATGATTTTGTTCAACCGCTATCAGCGTACGGTCAATATTGAACTGCCGTATAACTATGTTGGTCTGGTTGGACGCGCCACTTATGGATATGATAACAGGTACCTCGCAGAAGTAAACTTTGGTTATAATGGTTCTGAGCAATTTGCTCCAGGCAACAGGATGGGCTTTTTCCCTTCAGTTTCACTGGGGTGGGTAGCTACCAATGAAGATTTCGTAGGTAATGCACTTCCATGGCTAACGTTTGCAAAAATCCGGGCTTCTTATGGCCAGGTAGGTAATGATAACATGAACGGTTCGCGCTTTGCGTTTCTAACCTTATGGAACGGTAGTTACGAATCTCAGATCGGTAATGACAAGCTTGGTTGGGAAAAAGCCAACAAGTATAATGTGGGGTTGGAAACAAAGTTGTTTAATGACTTCAGCGTTGATGTGGATGTCTTCTATGAGAAAAGAGATAATATTCTGATTTCTGCAACGGGCCTGGTGCCAACCGGTTTGTTTGGAACCGGTGGTGTTTTCAACTCCGGGATCATTCCAAAAATCAATGCCGGCAAGATTGATAACCGCGGTTTTGAACTCACTGTAGGTTATGCAAAAACGCTTGGTTCAGATTTTCGCCTGGATGTACGTGCTAATGGCGCATACAATACTAACAAGGTTTTATACATGAGCGAAGTATTATTGCCGGAAGAATATACTTATCGCCTGCGTACTACAGGTTTCCGTCTCGGTCAGCCCTTTGGCTATGAAACTGCCGGGTTCTTCAACTCACAAAAAGAAATTGATGATTGGTATGATCAATCCGGTATCGGATCAGCTCCTAAAGTGGGCGATTTGAAATACAAAGATACCAATGGTGATGGGGTTATTACCGAGGCAGACATGGTGCCCATTGGTAATCCTGAAGTTCCACACTGGACATTTGGCGGTGCAGTTAGTTTACGCTACAAGGGATTTGATTTCAGCATGATGTGGCAAGGCGTTGCAGGTAGAAGCTATATGCTGACGGGTCAAAGATTCTTTGAAACATACAATTTCAACGAAAGACACAAAGAAGCCTGGTCACAGGAACGTTATGATGCAGGACTGCCAATAACTTATCCGCGGCTGGATCCGGGCAGCGGTGCCAGCAAACAAACTTCGGATTTCTGGCAGGCCGACGGTAGCTATATCCGGTTAAGGAACCTTGAAGTTGGCTATACACTTCCAGGCAAATGGTCAGGAAAAATTGGTGCGAAGTCAGTGCGCCTCTACACAAATGGTTTGAACCTGCTCACGTTTGACAAGTATCCTGTAAAGTACCAGGATCCTGAACAAAATAATGAGATGTTGTATCCCGTGTTTAAGGCCTACAATTTTGGGCTGAATGTAACCTTCTAATTTTCACAGAGAAATTTTGATAATCATGAAAAAGATTTTCCCAGGGCTGCTGATAGCGTTTGGATTGATGTGCCTGACTAATTGTGCCAAGGTATTGGAAAAAACCCCCGATGGTCAAACAACGCTCGATAAAGTATTAGGCAACTATAACAGATCAAAAGGGCTTATTGATGCCGCATACGGCGAAATATACCAGGGCCGCGATCATATAGCATTTGTTTATCATCCTATTGAAACCCTGACCGACAATGCATTCTGGGCCGCTACATATAATGCCTATGAATGGCACAACGGTGCTTTGTCTTTATCGAACCCGGTGATCAACTGGCCATGGAACTCACCAAGTGAACAGTTGTGGCCCGACTTCTGGCGCGGTATCCGGCTTGCAAATAATGCAATAAAATACCTGCCCGAATCAACAGCCATTACAGAGCAGGAGCGTGCCACCTGGATCGCAGAAGCACGCGTACTGCGTTGCTGGTATTACATGAATCTCCTGGAGTTTTATGGTGCTGTTCCATGGATCGAAGATCCGATTGAGCCAACGTTTACGGGCTATAACGACTTAGTGCGTCCAACCTTTGATGAGATTGCCACCAAAATTGAATCAGAATTGCTGTCAGTGATCCAGGCTGGAATATTGCCTGACCGCCAGCCTGCCGCAGATGCAAGACGCGTTGATAAGGGAATTGCTTATTCCATCCGTGCACGTGTATTGTTATACAATGCGAGCAAGCTCAACAATCCTGAAAACGATAAAACCAAATGGCGCCGTGCGGCCGATGCTGCGCAGGATGTAATCGATCTTCCAGGTTATCAGCTCGTGCCGATGAGCGATTACAAAAAACTATTTACAGGCGCATTTGCCACCCCGGTTAGTGAAATTATCTGGCGCGCCTGGACCGATAATTCACATATCAACAATACCAATGGTGTTGATGTCGGAAGTTACCCTCATGCAGCTATCAATCATATGTGGAACTGTGGTGAGTCACCAACCCAGGAATTGGTTGATTGTTTTGAAATGAAAAACGGCGCATTGCCCGTGAAATATAATGATGCTACACGAACCAGCGTAACCGTTACTCCTGGTGCAGCTCAGCTTGGTTACAGTGAAGATGTTGGCGGCGATCCGTATTCTAACCGGGATGCACGTTTTTATATAAATGTGCTATATAACGGGGCGAATTATGGTGTGCCTTATAACTGTACAGAACCATATATTATCGAAACATTTGTTGGCGGTCGTAATGGATTCAACGATGTTATTTCCCAGGAAACACAACGTTCATGTACCGGTTATTACAGCCGAAAAGACAAGCAAATCAAATATTGGGGCCCCGGAGGAAGTAGCGGTAATGACCCTACCCATTGGGTGTTTTTCAGACTTGCAGAATTTTATCTGCAAAAAGCCGAGGCATTGCTGGAACTCGACGATCTGGGTGGTGCCATGGAAGCTTTAAATGTGATCAGGGTAAGAGCAGAACAGCCAAGAATACAGGAGGTGCCTGAATTCACTGCTTCAAAGGAGTTTCTTGAAGCACGTATCAGGAATGAGCGCAGGATAGAATATTGCCTGGAAGGTCAATATCGTTTTGTTGATCAGCGTCGCTGGAAAATATTGAATGAAACCAATCGCTTTATAACAGGGATGCGAATCACCAAAGGAGCCGATGGTAAGTTCAGTTATCAACGCAAAAAAATCCGCGATTACCAGTCTTATACGGACAAATACCTGGTAATGCCAATACCACTTGAAGATGCAAAGAAAATGACCGGAATGGTTCAGCCACAGCCATGGCAATAATGATTAAAGAAAAACTTATAACTCAAAACATGAAAAAAATTCTCTGTTCAGTTTTGATGGCGTTCATCATCCTATCAGGAATGAACAGCTGCAAAAAAGAGAAGGCTGAGATGCCCGCTCCCGTAGAGGGATTAACCGCAAATCCCGGGAACAATCGTGCAGAGCTAATCTTTGATGCGCCGCCTGGCGCAGTAAAAGGTAAGGTGTTTTTTGGCGGCGGAAATTTTTCTGAATTTGATATATCAGATCCGAATACTACACAAAAGGTAATTGTAGATAGCCTGGCTGAACAGGAGCAGGTGTTGCGGGTGGTGACGATCAATCGCGACGGTGTGGTTTCGGATCCGCGCGCAATCAAGGTAAATGTATATGGTTCAAAATATGTGAGTGGTCTTAAACCACGTAAATGGGCCGACCAGGTAACCAACTCATCCAACTCGCTTGAATTCAGGTTTGACAATGCGGTTGATCATGAAACCGGTGTCAGGATTGTTTTCACAAATACGGCCGGTAGCATTGATAGTGTTACCATGGCGGCTAACGAAAATTCTGTTGCGGTAAATGATATCGACACAACTAAAGCGTATTATTACTATTCAGTTTATAAACCGGTACCGACGGCTATTGATGATTTCGCTTCACCTTCAGTTGACCTGAGAACGGCTTTGATGCTTGAGTTCAAAAAAGCAGCCTGGACGATTGCAGGAAGTTCAGGGGAAGAAGGTACTCATCCGGCAGCAAATCTTATTGATAATAACAGTAGCACCGCCTGGCATTCGCGGGCAGGTGGGTCGATGCCGCAGTGGGTGACCATTGATATGGAAAGCGCAAAATTCATTGACGGTTTTTATATCTTAAATCACCCCGCAAACGGTGGTGCACCTCAAAGTCTTAAGTTCGAAATCAGCCTGGATAACGTTGGTTGGACAACAGTTTTGCAGGCTGATGTTGCAGAAAGCTATATGCGTCAACGTCTGCCGCTCGCAGCAACCGTAATTACCCGTTACGTGCGGGTTTCAGTTTTGGCTACAAAAGATGGCGCAGCTACTCAAACCCGGTTAGTAGAAGTGGATGCATATAACATACAAAACATAAGTGGAGACAACGGATATGTCAACAGCACAGCGATTGCGCTGGTAAATGCCAAAGCTCCGTTTGTGGGTGACGGATCAAACCCGTTTCCAGCACTCGGGGATTTCAGGATGCAGAAAATGCTGGGCTGGACACATAGTGATAATGCGATTGTGACTTATGACAACCTGGGCCCAGCATTCAGCCTTTTTGTGGCGCCACCCTGGGGTTTAGGTGAGGTTAACAACGCTAAGATCTACCAGTCAGTTAATCTCCAGCCAGGCGATTATGTTTTGAAAATTGTTCCAGGTATGGCAGATGGTCCTGTAGATGTGTTTGGTGTGGTCTCGAAGGGCGCTTCATTGCCTGATTATAACAACGTAGCAACCGACGCCACTACCATCAGTTATGCAAACCTCGTCGAAAATCAAAGTAAAGCGGTCGAGCTGCGTATAATTATCACAGAACCAACCCGGGTAAATATAGGTTTTGTATACAATCTGCGCAGCCAGTTTGCTGCGAACGGTACACCATGGACCTCATTTAAAATTACCAGTCTTGATCTTGCAAAAGTAGAGTAACAATGTTATGCATCCAGGGTTACAATGAAATCCTGTGAATACGAACCCATATTTTAGCGCATGAGAGTGACAAAAAACTTCATACTACTTATTCTGCTTGGCGTAGTATCTACTTCGGTTAATGCAGGATGCAGCAATATCAAATTAAGCGCACCGTATAAACCAACGGGTATCGAAGTCAACAAATCGTTTCTTGAGCTGAAAATTGGCGAAGCTGTCCAGCTGAACGCAACTGTTATTCCTGCTGTTGCCACGACTCCCGCATTGGAATGGGTTTCATCAAACGAATCTATAGCGGTAGTAGCCAATGGCGTTGTTAAAGCAACAGGAATTGGATCAGCAACAATACGCGTAGCATACAAGGGGTTTGAAAAGCTCATCGAAATAAATGTGCTGTCCGCGCCGGTTGAAAAGGAACACGCGCTGTTGTATGACCGTTATCCTAATGGCAACGAGTTCGCCGGTGATTTCAATACCGTTAATGCAGCTCAGTTTACACCGGAAGGCCTGAAGATAAATATGACTGGCGATGTTGTAAGGTTGAATAAGTTTTATGCAGTCGCCGAACGGAAAGTGCAGTATATAGTAAGGTTCTCGGAAGATGCTAAAGCCATTTTTCGAAGTAGTGAAAAGGATTTTAATGCAACAGTTGATTTGCCTGGCAAACTTATCTCAATTGGTACCAGTCCTGCAACGCAGGCTAGTGTTCAATTTCTGCGTTCCGACAGGGATTATTTGATAGAAGTGTACCATGTATACCAGCTTGCGAAGGTCCGCATTGTTGATGTACTGACCGGTGAAGCTGCAGAAGTGGTCGCAGTGCACGACGGCCAGGGCGGGGTAGGTAAAGGGGTTGTTCAAAACGGCTTCAGTGTAGGCATGCAATGGGATCATTATTGTTTTGGTTTAACCAGTGGCTCATCTATGCTTGTTAAACGGGTAACGGTGTATGCTTTGAAGAAAGAAGTAAAGCTCTTGCTATACGGCGACTCTATCACCCAACCCGAAGGATACTTTCCGACCAAAGATTTTTCAATGGCCTGGACCCAACAGATTATTAAAAAGCTGAATGGTAATGCAATGTCTTCAGGCAGGGGTGGTGCAACCATCGACATGGTGCTCGAGTATATCAATAATGAACTTCCTTTTATAAAAGCCAGGTATGTAATGGTCACGATAGGAACCAATGGTGGCAATACAGAAGAAAAATTAATGCAGTTGGTGGATTATATCCGGTCGCAGGGCGCGATACCTATTTTAAATAATATTCCGGCAAATGAAAGTGGTACACAGGTGACCGAAAATTTGCTTATCGAAAAGGTGCGAATGAAAACCGGTTTAAAGGGATGTCGTTTTGATCTGGCAACTTCCATCGGCGGAAACGGAAAAGAGGTCGATAAATCAACAATGTATTGGGAAGATTATACAGGAAGCTATGGCTGGCAAATTTATCATCACCCGAATGAAATTGGTGGTGCCAGAATGTTCGCTCAAACCCTGTTTGATGTGCCTGAAATTTATCAATAACATAAATCGAAAGATGGTGGGTATTCTTATGCGGTTCTGGTTTTTTGTTGCTGTAATGAATGTTTCTATTATGCTGCCTGCCCAAAATGAAGCTGTTCCGCGTGTTGAAAAGAGATCCGTTCCAAACGGGGATATTTATGTGATCACTCAATGGTCTCCACAGTACACTTTCGATTCGGCCCGGTATTCCATATTTATTCCGAAAGGTTTGAGTTCGGTTGAAGGTGTGCTGATTCATCAACATGGTTGTACGATGGAGGGTAGGGGAATGGCAACTGCGTATGACTTGCAGTACCAGGCATTTGCCAGGAAATGGAACCTTGTTGTTATTGGACCGGACCTGTATGATGCTAAAAATAATTGCCACGACTGGAAGGATGCAGCATCCGGAACTGCTGATGCATTGCTTAAGACATTGGATAAAGCGGCCTTGCTTTCAGGACATAATGAATTAAAACAAGCACCATGGTTATTATGGGGACACTCAGGCGGCGGTTATTGGGCACAGTCGATGATGACCAGATTCCCGGAAAGAATTATGGCAGTTATGAGTTATTCACCTGGCCTGAACGCCAGTTTTGATTATCCTACGGCCGCCAGTTTCATCCCCATCATGATCAGACATGCAGGGCCTGTAGGTGATGCATGTTGCTGGCAGGCGGCATTACATTCATTTAACCAGTTAAGATCAAAGTCTGGTTATGCAGGGATCGTATATACACCTAATCAAAATCACAATTATAGTTACATCAGGTATTTAACGATTCCTTTTTTTGAATCAGCATTGGCCCAACGGCGATCTGCGAGTGCAAACAAAAGTTATAAATATATGCGGCCCATGGATGATGCAAAATCATGGCTCGGCGATACTGCTACGCTGAATATCTATCCTTCAAAAAAGTTCCCCGGCAATAAGTTAGCTGCCGCCTGGTTGCCGGATTCATTGATGGCGGTTAAATGGAGGGAGTACGCGATCACTGGTACCATTGTTGACCGTACACCGCCTCCCGCACCTTATGAGGTGAAATTGCAACGTCGTCATAATGTAACGGTATCTGTGGCCTGGAAAGCTGATGCAGACATAGAGTCAGGCATCAGTCATTTTAATATTTACAAAAATGATCAACT
>JAEZGI010000064.1 GCA_023416995.1 Bacteroidota bacterium
AGGGTGACGGTCGCCATGTCATGCAGTTAAGTGAATAAATCAGGCTTTCTCCCATACGGTAACAAAACCACCTGTCAACTGATAAGGTAATTTCTCCGCTATGGCACAATCAACCTTTTGCAGCGACTTGATCTTTTTTGTTAACAGTGAGAATGGAAAAACGTCCTCAACAAAATTTGTTTTACCAAACCGGACTATTTTGAACTGATGCGTGTCAGCGAGTTTCTCAAGTGAAGATTTTGTAAAGAACTGGATATGCGTAAGATCATCTGCACTACTTTGTACCGTTGTACCGCGATATCCGAGGGCGCTCTTTAATCCCTGCACGGCCTTCCAGACAATACCGTTATTTTTCTGCAATGCGATAACGGGACGGGTTACAAAAAGTTCACGTGGGCCGTTGCCATTCGGCACAGTAACGATCAATACGCCGTCTTTATGGAGCACCTCGTGCAATACTGCTAAAAGCTTTCCAGGCTCGTTCAGGTGTTCAAGCACTTCGCTGCAGATTATAGCATGATATTTACTGCCATCAGCCATCAGTTGTTCGGCACTTTTAACTTCAAACCGTACATTACTGAAACGATTCAATTCGGTTGCACGCGCGATAGCCTTCTCACTAACGTCAATGCCTTTTACTTTAAATCCGGCTTCGCCAAGACTGCGGGAGATTACACCATTACCACATCCTACATCAAGCACCTCGGCACCAGTAGGAAGCTGTGTCTTCAACACATCAGTAATAAACTTCAGTCTTTTTATATCGGCAATTCTTTCAAATTCCATGATCAAAAATTTTTAATTAACACCGGTTGTTTCCAGCACATCATGATAGATCTTCTCTATTTTTCTTGTCATATAACCGGCGTTGTAATTAGCAGAAACGGTTTCCCTGGCTTTCACCTGCAACTTGTTTCGAAGTGCCTCGTCTGTACCCAGCAACTGTAACGCTTCAGTGAGACCGGCGGTATCACCAGGCGAAACTAAAATTCCGTTCTCACCATCAGTAATTACTTCTTTGGTACCATCCACTGCAGATGCTATCACAGCTTTGCCCATAGCCATTGCTTCAAGCAAACCAATTGGCAGCCCTTCCCAAAGGGAGGGCAGAACAAAAATATCAGCTGCTGCAAGAATATCCGGGATATCCGAACGAAATGGCTGCAAAGTGATCCGTTCACGCAGCACTGAATTGCTGGCCAGTGATATAACTTCTTCTTTCAGTTCGCCATCACCTACCATCAGCAGATGAAGGTTTGCCTGCGTTTTCGCAGCCTCGTTAAAGGCTTCGATGAGCAGCTTTGGTTGCTTTTGTACCGTGAGACGGGCTATAAAAACAACCACCAACGCTTCCTTTGGAATGCCAAGTTCCGCACGTATATCTGCGAAACGTTTGTCTGGCGAAAACTTACGCTGATCAATCCCGTTCGCAACAACTGTTGAGTCAAAATGCTTCAGATATGCTGCTCCGGAATTTTTATTCGATTCTGAAACGGAAATGTTTTTGGTCGAACGAGTAGTAAGGTACTTTTCACCCAGGATCCTCAGGCGTTTTACCAGCGTGGGTTGATCATCATGAAATGACCAGCCATGCACCGTATAAATCACCGGGACCTTGAGCGACCGGGCGGGCCACAAAATGTTTGAATTGGCGCGGGTTCCATGCGCATGAACAAGATCAATTTTATTCTCGCGAATAAAGTTTTTCACCTTGCCCCATTTGGTAAAATCAAATGGACGCTCCGTATAGATCACTGTACAGCTGACTCCTGCATCGCGCAGTTTTTTAACCATTGGTCCATCGGTAAAAGAAAGTACCACTGGTTCAAAAACTGAGCGATCAAGATTTTCAACCAGGCTCAGCAAATGTGATTCACCTCCGCCAACCTGGCCTTGACGGATACATTCCAACACTCGTATTTTCCGCTTCGTCAACACAACTATTACGCTAACGCTTTTTTCTGGATCGACCAGCCGTCAGGAAGCTTTTCAGTGATTTCGATGTTTCCAAATTCCTGGCTTTGACGTGCCCCTACACGACGTGCCCACTCCGCCATACGGCTGATACCTTCTTTCAGATCGATACCCGTTGGGTCGCCAAACACTTTATGTGCTTTGGTATGATCTGAATATGCGTGTAATACTTCGTTACGCGCGCTCAGGTAAGTAATATTGGGTTCAACACCAAACTCCTCACAGACCACTGTTGCGAGTTCATTAACCGGGTACGGTTTATCCGCACCGATATTGAACACCTGGTTGTAAGCAGCAGGGGTATTAACTGCATTTGTGATTGGTATTGCTACATCATCAATATAGCTGAATGCTCTTGTCTGCGTGCCGTCTCCAAAAATGGTGAGTGGTTTTCCCTGCATGATCTGGTTCATGAAGATCCCGATCACATTGCGGTACTTATCACCAATGTTCTGGTTTTCGCCATACACATTGTGTGGTCTGAATACAACATAGTTTAATCCAAACATTTCATGTGCAGATCTCAGATCGAGTTCTACGGCATATTTAGAAACACCATAAGGATCTTCCGGAACGGGTGTCATTTCTTCTGTCATCGGCAGTTGACCTTTGCCGTAAACTGCGATGGAAGAAGTAAACACGAAACATTTTATTTTGTGTTTGATCGACTCATTGATAAGATTGATACTACCAACAAGGTTATTATTGTAGTTGAAACGACGAATGAAATGTGATAAACCTTCCGCAGCATAAGCAGCGAGGTGATACACATAATCAAATTTGTGTAGTTCAAACAGTTCAGTAACCAATTTCTCATCGGTGATACTTCCTTGTACAAAAAGAGCTCCTTCAGGGATGTGGTCTTCAAAACCACCGCTTAAATCATCAAGAACTACAACTTCGTGTCCGAGGGCCAGCGCGTGCCGCACTACGTGCGATCCGATAAAACCAGCGCCACCAGTGACTAAAGATTTGGGCATAATTAAGGTATTAAATGATCAAATGTATCGATAAGGTTATACAGGGGAATGCTTGGAAGTTGTAAAATTCCAGGTGGTTCCCTTTATAAATGATTGCAAATGTTTGAATTGTCTGCTCAAAGCAAATTTCAAAATCGCCTTTGGGGCTGTAAAAAAGGCAAAAAATGCGTAAAATGCAAGCAATTGGGTTTTTGTGGTATTGCGCCTCATGTAAAGAATCCGGTTCCTGGTGTGGAAATATACTTTTATAGCGCTTTGTTTACCCATTGAGATGGACTCCTTGTGATAAATCAGTCCTTTGGCCTGGTAGTAGATATGGTAACCGGCTTTTAGAATCCTGGAACTCCAGTCCCATTCTTCATAATAAATAAAAAACTTCTCAGGGAACATACCCACTTCATCAATAACCTTTTTGCTTAACATCATTGCGCAGCCATGTGCACCGTGCGTATAGCCCGACACATCATGCTGACCCTTATCTTCTTCCATACTGCCAACGGCTGTACCGCGACCCGTATACAGATTTATAGGGTTGAAGCCCGCATATTGAATAATGTTGGGATGATTATAATAGCGGATCTTAGGGCAGGTTACGCCAATGGTGGGATCCTGGAAAAACGGCTCCAGCAGTACATCGAGCAAGTCTGTTGTAACTTCCGTGTCGTTGTTTACAATGAAGATATAATCTCCTTTTGCCTGGCGCATACCCCAGTTATTGCCACCGGTGAAACCAAGATTGGTTTCGGCACGCAAAACTTTTGTGTTAGGATAATTTCCCTGTTCGATGGTGGCTGTGGGATCTATATCAGATGCCATATCACACACAAGTATCTCGTAATTCTTATAGGTAAGAGATCTTGTCGACTCAAGAAAAGCACAGGTTACGGGAGTCTGGTTCCAGTTAAGTGTAATAATTGAAACCAGGGGTTTCAGTTGGTAAGACATATTTTGGGTTTGTGAGGCTCAGAACTGTAAAGATAATTTGTAAGTCCAGTTATGCAAAGCTTTAGACATTACTTTTCTGTAAAAGCGCAGCAGGCGTTCTTGCAACGATCCACATGTCGTAAAACACACTATACCTGCGTGCATAGGAAATATCAAGACTAATACGCTCTTCAACAGACATCTCGGTTTTTCCTCTCTTTTCGATCTGCCAGAGACCGGTAATGCCTGCAGGCGCCATGAAACGTTCTACATGTTCATTTGTGGTAAGGGTTGAAGCTTCATACAAAGGCAACGGCCGGTTGCCAACGAGCGACATATCGCCAAGCAATACATTTATAAATTGTGGTAACTCATCCAGGCTCGTATTCCTAAGGAAATGCCCCAGTTTTGTGATGCGTGGATCGTTAGCGATTTTTACAAACATCGGCTCGCCTTCCTTCGAAACATGATATTGATTAAGATGCGCATATTCTTCGATCTTCTTATCAGCATCAACGATCATGGTTCTGAACTTATAAAACTTGAATATCCTGAACCCGCGTCCGGCTCGAAGTGAACTATAGATTACCGGGCCAGGTGAATCAAATTTGATTGCAATGGCAATAACCAGGAACACCGGCGCCAGGATAAGCAGGGCCATTGAAGCGAATATAATATCGACCAAACGTTTGAAGAAAAGTCCATGTTTGCTTTCTTTCACAGTCTTTGCCACTCTCCGAACTTCGAAACGAAGGCTGCGCTGAACGTTTGACTTAACTTTTTTGAGGAAGTGTATTTTTCTGATTAGACTTTCACCACAATTTGACAATTTCACTACATCGTCAACAAGCTGATGTTCTTTAATAAAATTGACAGCATCCTTGTTAAGACGGGCAGCATTATAAATTACAACTGTGCGGCCCGAAATCTTTTTATAGTTCAGGAAGTGTTGGAAAGAACGGAGCGAATGACGGTCGAAATCAAGATCAATAAAGATCACATCAGGGTATTGATCTCTTGGAAGATCATTATACAAACGTGCACATTCAACAAACGATTCTGCTATAAATCCGGCATGAAATTTGTCGTTGATCTGATTCGCAAGAACCTTATCTTCTCCCAGATATAAAAATGAGAGTGTATAATCTCCCGATTCGGCTACGGTTTTAGTAGCAAATCTCCGCCATCTCACTGAAGATGACTGGCTCTTAGGGTAAATTTCTGTGTTCATCAAACTAAGGGTTAAGAAAAATCTAGAAAAGGGTTTTCAGTCAAATCATTTTTCATGAAAAACTGACAAGCTTGATGTTCTTAGGATCGTTGATGTATTCGACCAGCAACTGAGGACTAAAAGGCTTATGGAACACTTGTTCAACTTCTGTTAGTTCCATGTAATGCTCCTTGATAAGCCTGGACGTGCCAAGTACGAGTGTTATGCAGTTTGCGTATAGCCCACTTGTTTTGATATGCTGGATAAACTCCAGGTTTTCTTCTGTGTTACTATCAATATCAATGATCACAACGTCTACCTTAGATCTTCTCTTTAATTCTTTCATGCCGTTCATTACATCCTGCACTGCTATTACATTGTGCCTGGGACTCAAAACAGTTTCAAGCAAAAAGCTCATCGCTTTAAGCGCATTAATACTTAGAATGACTTTCTTCATAATTACAGAGTTGGTGTTGAATTCATAGTTCAGGAAACACATGTAATCACGGAAATGGACGAAGCACAACTAAAAAGTTATGTCCGATGTCATTCAAGGGATGGTGGAATTGATAAGCAATTATTGGGGGTCGTTCAGAGGAAGGTGGGAAACCTGAGGGTTAGAAGCCATTCAGACCTCTAAAATACTCTGTTTTTCACTAAATCCAAACAAAAGGCCAAAAAAACTTGATGAATCGCTATTTTCATTGAGTGAAATGTTCAATAATTAGTAGCAATCTATGGCAATACGATATCAGTGACAAGCGCAAAATGATCTGAATGGCCTAAATCAGCTACCCTGAACTTGTCAACTTCAATTTTCTCGTCGGTTAATATATAATCCAGTCTCAGGTTAGGCAGCACATGTCTGAACGTTTTTCCAAAACCACTACCCTTCTCGATGAAAGCATCTTTATAATCACCTTTGATCATCCGATAGGTGCCTGATGCAGGAATATCACCAAGATTTCCACAAACAATCACAGGATATGGACTTGACTCCAGCGCTTCGCGTACCAGGTGTGCCTGCTCGTTTCTTGTGCGGTACGCATTTCTCACAGATGCAAAAGAACTTTTCGTTGAAGAAATGAGCCCGCCCTCGTTGCTACCATAATAGTCAGACTTACCAATCTTAAACGACTCAAGGTGTGTAGAGAAGACACGAAGAGTTTTATTGCCAACTTTTAAATCAACATACATCAGCCCCTCAGAATGCACCGATTGCTGGAACTTTTTGTTGGCCGAATCGGTGATCGGGTATCTGGAAAAAATAGCCATACCAAAATGTTTTGTGCCGGTATGGATCACAGAGGTCGGAAAAAAAGAATAATGCGGATAGCCCATAGCCTGTATTGCAACAATATTGGCTTTAAAACTTTTTAATGCGTTACCCCTGGGCTCATAAAATTCATGAAACACCAATACATCAGCGTTTTCTCCCGCAACGGCTTCAAGCATATTTTCACGATTACCCGGTCTGTCGGCAGTATGTTTACGCATCTCATCCCAACGAAATACGTTCCAGCTAAGCACACGCACGTAGGCAGTGTCATTTTTTGGTGATGCTTCCGACTGGCTGAGCTTTCTGCCAACTGTTACAGATAAAGCCGGCCAGCTTAATAACAACAAGGCTCCTGCAACAAAGGCCAGTTTTGATTTTTTTATTGCCAGTATCACAAGCAACACCAGCATGAGTATAAGCAGCCACGGAAAAACAAGACCCGTAAGTGCGATGTACCAGAAACGTGCAGGGTTCACAAAGGGTGCCATGCTTGATAGGGCAAACAGGATCATTCCTGCAATAGCCATAATAAGAAGTAGTTTGCGCATCAGCGCTACGGATGTAGTTTTCAAATTGTACGGTTTTAGTCGGTTCAGAAATCACGGCTATCGTTTAACGATCCGGATCACTTCGGTCTTTCCACGCATTTTTATGATTAAGAAATAAACACCAGCAGGTTGATCACCAAGCTGAAGCGTTTCATGATAGATAATGTTTGTCTTATTATCGATCCAACTTTTTGTCTGACGACCATTCACATCAGCAAGTTGCATCTCCAACGGCCCAAGATAAGAATTATTCATCCGGATGTTAATATTGCCGGGAGTTGGATTAGGCGCAACCAGGGTTTGTATAGCAGGATTCAAACGAGCAAGGCTATCCAGCGTTTGAACATCCGGGCTGACCGAAACAGTGCTTTGGCTTCCGATGGACCTGCCAGCAGAAGCACTGGTAGTTGCACCACTATTTTGAACGTTGATGTCGATAATGTTTATATAACCATACGATGATCCTTGTTTAACCCGGATATCGAAAGACACCTCCGTTCTGCCGGTGATTACAAAATTTGCGGCAGTTGTATAATTCCGATTCATTGACGAGTTGAATTCCTGCCATACTGTTTCGTGAGCCGGCTTAAGCTGAACCACACGGGTGCCGGTCATAGCTATACTGCCCCAGAACTTAACTGTATATGTGCTGGCAGGATCAAGGCCGGACAACTTCCACATCCCGTTTGTGACACTGCTATGTACAAGCGCATTGTCGTTGGTTGCAGTAGCAGGATAATCCCCGACGGGTCCAACATCATTGCTTGTTCTGGTATTAAGATCATAAGCCGCGCTTGCACCAGCGGGGTTAATTACTTCAAATTTAATCCCCGTTTGCTGACCACTGGTACTGATTGCATTGGCAACACGTACACCCGGCCTGGCGTCTGTTACATTGTTCCAGTATTTGCCTGAGGCATCGGGCGAAGCTGTTTGTGAAGCCGCGAGACCGGCATCGATCAGTACCCTTTGATTTGGAACCGGTACGGGTGCATTAACGGTTACCTTCATCGTATCGGAGTTGCTGAGCCCACCATTATCCGTTACAGATAAACTGAAATAATATACACCTTGCAAAAGGTCGCTCACCGTAGTATTCAGTACTGAAGGAGCAGCAATGGTTGCCACAGAGGGCCCGCTAACCTGCGACCATGTGTACACGAGTGTACCGCCATCAGGATCACTGGCACTTCCGTTTAACGTTGCACCAGCAGGGAAAACAATTGAAAGATCATTCCCGGCATTTGCAGATGGCGGGCGGTTTATTGCCTGGTTTACTGTTACCACTAATGTGTCACGATGCGTTAAGCCATCATTATCTGTTACAGTCAGCAGAAATGCATAAACACCTTGTGCCAGATTATTTGCCTCGGTCAAATTGATATTCGGGTTAACTATCGTTCCTCCCCCAGGTCCATTTAATTTCTGCCATTGATAAGAAATGATACTTCCATCCTGGTCAACAGAACTTCTTCCATCGAGCACTGCTTTATTGACAGGCAGAGTAATCTGGATATCGGGCCCGGCTTTCGCAACCGGTGGTATAAATGCAGGCTGAACCAACACCCCTACGGTGTCCCGGTCCGTCGCCGCCTGAGCGTCGGTCACGAGTAATTCAAACACATAATTGCCCGAAATAAGACCCTGCACTGTTGCGGACGGATTATTTGCCCCAACGATCGTAGCTGATCCAGGTCCTGATAGCTGACGCCAGCTATAACTTAAGGACCCTCCATCCGGATCGGTTGAATTTATACCATCAAGTATAGCCGAGTTTACCGGTAGTCTTATTGTTTTATCTGAACCAGCGTTCGCAACAGGCGCAATGTTTACTGATGGAGAATTAACATTCACAGTTACAGTATCTTTTGCAGTGAGCCCGTCGGTGTCGCTAACCATCAGTTCAAACTTATACATACCTGCCACCAGATTGCGCACAAGTGGTCGGGAAGACGTTGAATCAGTTAATGTATAATTTGAAGGACCAGAGATCTTTCTCCAGCGGTATGAGATTGCTGAACCACCAGGATGATAACTTCCGCTTCCATTCAGCCGCGTTGAATCAAGCGGCAACTGTACGTTTATCTCACTACCTGCATCAGCCACTGGAGGTGATTGCAATAGCGCATCAACTTTTATATCGATTACATTTATGTAACTGAATGTACTACCCGATTTGACGCGTATATTAAATGAAACATCGGTCATACCGGTTATTGTAAATATTGCGGCGTTGTCAAAATTTAGGTTGGCTGAAGCATTATATTCTTTCCACACCGTTTCATATGATGGTTTAACCTGCAGAATTCGGCTACCCGAACCCGTTATACTACCCCAGAATTTTATAGTATATGTTTTTGCCGGATCTAGACCGGAAAAACGCCATTCGCCGTCGGTTATGCTTGTATGTGCAAACGCATTATCATTTGTAGCACTGGCCGGGTAATCGCCGATGGTGCCAATTGTGTTACTTGTCCTCGTGTTCAGATCATAACCGGCGGTTGATCCGGTTTGCCGCACCACCTCGAATTGAATGTTTGTAGGCTGGTTGGCTGTATTGATAGCATTGGTCAATCTTATTCCGGGGCGCGCATCGGTAACATTGTTCCAGTATTTTCCCCACTGATCTGCACCGTTGCTGGTAGCATTTGCAAGACCCAGATCTATAAGGATCCGCTGCTGCGTAACCGTTGTAACAGCAGGTTTAACAGTGACATGAACGGTGTCGGCCGAGCTTGATCCATCATCGTCTGTCACACGAAGCTCCAACTGGTAAGTACCGGCCGCTAACCCTGACAATAATGGTTGCGCAACAGATGGGTCACTGATCTGGAAAGCTGTGGGCCCTGCAATTTTTCGCCACGTATATGATGTGATGGTTCCATCCGGATCTGACCCTGAGCCACGAAGCTGGATACCTGCCGGCAGTGTAATTGATGTGTCTGCACCGGCAAAGACCAGTGGTGGCTGATTTACAGGCGGCACCGCATTCGACGCTGTTGAAACAATATCAATGATGCTCACATGCCCACCAACACTTCCCGACTTCACCCTAAAATCAAATGAAACCGCCGTTTTCCCTGTTACAGCAAAAGTTACCGCATTAATGTAGTTTTTGTTCATACCGGCGTTAAACTCCTGCCAAACCGATTCATCTGATCGCTTTACCTGTAGTATTCTGTATCCTGAGAGTAACTGGCTGCCCCAGAAACGAATATGATAAGTTTTAGCTGACTCAAGACCATACACCCGCCATTGCCCATTTGTAACGGAGGAAGTAGCAATCGCATGATCACTTGTAGCGAATGAAGGATACTCACTTACATTACCGACATCAGAACTGGTTCCAAGCCCTTTATCGGTTACGGTAGCATTGGATAACGGATTCACCACTTCAATACCAATACCTGTAAGTTGATTGTTTGTGGTGACTGCATTATTTACCTGTACGCCACGACGTGCATCAGCCATAGCGTTCCAGCGCTTACCCCATTGGTCAGTTCCAGATGTTGTTGCACCTATGTCGATCAGCACCCGTCGCACCGATGTTGTATCGATGTTGAAAATATTCTTTTGCAACACCTGTCTGAATAAAACTTCGTGGCCGCGGCTGTTTACATGAATGCCATCGCCCAGCGCATATTCAGGTTTAATTTTATTGTTGGTGGCATTATTAAGGACGTTGAAAAAGTCGATCGCATAATGGCCGAAGTAGTTTTTGATAAGATCGTTCAGGTATTTTAGTCTTGCCCGCCCGGCATCACTGAAATTATCACGTGGCTGTGTTGTTGCGATATAACATACCGCGCCAAATGACATAGCATATTTTCTTATCGAATCGAGGCAGAATAAAATCTCCTGGTCGCTGAAAGTATCAAAATTTGTTGTGGGATAATTTATAATTACTGTTGTAGGTATCGGTGTGCGCGACATCAACCGGGTGATGTTATACGAAGTATTTGGAGTGTTGCGGCCAGGAGGTGGTACATATCCCGTAGGCATGCCACTATAACAATCAAAGGTTGAGGCTGCAATCTTATGTACCGTATCTATCAGGGCGCGTTCACGATAGTAAAAACGCATCTTCTGTACCCAACTGCTGTCGAATGGAACGCCCTGGCCGTTGGCAGTGGAACTTCCCAGCACGCCAATTCTTCGCACCTGTGCATCGGCAACAAAACCGGCGCAGAGAAATAGAAAACTTAATAGCAGTTTCACGATGACAAGGTTTAAATGTTTAGGTCAGGCTCTGTTAAGATCAGCCTGTTGGGTGTTCGCATGAGGGTGTATGCCAATGAAGGCCGACTTCACGGATTTGATAGATTTCTGGTAGGAAAGTTGGGTTTGAAGGGGGCAGCCGCCGGGATGCGGTGCTATTTTGCAGCCAAGTTATTACATTTCTATAGTGATATCCAAAAAAGATTTAATACTGATTTTAAGGGCACATTGAAAATCACCTGCTGCGTACAAAGAAGATAAACTCTCGCCAGTCAACCGGACCTGGCTTCATTATACTTTCACTCGGGCGAAAAACGAGCGGACCGGCCATCAACGATTTTCCCGGCGCCGGCATGTCCCAAACGGGTTCAGCGATAGGCTTGAATAAAGTATATACCGGGGCAGCGTTTCTTATTGCAGCGAACGCGGCCCTGGGCGGAAAAGACAGATTCTCAGAAGCGGTTACAATATAAACCGGCCGCGGGGCAATCGCCGCGATTAGCATGTGCTGATCAACAGGCAATGAGTCGGGCCTGCCGGCAAACCTGTGATAATTCCCGGCGTACATATACTTTGAGGCCGGATCAGCCAGACTAACATCAACCGTCCGGATGGATCCTGCCATACTGCCACAGCTTGAGATCACCTTTGCAAAGCGAATATCGGTGGCTGCTGCCCATAGGGAAGTTTCGCCAACCCGGCCGTGTCCAACAAGTGTTATTGCCTTTACATCGACCGAATTCTCTGATTCCAGGTAGTCCACTACCCGGCTTGCACCCCAGGCCCATGCACTGATGGCTTTCATGCCATTGGGCCGGGTAAGCTGGTCAGGATATAAACGGAGAACACCGTCCATGTAATGAATCTCGTTGTCAGGAGCAAGATCCCGAACATTGAACACAGCAAAAGCATATCCGCTATCAACCAACATTTGTGCAGGCTGTAGCGCAGTTTGTTGCGAAACCCTGCCATCAGGGTTATCTGGTTTCAGATACATAAATAAAGGTGGGGGAACTTTTGCTGACAGCGGCAGATAAAGCACCAGCTGAACAGTAACAGGTGTTTGTTTTCGCCAAAGGGTGATATCTATCTCCTTCAACAGCGCTTTGCCCTGCAGCGCACTTCCATCCTGGTTTGTTATGCTGTAGGTTAAGCTATCATATGCTTTCGGCACCTGACCATACACGTTGTTCTCAAACAAGCGCACAATCTCCGGTCTTCGTATACTGAGCCAGTTTACAGGGGTTGTAATTTTCCCACTATCGATACTTTGAAAAACATCCGGAACTGCATGTGGTGTTTGCGTATAGCCAAATACGTTATACAGTACTAACAGGATAATCAGGAAGACGGTTTTCATAAGAGGACATTACGTGCAAGACAATATACGCTTTTGCATGTAATGTTAAAAGCTTAGTGCACCGCCCGCAATCCTTCCCGGCCACGCTGCTTTGGCAACTCACTGCCCGACACCGAGGCTGATAAGGCAACTACTATCATTTCCATCACTCCAAATACAACATGCGGGGCCCACACAGTTTCGGAAAAGCCGAAGATCCAGGGCGAAAACGCAAGAAAAAAACCATTGGCAAGATCAAGTAACAAGTGCACCCGCATCGACAATACACGGAACAATCCGCGCTCATAGTCTGTACAAAGACTGTAAACAATGGTCAATGCTCCCAGCACAACGGGAACCCAGGTTTCCGGTCCACCTGCATAAAAGCCAAATATCCAGGGCGCCGCAATAAGCAACAGGGCCACCACATAATCCAATACCCCGTGCGTTTTAGTATTTATGATTTTCATACGATGAAGTTTGAATTTTCATCACCTATTTTATGCCAGCATGAAGCAAAGGCCACGACCCGCCCTATTCGAAGAAATTGATTATCTTCCCCGGGTTACCGGAAACAAATCAAACACTAAACCAAATGGAAGTCTTAGAAAATATTTCAGTTATCTGGTTCCTGATCGGGTTAATATTTTTCGTGCTGGAATTTGTACTTCCTGGTTTTATCCTGTTCTTTTTTGGAATCGGGGCCTGGATCGTAGGTGTGACCACCCTGTTCAGCGATATATCTCTTACTGCTCAACTGGCCATCTTCCTTGTCAGTTCGATTCTGACTGTAGTAATATTCCGCAACTGGGTGAAAAAGAAGTTTGGTATGAACCGCGCTACGGGACATCTGCTCGAAGACGAATTTGTGGGTAAAACCGCGTTGTGTCTCAGCGCGATTGCGCCTGGCTCGAACGGTAAAGTAGAATTTAAAGGCACAAGCTGGGACGCTGCTTCCACAGATATTATAAATGCCGGTGAATCAGTAATTATCACCGGCAATCAAAGCATTTTATTAATTGTTCGTTCAACTAAGACCATATGAGCTCTACTACTTTTATCCTGATTTTATTGATCCTGTTTGTACTATTTGCGTTTTTGTCAACCTTTAAAGTAGTACCGCAAAGATCCGTGTACATCGTTGAACGACTCGGAAAATACAGCCGCACATTAGATGCAGGATTTCATATCCTGATCCCGTTTATTGATAAGATCGCATACAAACAAAATTTAAAAGAACAGGCCATTGATGTTGCTTCACAGATTTGTATCACAAAAGATAACATCGCTGTTGAAGTTGATGGCATCCTGTATCTGCAGGTCATCGATCCAACAAAGGCATCATATGGAATCGATAATTATCGTTTCGCAGTGATTCAAATCTCACAGACAACCATGCGTAGCGTCATCGGCCGCATGGAACTTGACAAAACCTTCGAAGAACGTGAAACGGTTAATGCTACTATTGTGAGCGCTGTGGACAAGGCAAGCGAACCCTGGGGCATAAAGGTGTCGCGGTATGAAGTTAAAAATATCGCACCGCCGCAAAGCATCCGTGATGCCATGGAAAAACAAATGCGTGCAGAAAGAGAAAAACGTGCTTTGATTGCAGAATCAGAAGGTGATAAACAAGCTAAGATCAACCGCGCAGAAGGCGATAAACAAGAGATGATCGCGCGTTCAGAAGGTGAAAAACAACGCAAGATCAACGAAGCCAGCGGAACGGCTTCAGAAATCGAAATGGTCGCGGTTGCTACAGCAAAAGGGATCAAGGAAATTGCGTTGGCTATCAACGAACAGGGCGGAATGAATGCGGTAAATCTCCGCATCGCCGAACAATACCTTGAGCAGTTTGGAAAACTTGCAAAAACAAACAACTCTATGATTGTTCCGGCTGACCTTTCCGATATAGCCGGTGTACTATCAAGTGTAACTTCAGTGCTGAACAGGACCAGCAATGCGCAGAGCGAAACCGGGGTGGTGAAAACTGAACCGGCGACGTATCGCAGGTCGTGATTCAGAGTCTTTGATGACGGCCGCCTGCCGGTGATGCCGCGGGCGGTCCGCAACGGCACTGAATTTTTCCGGGCTGCATACACTTGTGTGGTGCGATCACCATTGGCACCAACCTTCGAATGCTCGGCGGCTCGCTCTTATTAACCGCCTGCCGGTGATGCCGCGGGCGGTCCGCGACGGCACTGAATTTTTCCGGGCTGCATACGCTTTTGTGTTTGGGTATTTTTGAGTTCGCGATCGGCTTTTCTTGCCCTGATCGGCAATTGAAAGATGTTTCCTTAGCCGGGCTTATGAGCGCCTTGATCTGCTTTGGTGCCCTGACCGGAAAAATAAGGTGCCTTACGCGGAACCGCCCTTGCATCGCAGGCTGTGAGTTATCACCTACGATACTTAGCCAGCAGCTCCGACAGATGCTATGTCCAACATTGGCTCCGATTCATGTCATATCCTGGTACAAATCCTGCTAAGACCTGTCTGGCGGGAGATGCTACTACCGGTCCGCTTTCGCCACTATATCTTTTCGGGCTGCTTAGCACCTTGCCGGGCTTCAGTAGCTTGACCAAAAAAAATAAAGTACTTTAAGCGGAACCGCTCTTGCAGCCCATTCTCATTCCTCGTTTGATGACCTGCTGATATTGTTAGAACATTCGTTGCGCGTCAACGATGAGAGGAAATTGTTCCAGCTTTTTCCGTTGATCGGAAACTTACTGCTCCAGGTTTCATTAATTCGAAATTGCGGTAACCGTGTTAAGTTTATTTCCGGGCTGTTGCACAAATGATATCGCGATGTATGTCGCTTTTTATCTGGAGGGGAATTCGGGATAAACAATGCAGAAGACACTGTCGGGCTTTATTATTCGCTTCATTTATTAAGAAATCCAAGAGCTCTTTAAGGTTAGACGGTATTCGCTCTTGATCTTTCTTCAATCCTATTCTTTCTTCAATCCTATTCTTTCTTCAAGCTTAATCTTTCTATCGCTTTTGAGATCCCACCTTTGATCATCTTGCCATAACCGTCTTCAGATAGTTGGTTGCAATATGAAAATGCCAATTGATAATTTTTGAGCGCGTTTTCTTCGTCGCCCAGTTCTTCATAACATCTGGCAACATTCAGATAAAGCGAAGGATAGGTGTCGCTAACACTTTTCTCTTTTATGTTTAACGCCAATCGAAGAGCCGTTTGATCCCAATGCAATTTGTCCGCAACACTTGTCTGGTGCCGGGCCACATAATGAGCAGCAGTAAATTTTTCTAAGTCGTTTGTAGCCTCATTCCATGCAGTTTCAAAAAGTCTCTTTGCCTCTTCCGGCCGGCCTTGTCCTTCCATATCCATACCCGCAGCACAGAGTTTAATTATATGGTTGTTTGAGTCGAATTGCATACAGTGAAGATAGTGTTTTGGGTGTTTATCAATTGGCGGCTTAAGCACCTCAAACTCCGAAGCCGAAGTCAGAAGTGAGAATATTCAAAAAACATAACGATTTAGATGCTTGGCCCAAACTTAAGGCCAGAGTGGTCACACAGCCTGCGATGCAAGGGCGGTTCCGCATGAGGCACCTTATTTTTCTGGTCAGGGAACCGCAGCTGATCAAGGCGATCAATAGCCCGACCCTACCACAAACTTCAATATCGCCGATCAGCGCCCCAAAGCCGATAGCAGAAAATGCAACAAAGAACATCATACGCGTATGAAGCCCGGAAAAATTCAGTGCCGATGCGGACCGACCGCAGCATCACCGGCAGGCGGGCATCAGAAGCAAGGTTTCAAATAACCA
>JAEZGI010000011.1 GCA_023416995.1 Bacteroidota bacterium
AAACCTGGTTAGCCGGTGAAGTTTGCGGGAAACAGCTAAATTTACGCTTATCTAAAGGGAAATTCATGGCAGCAAGAACAGATTTGTTTACGAGCCCGGACTATTTCAGGCTGGATGATCTACTAACGGAAGAACATATCCAGGTAAGAGAGGCTGTGCGGAACTACGTGAAGCGTGAAATCTCGCCCATAATAGAAGATTATGCACAACGGGCCGAATTTCCGCAGCAAATAGTAAAACAGCTTGGTGAAATGGGTTGTTTTGGCCCTACTGTGCTTGAAACTTACGGTGGGGGGGGGCTGGATTATATCAGCTATGGCCTGATGATGCAGGAACTGGAACGCGGCGATAGCGGTGTGCGGTCTACTGCTTCGGTACAGGGTTCGCTTGTCATGTTTCCAATATTTGAATATGGTAGTGAAGAACAACGCCGGAAGTATCTGCCCAAATTAGCCAGCGGCGAATGGCTCGGCTGTTTTGGACTTACCGAGCCAAATCACGGGTCAGATCCCGCAGGTATGTTAACAAATATCAGGGACGCAGGGGATCATGTGATCCTGAACGGTGCAAAAATGTGGATCAGTAATGCTCCATTTGCACAGGTGGCCGTTGTATGGGCAAAAGATGAAAACGGCGATATAAGGGGATTGATCGTTGAGCGTGGGATGGATGGATTTTCAACTCCAACCACTCACGGCAAATGGAGTCTCCGGGCGTCAGCAACGGGCGAATTGGTGTTTGATAATGTAAAGGTGCCCAGGGAGCAGATTTTACCCGGTATCAAAGGTCTTAAGGGACCGCTGAGTTGTTTAACCAAAGCGCGTTATGGTATCGCCTGGGGCGCGCTTGGTGCTGCTATGGATTGTTACGATACAGCGCTGCGCTACAGCAAGGAAAGGGTGCAATTTGATAAGCCGATCGGTGCTTTTCAGCTTCAGCAAAAAAAGCTGGCCGAAATGATAACTGAAATCACCAAAGCACAATTACTCAACTGGCGGTTGGGCGTTTTGATGAATGAAGGCAGCGTAACGCCACAACAGGTATCGATGGCCAAAAGAAATAGTTGCGAGATCGCCGCAGCCATTGCACGTGATGCACGACAGATGTTAGGGGGGATGGGCATCACAGGCGAATACCCCGTGATGCGTCATATGATGAATCTTGAAAGCGTCATCACTTATGAGGGCACCCACGATGTACATCTTCTTATCACCGGCATGGATGTTACCGGGATCAACGCATTTAAGTAAACCGGATCTTAACTTTGCAACTTCATGAGAGTCTTTTTAATCGGATTTATGGGGTCCGGCAAAACGCATTGGGGCAAACAGCTTGCTGATTGTTTAAAAATGCAGTTTTTTGACCTGGACGAGGTGATCACCACTGCAGAAAAACGTTCGGTGCCCGAAATCTTCAGCGAATCCGGTGAAGAATATTTCAGGGTGAAAGAAAAAGCTATGTTGGAAGAGCTTGTTGACAACAATACCAGCGCAGTGATTTCATGTGGTGGTGGAACCCCTTGTTTTTTCAACAACATTGAATACATGAAAAAGTACGGATTAGTGGTCTGGCTCAACACGAATGTTGAAGTTCTTGTGAACAGGCTGCTAAAACAACGTTTGGAACGACCCGTACTTAAGGATATCAGGGATGAAGAATTAAAAGCGTTCATTATAAAAAAACTCAATGAACGAAGGATGTATTATGAACTCGCGGATGTAACGATCGATAACGAAAATGATATTTCAGTGTCGGAGTTCGCACAAACTATTTTACATGCATAAGGGCTTTCTAGTAACCGGTTCTGCTCTGGCAGGAATCGCAGTAATTCTTGGCGCTTTTGGTGCCCATGGTTTGAAAAAGCTTGTACCGGCAGAAACCGTAAGCACATTTGAAACCGGTGTCAGATACCAGGTTTATCATGCTTTCGCTTTGATCCTGGTGGGTATACTCGCAGAAAAATTTAACCTGTCATGGATGACCTATGCGGGCTACGCATTTATGACTGGCATTCTCCTGTTCTCTGGATCATTATATGTGCTGACCGCGTTAAAGGCTACGGGAACCGTTGGATTGTCAGGGATAGGGATCATTACCCCGATCGGAGGTTTGTTTTTTGTTACAGGATGGATACTTATGGTGATGGCACTGCTAAGAACCAACTGAAGGTCAAAGATCCAGTTCAAAACGTAATGTTGTTCCGTTGTCGTGGTGAAAGGTAAGTGTACCTCCTATATTTTCCATTCGTCGGCGCATATTAGTGAGCCCGTTCCCGAAACGCCTGGTATTGCTCACATCCATGCCTTTCCCGTTATCGGCAACCTCTATTACCAGGTGATCGTTGTAAGTAGTGATGTTAATGGCTACTTCAGTCGCCTGGGCATGTTTGATAATGTTAGTCAAAGACTCTTTAACTGCCAGGAATATATTTCTTCTTTTTTCACCGCTCATGTCCAGCTGGGGAATCACTGGTGGTGTGCGGACACTGCATTGTATGGTTGTGCCGTCGAAATATTCAGTAGCATGTGCCCTTACATAAGCGATCATACTTTCAAGTGTATCATTCGAACTCTTCATAGTCCAGATGATTGTATTCATCTTATTCAGCAACTCGTTTGCGGAGTTTGAAATCTTATCGATCTCCGGTAGTGCAACCGTATTCATCTTACTTTTAACGATCTCGCTCATAAGCCGGATGGCTGTTACACCTGAACCCAATTCATCATGCATATCCGCAGAGATCCTGTTGCGTTCATCCTGCTGCGCAGCCATCACTGCCATTTGTTTTTCAAATTCCTTACGTTCGTTTTCGAGTTTTAGTCTTTCTCTTTCTTTTACTCTTTCAACAATCTCTGAACGGTTTTTATAAGCGAGCCCGGTAAGGAACAACATCAACTCAATTACCAGTCCAAGTATATAATAAACAAGCGGGCGATTTAACAAGCTAAGATTATCATGCGTGGTTATTCTGAACTGGATCATCAGCATAACAAGTGATACCAGGCTAAATGAAACCAGCGCGATATTGCCGGCTACAACGAACCGCATCAACCGGTCCTGGTTACGCAAACCATAAGTTATAAAAGTAACACCCATCAACAACACAAGTATTTTGGTTATATCTTCTACCAGAACCAGGGAATAATACTTTAACGTAAAAAAGTACAACGCTGAATATATCAGCATCATCAACACGATCATTGCCTGGCCAGCTTTAAAAAGCTTTTGCAAAAAGGGATGCGCCACCCTGGTATTCAGAAAGGTTTTCATAAAGGCCAGGTAACACAACACCGAAGTGCAGAGCAGCATCAGGTCGAGGTATTCGATATAGAGGTAATTAAACTGGTTCAATCTCGGACTCAGAAACGAGATAAGGAACAACATACTTCCTGTGCACAAGGCATACAGTGCATAATATAAAAACTCCCTGCTGCCGTTTTGGGTGTATACGGCGAGCGAATAAAAAATCATCATCAACATCATACCACTGGCTACATAAGTTACAACGTCGATGGGGGAACGTCTTACTGCGGCCAGCGCCTGGTGTTTTTCTATATAGTCCGCGCGCATAATTAATGGCGCCAGGGTGTTTTGCGGAGATCTTAAAAAACGCAACTGTGCAATGAAGACGGAGGTTTCAAGAGGTGCCATTTTGATGATCGTATAACCCGAAACGGGTTCTGCATCGCCCGCTGTATCCATTACAAAACTTGCCTCATTTTGAGATGAATCGAGGCGGAAAAGTCGGTTCACTGTAAAATACTTACCGGGGTAAAAAGCAATGTTACGTACCTGGTTGGTATCGTTATAAATGGTGAATTTCAGGAATAGTTCTTTTTCGATCCAGTGATGTGGCAGTTTACCAGTGATTCCTGGTGGTAGTTTTTCCCTGAAACGGATACCTGGTATTGAAGATGTTGGTGTCTTGCCGGGCTCGGCAATTTCATACAAAGTCAACGAGTCTATGAAACGCACGCTGCGAAAACTGCTTACATTGATTACACCGTCCTGTGCCACGGCAGATGGTGCCGCTGCAAGTAATATGATCAATATGACAAGAAATCGCTTCGCCCGCATAAGCAGGGTGGCAACGGTTTTAGAAAAGGTCATAAGTGTTAGAGTCAGACCAACTCAGTAACTGAAAATACAGAATTTTTATCAGGCAGAACGGCCTAACGTAATTAAGTAAAATTCCTTATCATACATTAAGCAATTATAGTTGGTATCTGTAGCGCCGGATAGTCAACATTGCTTAAACTACTTATATTTGCCGTCATGGCAAATCGTGCGAAATCCAGTAAAAAAAGCCAGCCTGCGGAAAAAACCAAACTTAAACCTGAAAAAGAAGAAAGGGTTTCGGTGAAAGAGCTTGCGAAAGATGAACGTACCCACAAAATTTTGGGCGTGGTTTCTTTGCTGCTCGCACTTTTTCTGCTGATTGCGTTTGCTTCTTACCTGTTTACCTGGAAAGTTGACCAGGATAAAGTTTTCAAAGGTGCATCAATTCTTTTTCCTGCTGATGGGGTTAAGTCGGCTAACCTTATGGGCAATCTCGGTGCTTATGTGTCGCACCAGTTTTTTTACAATGGTTTTGGACTTGCTTCGTTCCAGTTTTGTTCGCTGTTTTTTGTAATTGGCGCCAACGCTTTATTTGGCCGCCGAATTTTTTCTATAGGCAGAAATATCCGGTACCTGCTGGTTGGGATCATCTATTTTTCTGTTGCCCTTGCATTCATAACAAGTGGAAGTTCATTTCCCTGGGGTGGCGAAGTTGGTAAGATCATAAGCAACTGGTTATCGGTAACCCTCGGATCGGTGGGCACCGCCGCTTTGTTGCTGGTGGGTGGCATTGCCTATATCATCTGGCGATTCAACCCGGTATTTACTGTGCCTCAACTGCCAAAAAGAAAAGCTGCTGATATTTCTGTTGTAAATGCGCCGGATCTTACAACGGTAGACAACGAACCGGAACCCGCACCTAAAAAGGCATCGAAAAAGATCATTGTTCCGGCAGCAGGGGAGGAGCCCAAACACGAAATTACTCTTACGGAAAAGGAGCCCCCTTTTGAAATGCCCGTGTTTCCTGATTTTGATGAGGAACCACCTGCAGATGAGGAAGAGCAGGAGGAAGAACCTGAAGTGGTTCCCGAACCGGTATTGGTGCGCCCATCGGACCGCCCAATAAAAAAATCACTTGCAGAGATTGAACTGGAGATAAACCCGGTCCAGGACAAGGTTGAGGAAGAAGCCCCCTTGTCAGATAAACTGCCCGCGAATACAGCGCCATATGAACCAACACTTGATTTGCGTGATTATAAATATCCGAATCTTGAATTGCTGGAAACGCATGGCAGTGAAAAGATCATCCAGGACCCGGCTGAGTTGGAAGCAAACAAAAACCAGATCATCAACACACTGAAAAACTACGATATCTCTATTCAGAAAATCAGTGCTACGGTTGGTCCAACGGTTACTTTATATGAAATTGTTCCAGCTGCAGGGGTACGCATTTCGCGGATCAAAAATCTTGAAGATGATATCGCATTGAGCCTGGCTGCCCTGGGTATCCGGATCATTGCGCCAATACCCGGTAAAGGCACCATTGGTATTGAGGTACCAAATGTAAAAAAGACTGTGGTGAGTATGAAGTCGCTGCTGGCTTCAGAAAAATTCCAACATAATAATTACAGCCTACCAATTGCTATTGGCAAAAAGATCGATAATGACAATTTTATTGTAGACTTAACCACCATGCCACACTTGCTGATGGCGGGTGCCACGGGTCAGGGTAAATCAGTTGGTCTGAATGCCATACTTGTTTCATTGTTATACAAGAAACATCCTTCGCAGTTGAAGTTTGTATTAGTGGATCCAAAGAAGGTTGAGCTTAGTTTGTATCGTACCATTGAAAAACATTTTTTGGCCAAACTGCCAGGTGAAGAAGATGCTATAATCACTGATACCAAGAAAGTGATTCATACGCTTAACGCACTTTGTATTGAAATGGATACGCGCTATGATCTTTTAAAAGAAGCCGGCGCCCGTAACATTAAAGAATACAATGAGAAGTTTGTTAAACGCAAACTGAACCCGGAAAAAGGTCACCAGTTTCTTCCTTTCATAGTATTGGTTGTGGATGAGTTTGCTGATCTTATTATGACTGCAGGTAAGGAGGTAGAGATGCCTATAGCACGTCTTGCCCAGCTCGCCCGTGCAGTTGGAATCCACCTGATCATTGCAACCCAGCGTCCTTCAGTAAATATCATTACCGGTACCATCAAAGCAAACTTCCCTGCACGTATTGCGTTTAAAGTTTCATCAAAGGTCGATTCACGAACCATCCTGGATATCGGGGGTGCTGAGCAACTTATAGGTAAAGGTGATATGCTTATTTCCTATAATGGAGAACTCACCAGGCTGCAATGCGCTTTTGTTGACACGCCGGAAGTGGAAGGCGTTTGTGATTTTATCGGTGATCAGAGAGGCTATGCGCAGGCTTTCCTGTTGCCGGAATATGTTGATGAAAAAGATATGGAAGGCAAGGATTTTGATATAGGTAACCGGGACGCATTGTTTGAAGATGCTGCCAGGCTGATAGTCCAGAGCCAGATTGGTTCAACCTCGTTACTGCAAAGAAGAATGAAACTGGGATACAACAGGGCAGGACGTCTGATGGACCAGTTAGAGGCAAGTGGGGTCGTGGGACCCAGCCAGGGATCAAAAGCAAGAGATGTATTGATCAAAACGGAAGCCGATCTTGAGCGACACCTGGTTGATCAACTCGGATAAGATTCTATATATATTTTGTTAATTTGCCCCCGCTCAACTGTAACAGTTTTTTTGCGCAACCTTCCCTTTGAATTAAACATCTGGCAATATATTGTGTCAAATAATTAAATACTCAGAATGAGAAAAGTTAGTTTGTTAGCAGGATTGATCGTTGTTTCCATGAGCGTTTTCAGCCAGGGCCAGTTAGCCACAAATGATCCTGCAGCAAAGAAAATACTTGATGCTGTAAGTGCGAAGTTTAAAACGTATACTGCGGTACTTGCGAATTTTACGCTGAAGATAGAAGATGGTAAAGGTAAGGTGCAAGGGCAGAAAACCGGTACTGTCTCCATGAAGGGGCAAAAATATAAGATCAATATTCCCGGCCAGGAAATTTATTGTGATGGGAAAAACGTTTGGACATACGACAAGGCAGCCAATGAAGTAACCATTACTCAACTGGATCCGGGTGCTAACGCAATTACACCTCAGAAGCTTTTCACAAACTTTTATGATAAGGATTTTCTGTACAAACTGAATGGCGATGTAAAAATCGGTAATAAAAATGTGCAGGAAATAGAGCTGACCCCGGTTGATAAAACCAAGGCCTTTCACAAGGTGTATGCATTGGTTGATAAAGGCACTAACAGCATCTACAGCACGAGGGTGCTCGAGAAAAACGGTAACAAATACACTTACACTGTTAATAGCTTAAACGGCAAGGCCAATCTTTCCGACGCGGCTTTTGTTTTTGATAAAAGCAAGTATCCAGGTGTGGAAGAGGTAGATCTGAGATGATCACAGCAGTGGTTTAATCATCATTCTCATCTCCCCAACGATAAGTTTTGATATCAAGACCGCAAAGGTCCAGTATCCGATCCGTAACCGTAGCAGCAACAGCATCTATGGTTGCGGGTTTGCTGTAAAAAGAGGGGGTTGCAGGGCAAATAATACCACCGGCCAATGTCACTGTCTCCATATTGCGGATATGGACGAGGTTATAAGGCGTATCGCGGACCATACAGACCAGTTTGCGCCGCTCCTTGAGTATTACGTCGGCAGCCCGGGTAACCAGGTCAGAAGACATCCCTGTAGCGATGCGACCGAGTGTACCCATTGAACAGGGAGCAATGATCATTGTGTCGTATTTGCCGGATCCCGAGGCAAAAGGAGCCATAAAATCATTGGTTTCATAAAACCTGACGGGGTAATCTTTATACGATTCGTTATCCAGTTCCGTGCGCCATACCAGCTTCGCATTTCCACTCATTACTACCGCCAGATCGCTCCACTGGCTCCGGATTCGCATCAGGCTGTCCAATAACAACTTTGGATAAATCGCTCCACTGGCGCCGGTGATGGCCAACACAATTTTATGCATGATATTTGAGTTATTGACTAACCAACAAAAGTAGTTATGAGAAGTTTAAAACTGTCGGTTTTATTTGTAGGGCTCCTGGCCCTGTGCTTCTCTTTCAAAAAAGCGACCCCAACAAAGGTAAACTGGCTCAGCCTGCAGCAGGTGGCAGACAGTCTCAAAGTGATACAAAAACCTGTTTTGATTGATCTGTACACTGAATGGTGTGGCTGGTGCAAAGTGATGGATAAAAAAACGTACGCAAATCAACAGGTGAGCGATTATATCAGAAAACATTTTTACCCGGTTAAAATTGATGCAGAAGGAAAATCAACTATCGCCTGGAACGGTAAAAAATATGCTTTCAATCCAACTTACCGCACTAACGATTTTGCATTGTACCTAACAAACGGACAGTTATCATATCCTACCACTGTAATTATTCCACAGGGTAACGGTTACCCACAAGCGATTCCGGGCTATCTTGAACCAAAAGACTTCGAACTTATTTTGAAATATTTTGGCGAGAATAAATTCGGTCGCATTTCTTTCGCAGAATATCAACGCACTTTCAAATCTTCCTGGAAGTAAATCGAAAAATACCCACTTACCATGAGCGCTGTGGGCGCGGGTTTCAGGATTTAAAATAAATTATCAAAGTGATGCAACTATTGACCGTTTGTTTGGGTCATAGTATTGGTTTTTCATAGGATATTGGATTTTATACGGGGCTGGATTTTTATCCTGGCCCTTTTTTTTGTCTTCATATATTTTTCTCTCACAATTGGATCTCCATATACATTATTTTATTTTAACTATTGCTTGACGCAAATCAATTTACTGCGGCTATTTGTAAAAAAATATTGGTCACGCAACCGATGTTTCAGCTTTGACATCTTATATTTGATTTTTCATAGGATAAGGTTTAATGGTTAATGGTATTTGATTAGTGCAGCCTCCCTTTTCCGGGGAGGCTTTTTTATGCACAGGTTGACCCAAATCATTTTACGAGTCAAAATCCGCCCGGGCAGCTTCACCCCGGGACACAAAAAAAGCCGTCACAAAGACGGCTCAAATATTTTCTTCAATGATACCTCAGGCATTTGCCATATCTGGTATTGCTTCTGCCTTGTAGGAACCGGCATCCAGCTTCTTTTTGGTATCGTCAAATGCTTTTAATGTAAGGTTGATATCTTCTTCGGTATGTGCCGCTGTTGGAATCAGCCGGTAAATGATATGTCCTTTTGGAATTACCGGGTAGACCACTATCGAACAGAAAATGTTATAGTGTTCACGCAGATCCATAACCATTGCTGTTGCTTCTTCCACACCACCTTTCATGTATACAGGAGTAACAGGCGAATCAGTTTTGCCTATATCAAATCCCTTTTCTTTTAATCCTTGCTGCAACAAGCGCACATTGTGCCATAGCTTCTCGCGCAGTTCCGGGCGGGTACGTAACAATTCAAGGCGTTTAAGATTGCCGATCACAATTGGTAAAGGCAAACTTTTGGCAAAAATCTGTGAACGCACATTATAACGGATAAAATCGATGATCAGTTTTGGACCGGAAAGGAAGGCGCCAATAGAAGCCATCGATTTAGCAAAAGTGGAGAAGTAAAGATCAATCTGATCCTGTACACCCTGTTCTTCACCTGCGCCGGCACCGGTTTTGCCAAGAGTTCCGAAACCATGGGCATCATCAACCAAAAGACGGAACTGGTATTTCTGTTTTAATGCAGCCACATCCTTCAGTTTACCCTGATCGCCAGCCATCCCAAATACACCTTCAGTGATGACAAGGATCCCGCCGGCTTTTTGTTTATCGATCAATGAAGTAGCCCGCTGCAACTGTCTTTCAAGATCTGCTATATCATTATGTTTGAATACATAACGGTGACCAGGATGTAAACGAAGGCCGTCAATAATACAGGCGTGACTTTCTGCATCATACACCACCACGTCGTGACGGCTGCAAATCGCATCGATGATGCTTGACATACCCTGGTAACCAAAGTTTAAGAGAATAGTATCTTCTTTAGATTCAAATTCTGCCAATTCTTTCTCAAGTTGTTCATGGTAATTACTGTTACCGCTCATCATGCGCGCACCCATTGGAGTGGCCAGACCAAATTTTTCTGCTGCTTCAGCATCAGCTTTCCTTACTTCAGGATGATTGGCAAGACCCAGGTAATTGTTCAGGCTCCATACAATCTTTTCTTTACCACGAAATATCATTCGGCTCCCGATTGGTCCCTCCAATTTTGGGAAAGCGAAGTATCCGTGCGCACGCTCACGATGCTGACCAATTGGACCGTAATTCTTCAGAAGCCTGTCAAAAATATCTGCCATATAATGATGGTTATTTAATAATTAAAATTGGCGCAAAGGTAATGGATTTCGAAAAGATTGTCGAATGGAGCTCCGCTAACTAGTTTTGTTACATTTGTAAAAATTAATTTCTGAGATGAGAAAAATATTTTTGGTTACAGGACTCTCGATTATCACCCTTTTATCTTCAGCCCAGACTAAACCGACCGCAACGCAAACAAAAGCCACAACTCAGTCTTACGCCCGTCCCAAACTCGTGGTGGGCATTGTTGTTGACCAAATGCGGTGGGATTATTTGTACCGGTATTATGATCGTTATGCTGCCAACGGAGCATTCAAGAAGTTTTTGAACCAGGGTTTTAGTTGTGAAAATACGCTGATTCCTTACACACCGACCATCACCGCATGTGGACATACCTGTGTGTACACAGGGAGTGTGCCTGCAATTCATGGTATTACCGGTAATGCATGGTGGGACCGTGATCAAAGAAGATCCGTTTATTGTACGGAAGACAAGACGGTGAAAACTGTTGGTGCGCCGGGAACCTCAGGCGAAATGAGCCCGCGCAATATGTTGTCTACTTCAATCGCTGATGAACTCAAGTTTGCTACCAATTTCAAGGGAAAAGTAATTGGGGTGGCCATTAAGGACCGGGGAGCGATCCTTCCTGCGGGTCACGCAGCCGATGCTGCCTATTGGTATGATGGTCGTAGTGGGAACTTTGTTTCTTCTACCTATTATATGGATGCGTTACCTGCCTGGGTAAATAAGTTCAATGAGCGTAAGCTGATGAATGGTTATTTCCAGAAAGGATGGAACACTTTGTATCCCATCAACACTTACACGCAAAGTACGGCTGATGACAAGCCATACGAAAGCAAACCTTTTGGCGCTGATCAGAAAGGATTTCCATACGATCTCAAAAAGTTTGTTGATAAATCGTACGGAACCGTTTCCAGCACACCTTTCGGAAACACCCTCACCATCGAAATGGCAAAGGCAGCTATTGAAAATGAACAACTCGGTGCTGATGCCATTACAGATATGCTTTGCGTAAGCTTTTCTTCACCGGATTATATTGGCCACTCCTTTGGTCCAAACTCAATAGAAGCAGAAGATAACTATTTGCGTCTTGACCAGGAGATGGGTGAATTTTTCAGCTACCTTGACGCAAAGGTTGGGAAAGGTCAGTACCTGGTATTTTTATCGGCAGATCATGGTGTGGTACCTGTGCCTGGTTTCAACAAAGAAAACAAACTTCCGGGCGGTACCATTCCCGACGACAGGTGGTCCAAAGAACTTGCCGACGGTCTGAAGACAAATTTCGGCGCGGAAAAACTGATACTCAGTACTTACAACTACCAGGTGCATCTTGATCATCGTTTGATGGATTCATTGAAACTTGATGTTGATGCTGTGAAAAAATACATCATCAGGTATTACGACAAACAACCTGAAATCAGCCGTGTTTTTGACCTGGAGCAGGTGGCTGCCACAACTTTAACTCCCAAATTGAAGGACAAGGTATCTAACGGGTATTATCCAAAACGTGGTGGCGATATCCAGTTGGTGTTGCAACCTGGTTATATTGATGGCGGAGCCACCGGTACCACCCATGGCAGTCCTTATAATTATGATGCGCATGTGCCCATGTTGTTCTATGGCTGGAAGATCAAACCCGGCAAACTGAACAGGGAAACGTATATGACCGACATCGCGCCCACGGTGGCTGCATTGTTAAAAATAGAGCCGCCTAGTGGAACAGTGGGAGAAGCGGTAGAGGAAGTGCTCAAATAGTATTCGACCTGCAGTGAACAGGGAAGTGGTTTTAAGATCGTACTACATTAAATTCATAGGGAAATGGGTATAATTGATAAATGAACCGGGTTTTCCACAAACGGGAAATTCATTTACCTTTTTGCCCATAGATTTGTAGATCACGAAAACTTAAAACCATTTCCATGACTGCAAGGATCTTATCCGCCATCTTCCTTTTATTGACCGGGCCACTTTTGTATGCCCAGACTAATGCAAGCGAAAAGCTGCCTTTCGACAATAAGACTACAGTGGGGAAACTCGCCAATGGACTTACGTATTATATTCGTCCCAACGCCCGTCCCGAGAAAAAAGTAGAACTGCGGCTGGTGGTGAATACCGGATCTGTTATGGAAGATGACAACCAGCAAGGGTTGGCACACATGGCAGAACATATGGCATTCAATGGCACCAAAAACTACAAGAAAAACGAAATCATTTCTTTTCTTCAATCAATCGGTGTTGGTTTTGGTAATGATCTGAATGCCTATACCGGTTTTGATGAAACGGTTTACATCCTTCCCATCCCAACCGATAAACCCGGTAATCTTGAAAAAGGATTTGATATCCTTGAAGATTGGGCCCACAACGTTACTTATCTCGATGAAGACATCGAAGCAGAACGAGCCATCATTCTTGAAGAAAGCAGGCTGGGTAAGGGTGCCAGCGACCGTATGTTCAAACAGATTTATCCGAAATTGTTTGAAGGTTCCCTTTATGCGAAACGTTTGCCAATAGGGCAGGATGAGATCATCAAAAACTTCAAACCAGATGAGATCCGCAGATTTTATAAAGATTGGTACCGGCCGGACCTGATGGCCGTAATTGTTGTTGGTGACATTACCAAGGCAAAGGCAGAGGAACTGATCAAAAAACATTTCGCGGGTTTAAAAAATCCAGAGAATGCCCGCCCGAGAGTGGCCGTAGATGTGCCACCTTATAAAGCCAGCACATCTATGGTGGTGACAGATAAGGAAGCAACCAACTATTCCGTAGCCGTTAATTATCCGGCCTTTAAATCTGAGCCAACTACAACTTTGGCCGAGTATCGCAAGGACCTGGTGCAAAATATTTTTACTTCACTGATGAACCAGCGGCTGCAGGAAGTTACCCAACAGGAGAACGCACCTTTTTTATATGGCGGCGTTGACTTTGGATCGTACGCACGCGGTTATGAAGCGTTCGGCGCCTATGCAGGTACGGGTACCGGCGACGTAACAAAGGGCCTTGTGGCCCTGACACAGGAAGTTGAAAGAGTAAAACGTTTTGGCTTTACTGCTTCAGAGCTGGACCGTGCGAAAAGATCAATGTTGAATAATTATGAAAAGGCTTATAATAACCGTGATAAAACGGAATCTGCGGATTATGTTGAAGAATATGTCAATCATTTTCTTCAGCAGGAGCCAAGCCCCGGTATAGAAAAAGAGTTTGAATATGTAAAATCGCTGTTGCCAACTATTACCCTGGAGGAAGTAAACGCAGTGACGAGTCTGTTTAAAGATCAGGCTAATAAATTTGTCTATGCGATGGGACCCGAGCCTGGCGCAGATGTGAAATTGCCAACAGACAAAGACCTGCTGGCTATCGTAGACAACACCAGTAAGCTCGATTTGAAAGCTTATGAGGAAAAAGATATTGCTGCCGATCTGCTGAAAACAATACCCAAAGCAGGGAAAATTGTATCAGCAACAAAAGATGCTTTGTTGGGTACAACCGAGCTTAAACTTAGCAATGGTATAACAGTAACACTGAAACCAACCGATTTTAAAAACGATCAGATCCTGATGGGAGCAACGCGGCCCGGTGGCAAAAGCAATTACGGCGTAGCTGATAAATACAACGCAGAGTATGCTACGGCAGTGGTGGGTTCAATGGGTGTGGGTGATTTTTCACCGACAGATCTAAAAAAAGCGCTTGCAGGAAAAACTGCGAGTGTGAGTCCTGTGTTTGGTGAACTTTCAGACGGTTTGCGTGGACAATCGTCTGTCAAGGATCTCGAAACAATGTTGCAGCTCACCAATCTTTATATGTTGCAGCCAAGAAAGGATACGGCTTTGTTCCGTGCCTTTGTACAACGAAACAAATCGCAGTATGCTATGCTGAGCAGTAATCCCCAGGCTGCTTTTGTGGATACTGTTTACCAGATGTTGTATGCAAACAATCCCCTGGCACCGGTAGTGGTTCCGAAGTCGGCGAACTTCGATAAAATCAATCTTGACCGTGCCATGAGTATCTATAAAGAACGCTTTGGCGATGCTACGGGAATGCATTTTGTTTTTGTTGGAAGTTTTTCTGTTGATTCAATCAAACCTTTGATAGAAACTTACCTGGCAAGTCTTCCTGCCAGCGGAAAAAAGTTCAACTATGTTGATGATAAGGTTCGCACCATAGATGGAAAAAAGAAACTCACTTTTGCAAGAGGAAAAGAAGAAAAAAGTTTGATTTTTGCCATCTACAGTGATGAGTTGCCGTACTCTGAGGATATGTCTTTAAAGATGAGTGCGATGAGTGAAGTGCTCAATATCCGCATCATCGAAGAATTGCGTGAGAAGGTTCAGGGTATATATGGTGGTGGTACTTATGCCAGCCTGGATAAACTTCCCTATTCAAGGTATTCATTTATGTTGCAACTGCCCTGCGGTCCCGAGAAGGTTGATACCTTACTTACAGCAGTAAATAATGAGTTCAATGCGCTTGTTACAAAAGGGCCGGAGCAATCATATCTTGATAAAGTAAAACAACAGTGGAGAGAACAATACAAAACCAGTATGAAAGAAAACGGCACCTGGTTATCGAACCTGATCTCATTGAAAGAGCAGAAAGGTGACCCCAAACGTTTTGTTAACTACGAGCAGTTTATTGATAAGTTAACGGTGAAGGATGTACAGCAGGCAGCTAAGCTGGTACTGGCCGGTAAAAATCAATTTACTGCTGTATTGATGCCTGAAAACTATAAAGGGTCAACTGAAGGGTCCGGAAAGAAAGCATTCTAACTAATAGTTATTGTACAACATAACTGGTCCCCGTCATTCATTTGCCGGGGACCTTTTATTTATTCGGAACGAAGATTTTTTACCGGGCTGGTTAAAGCCGTATGCAGGCATTGCAATGATACAAACGCAAATACCGAAATGGTTATAATAATACCAACAACCAGGTAGGGGGTAAGACTTGGTTCCATACGATAAGCATAATTTTGCAGCCAGGAATCCGTGGCAAGATAAGCAAGCGGCCAGGCTATTATATTTGCCAGAATGATAAGTACGGCATAGTCGCGCACAAATAACAGCAGGATGTTGTGAACTCCGGCGCCAAGAACTTTCCGCAGCGCTATTTCGCGGGTACGGCGTGCAAGTGTAAAGGCTACAATGCCAAAAATGCCCATAAATACAATAACCATGTTAAGGCCCGTGGCGATGTTTGCTGCCTTTTTCAGTTTGAGCTCTGACTCGTAAAGACTCGCAAATTTCTCATCCATAAAATTGTACTCAAACGGTGATCCGGGTGAAAATTTCTGCCAGTTATTTTTGATAGTGGCAAGCGCTGCAGCGGTGTTATGACTATTAAGTTTCAGGGTGAGATATCGATAGGTACGGGTAAGTTTGGTCGGGATAAATGCAAGGGGACCGATCTTCTGATGAAAGGAGGAAAAGTTGAAGTCTTTCACAATGCCTGTAACACGAAAGCTATAACCACCGGGCATCGAAACGATTGCTCCCGTTCGTGTGCTGAGACCCAGGGCCCGCACGGCCGATTCGTTCAAAACAATTTCAGTTTCGTTTTGTGTCGGTTCTTTCCCAGACAAGAAGCTCCCTTCTTCCATATGTATGCCAAAGGTCGCTGCATAATGCTGATCAGCGGAGACTGATGGAACAACCACAGGACGATTATCTTTATTATTTTCCGGTAACAGGTCGGTCGTAAGTGGGGGTAAGCGGTCGGGAATCTCAAACGAAATGGTAGCGGATTTAACAACTGGTAATTGTGCAAGATGATCACGGATTGATTCCATCTTTAGTACCCCTGAAGAGTCCCATTGTTTTGGAAAGGCAGTTATTACCAGTAATTGCTCTCTATCATAACCTACATTTTTATTGAAAAAATACTCCACCTGTCTTGCTACATTTAAAGCACTGATGAAGATAAAAATGGCCAGGGTGAATTGGACGGCAAGTAATGATTTTCGTAAGATGAGCCCACCGCGCGCCGTATTCATTGTTCCCTTTACTGCCTTTGTTATGGCCGATGAGGCGAGAATGAAAGCAGGGTAGAAACCGGCAATTAATCCCAGCAGAAGGATGGATCCGGCTATATAGGCTGAATAAGCTAACCCCAGTTGCCATATAGGTTGAAGGGTTGTGCCAAGTATCTGTGAAAACAGGGGACGGGTTAGTTCATGCACCATGAAGGCAATAAGTGCAGCTATGATAGTAAGCACCACTGACTCTACGAGGTATTGTATTATCAGTTGCCGCTGTCTTCCACCAAACACCTTGCGCAGACCCATTTCTTTCAAGCGGTAACCTGAGGTGCCTATGCTTATGTTGATAAAGTTTATCACTGCCATCAATAAAATGAAACCGGCGATCATAGAAAGCATGGTGATCATCTGTTCAACCGCTCCGTCATTATCTTTTTGATAATATGTGCGCATTGCCGCCAGCTCCACTTCCACAAGACCTTTTAAATTATCAGGCATGTGACGGGTAAGCAAATCTTTTGTCGGGCCGTTCAGTGCTTTGGGGTCAGTGCCAGCCGTAAGTTCTATCATGCCGATGATGTAAGCGTTGGCCCAGTCATCGATATATGATTCACTTTGAAAAAAACGATTTCCTTCAAAGGGAACAAACATGTTATAGCCGGATCGGTCAACCAGTTGATTAACTGTGTTTCGGGGCATTGTGGCCAATACCGCAGAAACCGTATAATCCTGTTGTGATTGGGTGGTATTATTTATCGTAATGGTTTTGCCTAAAACATTCGTGGTGCCAAATAACCTCCTGGCGAGTTCCTCAGTTATTACTGCAGATTTCGTGTTAAGAAAGGCGTGTTCGGGATCACCATGTAACAACCTGAACCCGTACATGCTGATCAGTGTGGTGTCGCAGATAGCGATATTTTCTTTGAAATGTTCCGTACCGGTGGTTACCGTTGTTGTTACCGGATTGAAACGATAGAAATTTCTTACCAGTGCAGGGTAGCTGTTTGCGAGTGCTTTGGGAAGCGGAGCCGTTACAGTAAAGGGAAGGCCCATATCTTTCACCTTCCATTTGCTTTTGAGTACGTACTGATGGTTGACATTCCGCAGCCCGGCATTCACCTGTTTTTCCTGTATTACATAATTGGCGATCAGGAGACAAATGGCGATCCCAATTGAAAGACAAAAAATATTTATGGTGGCAAACAGCCTGTGACGGGAAAGATGGCGAAGGGCAATTAGAAGATAGTTTTTCAGCATCAGGCATTGCTTTATTAGTTGGTTAACCTATTGGGTTTGCAACTAAGTTGATGCCAGTTGTATAAGCAGTTAGATTTCAGTATAGAAGGTATTTTAAATAATATGAGGGTGTCCGGTTTCAATACAACAAACGTTCGAACCCGTTCATTATATCACAATCGGGATATCTTTTTGGGTGTCCTGCCGACTGGCTGCGCCGGACCGGTTGGTGACGATCCCTTTGTGTTCCAGGATCACGTTGTAGCTGGCAACAACATGTCGGAAAGCCTCCTGTGGCGCAGTCAGTGCTACCCCGAGCCGCCAGCTGCGTTCTTTAGAAAATAAATCATGCACGCTTGATCGTGAAATGAGGGTGTCCCAGATCATGGTGCGTTGTTGGCTCGTTACGTTGATGGCAGATAGCGACAACCTGATTTTTATCCTGGTGTTTTTCAAAGCTTCATCTGAATAATTCTCGCCTGTTTGTATGTTGAAATAGAAATGACGACTGACCTGTTCTTCAGTCGGTATAGGAAGTGTATCGTTCTTACTGCATGCGGCCAGTAACCACAAACAGATAACAACAAACACCAGTTTCGCTTGTTGCTGATGTGCTGACATAATAATGGATAAGGGGTGGTTAATGGCGGCTGCGATCTGAAACGGCCATTTTGATTTTACAAAACTAATGAAGCCATAAAGCTCATCCAATCGCATGTTCATGTAGTTTTTGATGTAGATATTTTGTCGCGATTGTTAAATGCGTTATGATAATAAAATGCTAAAGCTATAGGATGACGGTGCAAACCTTGTCAGAATCAGGGGATTACAATCCTTGTGGCATATAAATTGAATTTCGCTCGTTGAAACTTGATAACCCAAAAATTAAATCAACATTTATGACGAAAAAGATTTTGACGACGCTTGCACTTTCTGCTGTTCTTATTGCTTTTAATTCCTGTAAAAAAGATGATGATGGACCGGTTGCACCGGCAGAGTTTATGGTAGTTCACTCTACTCCGGGCGCACCTGCTGTTGAACTTTACCTCGACGATGTAAAGGCAAGTACGTCACCAGTGTCTTTTGCTACTGCTTCTAATTACTCATCTATCGCTTCAAAGCAATACAATGTAAAAATAGCAGCAGTGAACACGATCAATCCGATTGCAGAAACCACGGTAAATCTTGATGGTGGAAACAACTATTCTATTTTTGCTTATGACACGCTTCTGAATGGTAAAGCAAAGGTGTTTGCAGTGCGTGATGACCTGAGTGCGCCACCTGCAGGCAAAGCTAAAGTGAGATTCTTTCACCTGGTGCCCGGAATAAACAGCCCAAGTGTTGATATCGCCGCGAATGATAATGTATTGTTTCCAAACCGTAGTTATGCCGATAACGTAAGCGACGGAGGTAAGGCAAATTTTGTGACTATTGATGCAGGTACATATACATTAACTGCAAGACTTGCAGGTTCATCAACCATTGATATTCTAAATATACCAGGTGTTGTTGTTGAAGCAGGCAAGATCTACACCATTATTGCCAAAGGCAGGATTAATGGTTCAGGTGAAACTGCTCTCGGAGCACAGGTTATCGTCAACAAATAATTTAAACTGGTCAGCAAACAAAAAGGCCCCGTAGGCCGAAGCGTACAGGGCTATGATCTTTATATAGGATGTTGAATATAGTGGGTATATTCTTCTTTATAATGTTCAATGTAACTGTTGCAAAGATAGTCAGATAAGACTAAGCTTATGCACCATCATACAAGGAAATTTGCTGACAGTTTAATATATAGTAAAAGGCCCCGGAAATTCCAGGGCCTTTTACTATATACCTTATCAATTATGCGTTGCGGTTCACACAATTCAGATCTTCAAATGCTACTTCAAGACGTTTGATGAATGTCTCTTCACCTTTACGTAACCAAACTCTTGGATCGTAGTATTTTTTGTTTGGTTTGTTTGGTCCTTCGGGGTTTCCGAGCTGCGCATGGAGATATGCTTCGTTCTTTTGATAATATGCATGTACACCTTCCCAGAATGCCCATTGCATATCAGTGTCAATGTTCATTTTGATTGCGCCATAGCCAAGTGCTTCGCGGATCTGGTTCTGCGGAGAGCCGCTACCACCGTGAAATACGAAATATACTGGCTTGGGCCCTGTTTTTAATTCTTTCTCGATATAGTCCTGGCTGTTCTTAAGGATTTCAGGACGAAGTTCAACATTACCAGGACTGTAAACACCATGCACGTTCCCAAAAGCTGCTGCCACGGTAAACAAATTGCCAACCTTGCTTAACTCTGTATACGAATAAGCAACATGTTCCGGCTGAGTGTATAACTTGTCATTTTCAACACCGCTGTTGTCCACACCATCTTCTTCACCACCGGTTACACCCAGTTCAATTTCGATACTCATGCCCAGGGGCGCCATGCGTTTGAAAAATTCAACAGATGTGTGGATGTTTTCTTCCAAAGGCTCTTCAGAAAGATCAAGCATGTGAGAACTGTATAGTGGCTGACCTTTTTCTTTATAGAACTGCTCGCCGGCATCAATGAGAGCACTGACCCATGGCAGCCATTTTTGTGCTGCGTGATCGGTATGTAATACCACCGGTACGCCGTAATATTTTGCAACATTGTGCACATGAAGCGCACCTGAGATGGCACCGGAAATATTTGCCTGCAATTTATCGTTGGGCATTCCTTTGCCGGCCATAAACTGTGCACCACCATTAGAAAATTGTATGATGACGGGTGAATTAACTTTTGCAGCGGTTTCCAGCACAGCATTGATCGTGTTGGAACCGGTTACGTTTACAGCGGGCAAAGCGAACTGATTATCCTTTGCATCATTGTATAATGCTTCCAACTCTTTTCCGTGTAAAACCCCGGCTTTGTATTTACTCATACTTAAAAAATTGTTACTGATTTTAGATTTTATTACAAATTCCCCGCAAATGTACGACAAAACACGAAAACAGCGGGGTGGTGGTGCTAGTCTGCAAATCTGCTCTGGATCTTGGGAATGAGTACCAGGTTTTTTCGGAGCGTTTGTTTGAGATGGGTTTTTACAATTTCACCCATTGACCGGCACCGCCTGAAAGCCGGATTTCCTTCGCGGTAATATTGGTACAATTCTTCCCTTAACTGGCTCATCTTTTCCGGTGTGGAGATGGTGTCGGTTGTCATAATATCAAGTAACGACTTGATCCGGTACCGGGCAGATGCCAGTCGGAAAGCAACGAGCGTGCGTTCTTCAGTCTGGTATTGTTCGATAGAGTCTTTGTTCAGTAACTGAAGACTGAGTTCGACCAGTGGCAGATTCTCCTTAAAGAACTGGGGCATGTAAAGATTTTTTCTTCCCTCAAATGATTGTTGATCAAAATCGATGCTGCGGATACGATATTGAAAGTCTTCAATATCGGGCGTGATGTCTACCACGAAATTATAACTACGCATATCGCCGAGCAAACGCACGAAACAACGTTCGTTGAATTTTACGAATTCCTTTGCCAGCCTGATTTTATTGGCAACGCCATCGTTCAGATAGTGTTTGATAAACTGGTCACCGGGTATTCCCGGGATATGTTCTTCAACCAGTGTATTAAGATGTGTGAAAAAGGTAATTCTGTTGGGAGACAGTATGTGTTCAAGTTCTAACCCGTAAATGCGCGATGCATCTGCGACCTTTATGTAATAATGATCGTAGTTATCGTTGAACTTATTTACAATACGGATACGAAAAGGATGGGAATTGCCAAAGGTGCAATAGTCTATCCTCGCCACATCAAGATGTTTGGTAAAACTATAATCGCCTTCTGTTTTAAGGATAGCGTAAATGTTTACGAGGCCTTCCCGGATGAAGTCCCATTCACGTTTGTCGTAAATCACTTTTTCCCAATAGGTATCATTACCATCTTTATCAAGAATAGGAACAGAATACGTATAACGTAACAGATCGCGGTATGCGACGGGAATTTTTACTTCCCTGCCATGATATTTGAGGTAAGCTCTTAGCCGGTCATTTACCGGGAACATCGGCTTTTTGCGGGAGGGCCTGTCATCTGGAACCTGTGCCATACTGCAAGGTATTGATTAAGGCCGGAAATCGGTGCCGCAATTGCCTCCTGCTAAATCGGATTTAGCAGGAGGGTACTGGAATAATTAAATGCGGTCTTTGGGACAGGAATTGGAATTGTGTAAAGGTTTTGTCATTCAGAAACTGGATCTTGGTTCGGTTTTTTGTAGGATTGGATAACGGTTTTTCTTTGGACGGATCTTTAGTTGGTTTTCAGGGTTTAGATGTTTAATTGGTTTAACGTTGGATCGGATCTGGACTTCTTCGTAAGGATATTGGTTTCAAAACCTCATCAATGTTGATGAGCAATTCGTTTTTCAACGATGGTCAGGACAATAAAGGATAAGATCAACAACTGGTTTTTCCGTAGGATAAGATCGGTTTCAAGGATACGGACATTTAAAAACGGACTGGGACTGATGCTGACTGGACAACCAGATCAGTTAAAAATTTATTCAGTTTTGCAAAACTCAAAAAAGTAGAAGTTGACTGATACTGGATTTTTTGGGTTTTGGACGGATATTGGAAATCTGGTTTGCTCGGATATTGGATGATTGATAAGTAAAGCTATCAATCAACTTCTGATACAAAAGTATATCCACAAAGGAATGTGTACAAGAGCGAAACTGCTCTATTTAAATTGTATGGTTTTTACTGTGTAAATCGTAAGTGTTCAAAATACATTTGTAGAAAGTACGAGGATGCCATCGTAACATTACGAGAAACCGACAGGTAGAAGAGGAAATGTTTAGTTTTCCTTGATCTTAATCAAGCCAACACTATGCCAAATTGTTTTAGCACTGGGGTTCCCGCGACATTTAATGATGCTTTGTGGATAACACAAATCTAAAGATCACCTGGCTACTTAATTATTTAAGGCCTGGATCACATCATACTTTGTAACAATGTGCAGACTGCCTGATTCGTCTTTGCCTAAAACTGCGCCGTTTTCTTTATTGATCAGTGTAGTTAACCGCTCCAGTGGTGTATCGAACGATATCACGGGATAAGCAGGCTCGAGTACTTCTGTAACTTTCCTGTTTTTTATATCCTGTCCATCAGCCATCATCTTATTAAACAATCCGCTTTCGCTGATGGAACCGATTAAATCTGTTCCTTCTAATACAGGAATGTGTTCAACATTATATTTCTGCATCAACTCAAAAGCTTCACTTACAGTTTGTGCCGCTGTAACAGTGATGAGGCGTTGTTTGCCCCGTCCGCTTACTATATCCCTGAACGTTTTTACATCGAGAAAACCGCGTTCCATCATCCATTGATCATTATAAACCTTTCCAACATAACGGCTGCCATGATCATGAAATATGCATACAACCACATCATCCTTCGTCAATTTTTCTTTTAACTGCATCAGGCCCTGGAGACAACTGCCGGCGCTGTATCCGCAGAAGAGACCTTCTTCCCTGGCAATGCGCCGCGCCATCACAGCACCGTCCTTGTCCGTTACCTGCTCAAAATGATCTATCACACTCATATCGTAGTTCTGTGGAACGAAGTCTTCGCCAAAACCTTCTGAAAAATAAGGATGCACTTCATTCATATCTACTTCACCGGTTCTGTAATATTTTGTAAGCAGCGAACCAAATACATCTATTGCCCAGATCTGAATGTCCGGGTTTTTTTCTTTGAGATACATGGCCACACCAGTTACGGTTCCGCCAGTACCTGCTGTACAAACAAGATGTGTTATCTTACCATCGGTCTGCTTCCATAACTCCGGCCCGGTGCTTTCATAATGCGCCAGGCGATTGGCGAGGTTATCATATTGATTACAATAAAAAGAATTGGGGATTTCGGTAGCGAGCCGTTTGGATACAGAATAGTAACTACGCGGATCCTCCGGCTCAACATTGGTAGGACAAACAATCACCTCAGCGCCCACAGCTTTGAGGATATCCATCTTTTCTTTTGATTGTTTATCTGTTGTGGCAAATATGCATTTATATCCTTTTACAACTGCTGCCAGCGCGAGCCCCATACCTGTATTGCCTGAAGTACCTTCGATGATAGTGCCGCCCGGTTTTAATTTGCCTTCTTTTTCAGCAACCTCGATCATCTTCAGTGCCATCCTGTCTTTGATACTGTTGCCCGGGTTAAAATAATCGACCTTAGCCAGTACGGTACAGGGAAGATTCCGGGTTATTTTGTTTAATCTGATCAATGGTGTGTTTCCAATCGTTTCGAGGATGTTGTTCTTGATGTCCATATTACTTATTGTGTTACGAAGTTAAGGTTTAAGGGCGAAGCAATTCATTTCCGGGTCGTTCGTATTCTGTTAATGGACTGAAAAACAATTCTGTATCCGGGTAGTTGATAAACAAAATTTTTTCTTCATAGCTATCATTTTACATTTGCCGCCCCCTGTTACCCGGGCGTGAAAATCTAAATAGAAAAGAAACCATGGATCAGAAGTATTTTAACAAGATTTCAGAAAAACTGAATTTCTCTCTTAAACAAATTGATAATATATATGCGTTGCACAGCGAGGGCGCCACAATACCCTTTATGGCGCGTTATCGCAAGGAAGCCACGGGAAATATGGATGAGGTGCAGATCAATGATGTGGTGGAACAGGTTAAATATTTTAATGAACTCGAAAAGCGTAAAGAAACGGTCATTAAGACCATTGAAGGGCTGGGAAAGCTGACTCCCGAGCTAAAACAGCGGATTGAAGATACATATGAAGCCAATGTGCTCGAAGATATTTATCTGCCATATAAACCTAAACGTAAAACCAAAGCCACGGTTGCCATTGAAAAAGGACTGGAGCCCTTGGCCAAAGTTATTTTTGAACAGGGTACTGAAAATCCAGTGGATGAATCGGCTAAATACATCAATGAACAGGTAAAGGATTCAAAGGAAGCCTTGCAGGGTGCGCGTGATATCATTGCAGAATGGATATCAGAAAACGAACAGGTGCGTAACAAAGTGCGCCAGTTATTTACGGAAGAAGCCAAGTTTTCTTCAAAGGTGCTCAGCTCTAAAAAAGACGATCCTGAAGCACAGAAATACCGCGACTATTTTGATTTTTCGGAGAACCTCGCAGACAGCCCTTCGCATCGTATACTCGCAATTCGCCGTGGAGAAAAAGAAGGTTTCCTTATAATGGATATTAATATTGATAAGGTTCATGCGGTTGAATCGCTCGAAAGAATTCTGATAAAAGCATCGAACCCAAATGCGGCTGAAGTTAAAAAAGCGGTGGAAGATAGCTTCGATCGTTTGTTGAAACCTTCCATTGAAAATGAGTTCCGTCTGCAAAGTAAGAACAGGGCCGATGAAGATGCTATCAAAGTGTTTGCAGAAAATCTCCGCCAGTTGTTGCTGGCATCACCTCTCGGTGCGAAACGCGTGTTGGCACTTGACCCCGGTTTCCGCACAGGTTGTAAAGTGGTTTGTCTTGATGAGCATGGCACCTTCCTCAATTATACTACTATATTTCCGCATGAGCCTCAACGTGAGGTTTCAAAAAGCACGGCGGAATTGAAACGCCTTGTAGAAACCTATAAGATAGAAGCGATCGGCATTGGGAATGGAACTGCGGGCAGGGAAAGTGAACAACTGATCAGGAGCATTGATTTTGGCCGTACCGTTAGCGTGTTTATGGTCAATGAAAGTGGCGCTTCGATCTATTCTGCTTCTGAGGTGGCGAGAGAAGAGTTTCCTGACCAGGATGTTACTGTACGCGGCGCTGTCAGTATTGGTCGCCGGTTACTTGATCCTTTAAGTGAACTGGTAAAGATCGACGCCAAATCGATAGGTGTGGGACAATACCAGCATGATGTGAACCAGACAAAACTTAAAGAAGAGCTTGACAGAACCGTTGAAAGTTGTGTTAACCACGTTGGTGTTGATTTGAATACGGCCTCAAAACATTTGCTGACCTATGTATCGGGCCTGAGTGCAACGGTGGCTAAAAACATCGTTGAGTATCGCGCTAAAAACGGGGCATTTAAATCGCGGGATGAATTACGCAAAGTAGCGATGCTGGGTCCAAAGGCTTTTGAACAATGTGCCGGCTTCTTACGCATTCGTGATGCTGCGAATCCGCTTGATAATAGTGCCGTGCACCCCGAAACTTACCCGGTGGTGCAGGCAATGGCGGCTGATCTTAATTGCGATATCCGTGAACTGATTCAGAAACCAGAGCTTCGCAAACAGGTGGACCGTAAAAAATATATCAATGAAACAGTGGGAGAACTTACTATCAATGATATATTAAAAGAACTTGAAAAACCGGGTCGGGATCCGCGGACCCAGATTGAAGAATTCAGATTTGATGAAAATGTAAAAACAATGGAAGATCTGAAACCTGGTATGAAGCTGCCGGGTATCGTAACAAACATTACGAATTTCGGAGCTTTTGTTGATATAGGTGTAAAGCAGGATGGACTGGTGCATATCTCACAGCTAAGCAACACTTTTATTTCTGATCCCAACCAGGTTGTTAAACTTCAACAAAAGGTGATGGTTACTGTAACAGAAGTTGACCCATCAAGAAAACGGATCGCGCTTACGATGAAAGATGCTGCGGCGGCGCAGGGTGAAAAACGCCCTTCAGTGCCAAAGGGACAGGCTGGTAAAGGCGGTTCAAAGTCTGCGCCCTCTGCACCATTGAATCCCTTCCAGGCGAAGCTGGCAGAGTTAAAAAAGAAGATGGAAAATTAATCAAGACAATTTTGATACATTCCTAAACCCGGTTCATTCGAATGAACCGGGTTTTGTTTTCGGTAGCTGAGTAGCAATTAATGTCCTCAATTGCCCTTGCATTGGTCGCAAACACACCTGCAAACCTGCGGGAATACCCGCTACTTTAGCAGTCACTAAAATTGAGTTTATGCCAACCTTTCATCCCTATCTTAATTTTGATGGTAATGCAGCAGAAGCATTTGATTTTTATAAGTCTGTTTTTGGCGGCGAGTTCGCTGCAAAACAAAAAATGTCTGATGCACCTGGTACGGAATCACTTCCTGACTCAGAAAAGGATCGCATCATGCATATCGCATTACCATTGGCATCAGGTACTATTTTAATGGCTTCTGATTGTGTTCCATCTGCAGGACACGTATTGAACCCGGGCAACAATGTCTATATCAATATTGCTGCAGATAGCCGTGAAGAAGCTGATCGGCTTTTTAACGGGTTATCGGCCGGGGGTGATATTGAAATGCCCATGGCTGATATGTTCTGGGGCGATTACTTTGGAAGTTTCAAAGATAAGTTCGGCATTCAGTGGATGATCAACTTTCACCCGGCGGGTTAAACAGGACCGAACATCTTCACATATTAAATACTCAGTTATGGATAAAACTGCAAGTCACCGCACGCAGGGATTTCTTTCCTTGTTTGATATGCAAACAACCTATTTCAACAGGGCACTTGATGGCATTTCTGATGAAGATGCTTACCAGCGTTTGAACACACCTGCAAATCATATTGCATGGCTCGCTGGTGCACTTGTTAATCAGCGCTTTTCAATGGCCAGCGAAGCGCAACATGATGAGGTGCAAACCGGAGGGGACCTGTTCGCGGATTTCAAAGGTCTCCAGACCGATGCAAAATATCCCACACTTGAACAGTACAGGAGCGACTGGCAAAAAATTACTCCAATCGCCCGGCAACAGTTAATTGATATTGACGATAAAAAACTGGACAGTGATTTTGATATGGGTGAAATGAAGATGACGTATTATGATTTACTTTCTTTTACTATTTACAGGGAAGCAAGTATACTTGGACAAATCGCTTTATGGCGGCGATTGTTAAATTATCCGGCCATGAGATATGACTGATCGTTGCACTTCCATGCCAGAACAATTAATCTTATATTGCCTGATATGGAAAATCCAAAGCTTAAGGCATTTCTGCCCGTAATCTACCTGGTATGGTCCGACGATCAGCTATCCAAACATGAGATCAGCACACTCAGTGATTTCATTCGTTCGCGGAACTGGCTTAATGAACAGGAACAGGAAACCCTGCTTACTAACGTTGATATGTCAGCGCCGCCGTCCCGTGCACAGTTATCAGCCTGGAAAAATGAGATCCAGGAGAGCATGCGTGCTAATCCCGAAGCTGCGGGCATATTTGATCTTTCTTTATGGCTTTCGGATAATCATCCTGATATCGTATCATTAAAACCGGAATTCACCAAGCTGGAAAATGATCTTGGTGTACTTGGAGATGAAGTAATAACCACGTTCAAAGGTTATGAAGACACGGTTACTTCGGGTTATCAAACTGCTGCCGCTTTTGATGTAAAAGCATTGACACGTTTACTTGACGGCGCTGATGCAACTATTATTCAAAAAGTGAAAATGTTGTTGAGTCAACCTGAGTTTGCATATGTTTCGCCGCAGGATATCAATGCATATCGTTCTAAAATATTTGAATGGTGCAATATACTTGCACGTGAAAACCTGGGGAACATTGCTTATCCCGGCAAATACGGAGGGGGCGATAATATGTCAGATTATTTTGCGGTAATGGAAACCCTGAGTTATCATGATCTGAGTCTCGTGATAAAGTTTGGCGTCCAGTTTGGTTTATGGGGTATGAGCGTACAGTCGCTCGGAACGGAAAAACATTATGAAAAATACCTGCGCGATATCGGTTCACTAAAGTTGCCAGGTTGTTTTGCAATGACGGAAACCAATCATGGATCGAACGTGAAAGGACTGGAAACAACTGCAACTTATAATCATACCGATAAAACATTTGTAATAAACACTCCGCATCGCGGTGCACAGAAAGAATATATTGGTAATGCCGCGTTGCATGGCCAGATGGCCACCGTGTTTGCGAAACTTATCATCAACGATAAGGATTATGGTGTCAATGCCTTTATTGTTCCGCTGAGGGACCAGCAAGGCCATATATTGCCGGGAATTACGATTGGTGATTGTGGGCCAAAAATGGGATTGAATGGAGTTGATAATGGCACCATAATGTTTGATCATGTAGTGATCGCCAAAGAAAACATGCTGGACAGGTTTGCAAAGGTTAACGACAGTGGTGAATTTGAAAGCAATATCCCCAGTGATAACAGGCGGTTTTTTACAATGCTTGGGACGCTTGTCGGTGGTCGTATAGGAATTCCGCGTTCCGCCTTAGCCGCTTCAAAATCGGGTCTGGCCATTGCAATAAGATATAGCGATCAACGTCGCCAGTTTGGTCCGGAGGGCGCTGAAGAGGTTCCCATTCTGAATTACCGGATGCATCAACGGAGATTGATGCCATTGCTTGCAAGAACATATGCGCTGCATTTTGCACTGCGATATGTTACGCAGAGATTTTTAAACAAAACAGAAGATGAGGCACAGGAAATTGAAGCACTTGCAGCTGGCATAAAAAGTTATACAACCTGGAGCACCCGGGATGTATTGCAGGAATGCCGTGAAGCCTGTGGAGGTAAAGGATACCTGTCAGAGAACCGTATCGATGCACTTAAAAATGATACTGAGATCTACACAACATTTGAAGGTGATAATACGGTGCTGATGCAGCTTGTGGCAAAAAACCGGCTGGCAGCGTTTAGAAAGTTGTATGGCCGCATGAATGCTATGGGCATGATAAGTTATGTCTATGAAAACGCAAGGACCGCTATCGCAGAAAAAAATCCCCTGGTAACCCGTAAAACCGATGAAGCGCATTTGCTGGATGATGTTTTTCATTTGCAGGCGCTGGAACATCGCGAGAAAACGACGCTGGCATCTGCTGCCAGGAGGCTGAAACGCCTGGTCGACAGCGGTCTTGATGCCTACGATGCCTTTAACGTTGCCCAACATCAAATGGTTGATGTTGCCAATGCCTGGCTCGAAAAGATCATTTTCATTCAGTTCAGGATGGCGGTGGATGAAATAGAAGATGAATCTATAAAGGCATCATTGCGGCGGTTGCAACAGCTTTTTGCCTTGTCAGTAATAGAAGCGAATAAAGGTTGGTACCTGGAAGATGGGTATATGGAAGCAGTAAAAACCAAAGCGATCCGTAAAATGGTCAACCAATTATGCTGGGATATCCGGAAAGATGCTGTGCCTTTGGTGGATGCATTTAATATTCCTGAATCCTGTCTTGCAGCACCGATTGCGTTTGGCCGTTATACATAATTTTTGGCGCGGTATGCGCTTTGTAGTTCCTGCGTTATGTTTGTGCCAATACCCATCGGAGATGATAATAGCGACCGGGATATCTTCCCGGTCGTAAACTATTTATTAATCGCGCTGAATATTTTCGTTTTTGCCTATTGGCAACATTTCGGTTTCAATGTGCCGGTTAGTTTCGCTTACGCAGCGGTGCCTGCAGAGATTCTAAGCGGCGAGGATATCATTACTTCCTCACGGGTTCTTACGGATCCTTACACCGGGCAGGAATTTGAATTGCCGGGTCTTCAGCTTACACCGGTGCCGGTTTTTCTTACCCTGGTGACTTCTATGTTTTTACATGGTGGCTTCGGGCACCTGTTTGGCAATATGTTGTATTTATGGATCTGTGGTGACAATCTCGAGCACAGTATGGGTCATTTTCGCTACCTGGCTTTTTACCTGGTTACTGGAGTATTGGCTGGGTTGGCCCATGTATTTTCCACGTATTTTTTTGGGCAAAACCTTTTGATTCCTTCGCTGGGCGCATCCGGGGCCATTTCGGGGGTGTTGGGTGGATATTTTCTTTTGTTCCCCACCAGGCATATCCGGATGTGGTTCCTCTTATTTACGGTGCGTGTTCCTGCTTTGATTGTCGTCGGCCTCTGGTTCGTGTTCCAGGTAATGAACGGGCTGGGTGCTCTTGGCGGGCAGGAGGCCGGCGGCGTGGCTTATGCGGCCCATATTGGTGGATTTATAGCAGGTCTGCTGCTTGTGAAATCTTTTGTGAAACCGGTTCCCACGAAACGACGGAGAAGATAACCGGCGATTATACCCGGTCGTGACCAGCGGTCTTCGATTGCCTATCGGTAAAAGGCTAACGATGTCTTTCGAACAGGCGTCAACTGTTAAATTTCGGATGTCTTACAGGGAAAAAATAAAAAAAAGCTTGCGCGACTAAATTTGTTTAATAACTTTGTTTAACAAAAATGTCAAACATTGGCGGTAAGAGATAGTAAGACGGAAGAATTAATTAAAGAAGCAGCAAAAAAATTATTTTTTGTGGAGGGCAGGTTCAATGCCACAACACAAGAGATAGCTGATGCAGCCGGCGTAAATCGTACGCTGGTCAATTATTATTTCCGCTCACGCGATATTTTATTTTCCCATGTACTTACGGACGCCAGGACAGCGATGCGCCAGCGGATGGAAACATTTCTTGAAAAAGCCACTGACCTGCGTTCAAAACTGGCGCATGTGATTGACTTCTACATGGAGCAGGCGATTGAGTATCCTTACCTGGACACCTATATGGTTACAAAAATGAATGAGGAAATAGAGGCTGACGGGAAGGTGTTTTCTGATGGTGGTTTTGCTGCGAGAATCAAAACCTTCCTGCTGGAAATAGAAGAGGAGATGAATCGTGGTAATATCAGGAAATCGTCTCCACAACAGTTCTTCATAAATTTTTCTTCGTTGCTTTCGAATCCTATTTGTTTTACGCCCATGTATCGCAAGATGCTGAATCTGTCGGAAAAACAATACCGGCAGATCATCAAGGAACGAAAAGACATAATCCTTGACCTGTTATTTATGAAATAAAACTTGAGGTCTAATCGGATGTGGCTGGCTCAGCCTTTTTTTAGCTTCTGAATTTGACAAAAATGTTAAACATATTAATTTAATACAGTTGTTTAGATATGAATTCAAGAATACAATCGTTTAGTTATCCGGTCCCGCAGGAACATGTGCCCGGATATTTTTTGAAGGGAATCTTAATCCTGGCATTTTTATCATTTGCATTGTTGCCAGCCAGGGCACAGTCGACCACGGTTACCCTCAAAGATGCCATCGAACATGCATTAAAAGAAAATCAAAATGTCCGGAAAGCCAGGCTGGATGTTGAAAATGGCCGCTACCAGGTTGACGAAGTTCGTGCAGGTGCCCTGCCACAATTGAATGGAACCGGTGCGTTGAATTACAATCCCATCCTGCAGTTGAGTGCTTTACCCGGTGAACTCGCGGGTCAGCCGGGACAAACTTTGCTGGTTGCGTTTGGACAGAAATGGAACACCAGTGCGGGTCTCTCACTTAGCCAGAATCTTTTTGATCAGTCGGTTTTTACCGGTCTCAAAGCCGCTAAAAGCACTGAGGAGTTTTACAGGCTTAACGCACAGCTTACGGAAGAGCAGATCATTGAAATAGTGGCCAATGCTTATTACCAATTGCAGGTGCAACGCCAGAAGATCGGTGTTCTTGACAGCAACTACAACAGCAGCACAAGGGTGCGTGATATCTTAAAAGGTCAGTTCGAAAATGGCCTGGCAAGAAAGATCGACGTTGACAGAATGAATGTAACCCTAAGTAACATAGAGGCGCAGCGTCAGCAATTGCGTAACGGTATAACGATGGCGGAGAATCAACTGAAGTTCCTGATGGGAATGAAGATTCAGCAGCCAATCGAAGTGCCAGCGGTTGCCCTTGAAGCAATCAATCCCGAAGCAATTGCTGATAATGAAGCGCCTGATCTTGAAAGTCGCACAGAACTACAGATACTCAGACAACAATCTAAGCTGCTTAACTATCAGAAAGAGTCTTATCAGGCACAGAACTACCCGACACTTGGGCTTACCGGTAACTATACTTACCAGGGGTTAGGTAATAAGTTTCCGTTGATCAAAGGACCCAGCCAGGGAGTGAACTGGTTCGACTTTGCTTCAGTTGGTCTTACGCTGCGTGTTCCGATTTTTAAGGGTGGTGCCACCAAAGCCAGGATCAGGCAGGCTGATGTAAGTATTCGTAAGGCAGATGAAGATATTGCTAACGCTGAACTGTCGCTTAATCTTGATTTTGAAAACGCGAAATCCCGGCTAAGCAGCAGTATTATCATTCTTAACAACCAGAAAACAAATGCTGAACTCGCACAGGAGGTGTTTGTTAATACACAAAATAACTACAACAACGGCCTCGCAACACTTACCGATCTGCTGGATGCAGAATCATCGCTTACGCAGGCTCAAAATAATTATTCAACGGCACTGCTTGACTATAAGATAGCAGAGATACAGTTGTTGAAATCAAAAGGCAAACTAAAAACTTTAATCAACTAATAACCTTACAACAATGAACAAACGATCAGTGATCAGGCTTTTAATTACGATTGTATTGGTAGCAGGTGTTACTGCACTGATAGCTTCAGTACTTACTAATAACAAAAAGAAAAACGAAGCGAAAACTGCTGTGGTTGCGCAAGAGAATACTGCGGGCATTGCTGTAAGGGTAAGCCGCGTACAGGCCGATTCACTTTCAACGGGTCTCACCGCTAACGGTTACTTCGAAGCAAAAACACAAATTGATCTTTCATCAAAAAGTTCCGGCAGAATAGATAAGATACTGGTAGATGAGGGCGCCGTTGTCCGCGTTGGACAGGTGCTTGCTGTAATTGATGCCGACGACCTGAATGTTGAAGTAAACAGTGCTGAAGCTAATTATCAAACTGCATTGAAAGATAAACAACGTTATGAAAATGCCTTTGCTACCGGTGGTGTTACCCGTCAGCAGGTTGACCTGGCAACACAGGCACTTACCAATGCACAGGCAAGATTATCAACAGCGAAGATTCGTGTATCAGACGCCACCATTCGTTCTTCAATAAACGGCATTGTAAACAAAAAATACATAGAGGCTGGTTCAGTAGTTGCACCCGGTACAAAACTCTTCGAGGTAGTTGATGTATCGAAACTTGTGTTAAGAGTTAATGTAACTGAAGCGCAGGTAGCTGCACTAAAAAAAGGTGATAAGGTCACTGTACGTGCGAGTGCTTTTCCGGACAGGGAATTTACTGGTCGGGTAGGGTTCATTGCAGCAAAGGCTGATGAAGCGCTCAATTTTCCTATTGAAATTGAAATCAGTTCTAATGACGCAAATGCATTAAGGGCCGGTATGTATGGAACTGCTGTATTTAGTTTTCCTGGTAACAAACCCGTTATACAAATTCCGAGAACAGCATTTGTTGGCAGCGTAAGTTCCAACGAGGTATATGTAATGACACCAGACAGTACTGCATCTATAAGAAAGGTAGTAGCAGGGCGTGTATTGGGCGATAAAGTTGAAGTGCTGGAAGGTCTTAACGAACAGGAACAGGTGATCACTTCCGGACAGGTAAATCTTTCACAAGGAGCAAAGGTGAATGTGATACGGTAATATCAACCGTTGAATAGTTAAAAGAAACGAATAATGAAAATAGCTGAAATTTCGATAAAACGCCCAACACTGGTGATCGTGTTATTCACGATACTTACCCTGGGCGGTATCCTGAGTTATACTTCCTTAAACTATGAGTTATTGCCTAAGTTTTCCCCGGCAGTAGTATCAGTAGTTACCGTTTACCCCGGCGCTTCACCGAGTGAAGTCGAAAACACCGTTTCAAGAAAGATCGAAGATGCGGTGTCTTCCATGGAAAACATTAAAAAACTCGAATCAAAATCTTTTGAAAGTCTTTCAACCATCATTGTTACGCTAAACAGTGGCGCTGATGTGGATCTTGCTCTTAATGATGCACAACGCAAGGTGAACGCCATTCTTGGCGATCTTCCGGATGATGTTGACCCGCCATCTTTGAATAAGTTTTCTCTTGATGACTTACCGATCCTTACGATATCATCTTCAGCCAAAATGGAAGAAGCTGCATTTTATGATCTGATGGACAAAAGAATATCTTCTGTGCTTTCGAGGGTGCCGGGTGTAGCGCAGGTGAATCTTATCGGTGGACAGGAGAGAGAAATCCAGGTAAACATCAATTCGTCAAAACTGGAAGGATTTGGTTTATCGCTCGCGCAGGTGCAGAACAAGATCTTAACATCAAATCTTGACTTCCCGACTGGAAGTGTTCAAACCAGGGACCAGGATATACTTGTAAGGTTGGCCGGTAAGTTCAGATCTGTGGATGAATTGCGTGATCTGCTGATCATCTCTAATGAGCGTGGTGAAGTAAGACTAAAAGATATTGCTGATGTTCAGGATACACAAAAGGATGTAGAGAAACTGGCCAGGGTAAACCAGCGCAGTTCAATCGCTTTGCAGGTTATCAAACAATCAGATGCCAACGCGGTTGCAGTAAGTAAAGGTGTTAAGGCCAGTATCGAAAAACTGAACAAAGATTATTCGGTTAATGGTCTTGAATTGAATGTAGTAAATGATAGTTCAAACTATACGCTTGCTTCTGCTAATGCCGTGATTTTTGACCTGGTACTTGCTATTATATTGGTAGCATTTGTGATGTTATTCTTTTTGCACAGTGTAAGAAACGCTGCTATCGTTATGGTTGCCATCCCCGCTTCTTTGATTGCAACCTTTATTGGAATGAGTTTGCTGGGATATTCACTTAACCTGATGTCGCTCCTTGCATTGTCGCTTGTTGTAGGTATCCTTGTAGATGATGCGATCGTGGTGCTTGAAAACATTTACCGTCACATGGAGATGGGTAAAAACCGTGTTCGTGCTGCTTTTGACGCTACAAAGGAAATCGGTTTCACGGTTACCGCAATTACTCTTGTAATTGTTGTGGTGTTTGTTCCAATTGCGCTCAGTACAGGGCTTGCTGCAGACATCCTGAAGGAGTTTTGTGTGACAGTTGCTATAGCTACCTTATTGTCATTATTGTCTTCTTTTACTATTGTGCCGTGGTTGTCATCACGTTTTGGAAAACTGGAACAGATCAGCAGCAAATCGTTTTTTGGCCGCATATTGATAGGTTTTGAAAGAGGGCTGCACTCATTTACCGTTTGGGTGACCAATATCCTTAAATGGTGTCTTGCCCACAAGAAAACAACACTTGCCGCCGTATTAGCCTTACTTATCGGATCATTTTACCTGGTGGGTGCAGGTTTCATCGGTGCAGAGTTTTTTGCCAAAAGTGATAGGGGAGAATTCCTTGTTCAGATAGAGATGCCTAAAGATGCATCAATCGAACAAACGAACCAGATGACACAACGTGCGGAAGATTTTCTCCGTACCAAAAAAGAAATCACCCGGCAGATAACCACCGTTGGACAATCCAGTGATGGTATGGCTGCTACCCAGGCTACTGCTTATAAGTCTGAGATTGCCGTACAATTGGTGCCTAAAAACGAGAGAGCCGATGATTCCTATATCTATGCCGCTAAAATCAAACGGGAACTTGAACCTGTACTGGTCGGCGCTAAAGTTAAGACAGTACCTGTAAGTATACTTGGTACCGCTGAACAGGCACCGCTCGCATTGGTGGTTACAGGTCCGGAACTGGACAGTGTACTGGTGTTTGCAAACGCTGCTATGGCAGAGTTGAAAAAAGTGAAGGGATCCAGTGAGGTGAAGCTTTCTGTTGAGGCCGGTAATCCTGAGATCAGTGTACAGGTTGATCGTGATAAAATGGCTGCTCTTGGTTTAAGTCTTGCCACCGTCGGTAGTACGATGCAAACTGCATTCAGCGGTAATACCGATGGTAAGTTCAGACAGGGTGAGTATGAATATGATATCAATATTCGCTATGATGCATTCAACCGTCAGCAGATTAATGATGTCAGTGACCTGCTGTTTATAAATGATAAAGGTCAGCAGATCCGTCTTGCACAATTTGCAACCGTCTCTGAAAGTTCAGGTCCCAGCCAGTTAGAGCGTCGCGATAAAAGTACTTCTGTTACTATCCAGGCGCAGGTTGTGGGTCGCCCATCGGGTACCATTGCAGCAGAATGGCAGTCAGCCTTTGAACAACTTCCACGACCAACAGGTGTGGGTTATGTATGGAGCGGTGATATGGAAAACCAAAGCGAAGGTTTTGGATCGATGGGTATTGCTTTGCTGGCAGCAGTGCTACTGGTGTACCTGATCCTGGTAGCTTTATACGATAGCTTTGTGTATCCATTGGTGGTATTGTTTTCTATCCCGCTGGCAATTATTGGTGCCTTTCTCGCACTTGCCTTAACCAATAATTCATTGAACATATTCACGATCCTGGGTCTGATCATGCTGATTGGTCTGGTGGCAAAAAATGCGATCATCCTGGTCGATTTTACCAATCAAAGAAAAAAGGAAGGCGCTAGCACTTATGATGCTTTAATTGATGCCAACCACGCACGTTTGCGACCTATCCTGATGACTACGATCGCGATGGTGATTGGTATGCTGCCTATTGCATTGGCCAGTGGTGCAGGTGCTGAGTGGAAAAACGGGCTTGCCTGGGTAATCATTGGTGGTTTGCTGAGCTCCCTGTTCCTGACCCTGATTATCGTACCGGTGATGTATGCCATTTTTGACCGGATCATACGGCGTTTCTCAAAACAACAGGAGAAGCCGATCGAAGAATTAATGACGGCTGATTACGAGCACCGGGAAGTGAAAGAAACCGACTGGAGTGCTTCAAATATTTGATGGTTGAGGTTTTGTTTGATGTAAAAGCGGCGGATTTATCCGTCGCTTTTCGTTTTAGGTGATCCAGGTTCCTGGGAGTATGAGGCATGATTTTTATCGCTTTTTTATAAAACAATCAAATGCCTTTAGGAGAACCAATCATAAAAATATTGAGCAAGCAGTATGAGCCTTCAGCCTTTATTGAACGCCGGTTCAAGAGTTATGACCTGGGTTTCAAAACCGATGGTGAAGGCAACCCGATTGTGCTTTTTATGGGTAAGAAAAATGCCGAAGGCACTATAATTGGTCACAGGTACGCCCGCCGTTTGCTGAAGGATAAGGATGGCAGGATCATCAAAGATCACTGGGATGATAAGGGGCCTGCCACTTAGATGTCATCACGGAGCGGTAGCAAATTTTACCCCCTTCAATTTAATTTTTTTGTTGTCGTCATTATCCACGGTAGCTGTTAGACTAAGTTCACCATTTTTTGCCTCAAGCAACAAATGAATCGTTCTTGTTTCGCCGGCTGTTTCGTTACTGACCGATGCTACAATTAACGATTTCCCTTCTTTGTAAGGCACCTGCCATTTACACTCGTGTTTTGATATCGCACCGCTCATCTCCCGGCTGTTTCCCGGAGTTATAGTGACAGCAGTTTTTGAAACCCGGATAGTGGATAATTCATCTACCGTGCGAACCACATTGTCAGAAGCATCAAGATAAACGGTTTGAGTTGATGTGATGGTAAAGGCAGAGTCGCACTGCGCGTTCAATTGTTGAAGGCAAAGGATGACCAGCATCATTGCCAATGATGTAATACGCTTCATGTTGTTTAATTTTAAATGTTACTAAAGGTCTATGGCTTTAAGTGCTTTGCCATATTCGTGTTCGGAAATTATCGACCGGGCTGCCTTTACATAAGCATCCTGGGTGGCGGCATTTTTGGGAAGATTACGAGCCAATTGAACAAGTAGATTGGCTTTTTCGGAATCATTGTTAATGAACGTAACTTCTGATATCAGTGACATCCAGTCTTCTTCGGCCATAGAATTATTTTCACCAAGGGTCTTTATCAGGATGGCTTTCTCATATTCGGAGTTCATATCATGCACAACCATCATCAACCGCGGAATACGTCCCTCTCCCTCTGCACTGTTGATCAGCTTTTTCAGCAGGCTGGACTTTTCATGATCCGCCTGTAATGTTGAGGCAATGGTTGCCAACTGGTTAAACCCATTGTTTGTCAGGGGATGCTTCAGCATTTCCTCAAGTGCCCGGGTTTTTTCATAATCAGCATCAATGGTGCTCACAGCAGAAAAGTATGCGTCTTCCGACAGTGAATCATTCAGTGGGAACCTGATTTCTTTTAATAAAGCACTTTTCTCATAATCAGAATTTACAGACTTCACAACCGGTAAAACGGCAATGAGTTGGCCGGGTTTGAGTTGCCGTTTCAAAAAAGTCTTAAGCACATTTGCCTTTTCATAATCCGAACTGATCGAAGCCGTTAACTGGAGTATCCCTTTATAAGTGCTGCTATCTGGTGCTGCGTTTAATACTGCGTTCAGTACCGCTGCTTTCTCATAATCTGCCTGGATGGTTTGCGCAGTTTTAATCCATCCGTCCCAGAGAGAATCGGGTAGGCTGCGTGTTGCCAATGGCTTGAGTAAACGAGCCTTTTCATAATCATTGTTGAAAGCAGTTGTTGCGTTTATGATGATGGCCGTTTGTTCTGTATTCAGCGAGTCGGTGCCCAGCAGGAAATCATAATAGGTTGCTTTCACATGTTCGTGTTTCATAGTAGCGGCCGCATTTAGTACCGCCGACGCACCGCCTTTCGCATACACGCGTTCCGCACGACCGCGGGCATCGAACCCTGTTTCAATTATCTCAGAAATCAGCCTGGCAAGCAATTCGCGGCCATAGTGGTCTTCAACATTTACCCTGTCTCCATCCTCGGTCAGCTTATAAACAATCTGCCCCTGCTTCACCCTTGCTTCAAGTGACACGTCATCACTGCTGTATTTAAGGAAACCGGTTTTGGAAATACTTTCTATAGCTGTACCCTCATCATTAAATCGAACCGTGCCGCGTGTGCTTAATCTTTGCTCGTGTTGTCCGTCATTCATATGCATGGTATTCACGCCCACATAATCGTATCGGTTATAAGTAAAATAAATGCTGAGCGCGAGTGTTACAAGCGTAATAAATACGAGAGCTGATTTCATGTTGCTTAATTAATGGGTTGTTACAGTTGTTTCTATGGAACCGGTCCTGGGCTTGTTTTCTGATCTGCCTACGAAATAGGAGTAACAAAGAAAACTTAATGAAACACAGAAACACATGATCATTACAGAGTGTATGCCAAAGGGAGGGAAAAACTGGATCGCCGTAAAGCCGAGACCAAGGCCTCCTGTAATTACCGCCCATTTAATCGCAGTAAGGCGGCTGTCCTTGCGTTTCGTATCGAGTAACTGTCTTACAATGGTTTCGGTAGCATCTTTGTCGAGCATCTTCCGCTTTAGTTTATAATCAAGAAACTGCTTAACCATGTTCAAAAGAAAGGTTGATACCAGGTAGATGATCACCACTACCGATGAAACTTTAAACATGGTATCAAGAAATCCTTTGTCTCTGAAGGGGTCATAGGGTTCTGTTTCCTGCGCCTGGGTCACCAGGGTTGTCAATAGTATCGCCGCGAATAAAATTGTTTTCTTCATCTTTTGTTGCTTTTATAGTTAGACCGGTACACGCATTTAATGTTGCAGTGTTTTTTAAAAATCCAGGCTGTTTATTTGTTTGTTGTATTTACGGTATTCATCAATTACAAGGAAGACTGCAATCAGCAGCATGGTCAGTATTACAAGAATAGTAACCGCCGATGATAAACCAGACATAAGATCGGTCAGATAATCGCGCAGGTAATATAAGATCGAACCAAAAACTGCTACGCTGACAATTGCCAATGACCACAACGTCCAGGCCGTTTTTTTATCGGTGGCGGCTACCGGATTGGGGTTGGATACAGCGATCTTTTCCATCACAAGCTTCGACAGATCAAAATCAAATGCGGGTTTTGGCAATTCACTAACCTGTGAAAATAATTCGCGGTAACCGGCAGCGCGCGCCTGGCAATGCGCACAGCCTGCAATATGTGCAGCTGCCGTTACCGTAAGCACCGCCGGGTTAGCGGCATACTCCTGGATCAGTTCATCATCAAGGTGGCCGTTCATCATAGTTCTTCTTTTTTGTATTTGGCAAGAAGATTTGTTCTCAGTGCTTTTCTTGCCCGGAAAAGATAGCTTTTTAAAGTGCCTGCCGGCAAACCGGTGATGGCTGAGATCTCATCATAGCTTAGCTGTTCCTGGTGAAACAACACGATCAGCGTGCGCAAAAGCGGGGGCAACTTGTCTACCTCGGTCTGCAGAATAAATTGTTGTTCCCGTCTTCGGATCAGTTGCTCGGTTTCATGATCGGCAAACTGGTTATCAGTAAACATGGCATCATCATCTGTTGATGGATTCAGGTCACCTGTAAGCACCAGCCGTTTTTTCTCAAGGGAACTCAGGCAGGTATTATAGGTGATCTGTGCGATCCAGGTTGATAGTTTAGACTGAAACCTGAACCCTGCAAGTTTTGAATAGGCTTTCAGGTAAACGTCCTGTGCGATGTCCTTTCTTTCTTCCCTGTTTTCAATCATCTTGAAAATGATTTGCATTACCAGTCCCTGCGTATTCTGGATTATCGTGGAAAATGCTGCACTGTCGCCCGATAATACCGCATTTACAAGACGCCGGTCCGATTCATTATTTTCAACAATATGGTTCACCTGTTGCATTTAGACCGGCAAGCGGAGATATTGTTGCAAAAATTGGTAATTATTTTTAATCTCCGGGTTAAGTTGATGGGTGATTCAATAATCTGTGTAAATTAAAGGCATGAAATCAAGACGGAGTTTTATTCGTAATTCAGCATTATTGGCTGCATCTGCAGTTGTGGCGCCACATATCGGGCTTGCAGCCAGGTCCGGTAGAAAAACTGATGCCGACGTAATTATTGGTCATGGAAAACATCGGTACCGGGTTGACACCGCCTGGGCGAAAATCGATGCCGCAAAAACGCCGCTCGCCAACTGTCATGAAATGGTGTTTGATAGCAAAGGCAGGCTGATCATGCTGGGTGATGAAACCAAAAACAACGTACTCATTTTTGATAAGAGTGGGAAACTGCTGGACACCTGGGGACATGGACTACCTGGTGGGCATGGATTAACCCTCGCAAAAGAAGGTAGTGAGGATTTTTTGATTATGACTGATTGTGGTTATTTCAACAATCCCAAGGGTGGACCTAACAGCCAGGCGGGACAGGTGTTGAAAACAACTACGGATGGTCGTCTTGTATTTGCCATTGGTCATCCACGCACGATTGGTGTATATAAAGATGATGAACCATTCAGGCCAACTGAAACTGCTGTTGCACCTAATGGTGATATTTATGTAGCGGATGGTTATGGGTCCGATTATATAATTCAGTATAATAGTAAAGGACAATATATCAGGCATTTTGGCGGCCACAACAACAGTAACCCTGATCATAACCTTCGCAATGCTCATGGTGTAACCATTGATTCACGCGGATCAGGCGCCCCGGTCGTGATCTGTACTTCCCGTGAAGAAAATTGTTTTAAAGTATTTAGTCTTGAGGGAAAATTTATAAAACGTATCGATCTGCCCGGTATGTATGTGTGCCGGCCGGTTATAAATGGCGATGAACTTTATGCGGGTTGCTGCTGGTCGAAAGATAGTTCCGGCAAACGAACAGATCGTTCAGGTTTTGTTACCATACTTGACAAAAACAACCGTGTGATATCAAACCCAGGCGGTACGGCTCCGGAATACAAAGGTGCCGCGTTAACACCAGCATTGCAGGAGAAGCCGGGTATTTTCAGTCACTGCCATGATGTATGCGTGGACGATGAACAGAATCTGTACGTTTGCCAGTGGAACGCGAACCAGACACCGCCTGTTAAACTGAACAGAATTGTTTAGCAGCTGCGCAATCTCACAACCTAAAATCTTTGCAGATGAAGAACACTATATGTTTGTTACTATTTGCAGTCTCTGCAATCACTGCATTGGGGCAACAGAATGCGGTTTCAAATGAGATTTTGATTAAGACTGCTTTACTTGCTGCTCCTGCAGACAAAAGAGACAGTGCTTCAGTATACCGGTATACCGATGGACAGGGTCTGGAGTTATTACGGAAAGGCACAAACGAACTTGTTTGTATTGTTGACGATCCAACCAAAGCTTCCATTTCGGTAGCCTGTTATCATAAAGATCTCGAACCATTTATGACGAGGGGGCGCGAACTGCGAAAACAGGGAAAAAATACCGGTGAGATTTTTGATATCCGTGAACAGGAAGTAAAGTCGGGCAAATTAAAGATGCCGAAAGATCCGACTACCTTGTTTGTGTTCTCGGGAAAGGATGAGAACTACAATGCAACAACGGGCGAGTTGAAAGATGGGTACCTGCGTTATGTAGTTTATATACCTTATGCCACTGCGCAAAGCACAGGACTACCGCTACGTGCCGGCGCCCCTGGAATGCCGTGGATCATGCATCCCGGCACACATGGTGCGCATATCATGATCAATCCTCCGCCACCGGCCAAACCATAGTAGCTGACAGCCCAGAAGACTTCGTTTTCTTTGTTGTGGATGTATTTAAAACATCTGCTAGATTCGTAGTGCCTGGCACTTCAGCCAGGTATAAAAACTTAAGCAATGGCCAACAAATTTGAAGCTTCAAAAACTGCAGGTTTGCATTACCAGTTGAATCGTTTAACCGGTAACTGGAAGGGTACATCCAAAACCTGGTTTGAACCTGATAAGGTTGCGGATGAATCGCCCGTTGAGGCCACTATTAAAACCATTCTCGGTGGTCGTTTTGTGATGCATGAATATAAGGGCAGTTTTGAAGGCAAACCATTGGAGGGTTTGGCTATCTATGGCTATCATCTGGGTCTTGAGAAGTTCCAGAGTATATGGCTCGATAGTTTTCACAATGGTGCTGCCATGATGTTTTCTGAAGGCAAGCGGGGGAGTGATGCCTTTGATATGCTTGGGGGTTATACATATGTTGGTCCTGAGATGGAACAACATTGGGGCTGGAGAACTGAAATAGAATTGCCTTCCAACGATCGCCTGGTTATCACCGCGTATAATATCTCTCCGGAAGGGATAGAACAAAAAGCCACCGAAACTATTTACGAAAGAATCTAAAAAACGCTCAAAAATAAATTTGCGCAACTGAAAGGTTGCGCTTATATTTGCAACTGGATGGTTGCGGATTGGCAGTAACACGATTTTCCGGGTGACAAATTAAAAATATGAAACGAGATATTTTCGATGCAATAGGCGACCCCACAAGAAGGGCGATTTTAAGTTTACTGGCCGTACAGGCAATGACACCAAATGCGATTGCTAAACATTTTGAGTTTTCGCGCCAGGCGGTGTCCAAACACATAAAGGTCCTGGCCGAATGTGAATTGGTGCGACCCCATCAGGATGGACGGGAGATACACTACCACTTTAATCCGCAAAAGATGAAAGAAATAGATAAGTGGCTTGATCAGTTCCGTGGCCTCATGGAAATTAGGTTTAACCAGCTTGATGAAATTTTTCATAAATCAAAATCGAAATCAGATGGAAAGTAAAAATCAGTTTCAATTTGAAAAGAACCTGCAAAAAAGGACGATCAATGTGACCAGGAGTTTTGATGCATCTATAGATGAAGTATGGAACGCGTGGACAAATAGCAAGGTGCTGGATAAATGGTGGGCGCCAAAACCATGGCGGGCACAAACCAAATCGATGGACTTCCGTGCAGGCGGGCATTGGTTATATGCTATGGTTGGGCCAGAGAATGAAATGCAATGGTCAAAGGCAGACTTTATAAGTATTGAACCAAAAAAAGGTTTTGATTCAGCAGATTATTTCTGTGATGAAAATGGCACTCGTAATGAATCGATGCCATCTATGAACTGGAGTCGCCGTTTCAGATCTTCCGGGGAAGGTACGACCATTGATATCGTTATCAGTTTTGATAAAGAATCAGATCTCCAAAAAATTATCAATATGGGTTTCAAAGAAGGATTTGCGGCAGGCTTATCCAATCTCGACGAAGTACTGGCTACTTCAAAGGTTTAGCTGCTTTAAGAGCCGGAACGATTTTATCTGCTGCATTGTGCGGGGGTAAGTCGCTCCGGTTTTTTACTTTCTTACACTGCTTTTTCTTATCACCAGTTTTGCATCCACAACAATATGTGCTGGTGGCATACTCCGGTCTTTCATGGTTTCCAGCAATAACCTGATGGCTTCATCACCTACTTTCTGAAGATTCTGTTCTATATAACTCAGGGGAGAATAGAAATAGTTAAACGCATCACGCGAATCAAAACTCACGATGCCAAGATCTTCGGGAACCCGTATTTTAAGTTGATTGATGGTGTCAAGCGATTTTACTGCTATAATATTGTTTTCAAAGAAAAGACTGTCGGGCGGATTTTTGCTGTTCATCAGCTTACGGATCGCCTGGTCGATATCATTCTCAACATTGGGAAACTGAACACGTTGCAGGTAATTTTTGGGGACGCTCAAATTATGATCTTTCAACGCTTTCTGGTAACCTTTTACCCTGTCGTGCATGTGTTCAAATGAAGATTCGTAAGCGATCATGGCAATCTTCCTGTAGCCTTGTTCTACAAGATGTGTCACTGCTTTATGTGAGATGCCAAGATTGTTAATGGTTACCGTGTTGGATTTTACACGGGTGAAATAGCGATCAACCAATACATGCGGAATGCCTGACTGAGCCAGTTTCCGAATATGTTTTTCAGATTTATCGACGGGTGTTATAACGATGCCATCTACCTGGCGGTGCATAAGCGTATCCAACAGATCCTCTGAATTTTTCATGTTCTCATAATGACATCCGATTACAACGGTGTAGCCATGCGCTTTGGCGGCTTTTTCAATGATGCTTGCCAGGTTGGAGAAAAAAGGATTGGAGATATCTTCAACGATCAACCCAATTGTATGGGTCACTCCGGATCTAAGACTTCTGGCAATATGATTAGGCTGATAGCGGAGTTGTTTTGCAACTGCTTTTATTTTTCTTGCTACGTCTTTTCCAATCTTGCTTTGCTTCTCTTTATTGTTGTTTAAGACATATGATACTGCTGCAGTAGATACGCCAACCTGCAGCGCGATGTCTTTAAGCGAAACGCGTTTTTGCATGAAAATCTGGTTGTTTGGGTTTGGCCTTGCAAGTAAGCATTATAATCCGAATCTTTTTATGACTTTTTTCTGCTGATAAATATTTTTTGTTAATTAAATTTAACACCTTACTTTAGTTAAACGTTTAACCGAAGTTATTCGATTAACCAGAATCAGAACGATTACCAACTACAAAAAAATGCCAGTATGAAATTGAAGCCAAAACGCTGCTGTCTGCACCATTTTGAATGCACGAAGCATCCTTCCACCGTTTTATCAATCACAACACACTTTAACGCTTAAACAAAAATCAACACATGGAGCAGATCCGTTTGAATGCTTACACTGTAAGCAACAGGAGTCTTATGCCGTTGCTGGTAATGATGTTTTTTGCTTGTCTACCTGCTAAATCGATTTCGCAGACGAGCGAACAGGTTAACCTGTCGGGCGTGGTACGTGACCGGGCAGGAACATTTCTGTCGAACATATCAGTAATTGTGAATGGTACCAGCCGTGGTACAGTAACCAATGCCAAAGGCGAATTCACGCTCAGAGCTGCCGTCACTGACAGCCTGGCTTTTACATCTGTAGGTTACACTTCACAAATCCTTGCAGTAGGCGCGAACCGTGTTTTTTATGTTACGCTTGAAGCCAATGAAGGTTCACTGAATGATGTAGTGGTGGTGGGTTTCGGAAGACAAAGAAAAATCAGTGTAATTGGGGCCCAATCAACCATCAATCCTGAAGAGCTAAAACTGCCCGTGGCTAATATCAATACCATGCTGGCAGGACGCATATCGGGTGTGGTTGGTGTTCAGCGTTCCGGTCAGCCCGGCCGCAACAGCGCTGATATATGGATCCGCGGGATTTCAACCTTTGGTGGTGGTTCATCAGCACCGCTGATACTTGTGGACGGGGTTGAACGTTCTATTAATAATATCGATCCACAAGATATCGCATCATTCACCATTCTTAAAGATGCGGCCGGTACTGCAGTGTATGGTGTTCGTGGTGCAAATGGTGTGATACTCATCACAACAAAACAAGGTAAGGTTGGAAAACCACGAGTCAGTATAGATTATAGCGAAGGCCGTAACACCTTCACAAAATTGCCAGAAATGGCTGGTGCAGCCGCTTATATGGAAGCTGCCAACGAATCATTTACCACCCGGGGACAGGGTGAAAAATATTCTGCTGAATATATTCAACGCACACTATCAGGCGAAGATCCTGAACTGTATCCGAATGTTGACTGGTTCGATGCATTGTACCGCGACTGGGGCAAGGTACGCAGGGCCAACGTTAACGTAAGCGGGGGTTCTGATTTTCTTCGCTACTACGGGTCGGTTGGTTATTATGATGAAACGGGTCTGCTGAAAACAGATGGTATCCAGAATTATAATTCTGACCTGCGTTTCAGAAGGTTTACAGTAACCACCAATGTCAACATGAACATCACTAAAACCACTAAACTGGATGTTGGTATCCGTGGATTTTTTACCAATACTAACAGGCCAGCCATATCCACAGAAGATATCTTTTCTTCTGCCATGAGTATTCCTTCAACAGAATACCCGCTGGAATACACAGGAGGTTATGTTCCCGGAAAAAATCCTAATGGTGGTTTCAGAAATCCTTGGGCAGATCTTACACGCAGAGGTTATGCCACCGAATTTGATAATTCATTAAATGCGAATCTGCGGTTGACGCAGGACCTGAACTTTATTACCAAAGGTCTTACTGCCACCACCATGTTTGCCTTTGATGCCGATAACGGTGCATTTATAGAAAGAGGTAAACGCGAAGATACTTATGCACCGGATGCCAACAATCCCAGGAACCCCGATGGTTCGTTGAATCTTGTCCGAACCTATACAGGAAGCGGTAACTATCTTGGATACCGCCGTGAGAACGATGGTGGTCGCCGGTTCTATACAGAAACCTCGGTTAATTATGACAACAGTTTTGGTAAACACCGTGTTGGGGGGCTCGCATTGTTTTATACTGACGATTATATGAACCTGTTTGCCGGTGACTTTACTTCCTCCATACCGGAACGATATGTTGGTCTTGCAACCAGGCTCACTTATTCTTATGATGACCGTTACTTTATTGAAGGCAACCTGGGTTACAACGGTTCAGAAACCTTTGCCCCGGAAAACAGGTATGGAACCTTTCCGGCCTTTGGTCTTGGGTGGGTAGTATCCAATGAAAAGTTTTTTGAGGGCATCAAAGAAGCGGTCACCTATCTTAAGTTCCGCTACTCAGATGGGTTAACAGGTATAGGAAGAATAGGCGGAAGAAGATTTGCTTACCTCGATATCTTGTCTGACAACGTTGACGGTTATCGTTTTAACCGTAATCTCAATGAAATGCGCGGTATCAACATCACCGATTATGGTGCAGTTGTAACCTGGGCAGAATCACGCAAACAGGATCTTGGCGTTGAGATAAAAACACTGAATGATAAGCTTTCACTCATCGTGGATATCTTCAAAGAAAGACGCAAAGGCATCTTCCTCCAGCGTTCTTCTATTCCGGTGTTTATGGGTCTCACCAACTTCCCTTATGGCAACCTTGGTGAAGTTGAAAACAAGGGTATCGATGCAACACTTGAATACAATGGAAGGGTAGGTAATGTTAACATGAGTCTTCGTGGTAACATCACTTATAACAAAGATGTATTGCTTGAGAACGATCAGCCAAAACAACTTTATTCCTGGATGGACCGCACCGGGCATAACATACTGGGTCGCTGGGGTTATGTTGCTGAAGGTCTTTTTGCTGACCAGGCCGAGATTGACGCCAGCGCTGTGCCCGGAGATAAGTCAAGAATACTGCCTGGCGATATTAAATATGCCGACCTCAATGGTGATGGTCTCATTAACAATTATGACCGCACCTTTATCGGGCGCGGCGATGTGCCAAACCTAATTTTTGGTTTCGGATTTAATCTCAGCTATAAAAATTTCAACATAGGTACGCTGTTTACCGGTCAGCGTGGTGCAGATATCATGCTTTCCGGCGATGCCATTCATCCGTTTGCAAACGGTGCGGGTCTTACAAATGTTTATAGCAATATCCATGACCGCTGGCAGGAAGGCAAGGCAAACGGGAATGTGTTTTATCCGAGACTGGCCAATGGAGAGGACCGTAATTTAAATAACACCCAATCGAGTACCTGGTGGCTGAGAGATGCTGATTTTATCAGAATGAAAACGTTCGAACTCAGCTATAATTTTCCCAAGCACTGGTACACTGGTGTACTTCGTAACGCAACCGTTTATATTCAACTGATCAATCCATTAACCTTTAGTGATTTTGATCTGTGGGATGTTGAAACTACTATCAACACCGGCAACGGAAGTCGCTATCCAAATGTTAAGACATATTCTTTGGGTCTCACTTTAGATTTTTAATGGCAAAAAACATGTTTAGTATGAAATCAAAATATAGTTGGATTGCCATAATAGTTGTGGCCATATCCATTTCAGGCTGTAAAAAGTTTCTTGACCAGGTTCCCGATGACCGTCTCACCATGGAAGAAACCTTTCGTAACCGCGTTACTGCGGAACGTTACCTGGCAAACGTTTACACCATGATTCCACGTGAGTGGAGCCAGCGGTTTGTTGGAAATCGCAATTCTGGTCCCTGGACCGGTGCGGCCGATGAAGCTGAATACCTGTGGGGTTTTGTTGAATCGAATCCTATGAACATAGGTTCCTGGGACGCAGGTAGTGGTTTCACTACTTCGCACTGGCGCGACTTTTACCGCGGTATACGATCTGCCACTTTCTTTATCGCGAATATCGATAATGTAACCATAGATATTAATGACGAACTGAAGCGCCGGTACAAAGCCGAAGCGCGTGCGCTCAGAGCAATGTATTATTATTACCTGGTGCGTATGTATGGACCGGTAGTGATCCTGGGAGATGAGGTGATCCCGGTCGATGCACCTGCTTCAGACATTCAATTGCCAAGAAATTCAATGGATGAATGCGTTGAATTCATAATTACACAACTTGACCAGGCTGCGGCTGATCTACCCGTTCGCCCTATTAACGATGATAACATCGCACGTATCACTAAAGGGGTAGCACTTTCTTTCAAGGCACGCACATTATTGCTTGCCGCAAGTCCTTTGTTTAATGGCAACACTGATTATGCAGCATTAAAGAATCCCGATGGTAAGCAGCTTATCAATCAAACCTATGATCAAACAAAATGGAAAAGAGCTTCTGATGCATACAAGGCATTCATCGATGAATTTGTTCCCGGCGTTTACAGCCTGTACCGCAAAAACGACGGAAATGGAAACTACAGCCCGTTTTTATCCTGCCGCGATGTGATCCTTGATGCCTGGAACTCAGAAGTTATTTTTGCCAGGACCGAAGATGAAAATGCCCGTGGGTACGAGGTAACGCCATACCATGATGGATACAATTCAGAGGTAAGAGGCAGCGGTGGTCTTGGTGCTACCCAACGTATTGTTGATGCATTTTTTATGGAGAATGGGTTGCCCATCACCGATGCAGCTTCAGGATATGTTGAAACCGGTACTTCACAATTCCAGGCGCCGGATGATGATAAAGAAAGAGAAGTCTTCAATCAATGGGTAAACCGTGAACCAAGGTTCTATGTTAACATCACCTATGATAACAGGAAATGGCTCAACACCAATTCAGGCGAAGTTGTGACCCGGTTGTATTATCGTGGCAACTCCGGCAAGGGAATCAGTAATGATTACAGTCCTACGGGTTACGTGGTTCGTAAAGGAGCCAAATTAACAGACTGGCGCGACGGACGTGGCGTGATAGTTCAATACCGCCTGGCAAACCTGCTGTTGGATTATATTGAGGCCTTGAATGAACATGATCCTTCTAACGGTGATATTCTTCTTTACCTGAACATGATCCGTGAACGCGCAGGGATATCAGGCTATGGCCAGGGTGTTGTTCCATTACCTGCGGACCAGGACGCGATGCGCGAAGCTATTCGTCATGAAAGACAGGTGGAGCTGGCTTTTGAAAATGTCAGGTATTTTGATACCCGTCGCTGGAAGATTGCAGAAGTTACCGACAACGGACCTGCAATGGCACTGAATATAGATGCAACGCTTCCGGACTTCTATCAAAAGAAACCATTTGAAACAAGGGTTTTTAATAAAAGACATTACTTCTTTCCAATACCGGAAATTGATGTAAACAATAATCCGGCGTTTGTGCAAAATACTGGTTGGTAGTTGGTTTTGGTTTCGATTCGTCAATGGAGGTTCGCCTTCATTGGCGAATCACTTTTTTATGCTTGACACAGCCCGACTGTCTTTTGAAAGACAACCACAGTTACCGGTTCATCATCTTGTATTAAATAAAAGACTTACTGATGCGGAGATTTATTCTTGTTCCATTGCTGTTTCTGATTTGTGCATTAAACGCGCAGGAACAACGTGTTCCTTCTTTTCCACTGATTACGCATACGCCCTATTTCAGCATCTGGTCGGGCGGAGACAAATTAAATGAAACGACCACTACACATTGGACCGGTGCACCACACGCTCTGTTAGGTTTGCTGAAGGTTGACGATAAGATTTATAACTTTCTTGGAAAGCCTGAACCAACCTACCAAACCGTATTACCGGCATCTGATGAACAACCATACCAGGTTGTTTATACGGAAAACGCACCTGAAGGGAACTGGTACGATGTAAATTATGATGCGGGTTCATGGAAGACAGGAACGGCTCCTTTTTCTGATGATGACAGGTATAAGGGTACGCGGTGGCGTTCAGAGAATATCTGGATAAGGAGAACTTTCAATTTTGATGGAAATGCGGACAGACCTTTTGCGTTAAGATTTTATCATGATGATAATGTAAAAGTATATCTCAATGGCAACCTGATTTATGAACGTGTGGGGTGGCTTGACCGTTTGGAATATCTTGAACTTGATGCGGCCATAAAACAAAATCTCAGGAAAGGCAAAAACGTGATTGCCATTCACTGTCAGAACACGGCCGGCGGCCGGCATGTAGATATTGGCATATCAAAACAGGTAGTTGATCCTGTGAAGGACCGGGTGATCCCTGCTGTTCAGACTTATTCAAAAGTAAATGCATTGCAGACCCTGTATCATTTTACCTGTGGTGATGTTGACCTCGAACTTACTTTTACCTCACCGCTTCTACCCGCCAATCTTGAGGTGCTATCGACGCCCGTATCGTATATCACCTATAAGATCCGTTCGCGCGGTTCCCGCATGCACAAGGTGCAGGTCATGTTAACCGCATCGTCATCTATTGCTGTACATGATCCATCACAGCAGGTAATTGCTTCCGGTGTTAACGGTGCCGGTGTATCACTGTTAAAAGTTGGTACCACCAGCCAGCCGATCCTGCAAAAAAAGGGTGATAACGTGCGCATCGACTGGGGCCATTTCTATGTTGGTGCAAGGGCGGTTGATAAACCGGTTCAGTTTATAAGTAATGATCTTTTGAGTGCCTTAAATCGATTCAGATCACCTGCCAGACAGCAAAAAATTTCATCCGTAGCCGGTAAAAATCTTTTGCTCGGAACCATCATGGACTTTGGTTCGGTTAACCAGGTGGGTACCGAAAAATTCATGGTGCTTGCTTATGATGAAATTTTTGCCGTTCAGTATTTTCAACAGAACCTGCGGCCATGGTGGAACAGGACCGGGAATAAAAATATAGTCACACTGATAGGTGCGTCCGCGAATGCTTATGATACGCTTATTAAACAGGTACGCAATTTTGATTTCAAATTAAATACTACTGCTAAGGCAGCAGGTGGGCAGAATTATGCCTTGATGTGTGCGCTTGCTTTCCGCCAGGCTATGGCTGCGCATGCATTGGTAGAAAGTCCGCAAAAAGAATTGTTGTATTTGTCAAAAGAAAACTTCAGTAATGGTTCGATCAATACAGTTGATATCACCTATCCTTCAGCACCCTTGTTTCTTCTTTATAATCCAGAGCTGTTAAAAGGAATGCTCAACGGAATCTTTTATTATAGCGAAAGCGGTAAATGGAAGAAACCTTTTCCTGCCCATGATCTCGGAACTTATCCCATCGCCAACGGACAAACTTATGGGGAAGATATGCCTGTGGAAGAAGCGGGCAACATGATGTTACTCACAGCCGCGGTGAGCCGCGCGGAAGGCAATGCTGATTATGCCAAGCAGCATTGGAGCACACTGCGAACCTGGGCGGGTTACCTTGAAAAGGAAGGACTTGATCCCGCGAACCAGTTATGTACAGATGATTTTGCCGGGCACCTTGCCCGTAATGCTAACCTGTCGGTAAAAGCCATTGCGGCACTGGCTGCGTTTGGACAAATGGCTAAAACTCTTGGATATGATGAAGAGGCTGACAAGTATACCAAACTTTCAAAACGATTTGCGGCTGAATGGGAACAACTTGCAAATGCAGGTGATCACTACGCGCTTACTTTCGATGATAAAAATACCTGGAGCCAAAAATATAACCTGGTCTGGGATAAAATGCTTGGAACAAACGCTTTCCCGGATTCGGTATACCGCAAGGAGATCAACTATTATCTTACCAAACAACAAAAATACGGTCTGCCGCTTGACAGCAGGAAAACTTATACAAAGTCTGACTGGATCATGTGGACGGCCTGTCTTACTGAAACCTCTGCGATCTTTACCCGTTTAACAGACCCGGTGTTAAAGTATATAACGGAGACGCCTGACCGCGTTCCTTTAAGTGACTGGCATGAAACAAAGGATGCGCGTAAAATGAACTTCCAGGCAAGGTCAGTAGTTGGCGGATACTTCATGAAACTATTGAAAGACGCCTGGATGCCAAGAGAGAAAACCGCTTTCCAGGTTGCGGCTCCCTGGGATTCTTTATATGATGTAAGATCGGACGTCGCCATTGTTTATGGTGTAAATGATGCCGGCGGACGATTTGCTGAGCGGGTGAAAGGTTGGAAAACCAAAGGCTACCAGACGCATTTTATGACAGGAATAGCCTGGGGGCAATACCAGGATTATTTTCTTGGGAAATGGGACGGCAAACTACACCTTGATGAAGGGCAGGTGAAAGCAAATGGTGATACGATCTGGCACGGCAAAGATGTGCCGTACCTGGTGCCATCAGATAATTTTCTCAAATACCTTAAAACGCATGTAAAACAGGCGATCGATGCTGGTGTAACTGCTATTCACCTGGAAGAGCCGGAGTTCTGGACGGCGGCAGGGTACAGCGCTGCTTTTAAAAAAGAATGGAAACAATATTATGGTTTTGACTGGAAGCCGCAACATGAAACACCGGCTGCTACCTATCAATCCTCCAAACTTAAACACCATTTGTATGAGCGGGCTTTGAAAGAGATGTTTGCTTATATCAAAGACTATAGTCGCTCGCAGGGTAAAGAAGTGAAATGTTATGTGCCCACCCATTCGTTGATCAACTATTCAGCCTGGGGGATTGTAAGCCCCGAAGCCAGTTTGGCATCGATCAGGGATATGGATGGTTATATTGCACAGGTATGGACAGGCACATCGCGCGAGCCGGTCATTTACAATGGCATTAAAAAAGAACGTGTATTTGAAAACGCTTACCTGGAATATGGCTCAATGGTTTCTATGACAGCGCCAACCGGCCGCAAGATATTTTTTCTTACTGATCCTATTGAAGACTGGCCACGCAACTGGGACGATTACAAACGTAACTACCAGGCAACATTCACTGCGAAACTCATGTATCCGCAGGTCGCAGATTATGAAGTAATGCCATGGCCCGACCGGATTTACAAGGGACGCTTCAGAATGGAGAACACAGATGTGCGTCAATCTATACCTCCGGCATATGCCACGCAGATGCAGGTTATGGTTAATGCTTTAAATGAAATGCCTGTAACAACGGAGCGCATAAGTGGCAGTAATGGAATTGCAGCGCTCATCTCCAACTCGATGATGTTTCAGCGTTTCCCTGTTCATGCAGGTTATGATGATCCGCAACTTTCTAACTTCTATGGCCTGGTATTGCCGCTTTTAAAAAAGGGAGTTCCGGTTCAGACAACACACATGGAAAATCTTGGTGATGCACGTGCATTGGAGGATGTAAAATTGTTATTAATGAGTTATGCCAATATGAAACCCATGAAAGAGCAGTACCATCAGGTACTCACTGATTGGGTCAGAGGTGGAGGTGTACTCATGTATTATGGAAGAGATAACGATGCGTTTCAACAGGTGCCGGAGTGGTGGAACAGTAATGGCAAAAATTATAAGGCGCCTGCGGATCACTTGTTCGAACAGTTGGGTGTTAAAGTTAGCGACACCGGGAAGTTTTTGCCGGTTGGAAAAGGGTTTGTGATGATTGCCAGGCAGGATCCCAAAGAGATTGTTGCCCGCGCAGGTGCCGACGCATCATTTCTTTCTGCTGTTACACACGCCTATGTAAACCGTGCTAAGGCAGGGCAGTTGATTTTTAAAAATCATTTTACACTGCAACGCGGACCGTATATTATCATGAGTGTACTGGATGAATCAGTGAACGCAACAGGTTTGGAAATAAACGGTTCCGTTATTGATTTGTTTGATGCAACTCTTCCTGTCCTGAAGCGTAAAATCGTTAAGCCGGGAGAGCAAGCTTTTTTGTATGATCTGCGGGAAACAGACAAAAGGCAGCCCGCTGTGCTTGCAACCGCGGCCAGGATTTATGAACAGCAGTTTGATGGACAACGGTATAGTTTCATTGCAAAATCACCTTCTAAGACACGTAATGCTATGCGGGTAGTGTTACCGCGTAATGCAGTTTCCGTAATCGCCCGCAGCTCAGCCGGGGGACCAATTCCGGTGCAGCATCAATGGGATGAAGCAAGCAACACAATTTTGTTACAATTCGATAACCATAGTGCCGGTGTGCATGTTACAATTGATCTTAAAAATAATTAATCCCGGATATGATGATAAAAGAACAAAAATTCTCAACGGTATTGCTATGTATTGGATTGGCGGTCGTTATGTTCACGGGACATAGCGTGAGGGCACAGGACCTTGTTAAGTATGTGAATACATTGCAGGGCACCAATTCAGGCTTTGAGTTAACCAGAGGTAATACTTATCCCACGACTGCATTGCCGTTTGGCATGCATACCTGGACACCTCAAACCGGTCGTAATGGCGATGGCTGGA
>JAEZGI010000035.1 GCA_023416995.1 Bacteroidota bacterium
CTTATGAACAAGTCGCCTGAGCCCAAACCGGCCAATCCAAAACACCTCGGAGACGTGGATAATCTCCAGTTCCAGCAAGTCGGATTCAAACACCAGACCGCTCAGCAACGCGCCATACAGAATATCAACTTCTCAGTGCAAAAAGGTGAAACCATCGCCTTCGTTGGACCTTCCGGCTCGGGGAAAACAACACTTATGAAATTACTCGTGGGTCTTTACCGCCCACAGGAAGGAAAGATTTTATACAATGGCATAGATGAAACTTCCATTCACTTTGATGATCTGCGCAACCAGATCGGCTTTGTAACGCAGGATACACAACTTTTTTCAGGTACCATCCGCGAAAATTTATTGTTCGTGAATCCATCAGCAACCGAAGATGATATTACCGACGCGCTGAATAAAGCATCCTGCTATAACTTACTTGCCCGGGCCGACAAAGGGCTCGACACCATGATCGGTGAAGGTGGCTTAAAATTATCCGGTGGCGAAAAGCAACGAATCTCCATCGCACGCGCTCTATTAAGGAAACCGAATGTGCTGATATTCGATGAAGCCACTTCATCGCTTGATTCAATTACTGAAGAAGAGATCACAAGCACCATTCGCAAAGTTTCGTCATTGAGAAACCAAATCACTATATTGATCGCGCACCGGCTTTCGACAATCATGCATGCAGATCGAATTTATGTGTTGGAAAAAGGATTGATCATAGAAACCGGAACACATGAAGAGCTACTTTCAGAAACGGGGTTATATTATGCAATGTGGAGACAACAGATCGGAGAAAGAAAATCCGATTCCGGCGCAGCAGTAGAAAGGGCCAAATTGAATTAACAATAATAGTTTGTAGCTTTTAAAAAATTCACGGGATCGAACCGATGGCAAAACTATCAGTTGTCATTATAACTTATAATGAAGAGAATTATATCGGTAACTGCATCGATTCCGTAGCGGCTATTGCTGACGAGATCATTGTCCTGGACAGTTTATCCACCGACAAAACTGTTGAGATCGCAAAAGCAAAAGGTGCCATCGTCAATTCCTCCCCTTTCGCCGGCTACATTGAACAAAAAAACCGCGCCCTGGAACTTGCTTCAAACGATTACGTACTGAGCCTCGACGCCGATGAAAGACTTGATGCTACCCTTGCTGCTGCCATCCTCCAGGAAAAAAAATCGTTTGGCCACCAGGTTTATATAATGAACCGCTGTACCAACTATTGCGGAAAATTTATCCGTCATGGACTATGGTACCCGGATCGTAAACTGCGTTTGTTTGACAAACGCGTCGCAAAATGGGGAGGTATCAACCCGCACGATAAAATCGAACTATCAGTACCGGTTACATCGAAGCGCCTGCCGGGCGACATACTCCACTATTCTTACGATTCTATCGAAGAACACGTAGAACATGGCAACAAATACAGCTCGATTGCCGCCCGCTCATTGTTCGGACGTGGTAAAAGAGCCACCTGGCTCAAAATACTGATCCACCCGCTATGGACCTTTCTGCTGGGATATATTGTAAGAGGGGGATTTCTCGATGGCGCTGCCGGATTCATTATCTCCATCATATCAGCACATCATACATTCCTGAAGTATATCAAACTGTATCAACTTCAACGATCAGGGAGGTTACGCAATTAAAAATGTAAATTCGCGCTCTTATCAGGAAACTATGTCTGCACCTAACTATTTCTGGAGCATCTTAACCATGAAATGTCCCCGCTGCCGGAGGGGCTCAATGTTTAACAACAACAATCCCTGGAACCTCAAAAAAGTGTTTTCAATGCCACGCAAATGTGCAGAATGCGGCCAGCAGTTTGAACTGGAAGTCGGTTTCTGGTACGGCACCGGCTATGTCAGTTACGCGCTTTCGGTAGCCTTTTGTGTAACCAGTTTTGTTGCATGGTACGTGCTGATCGGAATGAGTACCGATGACAACCGCGTATTCTGGTGGATGGGTCTCAACATCTTTTTCCTGGTGGCTTTGCAGCCCTGGTTGATGCGGATCAGCCGGGTAATTTATTTATACTTTTTTGTGAAATACGACCCCGATTATAAAAACACCGAAACAAAACGGTTCGACTACGAAACAGACTCGTACCATGTTCCCGATGATGACAAATAAGTTCTGTAAATTATTTGGCAGCCATACCCTTCATACAAAAAGACACCCACTCATTTACCGGAGGGCCGAACTTCTCTTTTCAGGATATCTTTAAACAGGCTGTCCCTGGTTAATTCTTCCATATCACTAAGTTCCAGTTCAAGAGCACGGAGGCTCATAAAAATCTCGGTGAGCGAAATCACCAGCGAAATACCAAAACTCAGTAAACTGGCCCCAAAAGAAATATAACTCATCACTGACCAGCTCTGGTAGATACTGAACATACAAATGATACACATCAGGAAACTTAAAACGCCGAACGCCTGCATAGAACGGATAAGTCTTATCCTCACGCGAAGATTATGGATCTGTTGAACGATGTGTTTTTCTGCAGGCTCTTTTTTATAGATGGCATGCAGATTACGGATCAGGCTCGCCAGTGCCAGGAAGCGGTTTGTATAAGCCAGCATCATCAATGAAATGGCTGGAAATAATAACGCCGGGGTAGTAATAGACAGGTCCATAATGGTTCAAAAATACTATAAATAAGAAAGCCGGAATGCGTTACACTCCGGCGTTATCTTTTATACATTTGGGTTAGTATTGAAACATTAAACGAATTATTTATCATTCTATTGTATGTCGCTATTTTTTTAGAACGACCGTAAACTCAGATCCCTTACCTGGTTCGCTTTCACAACGAATCTCCCCATTCAGATCTTCAACGATACGTTTAACGATCGATAAACCCAGGCCCGTGCTATGCTCGCCATCGGTTGGCCGGCCCGATAAAGTGCTGTACTTTGAAAAAAGAAACGGCATTTCACTCGCACTGATACCAACGCCTTCGTCGCGCACCTGTATGAACACTGCCTCTCCGCCGTCACGCACCTGCACACAAACATTTTTACCACTGTGCGTGTACTTGATGGCATTTGATAACAGGTTAGTTACAATTCTTTCCACCAACTGCTCATCACTCAGTACAGGTATAACCGGCAGTGAAAATTCAAACTGTAACCGGATGTTCTTTTTGGCAGCATGAACGCTGAAGTTCTCAACCAGTTCGCGGGTCTTGGCAACAAGATCAAACGAACGCAGGTTGATACGATGATTTACCAATTCATTTTTCTCCACATCAAGTATCCGGTTTATCAGGTTGTCACCATATTTACTCGCCTGAATTATCCGGCCCACGGCCTTTTGTTGCTCTTCATTAAGCTGCCCGTTAGCCGATTGCAAAACCTGCCCCCACATTTGTATAGTGGCAAAGGGAGTGCTGAGATCATGAGACACTATCCCTATCAGCGAATTTTTTTCATAGTTAAGTTCAGCCAGCTTCTGGTTCTGTCTTGTGATCATATCATTGATCGTACTCAGTCTTTTGTTAGCGTTTCGTTTCGTAACATAAGCAACGAATGCAAGCACCGCAGCAATGGCAACACCAAGCACCAACATGGTAAGACTTTTTGAACGCAGCCGGTGTTCATCAACTTCGAATTGTAATAACTTGTTCTGCACCTCTCTTTCACGTGCATTGAACTTCTCCTGCAAACCTGCAATGGTCCTGTACATATCAGTATTAACAACCGCAGTATCCAGGCTATACCATTTTTTAAGATAACCATGCGCCTGTTTATAATCACCGCGTGCCTCCTCCAGTTTTGCCAGCAAAGCATAACTGTCTGCTTCTTTACTTTTTGAATCGAGTTGCACCGATAACCGTAGCGCTTTACTGGCATAAATCAATGCTGAATCATACAGCCCCTGTTCAGTAAACACATCAGCTATGTTGAGATTATCTACCCAAAAACCCGAAATATTGCTTTCTTCCTGGTGTTTCCTGTAATTATCGCGGAAGTATCTTAGTGCAGTTTCAAATTCCTGTTTCTTGAAGTACAGGTTACCAAGGTTGTTATACAAACTGCTGAGATCAAACTCGTCTTCATGCGGTTTGCCGAGTCGTAATGCCTCATTCAAAACATAAGTGGCACTATCATACATATAAAGCTGGGTGTAGATCACGCCGAGGTTGATGTATGTACTTACAAGCGATCCGAGATCACCTTTTTGTTTTACCAGCGATGCCGATTGCAGGTAATATTTTTTGGCTTCATGCGGTTCTTTAATGGCGCTATACACAATGGCTATGTCACTGAGCGCCGATATCTCGTACTCCAGCAGGTTCATTCGCCGCGCTTCGGTTAGTGCCTGTAAATGGTAAGATAACGCATCTTCGTAGTTGTTTGCCAGCTCCGCATGGTAACCTTTGAGCCTGAGACTTAATACATCGCCTTTTACAAACTCAAGTCGTTCAGATTCGTTATCAATCAATATGGCATAATAAAGTATGGAATCGCGTTTATCTTCATCGAAATCAATGCAACGATCATACAATAGCTTCAGATAGTTGGTATCTATCTGCGCGCGTACGCAAAACGCTGTCAGCAGGAACAATAAGGTCAGCAAATGTTTCAAGCCTCACAGGATTGTATTACCGGCAAGTTAAACCGATTTTTTAAGAATGCGGGATAGGCGGGGTTAGTCGATCAGTTTGTTCTTGAGGGCAAATTTAACGAGGCCCACGGTGTTGTTCACACCCAATTTGGCGATCAGATTTTTACGATGCGTTTCTACGGTGCTAACACTTAAAAACAACTTCGCGGCTATTTCTGCATTGCTGTACTCTTTACAAATAAGGGTGAGAATTTCGATTTCACGTTTGGAGAGGATTTCGTCGACCTTTTTGTCATCCACTGTAATCGTTAGTCGGAAATCCTGTTCAGAATCGGTGATATTCATTTCACTGCTAAAATATTCCCCGCCATTAGCTACAGTGTTTATGGCAAGTTTCAGCTCTTCAATAGAAGCGTTTTTCAGCACATAACCCTGAACGCCGTGTTTGGTAAGTTTATGAATGAACCGGGTTCCGCGCATCATTGTAAGATAAATGATCCGGAGGTCCGGTTTTATAGCCCTGATTTTGATAAGAAGTTCTTCTTCATTGATATCATTCAAATGAACATCAAGCAGGAGTAAATCAATATCCAACGCGGGAAGCTCTTCCAGCAACCTTGTACCACTCAGCGATGAACCCGAAACGGTTAGCCCCTCCTGTTTGTTCAGAAGCAGCATCAACCCTTCCAGGTATAACTCCTGGTCGTCCGTGATGTATAGTTTTATCATAGATATATTGAAATGAATATATCATGCAAAATTGCACCCGGCAATATAAAACTATTTACCAAATCAATTAAAAAAAAGCGTCCTGCAGTAACCGAAGTCAGGTGCGGGTCATTCGGTGTCAACGCGGCTGTTTTTCCCGGAAAGCCGGTTGGAAATGAACTCGCCAATGTGCCGGCCCTGCACCTGGCCGTTTTCAATCGCCTGCCTGAAATGGATTCCCCCATACAGTCTGGAAATGGCCGCTTCCTCTGCCGCGGCCTGGAACGAAGGGAAGCTCCGCACGGGCAATCCATATGGCACCTCCGAATTGTCTTCGATCAAAACATCATCTCCAAAAATTGATTGTAAAACAGCCGCTGCTGCATTAGAAATCACGCTGTGACCGCTCGTATATTCAGGAAAAGGTGGCGTCTGTAATAATGGCCTCCAGCTTTCATCAATCTTTGAGTTGATATAGGTTTCAGGACGGATATAAACACTCCGATATTTTTCGTCCCAGCAACTGATAAACCCATCATACAAGGCAATCGCAGTAAATGTATAAGCCTTAACGGTCGTATAAATATCGGCACCGGTTTTCTTTGAAGCAATGGCTGCGATCGACATCCAGTGACCGCCAGGACTCAGTTTTTTGGTTGCGAACATCAGGTGCCCGTTAGTGTTCAGGAAGAAAGGATTGCAGTCCCAGAATAACGAGATGTCACGTTGTTCTTTGGTGAGATTTTTTACTGCCTCGTAAACCTCGAGGGCCTGTTTGTGAAAACTTCCTGTTGCATCATCATATTCAAATGGTACCGGTGGACGGAACTGCGCGGCTGAGTCCAACATGAAGGGGCGCATTTTGCCCCAGTGTGGTTCTATCGCCGCCATATAACCCGGAGGCGTAGGAATCCAGCGCCCTGAAGCCGAAGTAACCGAATACCTTCGCATGCTGCGGGTTTCCTTATAATTATCTCTGTAAGCCAGCTTTAGTATACTGTCAGAAACCTGCTTTCCAAACGCGATCGAGGCATTGAACCTTTTTGCATCAGGCACTTGTTTCCTGAATTCCTTATAAAAAAGGTTCGCCGAATCTGCTAACCGTTGTTCCGAAAAAATGAGTTGAAACGATGTGTTAAAAAAAGCAGCAAGGGCCGCCAGTGGCAGGTAAACATCTTTGCCTGCTTTTGGAATGGAAGGCATTTCCCGATAATTCGCAAACGAGTTGATCCTGTTATTTTCAAGCGCCAACACTTCATAAGCTGACAGGTTTGCATACAGATAAATTCTGCTGGCAACGGGCGGTGAGAACACGTCGTGTACGATCACGTCAGTGAGTGCCTGCTGGGCCCTGTGCATTAAAGTTATTTCATTCTTTCCCGGCCCTACAGCCTTAACCTTTTGTTGAGCATACGCAACTGTGAACGTTGTCAACATCAAAATGATAAATCCGGTTCTCATGGTAATTTATAAACCTGTACCGCTTCGTTATTCCTGGCAAGAACAATGATGTTGCCCTTAACTGTCGGTACTTTTAATATTTTTCTGATATCACCTTGCGCAAAGAAATTACTTTCTTCATTTGATTGAACCTTGTAAGCTCCACCATGGGTTCGCAAAAATATAGTACCTACACTTCCTGCACTTCGACCTAGTTGCACGCGGTTTGGATAGAAATTGCCGGCAAGCAAAAGATCCGGGGTTCCATCGCTGTTTATATCTTCTGACACCGCACCATTCACCATCGAAAACTGTGCATCCTGGGGAAGAGGCTGAACGCTGAAGCGCAGATTACCTTCATTGATAAGTACCACACTCGCCAAACCACTAACGGAATACCGGCGAGCCTGGCTCAATTGAGATTTGTTCAAAACCGCGTTAAGATCAGCAGCGGCATAATCCTTATAATACAGAAACTTCTTTTTTAAACCTGGCAGCTGTTCCAGCAATTCATCCCGCGAGGCGATAGGATAAGCCTTCCCTGCTATATAGTAAGTGATCAGCGGATCTATAACGCCATTACCGTCAAAATCACCGGCATACATCTCCAATGGTGTTTCAGGCGAAACCCTGAATTGATTATTGATACCAGCATTGCCTGCGATGAAATCCATATCTCCATCACCATCTATGTCGGTCGCTGTTAATGAGCACCATAAACCACTAAACGATTCCAGACCGGCAGCAACAGTTGTTTTTTTCAATTTACCATCAGTGTTAGCAAACAATTCCATCGGTCCCCATTCAACGGCCAGGAGCAATTCAGGAAATTTATCGCCATTTAAATCTGCCCAAACAGCATCATTGATAATACCTGCATTTAACAAATCTGGTATTAACGCTGCCGTAACGTCGGTAAACACAACTTTGCCGTTGTGGGTATCGTTGCGCAACAGATAGCTTCTTTCAGCCAGGGGGAACGAGCCAGGTATCGCCTGCCCGCCGATAAAAATATCCAGGTCGCCATCTCCATCAAAATCCCCTGTGGCAACTGCCCTTTTACTGGTGAGCATAGCGGGTAATCCCTGATCACGCCTGAAGCCGCCCTTACCATCATTGATATACAACCGATCAGCATATTCGGGCGAGTTGAGGTCGTATTCATTGCCACCGCTTACAACATACAGATCCTGGTCGCCATCACCATCCACATCAAAAAATACTGCATTCACATCCTCATGTGCGGCATCGCTGATCCAGGGCTGAGAAGCTGATTTTGCAAAACTTCCATCCGATTGCTGCAGGTACAATACGGAGGGCTGATCAATGGCTCCGCCGAAATACAAATCCGCCAGACCATCTCCATTAACATCGGCTGCACACAATGCAGGTCCGGAACGCGATAGCTGATAAGGAAGTAAAACTTCATTTTTAAAATCTACAAAAGGATTTTCTTTATGAATAAAATCTATTCCCGACTCAGCAGTAATATCACTGAACCGGAGGTCATTTTTTAAACCCTGCCCGCCTGTGACCAAACGGCTATCGTTAACAGCATCAGTTTTTTTTGCACCTGATTGCTCAAAACTTACTAGGGTGTTTACAGCCACGTTCACATTTGTGCTTCTTTGGCCGCCGGGCCATGTAACCACAACACTATCAAGATCCTTAACAGCACCAAGGCCAAAATGCAATGAAGTTGATACCGATGATTGATATCCCCTGACCGGGTAAACCTCCTGCAACTGTTTCATATTGCCTGCATAAACGGCCACCTTTGCGCCAAACGCAGCTGTATTATATCCTTTACCCTTTAGTATTACTTTTAAGTAGTTCGCTTTCAGAGAAAGATTGGCAGTGTTTTCATAAACCGCTACGGGATCATTGTTATGACAAACAATAAGATCGAGATCACCGTCATTATCAAGATCCGCATATGCGGCGCCGTTAGATACAGCAGGATCATCGAGCCCCCAGCTTTTACTCTTATCCTCAAACGTAAGATCGCCCTTGTTTCTGAAGATATAATTACGAAGCTTGTTAGAGGGCATCTTTTTTACAAGATCAAAGGTTTTAAAATTAAAGTTGCCTTTTTTAGCTTCCTCCAGTTGCGCGTTTGATACGGTGTATCTTAAAAAGTCCAGATTTGTAAAATCACGCAGATAGCCGTTTGATACAAAAAGATCTTTCCAGCCGTCGTTATCAAAATCAGCAAACAAAGCGGCCCAACTCCAGTCGGTATTTGAAACACCGGCAAGCTGACCGATTTCAGAAAAATGTATTTTCCCGGAAGCATTGCTTCCCTGATTCAGTTGCAACATGTTTCTCATTTGCTGGTGGTAATAACCGCTATCTGCTAACAGGTGGTATTGGTCGTACTCATCAGGCCCTTTCAGCAATTTCTGACGATAGTTATCAGGCGGAAGCATATCAAGCGTGATAATATCAACCCGGCCATCATTATTGAAATCGGCAATATCACTACCCATACTGTACTTGGACATATATGCCAGCGATTTTTCTATACTCTCAGTAAAAGTGCCATCACCATTATTCAGATACAAACAGTCTTTTTCTGTATAATCACTGGTGGAATAAATATCAGGAAAGCCGTCGCCATTAATATCAGATGCATTTACACTGAGGCCAAAGTTCAGTGCATTGTTTATGATACCGGCTCTTAAGGTAACATCGGTAAACTTTATCTCCGCGCCTTCCCTATCATTTCTAAACAAACGATTCCCAAAACCCATATGCGGTTCCGAGCGGATTTTACGCGTATTCAAAAAAGGATTATAAGTATGATTGGAATGATTCAATAAAAACATGTCCAGATCGCCATCAAGATCGTAATCAAAAAACAACGCCTGGGTCGACTGTGTGCCGGGTGCATCAAGTCCATACTGCGCTGCCATTTCTTTGAATACAGGAACGCCATCCCTAACGCCCTGATTGATCCACAACTCATTAACGAGTTTTGAAGGTTCTTTATAATATCCCGAATAAGAAATATAAACATCCTCAAGTCCATCACCATTTACATCAGCCACGCTAACCCCGGTTGCCCATCGGCGCGAGTTTGTTATGCCGGCCTTTGAGGTAATATCCTCAAACCGGAGATTTCCTTTATTGAGATATAATTTACATGGCACCGTGTTCCCGGAGATAAACACATCCGGCATACCATCTTTATTGAAGTCGCCGATGCCAACACCATGACCATTGTACAGGTACTCATAGCGCATGATGTGTAATGAATCGTCTTCACGTACGGTGTTTGTAAAATTGATACCAGTTTTTCCCGGGCTCAGCTTTACAAATAAGGGTTGCTGTGCGGATACAGCATTCAGACACAGAAGCTGAAGAATTATAAGGCAGGATTTTCTCAAGGCTCATATTTTTGAAACACCAGATTTTTTTTCTCATCTCCTTCCATATAGGGAAGATAAACCATCACCAGGGTCATCATTTCTTCATTAGTTTTCATATCACCCCAGGAAAAGATTCCAACAGGTGGTGAATTGGGGTTGAAGGGATTGTCGGCCGTATTATCATAGTCGCCTTCTATATGTATGATTGAATTTTGTGGAACTGCTATGAGATTCTTTACGCGATATATTTCCTGCCACCTGAAATCCCATTGCGGAATATGCACCAGCCGTATAGTGTCGCCGGCTGGTGAAACAGCATATGACCGGAAGGTTTTACCAAGCAAATGCATATGCGGCCACAAATAAAGAATGGATTGCGATTCGGACCGGTTACTGATCTTTAAGGTAAACCGGCTTACCTTATTTGGTGGAATAAAAATAAACCGCGGTTTGATTTCTTCCTCCCCGATACCACCGGAGCCAAGGCTGATCGCCTTCACCTTCCGGCTGATTGGTTTTTTCGTAAAAAAGAAATTCACCCCGTGAATAATGTCTTCATCTTTTACAGAAGGTCCATAATGCACGGTCAACAATATCACACCACGGCGGGGCATAACCCAGCCGATTCCTTCGGGATAGTTTTCGTAAGATGTGCCAGGTATCCAACCTCCGTAATAGGTCATTTCCTTTTTAAAAGGCAGGTACTGGTTATACTTTGTACGATCATCCTCTGTAAGATTTACAAAGGGTGCCGCACTATTGATATCTATTGAAGGGTCAACCGGGTGAATGGCGAAATTTGCATGATGTATTAGTTTTTTGTTTGAGCTGAAAAACTCCATAGCCTCCACATTGGAGGAATCAGGCAATTCAAAGGGTATTTTAAAAACGATAAATCTTTCCAGATTGTCGCCTTTAACCTGGTAAGCAGCGGGTTTCAGCACAAGGTCAGGACTGCGATAATATGATGTGCCCTGGAGCAGTTTTGCGGACCCGGAAGTTTTAGCAACCGGTTTGCCTTCAGGAGTACCGGCGTCAACCCATTTGTTAATAATGGCAATCTCCTCTTTCGACAATGAACGGTCATTCGCAAAATGCACATAGCTATTATCCGGTCTCCATGGTGGCATGAAACCGGTATTAATTACCTCTTTAATAAATTTCCCTCTTTTGCTTACATCCTGGTACGTGATCAGGGAAAACGGTGCAGCTTCACCAGGTTTATGACAGGGGGTACAACTGGCATGTATAACAGGGGCCACGTCCTGGTGAAAGGTAGGAGTTTGTGCTAAAGCGTTTACACACAATAACAGCGACACGGGCAGCAAACTTTTGAATAAGTTCATTAGCAGTCAATATTTAGTAATCATTAATCAGGCAACCAACAGCACGGGTTGTTTTTACAGGAATTTCAGAACCGGTTATAAATGCCTGAATTGCGTTATTAAGATAACGTTTGGAAGCATTTTGTTTTTTCTTTCCGGGAGCAATAGCCCAGTCATCAATGGCACCACGGTACAATATCTCGCCGCGGGCATTGAATGCAACAACTTCAGGGGTAATGGTAGCACGGGCAGTTTTTGTAATTCGTTTTTCTTTATCGATATACACCTGGAACCGAAGACCGTACTCTTTTACGAACTGTTCAACAACAGAGGCATCATAACTGCGGCCGGGAACAATACCAATAAAATTTACCTTACCTGGGTAATCAGCGGCAAGCTCATTTAAAGGTTTGGTATAGTTAATGGAAAGCGGACATTCAGGCGATAAAAATACCAATACATTAAGTTGATGATCATGAATCTGTATGAGGCCCGCTTCGCCATTCGGTTGCTCAAGTGGTTGCGACCTGAAGATGGCAGTATCAACGAATGTCGGAAGATTCAGGGAGCCCTGGGAGAACAAAAACAGGGGCAGGGAGGTCAATATCACTATCAGATAACGCATGCAGTCCTTCTTAAAAGTAAGAAACTTCGGATGAATTAACATCCGAAGTTTCTGATTAGGTTTTAAGCGGGTTATGGCTTATCCCACCAAACGCGACCGAACATATCGCTCGGGCCCTGACCGAATCCCTCACCGGTTGCCATTGCATCAACGGCAGCCTTTTCATTTTCATAATTGAGTGAAGTGATCGATGGATTCCTGATCTGCGCCCTTCTTGGCAGCGGTTGCACTACACCGTTAGCCAGAAACTGGGGCAGCGATAACAGAGTGTTTTGGTTTGGCATGCCTGTCCTTTTCCAAAGTGACCAACCTTCGTTGGGTTGTTTGTAATAGTGCAGGTAAGCCTGTACCGCAATCTGTTCAACCCCTTTTGCCGGGTTGTAGGCAATATCGGGTTGACCCAGGTAGGTATCCACCTCGGCTGGAGCCACTGCAACAAATTCAGGTATCTGAGCTGCCTGTGCAATTGTATTGTACAGTTCGATAGAAGCACGAACACCAGCTTCGTATAAGGTAGCTGCATTTTCAGTAGTTACGCCTTTAGCTGCCAGCTCTGCGCGGGTGAAAGCAAACTCTGAATAGGTAATCACAGGAAAATAATGTGTACCTGTACCGCCATTAAATGCCGGCTGGAACAACCTGCGCTGGATCTGTGACAATGTATCCAGGGTGGTTACGGTTCCGTTAACATTAATGGTACGTGTCAGGTTATAAAATGCTGCATTTGCAGGATTTGTTGACGCATCAGGGCTGGTAAACCCTCCTATGAATCTTCTTGGATTGAACACCGCAGAGGCACCAAGTTTGTTCTGTGCTTTTGCCAGATCAAAGTTTGCCTGGGTGTAGTTGTTCGGCGCATAATACAATCTCAAACGGGGATCAGATTTGTCCCACATGAAATCAACGATTGGTTTTGGCGCACGTTGAATTTCAGGGTTCCAGTTGCCACCTGATGAAAATGCAGCAGGTGTTACAAATGCCCAGTTGTCAGTATTGCTGGTCATAAGGTTGCCCGCATCGGCGAGTACTTCCAAAGCAATCTCCTTCATCCTGGCAGGATTACGTTTTTCAAGACGCGTTGCAATACGAAGACGTAAGGCGTTAGCAGCCTTGATCCATTTCGCGAAATCACCTTTGTAATACTGATCGTGAACACCAAAACTTTCTTGTGTAACAGCCTGTGGTGTTTTCAAAACAGTGATCGCATTTTTCAACTCCTGGTCAACGATGGTGAAAATTTGCTCCTGTGTATCATACTCTGGTGTAAGCAGGTTTTCATACCGCGCCCTGAAGGCTTGTGTGTATGGAATGCTTCCGTTGATTTCAGAAACATAAAACGCATACTGTGCCTGGGTGATAATAGCAACCTGTTTCATATACTCCATAGCAGCAGCGTCAGGAGACTGATTGATCAACTCGATCACATCTTCCAGCGCGTTACCAACATTGTTATAGAAATTTCCATACCGCTGGTTGAAGTTACCGATGTCCTGCAGGAAGGAAACCGCGTTCCCATTTTGCGGTGTCAGGTACTGCATCCACGGCATAATTCTGCGGTAGTTGTCATAGTACCATTCGAAATCGGTATTATGAATACGGATCACCGCATTGAGATATTGCTCTTTTGGCAGGATCGAATACAATGTTTTCGGATCCGTATTTGCCTCCACGAAGTCAGCCTTTTTGCAGGCGCCCGCTGAAAGAGCAACGAGACCAAAGACTATCAGGTATTTTGAATACTTTTTCATTTTTGATAATTAGTTTAGGTTAGAATCCTGCATTTACTGTCACACCATAACTTCTGATATAGGGCAAACCACCATATTCAGCAAACTCTCCGGGACGATTACTCATCAAGCTTTCCGGATTCACACCATCTTTCGTAGTAGTGTAGAGATATCCCAGGTTACGGGCTACCAGGTTAACACGAAGCGAATTCATATGGATTTTTTCTGACCATTTCTTTGGAAGATTATAACCAAATGAAACCTCACGTACGGCCACCCATGAATTTTCGAACACAGAGTATTCACGAATACCAGTTGACCATTGTGTTAAACGTGCATAATACAGACGAGCACTTACAGGTTCAATAATACCTTGCTCATAAGCTTCTTTATACGACATACCACTCAGATCATAAGTCTGGCCATTTTTGGGTGATACATAACTTGTATTGTTAGGGAACACACCTTCAGGCACGATACCATCATCGAATGTTGCTGTAACAACACCTGTGTTTCCGGCCTGGTAAACATTGCGTGTCAAACCACCGTATTCAGCATTGCGACCAAACAGGGTGCTTTCGAAAGAACCGTAAGTTGAACCATATTGGTGTGTAGCAGAAGCCATCATACCACCGATCTTAGCATCCACCTGGAAACCCAATGTGAAGTTTTTGTAACGGAACGTATGAATGTTACTTCCTAACCATCTTTCCATAGCTGAACCCAACTCTTTTTCACCTTGTCCGGCGTCACCACTTCTGCGGTAAGCACCGTTGGTAAGAATCATCTTCTGACCATTATTAGGGTGATCGATTGGTTTACCGGTTGCATCAACTGCCTGGTAAGTAGAATATGAGTATGGGCTGATGATTGTACCGTAATCTCTTCCCGCACGTGCAATAGACTTAACGTCTGCACCAAAAGCAAGACTCAGCTCATAATAATCAACACCTTCAATTAACGAAACGATCTTGTTCCTGTTTCTCGTGAAGTTCACCAGAGTAGTCCATTCAAAGTTTTTGGTTCTTACCGGTGTTGCAGAAAGCAAGATTTCTATACCCTGGTTCTGGATGTTACCACCATTGAACAAACGATTACTCACACCACTTTCAGATGGGGTGGCAAATGAAAGGAACTGGTTATAAGTATTCTTTTTATACCAGGTGAAATCAAGACCCAATCTGTTCTGGAAGAAACGGATATCTGCACCCAATTCGATTTCCTTGGTCAACTCGTTCTTTACGTTGGGATTTGGCAGCAGGTTTTCATTATAGCCATAATAAGGAATATCTCCATCAGCTACGCTACGGAAGTTGCCAATCAGTGAATAGTATCCACGGCTGGTATAGAATGGATTGGTAGCAGCACCAGTATGTCCATAGCTCGCTCTTAACTTACCAAACGACAATGCATCAAACCTTGAATTGTCTGCAAGCAGTTCAGAGAATACCCATGATAAACCAACTGATGGGTAGAAGAATGAATAATCTCCGCCACCTGTTCTTGGATATGTCAATGATGAGTTCCAGTCATTACGTGCACTGAAGTTCAGTGTCAGCATATTTTTCCAGGTAACATCACCATACAGGTACATTGCATCAGTCCGGAAGCGAGGCAGGTTAACTGTTCTGTCTGTATTAACCACCGGTGCATTCACGGAGTTTGCAATGATATATTGTAAAGGAATTTTCAATCCTCCATCGGTCCTTACACCAACTGAACGGCCTCCAAGATCACGGAAGGTTTCACCACCCGCTGTGATCGATCCTTCAAAATCACCAAATGATTTAGTGGCGGTAGCCAGGGCCTGCAAACGCATACCGCGTGATTCACGGGTGAAAATGCTGTAATCGCCCCCTGTGTAGTTTACTCCCTGACCCGGAAGTTTTTCTTCATTTACAAGATTCGAGTTATTCAGATTACCACGTACCAGGAAGTTCAACCATGGCAATACATTAGCCGTCAGGTCAATATTGGCTCTCAGATTTTGTTCTCTTTGTTCGCGGTTCTGCATGTACAAATTCCACCACAGGCCGGATGAACCATAATAGTTGGTAGCATCCTGGCGACGACCGCCACGGGCAGTATCAATATACATCGAACCATATTTTGCACCATCATAGTTTCTGGGAAGACCGTAGACCAACCCAAACACAGGGTTTTCATTACCACCTTGTCTCAAAGGATTCAAACCCTTTGTTGTTACATAGTTGATGGACGCATCCAGGTTGAAGATATCAGATAATTTTTGTGTTGCCCTGATGTTAAAATTGTTCCTGCTCAGCTTGTTATTAGGAACTACACTGTTGCTTTGAGTGTTGGTATAGGAGAAACGGAAAGTTGTTCTGTCGTTACCACCTTCAACTGCAACGTTGGTATTGGTAAACCGGCCAGTCTGATAAGGCTCCAACAGATCATTTTTAGCCTCCCATGGCACCATAGTTCCGTCAAGGTCCCGAACCATCTGCCCGTCAAACTTTGGCCCGTAGCTGAAAATGTAGTTTGTTGGGTCAACAATTTTCTGACCTGTAGCCTGATCAATTGCAAACGTATCAACAATACCCGCACCAAACACATTCTGTACGTCCATTACGCGATATGCCTTATCAAAGGTTTCAGTGTGGCTGAAGGTTACGCCCAAACCTTTACGACGAGCACCTTTTTTGGTTGTGATCAGTATCACACCGTTTTGTGCTTTTGATCCATACAATGCACTTGCAGCACTACCTTTCAACACGGTCAGTGACTCGTAATCGTCGGGGTTAAGGTTCTTGATATCGTTACCAAAGTCGGATGCACCGCCCCATGAATCAGCACCTGTAACACCTGGCTCTATCAACACACCATCAATAACGAACAATGGCTGTGTGTTACCGCTCAATGATGTGTTACCACGGATCCTGATTCTTGAACTGGAGGTAGGACCACCGGAACCCTGGTTGATCATCACACCTGCAACCTTTCCCTGCAAGGCATTCACTACGTTCGCTGTATTTGCGCGAACAAGTTCATCACCTTTTACTTCCTGAACGGCATAAGCCAGCTTCCGTGTTTGTTGTTTAACACCGAAACCGGTTACCACCACTTCATTAAGCTCGGCAGCATTCGATTGCATAACAACGACAATGTTGTCGTCATTACCTACAGTTACTTCTTGTGTGTTGTAACCGATTGAAGTAAAAACGATGACGGAGTTTGTACCGCTCACCGAAACGCGAAAGTTACCGTTCGCATCTGTGGTGCCGGCTGTTGATGTGCCCTTAACCGCGAAGGATATTCCTGGTAAAGAGGCACCTGAACTGTCTCTTACGATTCCCGTAATCGTTTTTCGTTCCTGCGCCACGGCAAGCGAGCCCCAGGCACTGACAAGAACGAATAGAAGCAGTCTGACAATGGTTCTGTTCATTACAGCTTAGTTTTGGTTTTGAAATTATAATTGATGGTTAAAATGTTAAGACCATTTTCATTAAGCGGAAATGGCACCTGTTGATCTTTGTTTATTATTACCCTGTTGCGGCATTGAATCCGTATCAAAATTTTCCATCACAAGTGCCGCAGCACCTATCTGCTCCGCTTCTTGCCCCAGTTCTGAAACCTCTATTAATGTGTTCAGTGCCAACCTGGGTATACAATGTTCATTTAACGCCTGTTGAATCGGAGCCTGCCAGATCTTACCAGCCATAGAACCCCGGCCACTCAAAACTATCAACTCCGGATTAAGGATATGAATCAGGATCGCCAGCCCCCTACCAATATGATAACCGGCATCTGACAACAATTCGATTGCAAGTCTGTCGCCCTTGCCGGCGGCACGGATAATTTCATTACTTGCCTTCTCATAATTATTATCAGCTATCGGTTTAAGTATCGATAACCGGCCCTCCTCTAATGCTTTTTGCGCCTTTTCTGCTACCACCAGCAATGATGCCTCTGTTTCGAGACATCCATGTTTGCCACAACTGCAAAGCCGGTTATTGGTAAACAATGGAATGTGACTAAACTCTCCTGCAAAACCATTGTGTCCCCGAAACAACTCGCTATTCAGAACCATCCCGATCCCAATACCCCAGTTTATATTGACGACGATCGAATTTTTTTTCTTTTTTGCTGCGCCAAACCTTAGTTCGGCCAGCGCAATCAAACTCGAATCATTATCGATATACACCGGTAAACCGGTTTTGGATGTGATATACGCGGTTATTGAAACACCATCCGTATCCAGGAACGAGTAATTGATTCCTTCCCCCACATCTATAAAACCTGGCATCCCTATCCCGATACCTGCAATCTTTTCACGGGCAACACCCGATTCATTGATCACCTCAATTATCCGTTCAACCAGCATCGGCAGCGCTTCCGGATTATCCCGCAGCTGCAACTCAAATGACCTGGCTGGTTTCACTTTCTGATTCTCCATATCCACGATCACGATCCGGGTGGTTAGCTGATCCATTGCTACCGATACGATATACATCACGTCGGGTTGCAACGAATACATCACCGCTCTTCTTCCCCCACTAGAGGGCGCAAAACCATTTTCAAAGACCTTTTTTTCCTCTATTAACTCGTTTAAAATCCGGGTGGTTAAGACCAGGCTTTTATTGATGGAGAAGCTCAGATCCGCGCAGGAAACACTCTTAAAAAAATACAACTGCTTAAGAATCTGCTTCTTATAAAGCTTTCGTTTATCCGCCATGTTATAGGGAAGTGGACAATTTTTATTTTGCGATGAAGGTATTATCCTTTTGTTAATTCTTAAAATACTTTTTGTCTTTTTTTAAGAAGTTGAATGAATGGAAGTTTTAGCCAGATAGACGGCAAAAAAAAACCGCGGGGTCGCCGCGGTCTTATCGAGAGCTTTGTTTCACTAGTTAATATTTTCAATGATACCGGCTATTCCCTGGCCGCCGCCGACACAGGCGGTAACAATTCCATACTTTTTATTCAGCCGCTTCATATCATTCGTAAGCTGAATCGTCAGTTTCGCTCCCGTACAACCCAGGGGATGACCTAATGCGATCGCTCCTCCATTAATGTTCACAATAGCGGGATCCAGTCCCAGTTCCCTGATCACTGCCAGCGACTGTGAAGCAAAAGCCTCATTCAACTCAACCAGGTCAATGTTTCCAAGATTCATACCTGCCTGTTTCAACACTTTCGGTACGGCCTCAACCGGTCCAATACCCATCACACGGGGATGCACACCCGAAGACACACAGGCTACCAGTCGTGCGATCGGCTTTAATCCGAGTTCATTCACCATCTTCTCCCCCATTACAATCACAAATGCAGCCCCATCGGAGGTTTGCGATGAATTCCCCGCAGTAACGCTTCCTTTAAGCGCAAAAGCCGGTTTCAGTTTATTCAATGCCGGAATACTTGTATCCTTACGCGGACCTTCGTCTGTATCAACAACGTAAGACCGGGTTTTCTTTTTGCCCTTCTCGTCAAGGTAAACTTCTTCAACGGTTACCGGCAGTATACCCGACTGGAAATATCCATTCGAAATGGCATTAATCGCTTTCTGATGCGAATGATATGAAAATTCGTCCTGGTCCTCGCGGCTTACATTATATTCTTTAGCCACTGCTTCGGCAGTGAGCCCCATACTCAGATAATAATCCGGTTCATCAGATGCAATACTGTACGCCGGCGCCGTTTTCCAACCTGCCGTAGGTACCAGGCTCATACTTTCAGTACCACCTGCAATGATACAATCGGCCATGCCCATGCGAATTTTCGCCGTGGCAATTGCGATGGTTTCCAAGCCTGATGCGCAATACCTGTTTACCGTCATGCCCGGCACTTCAAATCCCAATGCACGTGCTGCAATGATACGCCCTACCTGTAAGCCCTGCTCCGCTTCCGGTACCGCATTACCTACAATCACATCATCTACTCTTGAAGCATCTAACTGTGGCACCGAAGCCATCAACCCACGAATCACATCAATAGCAAGATCATCCGGACGATAAAATCTGAATCCACCCCTTTTTGCTTTTCCTACTGCAGACCGGTAGCCCGCAACTATGTATGCTTCCTGCATAAAATTAGTTTACAAGTTAGTAGTTGTTTATGCAACCTTCTATTCCAAATGTAAGCGATTCCCCTCAAAAAAGCGAGCATCAATTCTTAAAATAATCCCACTTCAGCACGTCAGCGGCACATCTTATCTTCGCGGGTATCATGTATAATCTGATCAGGAAAATACTTTTCTTCTTTCCGACTGAAAGCGTTCACTATTTCTCAATGAACAGTCTTAAACTTCTAAAGGAAGTAGGGCTTGCCCGAAGCTGGATCAGCAAAAGCTTTTCCAGCAACGATGAAAGACTGAAGACCGAATTTGCAGGGCTAACCTTTCGCAACCCGGTTGGCCTTGGTGCTGGTTTCGACAAAAATGCCCGTTACCTCGAAGAACTTGATATGTTGGGTTTTGGTTTTGTGGAAATTGGGACAGTTACCCCAAAACCACAGGCAGGCAACGATAAACCAAGGTTGTTCCGTTTGCCGGAAGACCGCGCACTCATCAATCGAATGGGTTTTAATAATGACGGCGTAAAAGCTATTGCAGACAGATTAAAAGAATGGCGCCTGCGTAACGGCGGAAAAAACAACCGCATTCTGGTTGGAGGTAATATTGGTAAAAACAAAGTGACAGCGAATGACGATGCCTGGAAAGATTATGAAATCTGTTTTCAGCAGCTTCAGGGTCTGGTTGATTATTTCGTGGTGAATGTAAGTTCGCCCAATACGCCGGGTTTGCGGGAACTGCAGGAAAAGGAATCTTTGAGGAAGATCCTGGCCCATCTGCAGACCATGAACAAGCAGCAGTCCAATCCCACTCCTATATTATTAAAAATTGCACCGGATCTCACTGCCGGACAGTTGCGTGATGTGATTGACCTGGCGGTTGAAATTGACCTCGATGGTATTGTGGCCTCAAACACAACGATCAGCCGGGAAGGTCTTAAAACCCCTGCTCAAACTTTATCAGAAATTGGCAACGGGGGGTTAAGCGGGGCGCCATTGAAAACGCGCGCCACCGACGTGGTCCGGGAAATAACCAGGGGAAGTGCCGGCAATATCCCGGTAATTGGCTCAGGAGGTATATTCAATGGTGATGATGCAGTGGAAAAGATGAATGCAGGTGCTAAGCTTGTGCAGGTGTGGACAGGTTTTGTGTACGAGGGCCCGGGCATCATCAAAAACATCTGTAAAACACTGCTGGCGCGATAATTATTCATGCGTTTGCTGCAACAGGGTAGCAGCCACTATGCCCGCGGTCTCTGTCCGTAACCGGGTGTTCCCAAGTGTAATTGGGCGGTAACCACGGGCGATTGCCATTTCAATTTCTTTAGGTGTAAAATCTCCCTCCGGTCCGATCAACACCGTTTTGGATTGCAGTTCAAAGATTCCCGGTTGCAGCAGGTTTGATTTTTCGCCAGGTTCACAATGCGCAATAAATCTTCCTTTATCCAGTTGCTCTGTCTGTAACCAGTCTCCGAACGCAAGCGGGTTTTGCAACTCAGTGAGCCAGTTTTGTTGTGATTGCAACATGGCACTCACAAGTATTGATTTCATTCTATCAAATCTGAAATGCGTTTTCTCTGTGCGGGTCGTAAGCAAGGGAACAATCCGGCTGATTCCCAGTTCGGCTGCTTTTTCAAGAAACCATTCAAAACGGGAAGCATTTTTCAACAAGGCGATGGCGATGGTGTGCTGAAGTGGTGGTTTAGCTACTTCGTTTACAATTTGTACCTGTACAGTACAGCGTTTTTTATGGTCATCACTGATAACGGCAACGGCGGTTTTACCCCGCCCATCGGTCAGCTGCAGGTGATCTCCCACCCGCATCCGCAATACCTGTATAATATGTTTCGAGCTTTCTTCGGGCAACACCTGGAAATCGCCTTTGCCTTCTATCTGCTCAAGGAAAAACAATCCGGGTGAATTAGAAGTCATCGTCCCCGAATGGCATGTCGTTCATTTTACTACCGGTCTGAACGTACAACCTTGCACTATCTCCTCCCGCTGCATCAGGACTCACCGGCTTCCAGCTTCCCCCGCCAAGACCGAGGTTATTGAAGTCGTCTTCTTCCATATCATTAAACTTCTGGATATGCAATAAAGCGCGCAGCTTGATTGTTTCCAGGGTACCGTTTCGGTGTTTGGCGATACGCACATGGGTTTCGCCCTTGTTGCTTTCGCCCATTTCATTAGAAGTGATGTCATAATATTCGGGCCGGTAGAGGAACATAACCATATCCGCATCCTGCTCAATCGCACCCGATTCACGCAGGTCACTCAATTGCGGCATTTTACTTCCTTCTTTTCTTTTCTCTACTTCCCGGCTTAACTGCGACAGCGCGATGATCGGTACAGATAATTCTTTCGCCAGACCTTTCAGATCACGGGAAATTTTACTGATTTCCTGCTCGCGGTTGCTCTGGCGATCAGAACTTCCGCTCATCAACTGCAGATAGTCGATGATGATCATGCCGATATTGTGTTTATTTTTTAAACGCCGGCATTTTGCACGTAGCTCGAAAATGTTGAGTGCTGCGGAGTCATCTATATAAATCGGTGCCTGCGCCAGTTTTTGAATACCCCGTGCGTACAATTGTTTCATCTCATGTTCTTCCAGTTTACCCCGGCTGATTTTTTCGAGCCAGATCTCACTTTCCGCACTGAGGATACGTTGTACCAACTGTCCCGCACTCATCTCAAGACTAAATAGGGCAACGGGTGTTGGTTTTGTCGGGTGCAAGGCTGCATTGCGCGCCAGGTTAAGCGCAAATGCGGTTTTACCTACTGCAGGTCTCGCAGCCAGGATGATCAGATCCGTTTGTTGCCAGCCGTAAGTAACACGATCAAGCGACACAAAACCGCTTGGCACACCGGTGATGTCTTCCTGCCGGTTACGCATATCTTCAATACGCTGAACGGTTTTTACCAGCACCTGGTCAATACTGTCGAAGTTTTTACGGAGGTGATTATTTGTTATCTCGAACAACTTGCTTTCTGCATCATCCAGGAGGTCAAAAACATCTGTGCTGTCTTCATAAGCATCGCCTATAATTTCACCACTGATACGGATCAGTTCGCGCTGAATAAATTTTTGAAGGATGATACGCGCATGCGTTTCAATATTAGCAGATGAAACAACCGAGTTCGTAAGTTTTGTAACGTAGTACGGTCCGCCGACTATTTCCAGTTCTTCTCTTGATTTCAGTTCCTCAACAACGGTGAGGATATCGATAGGTTGATTTTTTTGCTGAAGACCTTGCATGGCGCGATAAATCCGCTGATGCGCTTCAACATAAAAACATTCTGGTTTCAGGATTTCAATAACAGAATCAAAGGCACTTTTTTCGAGCATGATGGCACCAAGCACAGCTTCTTCGAGGTCCTTAGCCTGTGGCGGTACCTTACCGTAAACCATGGTGCTAAGATCAATAGAACTTTTGCGCCGGCTTTTCCGGTCTTTATTCAGGTTTGTAATGTCCATTTGGTTGTAGAGCGTAAAAAATTAAAGCAAAGGTTTCAAACCGGTTTCACTGAGGTTATGGATTCATCAACCTCAGGCAGATATCATTACTTTCCAGGAGCGATCCAATGTTAAGCGAATGTTACCAGCGGGTTGGGGAGGGCGAATATAAACCCCTATCAGACAGTGAAAAAAAAATATGCGAAGTAAAATTTCTTCCCACGTAGTTACCATTAGTATTCACAACATGATCCTTCTTATCCACACTGTACTCCCGATCTTTCCACAAAATACAAAAGTTTTCCGTGCACAGGGAGTATACATTCACAATTGATGTGCGTAATAAAAAAGTGTATTTTATTTGGCTAGCAGGAGATTTGCATAAGACCCGCCACCAACTTGCTTTTGGGGTTTTTCTGACTCATTAATCATCGCGTTCACGCTACTTTCAAACCACCGGGGCAGCTGTAACCAACCGTTCACAAAGGTTTCAGGATTTGCAAATCGCTTATAGGTTGCTGGTGCTTTGTTTCACGCACCGAAAATTACAGGCAGCTTCTCTTCAATCATTATCTTTGCCGCATAGCTTAAGAACAATTCATGACAATATCATACAACTGGTTACAGGAATATCTACCGGTCAAAATCGACCCTGAACGTCTCAGTATAATACTTACCTCAATAGGTCTTGAAGTAGAAAGTGTGGAGCAATACGAAAGTATCCGCGGCGGTTTACGAGGCCTCGTAATTGGTGAGGTTTTGGAAAAAGAAAAACATCCTAATGCGGATAAACTTTCTGTAACGAAAGTAAGTGTTGGCAATGGCGAACCACTGCAGATCGTTTGCGGCGCACCGAATGTGGCTGCTGGTCAAAAGGTGATCGTTGCACCGATCGGCACAACCATTCATCCTGTTTCCGGCGATCCCGTAACAATGAAAGCCGCAAAGATTCGCGGTGTTGAGAGCCAGGGTATGATCTGCGCTGAAGATGAAATCGGTATCGGAAACGATCATAATGGCATTTACATTATGCCTGTGGATGCCGTGACCGGCTCACCTGCAGCAAAATACTTTACCACATACAGTGATCATATTTACGAGATCGGTTTAACACCGAACCGGATGGATGCTATGAGTCACCTTGGTGTGGCGCGCGATGTTTGCGCTTACCTGAGCCATCACGACCGGAGCGAACTCAAAGTAAAACAACCCAATGCAAATGCATTCCGCGCTTCAAAACAGCCTGGCGACGTAACCGTTACTATTGAAAATGAATCAGCCTGCCAGCGCTATGCGGGGCTTACCATCCGCAACATCACCGTAAAGGAATCACCTGAATGGTTGCAGCAAAAACTCCGTGCGATCGGGCAACGTCCCATCAATAACATAGTAGATATTACCAACTTCATACTTCATGAAACCGGCCAACCGCTTCATGCATTCGACCTGGAGGCCGTGCAGGGCAAAGTGATCGTGACCAATCTTCCTGAAGGCAGCCCCTTTATTACTTTGGACGGGAAAGAAAGAAAACTTGCCGCAGCAGATCTGATCATTTGCAATGCAAACCGTGAACCCATGTGTATCGCAGGTGTGTTTGGCGGGGCACAAAGTGGGGTAAAAACCACCACCACCAATATATTTCTTGAGAGCGCGTGGTTCAACCCCATCGATATCAGAAAAACTTCTTTTAAACAAGGTCTCAGAACGGACGCTGCTACGAGGTTTGAGAAAAACATTGACATAAGCAATACTGTAACAGTGCTTAAACGCGCGGCCCTGTTGATCCAGGAACTGGCCGGTGGAGAAGTGGAGGGCGACATCATTGATGTTTATCCGAATCCAAAAAACAAAACGGAGATCACGCTTAAATATCATTACCTCAAAAAACTAAGTGGGAAAAACTATCACCCTGATACCGTCCGAAAAATTCTGGTATCCCTGGGTTTCGAAGTAGTAAAAGATGGGATCGATGATGTTCGCGTACTGGTTCCGTTTAGTAAACCGGATGTAGAATTGCCCGCTGATGTTGTTGAAGAAATAATGCGTATTGACGGACTCGATAATGTGGAGATTCCGGGATCTATTACTATTTCTCCTTCAATGGAGGAAGATGGTCACAAACAGGTCGTTACCGAAAAAACAGCCGGTTATCTCGCTGGTCTTGGATTCAATGAAATACTCACCAATTCCATCACCAACAAGGCATATTACGAAGAGAAAGATCTTAAGGATGCCGTTATTCTGTTAAACAACCTGAGTGCTGATCATAACATGATGCGTCCCTCAATGTTACAGACAGGACTCGAAGCCATTGCATATAATCTCAATCGCAAAAACAGCGATGTCCGCTTTTTTGAATTTGGTAAAACCTACCATGTAGATGAATCGGGGAAATACTTTGAGCGCAAAAAACTCAGTCTTTATGTAAGCGGCAATGTCTCTGCAGATTCATGGAAAGGCAAAGCCGTCGCAACTGACCTCTACTATCTGAAAGGCGTTGTGGCAAGAATCTTGCAACTGATCGGGGTTCAAAAAATCAACTGGGAAACCGGCGAACAAGAAAGGCTCGAAGGTAGTCTCTCGGTTAAAGTTAATGGAGCTGCAGTAATCGTGCTCGGTGCGGTGGACGCCAAAGAGCTGGGACGGTTTGATATCAGGCAACCGGTTTATTATGCAGATATCGACTGGGAGAAACTTGGCACGATGATATCTAAGGACGGTGTGAGGTTCCGCGAACTTCCGCGCCAGCTTCCGGTGCAGCGCGATCTGGCCCTGGTGGTAGATAAATCCGTTCAATATAGCACGCTTGAACAATCCGTCAGAAAACTCCGTCTGCAAAAGCTGCAGCGGATGCAGTTGTTTGATGTGTTTGAGAGTGAAAAACTAGGGAAGGATAAAAAATCACTGGCCGTCAACTTCCTGTTCCTGGATGAGCAGAAAACACTCACTGACCAGGAAATTGACGATATGATGCAGCAACTTGTGAATGCGCTGACAAAAGATCTGCAGGCAGAAATAAGGAAATGATATGAGTGACTTCAGCCAACAACTTAAACGGGTAAACGATAAGCTTCAGCAAATTCTGAAGTTAAACCAGTTGTTGCTGAAGGAAAACGAAAGACTTTCAGTTGAGCTGCAACAGGCAACAGAAAGCTACGCCCGGCAACAGGCTAAGGCAGAGGAACTTGAACAAAAGATTGCTGTGCTCAGGCATGCGGCGGGGCAAATGGATGAATCTGAGAAAAAAGAACTTGAAAAACGCCTTAATAGTTACATCAGGGAAATTGACCGCTGTATAACTATGCTGGGCGAATAGTCAAACTCTTTTCACCAGCCGCATCTTCATTTCTTCCTGTCCTTTTGATAACTCCAGGGTGTATACACCATAAGGTAAATCGTTCAGACCTTTCCAGGTAACCACCTGGTTCCCTTCAGGGATCTCGGTTTCGAAACGACTGCATTCATAACCGGCATCGTCACGCAGAATCGCGCAAATGCTGCAGGCGAGGGTGGCAACAAGTTCGAAGCTCAGCATGTCGATGAAGACAGGCGATTTAATAGTAGCGAAAATCATAATCGTTGGGGTTATGGAGTGAATTAATGTTCATCATAACTTTCCAAACGATCCGTAAAAAATTATCCAAATAAGCCGTGACACTTACAGGATAAATTTAATTAAAGGTTTTTAAAGATGCAAGCATGGAAACACTTATTCCTATCAATATTGTGATTGCCGACCGGACCTACCGCATAAAAATTGAACCGGCGGATGAAGAAGTGGTCCGTAAAACGATCAAACTTATCAATGATAAGATTATCGAGTTTAAAACCCAGTTCGCGGGTAAAGACATGCAGGACTACATTTCAATGGTAGTTTTGTGGTACGCAACGGATGCTACCCAAAGGGGCGTGCCGGCAGCCGCAATGAAAGAAATCTCCCAGGGATTCAGCCAAATGGAGTCTATTCTCGATAAAGCCCTGGAAAAAAATCCGGTTAATTAAGCACATCAATCTCACCAAAACCAATTTGGAGGCTTTTTTAAAAGCTGTCCGAATCAGTCCGCTTTTTTGTATTTTCGCAAATTACCCCTCGTTTGTGATTGAATAACAGCATGTAACGGGTTAGGCTATATGGAAAAATAACTAAAACTATTTCTAGAAAATGGAAGCAAACACTTTAACGTATATAATCGGGCTCGTGGCATTGGTCGTGGGTGTCATACTCGGAAAATTTATTTTCGCGAAAAACACCCAGGCGAAGATCCAGGAGGCAGAGACGCAGGCCAGTAAGATCATTTCAGACGCGAAAACTAACGCAGAGACCCTTAAGAACCAGAAAATGCTGGAAGCCAAAGAGAAGTTTCTTCAGCTGAAAGCCGATCACGACAAGGAAGTGCTGGAAAGAAACCGTAAACTCGGCGATTCAGAAAACCGCATTCGTCAGAAAGAGCAAACCGCTTCTCAAAAACTGGAACAACTCGAAAAACAGGTTAAAGAAAACGATGCCATCAAAGAAAACCTCAATCGCCAGATCGAGGTTGTTAACCTTAAAAGAACTGAACTCGAAAAACACCAGGAAGAACATATTCGCAGGCTTGAGAAAATTGCAGGACTTACCGCTGAAGAGGCGAAAAGCCAGCTCATCGAAAGCATGAAGCACGAGGCGCACACACAGGCCCTCGCACTACAACAGGAAATTGTTGATGATGCAAAACAAAAAGCGAACAAGGAAGCCCGTAAGATCATAATCCAGTCGATCCAGCGTACCGCTGCCGAGCAGGCCATTGAAAACTCTATCACAGTTTTTAATCTTGAAAGCGACGAAATCAAGGGTCAGATCATCGGCCGTGAGGGTCGGAACATTCGTGCGATTGAAGCTGCCACCGGGGTTGACCTTATAGTAGATGACACTCCCGAGGCCATTATCCTCTCCTCTTTCGATCCATTGAGAAGGGAAATTGCCCGTTTAAGTTTAACCCGTCTTGTAACTGATGGGCGTATTCACCCCGCTCGTATCGAGGAGGTTGTTGAAAAAACACGCCGCCAGATAGAAGAGCAGGTAATGGAAATCGGCGAAAGAACAGTTATCGAATTGGGTATTCACGGGCTCCATAAGGACCTGGTGAGAATAGTTGGTAAAATGCGTTTCAGATCTTCTTATGGTCAAAACCTGCTGATGCACAGCCGCGAGGTTGCCAACCTTTGTGCTATCATGGCCTCTGAGCTGGGCATGAATCCAAAGCTGGCAAAACGTGCCGGATTATTGCATGACATTGGTAAGGTGCCGGATGAAGAAACCGAACTGAGCCACGCTTTACTTGGAGCAAAACTGGCTGAAAAATATGGTGAGAATCCGGCAGTTATCAATGCTATCGGTGCGCACCACGATGAAATGGAAATGCAATACGTGATTTCGCCGATTGTACAGGCCTGCGATGCTATCAGTGGCGCAAGACCAGGTGCAAGAAGAGAGATCATGCAACAATATCTGCAAAGGATCAAGGATCTTGAAAATCTGGCTATGGCGTACCCTGGGGTTGAGAAAGCTTACGCTATCCAGGCTGGGCGCGAACTGCGCGTAATTGTTGAGTCAGAAAAGGTTTCTGATGGCGACTCCGATAAACTTTCGTTTGAAATTGCCCAGAAAATCCAGAACGAGATGACCTTCCCCGGACAGATCAAGGTTACAGTTATCCGTGAAAAACGCGCTGTAAACGTTGCCAGGTAAAATATTTAATACGGATTGAAGGAATTTTAGAAATGTTTAATTACCTTTGCATCCCTTAAAAAAGTGAATGTTATGAGTACCGCAGTCCAGTTTGTACATGAGCAGTTAACCGGCCAGAAAGAATTTCCAAAATTCAAGGCAGGTGATAACGTAACTGTCAACTATAAAATCGTTGAGGGTGGCAAAGAGCGTATCCAGAGCTTTCGTGGCGATGTGATTAAGCGCCAGGGAACTGCGCAAACTGCAACTTTCACAGTTAGAAAAATTTCTGACAGCATTGGTGTTGAAAGAACTTTCCCGATCTATTCTCCAAACATCGATTCTATCGAGTTGAATAAATCTGGTCGTGTTCGCAGAGCGAAATTGTTCTTCCAACGTAGCCGTAGCGGTAAAAGCGCACGTATTCAGGAAAAGAGAAGAGCGGTCCCTACTGCCCCTTCAAAATAATTCTTTACAAGAAAGATATTACAAGCGGAACCGACGGTTCCGCTTTTTTTTATTCATTGATAAAGGTTTCTGAGTATAGGTTTCAATTAAATATCAAACCTGCAATTTGGAAATTCAATTAACGTTATTAGATCGCAAAATGATTTAACTTCGTAATCGTAATTATACTTAATAAAAACTCAGTGTCATGTCTATTTTAAATTCCAGTAACTTCCTGATGATCTCAATGCCCGGTGGCACTGAGTGGTTGCTAATCGTATTAGCTGTGTTGATCCTGTTCGGTGGTAGAAAAATACCGGAATTCATGAGAGGAATCGGCCGCGGTATCCGCGAATTCAACGATGCCAAAAGCAACGTGAAAAAAGAAATTGAAGAAGGAATGAACGAAAAAGAAAAGCAAACTACTTCTGCTTCTTCTTCACAGAATTAATTCTTTCGTTAACTTCGCGCCATCCGGTTTAGCAGGATAATTTCTTCATTTTCTGCTGCTTAACCAACCGGTCCGGTGAATTGGTCAACTACGAATCCATAGCTGAATTTCATAAAGACTTGTTGAACGGTGTGACCACCTGCGTGCGCACCGTTCAACATTTTTTGTTTCGGATCGAATCCCGCAAACATCTCAATGCCTTTGTTGAAGTTTATACGGATGAGGCACTTGCCAGGGCGGCCTGGCTGGATGCTGAAATGGCCCGCGGTGCCAAACCGGGCAAACTGCATGGAGTAGTAGTTGCTATCAAGGATGTGATCTGTTATAAAGATCACAAGGTAACTGCCGCTTCCAAAATCTTAACCGGGTTTACATCCCTCTATAACGCTACTGCTGTCGAGAGACTTTTGCAGGAAGGTGCCATCATCATCGGCAATACCAATTGCGATGAGTTTGCGATGGGCTCTACCAACGAAAACTCTTTTTATGGCAAGGTTTTGAACGCCCTTGATGAATCCAGAGTGCCTGGTGGCTCGTCTGGTGGTTCTGCAGTTGCGGTTCAGGCTGATTTGTGTATGGTGAGTCTGGGTAGTGACACTGGTGGCTCGGTACGCCAGCCGGCAGATTTTTGTGGCATAGTCGGTCTCAAACCAACCTACGGTACCATCTCGCGGTATGGGTTAATCGCCTACGCTTCTTCTTTTGACCAGATTGGTATCTTTTCAAGGAACGTCTCTGACGCAGCGCTGGTACTGGATGTAATATCAGGGCCCGACGAATACGACAGCACCGCTTCTCCCGAAAAAATAAATTTGCCCGCGGCCGCGGTTACAACCGACCCCGGTAAACTGCGCGTAGCCTATTTCCAGGAAGCACTCGACAGTCCTGCGCTCGATCCGGAGATCCGTAACTCGATCCGGCACCTCATCACCCAGCTACGAGACAATGGTCATGTGGTTGAGCCGGTAGCTTTTGAATACCTGGATTATATCGTTCCTACTTATTATGTATTAACCACTGCCGAAGCAAGTTCCAACTTATCCAGGTTTGATGGCATACGGTTTGGCTACCGCAATGTGGATAAAAACAACGTTTTAACGGACCTTTATAAAAAGACCAGATCTGAAGGTTTTGGCAGAGAAGTAAAAAGAAGGATCATGCTCGGAACCTTCGTACTCAGTGCTGGTTATTTTGATGCTTATTTCACCAAAGCGCAGCAGGTCCGTGAGCTGTTGGTTCGAAAAACCAACCTGATTTTCAACGATTACGACGTTCTTTTGCTGCCAACATCTCCTACCACCGCATTTTCAGCAGGCGAAAAAACCAGCGATCCCATCGCCATGTACCTGGCTGACATTTTTACAGTTTTCTCCAATTTAACCGGGCTCCCCGGCATTTCAATTCCTCTTTTTTGGCACAGTAATGGCTTACCATTCGGCGTACAGGCTATGACAAACCGATTTTGCGAATTACCTTTACTGCAGCTAGCCCACCAATGGATGCAGCAATACAAGGTTCACCGGTAATGAAAGACCCTAACCATTCGACCCCGGAACAAGAACAACGCTGATCATTCCGCTTACCAGCTTCCTATGTAAAGTGACCACCACCGTCCTATGTGAGATCATCCGTTTAATCCATACCTGAGCGTCGGCATTTGTTGAGCAAATTAAAACGAAGATGAAACACAAACTATTTATCCTTGGCTTTTTATGCCTTGGTTTTATGTCAATGGTAATTGCCAACGATGGCGGAAAAAAGAAGAGCAACACTTCTACCGCCGCCAAAAAGCAGCCAGCGACTGTAAAAACCCCCGCTAAAAAGACTTTGGCAACACAGACACCCATCCGCAAGATGGTGCTGAAAGATACCATCCAATCACCAGGCAAAGCTGGTTCCCCGGATACTACAGAAGCATTTGACGATCTGTTTGAAACCGATAGTCGCGCAGGAATCCTGCTCAATGCAAAGGCAGTTGCTTTTGTTGAAGATTATATGGAGAAAAATTCTGATGACCTGCTTAAAATGAAGGCCTCCTGCACTCCATATTTTAATACGATAGAAGGTATCCTTTCACAATACGGTCTGCCTATTGAGTTAAAATATCTTGCATTTATCGAATCGCAGTTAAAAATCAAAGCAAAATCATGGGCCGGCGCTGCAGGACCCTGGCAACTGATGCCTGTGACTGCAAGACAGCTTGGTTTACGCGTTAACAAAACGGCTGACGACCGGTACGATTATAAAAAAAGCACGCATGCCGCTGCAAAATACCTGATCGACCTGTACCGCGAATTTGGCGACTGGTTACTGGTAATAGCAGCATATAACGGTGGTCCTGGTAATGTTTATAAAGCCATCAACAAAAGCGGCGGAAGCAGGAACTTCTGGAAGCTCCAGAACCATCTTCCTGCCGAATCAAGAATGCACGTTAAAAAATTCATTGGCACTCATTATATTTTTGAAGGCGTGGGTGGTGTAACAACCCTTACCCATGCAGAGGTTAAGAAACAGTTGGGGCCAACTGCCACTTACCTGCTCAACCGCAAACTAACTTCCAAAGAAAAGGCAAATGCCAGGGCGATCATCGTTTCGGGCAGATATCGTTCAGAAATGATCTCAAAAAATATCATGATGAGCCATGCCGACTTCCTCCGGTACAATCCTGATTTTGATAAAAAGATGTCAAGCGCAGACAATATTTATGAACTTCACCTGCCTGCCGACAAAATGGAATTGTTTAACACCAACAAATATCATATCCTGCATGATTCTGTTCAGTCAATGTCAAATACCGATAACAATACGGTGATGGCATCCCGGGTAGAAGCAGGAAGATAGTCTGACACTTAAAACAACAATCAGGGGACCTTACGGTTCCCTTTTTTTATGCAAACAGGTTACGGATCGCAGCTGCCTTGAGAAGACATTCTTCATATTCACTTTCAGCATCGCTATAGAAGGTGATCCCTGAACCAGCGGGGAACGACAGGTAGCCCGAAGCAGCATTATAAAGGATGCTCCGGATCACTACGTTGAAGTCGCAATCGCCCTCCGGGGTAACATATCCCAAAGCACCGGAGAATATACCACGGCGAGATCGCTCATATCGCTCCACCAATTGCAATACACTTCGTTTAGGCGCACCCGTCATTGAGCCCATCGGAAAAGTTTCGCTGATCACATCGGCGAGACTGATCCCGGTCCTGAGCCGCCCGGCGATTGTCGAGATCATTTGATACACCTGGGGAAACGGGTAAACTTTAAAAAGTTCAGTGACCTCAACGGTTCCCTCTTCGCACAACTTTGATAGGTCGTTTCTGACAAGATCTACAACCATCACATTTTCTGAACGGTCCTTTGCACTGTGTTCAAGCAGACTTCGGTTATGCATGTCTGCTACCTGGTCATTCCTGTCACGTTTCCAGGTGCCTTTGATAGGTTGAGAAATAATTCTGTTGCCTGTTTTTTGCAGGTAACGTTCAGGACTCGCGCAAACCAGATATCTATCATCGATCCTGTAAAACGCACCAAAAGGATTTGGTGACTCTTTGTTTAAGGCAACATAAGTACCAACAGGATCGATCAAAGCATGTTCTGCATAAAACTCCTGGCAAAAATTGATTTCATAACAATCGCCACGCAGAATATGCTGTTGTAATGCCCTGACAGTTTCTATATAATCAACCCTGTCAAACCGTTGATGAACCGTGATATTTTCCGGGGAAGCTTTGTTAATACCAGTTTCAGTAGCACAGATCTGGCTCCAGACTGCTTCTGCCGAATTATCGAGTGTACCGATCCTGATACTGTCCAATTTCAATTCAACCACAAAAAGAGGAACAAAGAAATACAGATCGGGAAAACCAACATGATCCGGCAGTCCGGAAGATAGATTTTCCGTTTCGTTTTTGAGATCGTAAGCGAGATGGCCAAATATCCAATCACGATGTTGCACCTGGAATGCATTGAAGCGGTCAAGTGCTCCTCCTGCTGAGGCCTGGATAGCGGAAGACACTCCCGCACCAAGCAAACACTCAACGTTGTGAAATGGAGATTGATATTGATTGTTGTCCAAAAAACAACAAATGTTGAATCGGTTGGCCCAATTCAACATTTGCAATTTTGTAATTCCGAATTCCGTTACCGGAAATGAAGTGAATGTTCTGATCACATAATTATTTGGTGAAACAGCCCTGTCTTAATAGTCGTCTTCATCATCATCAAAGCCACGATCATTGAAAAGATCGAGATCTTTAAATTCATCATCCACGTTCAGATCATCGTCGTCATCGCCTTTGCCTGATTTTTTACCAGGACCTGCGCCGCCGGCTTTCTTTACTTTGGATTTAGGAAGATCGAATTCTTCGAAATCAGGATCCCAGTTCTCCTCCTCTTCAGGTTTTTCCCAATCATCTACCTCGTCATCTGCGTCATCATCATCATCGTCGTCATCATCATCGTCACCTTTTTTCTTTGCACTTCCTTTGGCTGATTTCTTCGCCGCGGCTTTAGGAGTATCTAACTCTTCATCCTCGCCCAACTCATCATCATCATCCTCTTCTGTTTGCTTTTTCGACTTGGATGCAGCTTTCTTAGGAGTTTCCTTAGAAGACTTTGGTGCACCTTCGGTCTTTTTGTCTTTGTCAGATTTTGCTGCCATAGTCTGGTAAGATTTACCGGAGATTAAAATTTTGTTTGGATTTAAGTGGAAATGGAAGGATCAACTGTCCGGTGATAGTTATTCCCAAAACCCGTTCCCGTAACAATGTTAGTGTAAAATTTCTGCGAAGTTTTTAATTCGCCAAACTTTTCTATAAAAATTTTTGCGCTGTAAAATTTCAACAAAAACCCGCGCCGGAATCGGCTTTTTTGCTTATTAAATTACTGAATTTTTATTAACTGATCCCTGCCTGGTCCGTTCGAAATATAATGAACCTTCACACCAAGATAGTCGTTGATGAATTTCACATATTCTGTCATCTCTGCCGGCAAAGCAGATTCTTCTTTCAGAGCAGTAATATCCTTGTTCCAACCTTTGAATGATTGCCATTCAGGCGTGATTTTAACCCTTGTCATCTGGAAAGGAACTTCTTTCGTTTTCTCTCCTGCAACATCATATTCAGTACATACCTGCAAGGTTTCAAATGCATCGAGCACATCAGCTTTGGTCATCACAATCTTTGTAACACCATTAACCATACATGCAAAATTCAAAGCCACAAGGTCGATCCAGCCACAACGACGGGGACGGCCCGTAGTAGCGCCGAATTCAGAGCCAACCTTTCTTAGTTCATCGCCGATAGCATCATGAAGTTCGGTAGGAAACGGTCCGCTGCCGACACGTGTGCAATAAGCTTTGGTGACACCAATCACATCTTTGATATACTGAGGCGCCACACCAAGACCGGTGCAGACACCAGCCGAAATGGTGTTTGATGATGTTACATAAGGAAAGGTTCCAAAATCAACATCAAGCATACTGCCCTGGGCACCTTCAGCCAATACCCTTTTACCTTCGCGGATCTTTTGATTGATGAAATATTCACCATTTACAATCTTGAATTCTTTCATAAATTCAACCGCTTCAAAAAATTCTTCTTCCCATGCAGAAATGTCTTCATGGAAGTTCATTGAATCAAGCAGTTTCTGATGTTTCAGACGCAGTTTGATGTATTGTGTTGTAAAAGATTTATCAAACAGGTCACCGACTCTAAGACCATTTCTTCCAGTCTTATCCATGTACGCGGGACCGATCCCTTTTAAAGTAGAACCGATTTTTTCGTTACCCTTGATAATCTCTGAAGCCTTATCCAATGCACGATGCGTTGGAAGAATAACATGTGTTCTTTGTGAGATATAAAGGTTCTTGCTATAGTTAACACCAAAAGCTTTTACAGACTCACATTCCTTTTTAAGTGTAACCGGATCCAACACCACACCGTTACCAATCAGATTGATGGTGTTTTCATGAAAGATGCCGGAAGGTATCTGGTGAAGAACAATTTTTTTATCATTTACATACAGGGTATGTCCTGCGTTTGGTCCACCCTGGAAGCGTGCAATCACATCGTATTGCGGAGCGAAAAAGTCAACTATTTTTCCCTTGCCTTCATCACCCCACTGAAGACCCAATAATACATCAACCATTGATTTGCTTTTAAGATTTGCTGAAGAGCGGCAAAAATAGGTAGATTCAATTAAATAAGCGGTCGTAAATCAGGATTCGGTATCATACCGGTCGACAGTCTCAATTCCAGGCAACTTCTTCAAACGGATCACAAGCTCGTCCAACTCCTCCTTATCGTGCACATACACCCGCACATTTCCATGAAACAATCCTTCTTTCGCCTCGATGGTCATGGCATTGATGTTTATTTTTAATTCACCCGAAATAAGGTTCGTGATTTTATGAATAACACCAACGTCGTCGAGTCCGACAATCTTCAGACCAGTGAGGAAAGAAATCTCTTTGTTTTTGGCCCATTTCGTTTTTACAACACGGTGCCCGTAATTGGCCATTAGTTTAGCGGCATTCGGACAATTCGTACGATGTATGGTTAGTCCTTTCCCGGTAGTTACAAAACCAAATACGTCATCCCCCGGAATCGGCTTACAACAATTGGCGAGATTATAAACGATTCTATCGCTGCTCTCTCCAAAAATGATGAGCTCGGCTTCTTTTTTGCCAGGCGCCTGCGGAGCTTCCGGTTTTACTTCCTGGACGGGCTTTGGAGGCTTGGGAGCCTCGAGTTTATCACCCAGTAACTGGAACTCTTTTAATTCATGCAGATCGATCGTCTTGACAGAGATCTGGTAATACAGATCCAATGAAGAGGGTAATTTGTAGAAGGCGGTCAGAATATCGACATTGTGCTGGTTATAGGCAGCGCCAAAGTTTTCAAGTTTTTTCTGAAGGATGTATTTGCCATCATCAGCCACCCTGCGTTTTTCTTCCTTCAGTGAATCTTTGATCTTTGTTTTTGCCTTAGCGGTTACAACAATCTGCAGCCAGTCTTCATTAGGTTTTTGTTTTGCAGAAGTAATGATCTCTACCTGGTCGCCGCTTCGCAGCTTGTGGCTGATCGGAACCAGCTTATGATTCAGTTTGGCACCAATACACTGTGAACCCACCATGGTATGGATCGAAAAGGCAAAATCGAGTGCTGTTGACCCAACGGGCAACATTTTCACATCACCCTTCGGTGTGTACACATAAATCTCCTCAGCAAGAAAACTCGTTTTAAAATCCTGCAGAAAGTCTACGGTATCGGTATCAGGGTTATTCAGCATCTCGCGGATCTGGTGGAACCACTTGTCGAAGCGGCTCTCATCAGCAGTTCCTTCTTTATATTTCCAGTGGGCGGCAAGACCTTTTTCCGCGATTTCATTCATTCTTTTAGTCCGGATCTGTACTTCAACCCATTTACCCTGTGGGCCCATTACCGTGGTGTGCAGGGCTTCATATCCATTACTTTTCGGATTACTGAGCCAGTCACGCAGCCGTTCGGGTGCAGGCGTGTATTCGTCGGTGATCATCGAGTACACTTTCCAGCAGTCTTCTTTTTCGCGCTCCTGTGGCGAATTGAGTATAACTCTGATGGCAAAAAGATCATAAACCTCTTCAAAGGCAACACCTTTTTTGCGCATCTTGTTCCAGATGGAGTGAATGCTTTTGGGCCGGCCATATAATTCAAATTGGAAACCGCCACGTTCCAGCTTTTCACGGAGGGGTTTTACAAATTCGTTGATATACCTTGAGCGCTCCCTTTTGGTTTCAGCCAGTTTCCGCGCAATTTCCTTGTACTCTTCCGGTTCAAGATATTTCATGGAAAGATCTTCCATTTCAGTCTTGATATTGTACAGACCCATCCGGTGCGCAAGGGGTGCGTATACATAGACGGTTTCCGATGAAATCTTTAACTGCTTTTCACGCTTCATACTGTCCATCGTGCGCATATTGTGCAGGCGGTCGGCCAGTTTGATCAATATCACCCGGGGATCATCGGTGAGCGTGAGCAGGATTTTTTTGAAATTTTCGGCCTGTTGAGAGGCGTTAACGTCAATAACGTTCGAAATCTTGGTCAACCCATCAACAATACGGGCTATTTCGTTACCAAATTCGCGCTCAATATCGCGAAGCGTGATGTCGGTATCTTCAACGGTGTCATGTAACAGGGCGCAGATGGTGGACCGAACACCAAGACCGATCTCTTCAATACAGATCCGGGCAACCGCCAGCGGGTGCAGAATATAAGGTTCCCCGCTTTTGCGGCGGGTAGTTTCATGCGCTTCCGCAGCCATTTCAAAAGCCACCCGAACCAGTTCTTTATCGCCCGGTTTTAATTTAGGTTTGAGAGCCCGAAGCAATGCCCGGTATTCTCGCAATATCAACTTCTTTTCCTGCTCTTCGTTGAGGTTATATTTGGGTATTGCTGCTACTGTATCCATTCACATTATTAGTATTACGAATTTACAAAAAAGAAAGTGTTTTCTGTTTTTCTCGTAAAACTCCTACTTTTGCAAACCTTAACTGAAAGGATTCGTCCTCAGGTTAAGTTGGATCAGGTACAGATTGCGCATGTGGCGTAATTGGTAGCCGCGCTAGACTTAGGATCTAGTGGAGTGATCCGTGGGGGTTCGAGTCCCTCCATGCGCACAAACGGTCCCGGTAACCCCGGGGCCGTTTTCGTTTTATACCCCGCCGGCCATGAGCTTAATTGCTTAACTTTATTGAAAGCCCGGTTATGAATACAATGTTTGTTCCTGTTGATTTTTCTCCGGCATCCCGCACCGCCAGCATCTATGCCGCTTCACTTGCAAAAGCTACCGGATCAAGACTCGTGCTTTTCCACGCATACATGCTCCCCACCCCAATCAGCGATGTGCCTTATGTAATGGTATCGGTCGATGATCTTCAGTCTGAAAATGAAAAGATGATCCGCAAGGAAGCCGAGGTGCTGCACAAAAATTTTGAGGTCGAGGTTACCTGCCAGGTTCAGATCGGTATGCCATCGGATGAAATCGCAAACAATGCAGAAGATCAGCAATGCGACCTGATTGTAATCGGTATGCGGGGGGCCGGGGGCATCGACAAGCTCATTGGAAGTACCACCGCAAGCGTGGTCCGGAAAGCCAAAACCCCGGTACTCGTGGTGCCGCATGATAGTGTTTTCGCCCCCGTAAAAAACATTGTTTATGCCAGTGATCTCAGCTACAACTTTTCCAGCCAACTGCTGACTCCACTACATACCATCGCCCGCCTTTTTGAAAGCACCGTTCACGTGCTGCACGTGCAAAAGGCTGAAACTGAACAGCCAAACGGAAAAGAAGCTGCTGCCAAAGCGGCAATCAGTACCCTGCTTGGCGCGGTGACCCATTCTTTTACCACTGTTCAGGATCAATCGGTTATACACGGCATTAAAACTTATATCGACCAGCACCAGGCGCAGCTCCTGGTTATGGTTGCGCATCGTCATAACTTCTTCGACCGGCTGTTTTCACGCATTTCCACTACCGAAATGGCTTATCAGACGAGTATTCCTTTATTGGTACTGCAGGACAAAGCCTGAGCCTTTTGTTTAATTCTGGAGGTAGATGTCTTATCAACGGTTTTATCCTACCTTTGCACCCCAAAATAAATTTTGGGAACATCATCAAATAAACAATTATGGCAACAGTTACAAGAGAGAATATCGGTCTCCTGAATGATAAGATCACTGTGAAAGTGGGCACACCAGATTACCTGCCTTCTTTTGAGAAGGCTCTGAAAACCTACAGCAAAAACGCGAACATCCCCGGCTTCCGCAAGGGTATGGTGCCAACAGGCATGATTAAAAAAATGCACGGGCCCGCCGTGTTTACTGAAGAAGTGCTGAGAACAGTTGAAAAAGAGCTGAATAATTACATGACCAATGAAAAGCTCGAAATCTTTGCACAGCCCCTGCCACTCTCTGAAAATGACGCGCGCCAGATAGACATGAACAAACCCGATGAATATGCTTTTTCATTCGAGGTAGGATTGAAACCGGAGTTCGAACTGCCTAACCTGGCAACTGAACCAATGACCCGTTACAAAGTAGCAGTTACCGATGAAATGATCAACGATGAGGTTGACCGCCTGCTGCTCCGTCACGGGAAAATGACCGAGCCTGAAACTGTTACTGCTGATGAAAACGTACTGAATCTTACTTTTACAGAGATCGACGCTGCAGGAAATGAGGTAGAAGGCGGAATCCGCAAAGACAACAGCCTGCTCGTTAAATATTTTTCTGAAAGCTACCGCCCCAGCCTGATCGGCAAAAAGAAAGATGATACTTTTGATCTGAAACTGTCAGAAGCCTTCGAACCAAAAGAAAGAGAATGGGTGATCAGCGACCTTGGTCTTGGTAAAGATGACGCAGCGGCAGCAGACAAAACCTTCCGTGCACTTGTTACCAAGGTAGGTATGGTTGAAAAAGCTGAACTTAACGAAGACTTCTATAAAGCCGCTTTACCCGGCAAGGACATCAACTCTGAAGAGTCATTCAGAGAAGCGGTTAAAAAAGATATTGAACAATACTGGGATACACAAAGCCGTAATCATTTACAACATGAAATTTATCATGTACTGCTTGATCATACCAACATCAGCTTCCCCGAATCTTTCCTGAAAAGATGGTTACAAACCAACGAAGAAAAAGAGAAAACAACAGAAGAAGTAGAAGCCGAGTTTCCAAATTTTGTGAACCAGTTAAAATGGACACTTATCATCGATAAGATCGTCCGTGATAATAATATCCAGGTATTGCCCGAAGACCTGAAAGCCTTTGCCAAACAACAATTGTTTGGATATATGGGTATGAACGCCGGCGATGAAGAACAGCCATGGCTCACGGATTACGTGAACAAGATGATGCAGGATAAGAAATTTGTTGAAGATTCTTTCCACCGCATTCAGACCGAAAAGGTATTCACATGGGCCGATAGCCAGGTGAACGCAGTAGAACAGGTGGTAAGCGTAGACGAGTTCACAAAAGAAACCGCAAAACACCAGCATCACAATCATTAACAGATTTAAACATATAGCGAACCGGGTAGAAATACCCGGTTTTCTTTTTGTATGCTGACAATCCGCCCCGCTATAACAGGTTAAGCTGTGGCTTTTATGGCAATTTGTCCGGTTTTAGAACTTGCATGGTATTTGGTTTCCTACAATGACTTAAATTGCTCACGGAGATTTTCAATCCAGATCTTCTCTCTTAAATATTCAATATTAAATCTTTATGAACTTAGGAAAAGAATTTGAACAATACGCCATCAAACACCGGGGCATTTCCAGCAATACACTGAACGATTATAACAGGCACATGGTTACCAACCTTACGCCTAATATCATCGAGGAGCGCCCTATGAACATTGCAGTAATGGATGTTTACAGCCGTTTGATGATGGACAGGATTATTTTTCTTGGCTACCCTATTAACGACGAGGTTGCCAACATTGTTACGGCACAGCTATTGTTCCTCGACAGTACCGACCGTCAGCGCGATATCCAGATGTATATAAATAGTCCCGGCGGAAGTGTTTATTCTGGTCTTGGCGTTTATGACACCATGCAATATGTTACACCCGATGTTTCAACCATATGTATTGGTATGGCCGCTTCTATGGGAGCTGTATTACTTACAGCCGGAGCACATGGCAAAAGAACTGCACTTAAACACAGCCGGGTGATGTTGCACCAGCCAAGCGGTGCGATCGGTGGCCAGGCGAGCGATATCGAGATCACAGTAGCAGAGATCAGGAAGATCAAGAAGAATCTTTATGATATCATTTCAACTCATACAGGCAAGTCGCTGAAACAGGTTGAAAAAGATTGTGATCGTGACTACTGGCTCACATCAGAAGAAGCCAAAGAATATGGACTGGTAGATGAGGTTCTTGTGATCAATCCAAGAAAGGAAAAAAAAGACTAGGAAATAGCTGACGTTAACTTTTCAAACAATAATTATGAGTCTGAATTCAAAATATTTAATGAAACCATTTGTGTCTGACAATGGTGACGAAGAAGAAGAACCAGAAGAAAAACCGATCCGCGATAAAGGCGCCGAAGCCGGTATAATGGCAAAGAAAATGGAAAAGTATTTTTTCCAGAATCGCGCAGTTTACCTGTGGGGTGTGGTTGATGATAAATCTGCAAAAGATGTAACAACGAAACTTCTCCTGCTGGATGCTGACAAACCTGGCGAAGAAATCAAATTTTTCATCAACAGCCCTGGAGGCGTCGTAACCAGTGGCCTGGTAATTTACGATACCATGCGTATGATTAAGAGCCCGGTCAGCACCATTTGTATGGGACTTGCTGCTTCAATGGGTTCGATCCTGTTAAGCGGTGGCGTGAAAGGCAAAAGATCCATCTATCCGCACGGCGAAGTAATGATACACCAGCCAAGCCTGGGAGGTTATATTCAGGGCGTTTCTGTTGACCTTGAAATACAGGCGAAACAAACGAAAAGAGTGAAAGAGGTAAGTGCCCGTATTCTTGCTGCAAACTGTGGAAAAAAACCAGAGCAGATCATGAAAGATTTTGATCGTGATTACTGGATGGATGCGAAAGAGGCAATTGAATATGGCATTGTGGACCAGATCGTTGAGAATTTATAAAATTAACATATAGACCCAGCAGGGGAATGCAGATATCCGGGAATTTTGGTTTCATTATCCGAATTCTTGGATACCTTTGCATTCAGACAGAATAACATGGCAAAAACAACCTTACATTGTTCCTTTTGTGGTCGCAGTCGCGATGAAGTTAAGATCCTGATTGCGGGCCAGGAAGGACATATTTGTGAGAACTGTGTAGAGCATGCCCGGGAGATTATTGAGCAGGAACTGATGATCAGAAACGACAACCCGGCAACTACTTCCCAGTTCAAACTAAACGTTAAGAAACCAGTTGAAGTAAAACGGTTTCTTGATGAATACATCATTGGCCAGGATGAAGCCAAACGCGTTCTTGCCGTGGCGGTTTATAACCACTACAAACGTTTACAGCAGAAGCCTGCAGACAATGATATTGAGATAGAAAAAAGCAATATCGTAATGGTGGGTGAAACCGGCACTGGTAAAACTTTGCTTGCGAAAACCATTGCGAAACTTTTAAATGTACCATTTGCGATTGTTGACGCCACAGTTTTCACAGAAGCTGGTTACGTAGGCGAAGATGTTGAAAGCATTCTTACCCGTTTACTGCAGGTTTGCAATTATGATGTTACTGCAGCTGAAAGAGGTATCGTTTATATTGACGAGATAGATAAAATCGCACGCAAGGGCGATAATCCTTCTATAACCCGTGATGTGAGCGGAGAAGGTGTGCAACAGGGTTTATTAAAATTACTTGAAGGAACGGATGTGCTGGTGCCACCACAAGGCGGTCGTAAACATCCTGAACAAAAGCTGATTAAAATAAATACGCAGAATATTCTCTTTATCTGCGGAGGCGCATTTGATGGAATTGACAAGGTGATCGCGCGCCGGGTAAACACAAACTCTATCGGTTTCAATGTGAACAAAGAACTGCAGGATAACATGAAAAAGAACCTCCTGCAATACATCAACGCAACGGATCTCAAAAGCTTCGGGCTCATTCCTGAATTACTGGGTCGTTTACCGGTTGTAACACATTTGAACCCACTTGACAAAGCCACACTTCGTTCTATTCTTACCGAACCGAAAAATGCCCTGTACAAACAATACAAAAAGTTGTTTGAACTTGAAGGTATTCAACTGAACATCGAAGACGAGGTGCTTGATTTCATGGTCAGCAAAGCACTTGAATATAAACTCGGTGCGAGAGGATTGAGAAGTATTTGTGAGAGCATACTTACTGATGCGATGTTTGAACTTCCTTCATCCAAACAATCAGTGTTTAATGTTAACATACAATATGCCCGTGACAAATTTGATCACAGCAAGATGAGTCTGTTGAAGGTAGCTTAACGAAAGATATAATTTGCGAAAAGCCGGGTACTGCCCGGCTTTTTTATTAGCTTGATACCGAAAATTATAATGTATGAAAGATCTTGTCAATCGTCTTATGGCAGCGGGTCTCACTATGGACCAGGCTTATGCCGCAATAGACATCATCAAAGATTTTACTAAAGAGAAGTTCCCGGTATTCGCCGATCCGATCGACAAACTTTTTGATAAGTACGGTCCCGAAACTGAAAAGGATTTTCTGGATTGATCAAAAAAGCCTGTCGGTTAAGACAGGCCTTTTCATGACTAGCAATCGTAATTAAGACAAGCGCATTTATAGAGATTGGTTCCCTGTTTTCAATTTCAGATCTAATGTAAGACTTCCCTCGCAATTACGAGCTTTTGAATTTCAGATGTTCCTTCGCCGATGGTACAAAGTTTACTGTCCCTGTAAAACTTTTCAACCGGGAAGTCTTTCGTATATCCATAACCGCCGAAAATCTGAACAGCATCATTTGAAACTTTCACAGCCACCTCACTTGCGTAATATTTGGCCATGGCAGCTTCCTTAGTCATTTTTTCACCCCGGTTCTTTTTATCGCAGGCCTGCAGGATCAACAGTTCTGCAGCCATAATTTCCGTTGCCATATCAGCAAGTTTGAATGATATGCCCTGGAAGTTTGAAATAGGCTGATCAAACTGGTAACGTTCCTTTGAATATTTCAAAGCGGCATCATATGCACCTTTCGCGATACCCAATGCCAGCGCTGCGATAGATATACGTCCACCATCCAGCACTTTCAAAGATTGTTTAAATCCTTCTCCAACTTCGCCCAATCGGTTGGCGTCTGGAATCCGGCAATTATCAAAGATCATTTCAGCAGTTTCACTGGCCCGCATCCCCAGTTTATTTTCTTTTTTACCGCCGGAAAAACCAGTTGTGCCTTTTTGAACCACGAAGGCAGTTGCATTATTTTTTGAGCGGGGTTCACCGGTTCTTGCGATCACCACAGCAACATCGCAGGAAATACCATGCGTTATCCAGCATTTGGTTCCATTCAGCACCCAGTCATCCCCTTCCCTGGTAGCAGTTGTTTTCATGTTCCCTGCATCACTGCCGGTACCCGGTTCGGTGAGCCCCCAGGCGCCCAGCCATTCGCCAGAGGCCAGTTTTGGCAACCAGGATTGTTTCTGGTCCTCACTGCCAAAGCCAAGGATATGGCCCGTACACAAGGAATTGTGTGCAGCTATGCTTAAACCTATTGAACCACACACCCTGGCTATTTCCTGGATCACGGTTACATATTCGAAGTAGCTAAAGCCAGCTCCGCCATACTGTTCCGGAACCAAAACTCCCATCAGGCCCAGCTTTCCCATCTCCCTAAACAGATCGGCGGGAAAATGCTGCGATTCATCCCATTCCATCACATGCGGCCTGATGAACTGTGTTGCAAAATCACGGGTACTTTGAGCCACTTGTTGGGTCAGTTCCTCAGACTGAAAATTCATACTATCTAAAAAGTTAAGGCAAGCAATCGTTCAAAAGAGTAAAGGCATTGTGCAGAAATTCTGCATCGTCGTTAGCGCCTGTATGGCTTATGCAATATATAGAAGAAACGGCATAAATACTAACAATTGTTAGTTTTTTTGAGAAAGTTTTTTTGTCGCCTTTCTAACGCGTTACAAAGAAGCATAGGGCAACAGGCGCTGATAAATATCCTGGGTGATGATAACGATCTGCCTCAGTTGGCTCAGTTCCTGGAATCTACCATGCTGGCTACGGAAATGAATGATAGCTCTCGCCACATTCTTCCTGAAATAGGGATGCCGTTCCAGTTCGGTCTCTGAAGCCTCATTGAGATTGAGTTTTACAATCGTCGCATTGCAGCGCAGATAAGGCCTTATAAGATTGAAAGTGCTGTCTGTGATGCCGTACACTTCAGTAAGCTGGGTGATATTATAAAACCCTCCGAGCTTTTCGCGGAAACTGACGATTCTTTTCGAAAGAACCTGGCCGATGCCTGGCAAAGAACGCCAGGCAGTTGTATCAGCATCGTTGATTTCAACTTCGGCTGCGGCTGATTTCGTATAAGAACTACGATGACCAGCTTCAAATCGTGACGCGAAATGAGCGCCGGGCTTGACGCCCGAACTGTCACTTAAGCCGGAAACGGTTTGCGGCCAGCTGCGCACGCCATTGTTCTCACCCGATCTTTTTGCGTCTGCGCCTATTCGTACAAAGGGCAGTAATTGCTGTTTCTCCCTGTCAGAGAGACCGTAAATCTTGAGTATATCCTCAGGTTTCCTGAACCGCCCTCCTTTGTTGAGGTATTTATCAATCGACAAAGCCGTTCTATCCCGCACGCCGAGTCGCTGCCAACCTTCAACACCAAGATTATTCGGATCGAAATAGAAGGGGCTTAACGCTTTGCTCCCATCTTTTTCGGCTGCGCTGACTGGTGTTTGAGAAAAATACCGCTCCCTTTGTTTTGCACCACTATCCTTAATGGATTCCAATGCCACGAAATACCCCTCGTACTTTGCGCCCATCGTAGAATCGGAAACAATCTCCCGGCCATTGATAAACGCCGGTGCCACAGCAACAGACATTACGATCAGCAACAATAAACTGATACCGATACGTTCCTTCCTGCTGAAGATGAAGTATGCACGCAAACTTTCACGCATGTCCAAATCTGGCTAATCAGACGGAAACATCAAGGTGAAAAATCACTAAAAACAAACGAAAAAAACAGATCAGAAAGAACCCGCGATTTGCAACCGGTCATATGCGAGCCGGATTCCCGCTGGCAACTCTTCTGACACATCGGCGTGCTTACCTAACTGGTGGCTTATATGCGTGAAGTAAACGTTTGGGATTTGAAGCTCCTGGGCAAGGTCAATACTTTCCTGTAAGGAAAAATGAGAGATATGTTTTTGTTTGCGGAGCGCATTTAACACCAACACCTCGCTGCCCCTGATCTTGGCCTTCTCAGATTCTTCTATCCGGTTGGCATCGGTGATATAAGTAACGCTTCCAAAGCGATAACCCAGCACCGGCATTCGTAAATGCCATACCTGTATAGGTATTACGGGGATGTCGCCAATAGTAAAAGGCTCAAGGGCAATTGAATTCAGATTGATCTCTGGCACACCGGGGTAACGATGATCTTTGAATGCATATGGGAATTCGCGTAGTAAAACCTGTTGTGTCATCTCATCAGAGTACACCTGCATCGCACGACCGGAGAAAAAATTATAAGCGCGTACATCATCCAGCCCGGCAACATGATCTTTATGAGAATGCGTGTAAACGATCGCGTCAAGTTCCCGGACATTTTCTCTGAGCATCTGGTAACGAAAATCGGGTCCCGAATCAACGACAATGGTTGTTTTTGGTGACTTTACAAGGATGCTTGAGCGTAACCTTTTGTCCTTTTTGTCGATGCTGCGGCACACTTCACAATCACAGCCGATCATTGGCACGCCGCCACTGGTACCAGTGCCCAAAAAAGTTATAGTGAGAGGTTGGCTCATGTCCGTCAGCCCGGGTTCTCGGTTTTCCGGTTAAGAATTTCGAGATACAATTTCCTGGTTTCCGGCGTAAGTGAGTCGGGGTTCAAAGTAAGCTGCGGAATGATATCTAATAGTGTGTTTATCCTGCCCTCAGTCTGCAGAAACTTATTCAGCACAACAACCTTGCGGTCTTCCAGGATGCAATAACCGCTTTGAAAAGTTCCCCGTTCGTATCGGACCACGTATTCAGCCTCCTCAAGAATCTTCTCAATTTTATCAAGCGTATGCTGGGTATATTTCATAACGAAAGGCATTCGGGGCACAAATTTAATTCAATTACGGCTGACGACGCCCCTTCTTATCCACAATCACTGAAAAGTTCATCTATACCCCGCCGGAAACTGAACCCCGGCTAACGATTGGTCATACGAATAACAGGAACTATCATTTCCTCCATACTTACGCCGCCATGCTGAAAAGTATTTCGATAATAATTCACGTAATAATTGTAGTTGTTCGGATAACAGAGAAAGACATCCTCCTTTGCGAAGATAAAAGACGAGTTTACTGTTGGCACCGGCAAACCCGCCTCTTTCGGATCCCTGAAAGCCAACACATGTTTGGGTTCATAATTCAGGTTCCGGCCGTGTTTATAACGCAGATTGGTAGTGGTTTGCTTGTCGCCGATCACTTTCGCCGGGGTCTTCACTCGCACACTACCGTGGTCAGTCGCGAGTATGATATTGATTTTTTTATCGGCTACTTTCTTTAATGCCTGGTGCAGTGGCGAGTGTTCAAACCAGCTTTTTGTGACCGAGCGGTAGCTGATTTCATCACCAGCCAGTTCTTTCAGCACTTCCATTTCGGTACGTGCGTGGCTCATCATATCAACAAAATTGTAAACGATCACGTTAAGATCATTACCCAGCAGATTATGCATGTTGTTCACCAGGTCCTGCCCCGCCTGGTAGTTCACCACTTTTGTATAGCTGAATTTGATATCATCACGTTTCAATCGCTTGAGTTGCGCACGGAAGAAATCTTCTTCGTTAAGATTTTTTCCACCCTCTTCATCATCATTTTTCCATTGTTGCGGGAACGCCTTTTCAATTTCAACCGGTAACATGCCCGCAAAAATTGCATTCCGTGCATATTGAGTGGCAGTGGGCAGTATGCTGTAAAAAGTATCTTCTTCCTGTATCCTGAAATTGTCAGAGAATATGGGTTGAATAGCTTTCCATTGATCGAACCGCAAATTATCCAGCAAAACAAAAAATGTAGGTGTTCCTTTTTCTACATGCGGCAGCACTTTGAAACGAAATAAAGTATTAGACATGATCGGTCCGCTGTCGCTTTTCGGACTCACCCATTTTGCATAATGTTTTGAAACAAATTTGAAGAACTCTGTATTGGCTTCACTTTTCTGTGATTGAAGTACTTCCTGCATTTCAGGGCTGTCGCTTTTCTCCATCTCCAGTTCCCAATAGATAAGTTTTTTATAAATCTCCATCCATTCGTTATGATCCGGGTTGCTGTTCAAAGCCATGAAGAGATTTCTAAACTGCTGCTGATAAGCAGTGGTAGTACGCTCAGCAACCAACCTGCGGTTATCTATGATCTTTTTTAAACTGAGTAATACCTGGTTGGGATTTACTGGTTTTATCAGGTAATCGCTGATCTGTGACCCAATGGCATCATCCATCAGGTTTTCGGTTTCATTTTTTGTGATCAGCACCACCGGGATCTGTTGATTGACCTCTTTGATTTTGGCGAGTGTTTCGAGACCAGTAATACCAGGCATTGATTCATCCATCAAAACAACGTCTACCAGATTAACCTTTACATAATCTACGGCATCGAATCCGTTGGTTAGTGCATTTACCTCGTAACCTTTATTCCGTAAAAACATGATTTGCGACTGCAGACTCTCGATCTCATCATCCACCCAAAGAATCTTTGCTAATGCCATATATAATTTTCTAGTTGAATCGAAAGCTAACAAAATTATTTAATCAATTTCCCTTTGTACTTTTGGCGGGCTGCAATTGGCAGTAAATTTAACAAAACTGAAAGCAGCACATGCCACCGGGACCTAGAAAGATTATCAATGATCCTGTTTACGGTTTTCTTACCATAGACCATCCACTTATTTATAAGGTAATAACACATCCTTATTATCAACGGCTACGTCGCATTCACCAGATGGCGTTTGCCGAACTGGTATTTCCCGGCGCGGTGCATAGCCGGATGCATCATTCATTAGGCGCATATCACCTCATGTGCAATGCATTATCAGAGCTGCGCGCAAAGGGCACAATGATTACTGATGATGAAGAGGTTTCTGCAAAAATTGCGATCTTATTACATGATGTCGGTCACGGTCCTTATTCGCATGCGCTGGAAAACATGCTGATACCGGGGGTTTCACATGAAGAAATTTCATTGCAGATCATGAATGTATTGAACGGGTGTTTGGATGGAAAACTCGACACTGCCATACAGATCTTTACAAACAATTACGACAAACCTTTTCTCTACCAATTGATTTCAGGACAACTGGATGTTGACAGAATGGATTATCTGACACGTGATAGTTTCTTTACCGGTGTATCAGAAGGTGTAATCGGATACGACAGGATCCTGAAGATGCTTATCGTTCATGACGGCGAGCTTATGGTGGAAGAGAAGGGAATATACACTATCGAAAAGTTTCTTGTTTCCCGGAGGCTGATGTACTGGCAGGTGTATTTACACAAAACCGTACTTGCAGCTGAGAAGATGCTCGTGAAAATCATACAACGGGCAAAACAACTGATTGCCTCGGGCATTGAAGTATCCGATTGTTCGTCAACACTTCATTTTTTTCTTCACAGCGAACCTGGCAAAACAAATCTTGATAAACATCTTGATAAATTCTGTTTACTGGATGACTATGACATCTTATCTGCAATAAAAGGCTGGATGTTTCATGAAGACAAAGTATTGTCCACGCTGTGCAGCAGTCTTGTTAACAGGCAACTCTTTAAAGTCAAATTACAGATGGATCCAATAGATCCGCTGTGGATAGAAAAAACACGGCAACAAATTTGTTCAGGATTGGCGATTGCACCGGAAGAATGCGATTACTTTGTATTTGGTGGCACGGCAGTTAATACAACTTATGATCCTTCAGAAGAAAGGATCAATATTTTGTTTAAAGATGGAAGCGTACGTGACATATCAAAAGTTGACAATGCTTTGATACAACACAATCTGTCTACACCGGTCAAAAAAAATTATATTTGTTATTATAACCTTCCTAATTAAATATGCAATTTACTGCAATACAAATAGCTTCATTAACCGGCGGAAAAGTCGAAGGAAACCCCGATGCAGCGGTTGGATCATTTGGTAAGATTGAAGAAGCCAAAGCAGGTCAGCTTGCATTTCTTGCTAATCCAAAATATGAGGATCACCTGTATACTACCAGCGCTTCAGTTGTTATAGTGAATGAAAGTCTTGTATTACGGCAGCCTGTAAACGCTGCTCTTGTAAGAGTGCCGGATGCATATACAGCGTTTGCATCATTGCTGGCAAAATACCAGGAGTTGATGCAACAGCAACTTGCCGGTATCCAGGAACCTTCTTACAGAAGTAAAACTTCGGTAATTGGCTCGCAGGTTTTTATTGGAGCCTTTGCTTACCTGGGTGAAAACGTAGTGCTTGGCAATAACGTTAAAATTTACCCGCAGGTTTATTTAGGTGATAACGTAACGGTTGGAGACAATACGATTCTTTATCCCGGTGTAAAAGTGTATCATGATTGCAAACTTGGGAAAAATGTGGTGATCCATGCGGGTGCCGTATTGGGTGCGGATGGCTTTGGTTTTGCACCGCAGCCGGATGGCTCTTTCAAAAAAGTACCGCAGATAGGTAACGTGGTTGTTGAAGATTTTGTCGAGATCGGAGCAAACGCCACGATAGATCGTGCTACTATTGGTTCAACCACTATCCGGGCAGGTGCCAAAGTTGATAACCTCGTACAGATCGCACATAATGTCGAAATCGGGAATAATTCAGTAATTGCCGCACAAAGTGGTATCAGCGGAAGTACACGTATCGGCAAAAACGCAATGATTGGCGGCCAGGCTGGTATTGTTGGTCACATCACCATTGCCGACGGGGCCAGGATCAACGCCCAGAGTGGCGTAAGCAAGTCGATTAAATCTCCGAACAGTGCAGTTACGGGAAGTCCGGCTTTTGATTACACAAGCGCGCTGCGCAGCCAGGCAGTGAGCCGTAACCTGCCTGAACTCGAAAAACGTCTTGTGGCGCTTGAAAAGCTGGTACAGCAACTGAATAACGATAAAAGTTAGCCCATACCCAGGTTGTCTTCTGTTTTGTTTTCTTCACACCCAATAACGCATCCTTCAGTAAGGCTGGCAAGGGCATATTCACTATATTTGCCACTTCGTAAACGCCATTGGCACAGAACACATTAAACAAATAGTAACTTTCTTTTTTTGATGGACTCACAATTCAACGCCGACAAACAGCATACGCTAGGAGCACAGGTCAGTATTTCCGGAACGGGTTTGCATACAGGCATCAATGTCGATATGACCCTTAAACCTGCTAATCCCGGGTTCGGCTTCCAGTTTCAGCGTGTTGATATGGCCGGGAAACCAATCATCAAGGCCGATTGTGACCTGGTCACTGACACTTCCCGCGGCACTACATTGGAATCGAATGGCGCAAAAGTGAGCACCGTAGAACATATTCTTGCCGCCCTGGTAGGTATGGGTGTAGATAATTGCCTGATCGAACTGAACGGTCCCGAGATACCTATTATCGATGGAAGCTCAGAACCTTTTGTTGAAATAATTGAAGAAGCAGGCGTGGTGGAACAGGATGCTGCCAAAGTATGGTACACCCTTGATGGTAACCTTACCCACTATGATGAAAAGAAACGCGTGGAAATGGTGGTATTGCCCGCGAATGAATATAAAATCACTACCCTGATCGATTTCAACAGCCCCGTGCTTGGAACTCAACATGCGAGTCTGAAAAAGATGCAGGAATTTAAAACCGAGATTGCTCCCTGCCGCACCTTCTGCTTTTTGCACGAACTGGAAGCACTACTTGATAACAACCTTATCAAAGGTGGTGATATCAATAACGCCATTGTGGTGGTTGACAAACCGGTAACTCCCGAAGAAATGTCAAGGCTGGCCAAAGCTTTTGGACGTGAGAAAATCGAAGTGAAATCCGAAGGTTATCTGAACAATCTTGAATTGCGCTATCCCAACGAACCGGCCCGTCACAAATTACTTGACGTGGTAGGTGACCTCGCGCTGGTGGGTTATGCTATCAAAGGGCATATTATCGCACACCGCCCGGGGCACTCGAGCAATGTTGATTTCGCAAAAAAGATCAAGGATCATATCAAAAAAAATAAAAATCTTAAGGATATCCCGGTTTACGATCCTTGTCTGCCGCCGGTATATACACTTCAACAAATAGAAAAAACCCTACCCCACCGTTACCCGTTTCTGCTCGTAGATAAGATCATCGAATTAACTGATAAGCAGATCGTTGGTATCAAGAATGTTACGTATAACGAGCCGTTCTTTGTAGGTCACTTTCCCGGCAACCCGGTAATGCCCGGCGTTCTCCAGATTGAGGCACTCGCGCAAACAGGCGGCATATTATGTATCAATGCTTTGCCGGCAGGTGATTACGACACTTATTTCCTGAAGATCGACAACTGTAAATTCAAGTTAAAAGTGGTTCCGGGAGATACTATGATCCTGAAAATGGAGTTATTATCGCCGATACGGAGAGGTATTTGCGAGATGCGTGGTACCGTTTACGTTGGAAATAAAGTTGCAACCGAAGCAGATCTGATGGCTCAGGTAGTTAAAAGGAACTAACTGTTCGTGGTTGATCAGTAATATTTTGCGAGAACTTAAGTTATTAAGATTAATCAAAATAATTATATTTTTGCCGGTCTGCGAGATTTTTCGTCATTTATCAGAATTAAATAAACAATCAAACGTCAATCTGTCCATAAGGGCGCTCACAGCGACGAAAATCGCCAGGACTCCACAGGAGATTCGTCTGATGCATCAAAGGTATTTTCAGCATCACCACTCAAGAACGTTAATAAAATGATTCACCCGCATACCTATATTCACCCTAATGCCAAATTGGCCACCAACGTCAAAATCGATCCTTTCACGGTGATTCACCAAAATGTCGAGATTGGCGAGGGAACCTGGATAGGTAGCAATGTTACAATAATGGAAGGCGCAAGGATCGGCAATAACTGCCGCATATTTCCCGGCGCCGTGATAGCAGCGATTCCGCAGGACAGAAAATTTGCCGGTGAAGACACGCTGGTTGAAATTGGCGACAATACCACCATTCGTGAATTCGTAACCATCCATCGCGGAACTTCTGACAAATGGAAAACCGTCGTTGGAAATAACTGTTGGATACTGGCTTACAGCCATATCGGGCATGACTGTTATATAGGCAATAATTGCACTTTGAGCAATAACACTCAATTGGCGGGACATGTGCAACTGGGCGACTGGGTTGGTCTTGGTGGCGTTTGCGCGGTTCACCAGTTTGTTAAGATCGGACAGCACGCTTTCATCAGCGGTGGTTCGCTTGTTGGTAAAGACGTTCCTCCTTATATCAAAGCCGGCCGGCAGCCTTTAAGCTACGCAGGTGTAAACAGCGTAGGTCTCAAAAGAAGAGGCTTTACGGTAGACAGGATCAACCACATTTTAGATATCTATCGCGTTATTTATAACAAAGGTTTCAACACCAGCCAGGCGCTTGAAGTGCTGGAAGAAGAATTCCCTGCCACCGATGAACGCGATGAAGTAGTCACTTTCATCAGGGAAAGTGACCGCGGTATCATTAAACGCTATTCTAAAAATAGTGTGGATGAAGATATCGTTAACTAACTGCGGGAAACGCTTCAATCGCGAGTGGATCTTCCGAAAATTTTCTTACGACTTTCTTAACGGGGAAACTTATGCCATCACCGGGCCGAATGGCTCTGGCAAGTCAACACTTTTGCAGGTGATCGGTGGCGCTATTGTTACCAGCGAAGGAACTATTTCTTATGCGGATAAGCAGTCAGGTGCTATTCAGGCAGATGATGTTTTCCGACAGATTTCAATTGCTGCACCTTATCTTGAAGTGGTGGAAGAAATGACATTGATGGAGTTTCTTGAATTTCATCAACAGTTCAAACCATTTTTGCCGGGAACAGATATCAGCCAGGCAATTGCGCGTGTTGGCCTCACCCCTGCCGTGAACAAACAAATCCGGTATTACTCTTCCGGTATGAAACAACGGGTAAAACTACTCCAGGCGATTTTTTCTGATGTAAGTTGTGTTTTACTGGATGAACCCTGCACCAATTTGGATGCGGAGGGAATCAGGATGTACCAGCAGCTTATTGCCGACCATGGCGGCAACCGAACCATCATAGTCAGCTCCAATGATGTACAGGAGTATGGCTTTTGCAATCATACCATCAGTATCAGCGATTACAAAAAGCTCCGCTGACTTGCTATCAATAAATTAAGATCGGTGTATTTCAGGTCAAAACGTTGACTGAGATGAAAGTTAGTAAGCGCTCCCTTAAACAAATAGATACCGCTACGCAGATGAACCTTGTGCCAGACAAGGCTTTCAAAACCACCCTCATCACTGGCTTCCAGTAACAATGGCATCAATACATTGCTTATAGCCTGTGATGCCGTTCTTGCAAAACCTGAAGGTATGTTTGGAACACAGTAGTGTATCACTCCATATTTCATAAAGATAGGCTGCTCATGCGTGGTGATTTCGGAGGTATCAAAACAACCACCACGATCGATACTAACGTCAATGATCACACTACCTGCCCGCATGTTGCTTACCATCTCTTCACTTACCACTACCGGGGTTCTGCCGCTTGTAGATCCAAGGGCCCCAACTGCCACTTCACAGGTCTTTAGTTGTTTTGCAAGAATACGTGGCTCGATAACGGAGGTCCACATTCTCTGACCGATATTATTCTGCAGCCGTTTTAACCTGTAAACACTGTTATCAAAAACCTTTACAGAAGCACCCAGCGCCAGCGCCGCCCTGGCAGCAAATTCGCCAACAATTCCGGCACCTAAAATGATAACCTTGGTCGGTGGAATACCCGATATTCCACCTAGCAAAACACCCTTACCATGATTGGCAGATCCGAGATATTGCGCAGCGATCAACATTACCGCACTGCCTGCGATCTCGCTCATGCTTCGAACGATGGGATAACTGTCGCTGTCGTCTTTCAGATTTTCAAAAGAGATGGCGGTAACTTTTTTCTCCATCATCTTTTCCAGCAGCTCGGCCTTCATAGCCGAAAGATGAATGGGTGAAATGATCACCTGGTTCATCTGGATATAAGGCAGATCCGCTTCAATAGGCGGAGCCGATTTTACAAGTATCGGAGCTTTGAAAACTTCGGCTTTTTCATACACAATCTTTGCACCTGCTTCGCTGTAATCACGATCGCGAAAATGAGCAGCTTCTCCTGCATTATGTTCGATCACCACCTGGTGACCGTTACTTACAAGTACACCGACAGCATCGGGCGTGAGGGCAATCCTGTTTTCCTGGAAAGCGGTTTCTTTGGGAATTCCGATATGAAGCGATGCCCCCGTCGGTTTGATATCCAGGGTTTCTTCCAGCGTTTCGTAACTAAAAGAAGTGCTGATAATTGGTTTTTGCTGCGACATTCGCCAGATACAATTTATTCCCGAGCAATTTCGGGAGTACAATTTACGATTTTAAATCTTTCAGACAGGAGAGGTTCACGATGTAAATATTAATTTCCGTGTACCGGCGTCGACGAGTTCTATGTAAACATGAGCCGTTTCGGGCGGTAACAGGGAAGCCGCTTTTTCGGGCCATTCAACATAACAGATATTACCGCTGAATAAAACATCTTCCACCCCTGCTTCCATAGCTTCTTCGGCCGAATTTAAACGGTAAAGATCAAGATGATATATGATACCTGCGGGTGACATGTATTGGTTAATTATAGAAAAAGTAGGGCTCGATACCGCACTCTCCACCCCTGCCGTTTCGCATAATGTTTTAATGAAAGTAGTTTTCCCGGCTCCCATCTCACCATGAAACGCAAAGACCTTTTTTGATCCCTGCATGGCCAGGAACCGGGTGGCGGCCACCTGTATTTCATCTAAGTTAAAAAGCATCTCCATCCTGTAAAAGTAATCTTCAATACCTTTACAAACATGGAAAAAGTGCAATGGATCGTTGATGGAATGACCTGCTCTAACTGCGCGCTTACAGTAAATAATTATCTTCAGAAAGAAGGTATGAAAGAAGTAAAAGTCAACCCTATTAACGGGGAAGTGACTTTTGAAATTGAAAACACTGCCCGTAAAGAGCAGTTGCAGAAAGGTATCGGCGCTTTAGGATACCAGGTGGTGCATACCGGCGGAACGGCAACATCCGATAAACGACTGTTCAAAAATCACAAACAACGACTGCTGTTTTGTGCCGTCTTCACATTGCCCCTCCTGTTGCATATGTTTGACAGGTGGCTCCATATTCACTGGCTCATGCAGCCCCTGGTTCAACTGGCTCTTTGTCTACCCGTATTTATTGTTGGGATGGATTTTTTCGGACGAAGTGCCTGGAACAGCCTCCGCAACGGTCTGCCAAATATGAACGTGCTTATAACTATCGGTGCGCTGGCTTCATTTGTTTATAGTCTTACGGGAACCATAATGGGTCTGGGACCTGATTACCAGTTTTATGAAACTACGGCATCCATTATTACTCTCGTGTTTTTGGGTAATTATCTCGAAGATATATCGATCCGGTCAACACAGAAGGCAATCCGCTCACTGGCCCGCACCCAAAAAGTGATGGCTAACATGATTGCATTCGACGGCGACCACCAGGAACTGACTTTTCCTGTTGAAAATACAACCTTGAAAAACGGTGATCTCGTGCTCATCAAAAGTGGGGAACTCGTGCCCGCCGACGGCAAAATATTATGGGGAGAAGCCAGCATAGACGAATCTATTATAACCGGGGAAAGCCTGCCGGTTCAGCGGCAAAAGAAGGATACGGTCATCGGCGGAAGTATAATGATAGATGGAACATTGAAGGTTTTGGTCACCGCCGAAGCAAAAGATTCTGTTCTCTCAAACATAATTAAAATGGTGAACGAAGCACAGGGTGAAAAGATGGAGATCCGTAAACTTGCAGATAAGATCAGTGCAGTTTTTGTTCCTGTGGTGCTCGGTATAGCAGTCATTACTTTTATAGTGAACTATCTGTTTCTTGGAACAATAACTGACCCGCTGATGCGAAGCATTGCTGTGCTTGTAATTGCCTGCCCTTGTGCCATGGGCCTTGCAACACCAGCTGCTATCGCGGTAGGATTGGGCCGCGCAGCAAGAAATGGAGTATTATTCAGACATGCACAGAGCCTTGAGCTGTTTCGTAATATCAGGCAGGTTGTGTTTGACAAAACCGGCACACTCACAACGGGTAATTTCGTGATCAAAGATTACAGACGCTTAGATGCACAAATAACAGATGAACATTTCAAACAGGTACTCGCTTCGCTGGAAAAGTATTCCAATCATCCCATTGCAAAAACGATCTATTCAGAATGGAAACCCATGAACCTGTTGCGCTGGAAAAAAGTTGAAGAAGTTAAGGGTCTTGGGATGCGTGCAGAAGACAAGGAGGGCAACGTTTATTTTGCCGGCTCGAATAAAATTATTGACCCGCAAACTGCTGAGCCCAATCACAATGTTTATCTGTTGATTAATGAACGATTGGCGGGCTGGGTAGATGTGTCAGATGAACTGCGGCCAGAGGCGAAAAATGTAATCAACTACTTTCGCCGGCGTGGTATCAGAACGTGGTTATTAAGCGGCGATCACAAAGCAAAATGTGAAACACTGGCTGCCCAACTTGGGATCGATGAAGTTAAGGCAGAACAAACGCCGCAACAGAAAGCAGAATTTATTGCTGTGCTTACTGCAACGGCTCCAACGGTGATGGTTGGCGATGGCATCAATGATGCGCCTGCACTTGCAAGGGCAACGATCGGAGTTTCGATGGCCGACGCTTCACAGATTGCCATACAAACAGGCGATGTTATTCTTATGAACAATGGGCTGACCAACCTGCCCCTTGCATTGGGTCTTGGTAAACATACCTTTCGAACCATCCGTCAAAACCTGTTTTGGGCATTTATCTATAACATCATAGCAATTCCGGTTGCAGCTGTGGGTTTATTAACGCCGACATTTGGTGCACTGGTAATGGGTCTAAGTGACGTTGTGCTTGCAATTAATTCGGGCCGGTTATTTGTAAAAAAGGTTGTGTAGGTGATGTCTATCCATGAAGTACTGAAGGAGTATTGGGGTTACGATAAGTTCCGACCCTTACAACAGGAGATCATTGAATCTGTACTCGCGGGCAGGGACACCCTCGCTTTGTTACCAACCGGCGGTGGAAAGTCGATCTGCTTCCAGGTTCCCGCAATGGCCAGAGACGGTCTTTGCCTGGTGATCAGCCCGTTGATAGCTTTAATGAAGGACCAAGTAGAAAATCTCCGCAAAAAACATATCACTGCATTTGCTATCTACTCAGGAATGTCGCGGAAAGAAGTGATTAATGTGCTGGAACTGGCAGCACACAGTAACTGTAAGTTTTTATACGTATCTCCGGAACGCCTCGAAACAAAGCTGTTCAAAGAATACCTGCCTGCACTCGGCATAAGCATGATTGCAGTCGATGAAGCACATTGTATCTCGCAATGGGGTTATGATTTTCGCCCGCCATACCGCCGTATCGCGGCGTTGCGGGAAGAATTGCCCCGGGCGCCGGTTTTGGCACTAACGGCTTCTGCCACCGATGAAGTTCAGGATGATATTTGCACACAGTTGAACTTCAAACAAAAAATCATCTTCAGGCAATCCTTTGCCAGGCCAAACTTATCTTACTCTGCTTTTACGGCCGACTCAAAAATCACACGCATTATTGAAATCCTCCGGAAGGTGCCAGGCACATCACTGGTGTATTGTAAAAGCAGGAAACGAACAAAGTCTTTATCAGATGTTTTGCGTTTGAACGGTATCAATGCAGACTTTTATCACGCAGGGTTAAGTTCTGAAGAAAGAAACACCAAACAGGAAAACTGGATAAAAAATCAAACGCGGACCATTGTATGTACCAATGCCTTTGGGATGGGTATTGATAAACCCGATGTGCGACTGGTTATTCATGCTGATGCACCTGACTGTCTTGAAAATTACTACCAGGAAGCAGGTCGTGCCGGGAGAGACGGTAAGAAATCATACGCCGTTTTATTATGGGATCATAAAGAGCTTGAAGAATTACGCAAACAACCTGATATCCGCTTTCCTGGAATTTATGAGATCCGCAAAGTGTACCAGGCCCTGGTTAATTATCTGCAGATCCCATCCGGTCTCGGTGAAGGGAGGTATTACGATTTTGACATCAACGACTTCCTGAAAAAATTTAAGTTAGATACACAACTGGTTATTCATGCACTGAAGGCTTTGGAGCAGGAAGAAATGATGAGTTTCAACGAACAGGTATTTCTTCCCGCAAGGGTGCAGTTTATTTGCGATAAAGTGAGTTTGCAGCAGTTCGAGAATGCGAACGAACCAATGATACCCGTGATCAAAACCATGCTTAGGAACTATGCAGGAATTTTTGATCACCCTGTACCTATCCAGGAAAAAAACATTGCCTGGCTCGCGCGCTGCAGTCAGACCCTGGTAGCTGAACAATTAAGAAAATTGCATGCATTCGGCATTATAGCGTATCAGCCACAGAAAGACAAACCCCAGCTATTATTGATCCAGAACCGAATCCGCGAAGATGAAGTGCGCATCAACCAGGAGTTGTATCAAAAAAGAAAAAAGCTTTTCAGCGAACGGATACAACAGATGATTGGTTTCACGCTATTAGCCGACCGTTGCCGGAGTACTTATATCGGTGAGTATTTTGGTGATGAAAAAATGACTGACTGTGGCATCTGCGATAATTGTCTGAACAAGAAGAAGAAACCGCTTACCCCCGCCGAATTTGACTCCATTCACCAGCAGATTATTCAGCTATTGAGCAAAAAGAAACTGCCTGTGTCGGCTTTGTTAGAACATATCAAACCAGTTAATAAGACAAAGTTGTTGCAAGTGCTGGAATTTATGCAAGCTGAGCATCGTGTACTTATTGATGGCAATGACCAGGTATCACTCAGGGACAATTAGACAAATCAAAACCAGGAACTTTTTTTACGCCGGGTTGTGCTTCGGCCGCCAAGACCAAGCGCACCAAGCAATCCACGTACTATAGTGGTTGTTGCTGTGCGGCCTATCTGACGGGTTACCGAATTGTCCAGTACTTTTTCCAGGGTGGACTTTTCCGCTTTTCGCGAGGATGTTTTGGCTGAAGCTTTTGCAGTGCTGGCCGCGGCTTCTTTCTCTGCAGCCATAGCGGCGGCCTCTTCAAGCTTGGCAGTTAATATCTCATAAGCGCTGTGGCTATCTTCTACCTCGGCATATTTGCGCGCGAGTTTTGACTGCCCCACCAGCGAGTTGATTTCTGTATCAGATAATACATCCATCCTGGATCTTGGCGCAAGCAACATCGTATGAACAAGCGGTGTTGGAATGCCCTTTTCATTTAAAACCGTAATAAGAGCCTCGCCGGTTCCGAGTTGAGTGAGTAAATCGTCTACATTGTAGAATGCAGTTTCCGGATAGTTCTGTGCTGCCTGGCGAATGGTTTTGCGATCGGCTGCGGTAAATGCGCGCAATGCGTGCTGAACTTTCAAACCAAGCTGGCTCAATACCGCTGCAGGAATATCCTGCGGATTCTGGGTGCAGAAAAATATACCAACGCCTTTTGAGCGAATCAGTTTGATAACGGTTTCGATCTGTTGTAGTAATGCCTGGGTTGCCTCCTGGAAAACCAGGTGCGCTTCATCGATAAAAAGTACAAGTTTCGGCTTATCCATATCACCTTCTTCAGGCAAGGTAGCATACAACTCTGCCAGCAAGCTCAGCATAAAAGTTGAAAACAGCTTAGGACGGTTCTGCATATCCGTTACCCGCAACACATTCACCATCCCTCTTCCATCATCAGAGATCCGCATCAGATCTTCCACCTCGAAGCTTGGTTCCCCGAAAAACACATCTGCACCCTGTTGCTGTAATTCGATCACTTTGCGAAGTATGGTACCTGTGGTGGTGGTTGAAATCTTACCATATTCCTTTTCTATTTCTGCTTTCCCCTCGTTACCAACGTACTGAAGTACCTTGATAAAATCTTTCAGATCGAGCAGCGGCATTTTATGATCATCACAGTACTTAAAGATCATCGAAACCACACCTTCCTGCGTATCGTTCAAACCCAGTATCTTCGAAAGCAACACCGGACCGAACTCACTAACGGTTGCGCGCAGCCGAACGCCGGCTTCTTTACTTAAGGTGAGTAGCTCAACCGGGAAAGCAGCAGGAACAAAATCCCCTCCCATACGGCTCAGGCGTTCAATAATGCGTTCATTGCTTGCACCTGCAGCAGCAATACCACTAAGATCACCTTTGATGTCCATCAACAATACGGGAACACTCGCATCGCTTAACCCTTCGGCCAGCACCTGCAGCGTTTTTGTTTTACCTGTTCCCGTGGCACCGGCAATCAATCCATGACGATTCAGCGTGCGCAGCGGGATCATTATATCAGCGCCTTTTAGCACCTCACCATCTATCATCGCGGTACCCGCACGAAAAGCTTCTCCTTTGAAGGTATAACCTTGCTTAACGAGGTCCTGGAATGCCGTAACTTCTGCCATGATTGCTTGTGTATGTATTAAACGAAACTATAATTCTTCTTCTCTTTCGAGCATCAGGATGGCGCTCTGGGGAACAATGTAATATTTTTCTCCCTGATACATCACTTCTGTGGCACCGCTTAATAAAAAGATTGCAAGGTCGCCCTCCCTCGCCTGTAGCGGCACATATTTCACCTGTTCATCTTCGTGTTTCCAGGGCTCGTCGTCAACAGCCATCGGTATGGCATAGCCCGGCCCGGTTTTTATAACATATCCTTGTTGCACCTTTTCTTTATCCTGTACGCCGGGAGGAAGATAAAGACCACTATCCGTTTTTTCGTTGGGTTTTGTGAGCCTGACCAATACCCTGTCACCTATTACTATCAGTTTCTTAAACCTGTTATCTGCCGTTATATGTAATGCCATTATCTCTAAATAAACCACCAAAATTAATATATAAGCGATAACTTAGGAGGGATAAATTGACGGTGGCACATTAATTATTAACAAAATATTATCCGGTTAACAACCCTTGATAACATTTATTTGTTGAAGATTTAAAAAACACAAAATATGGAAGGTAAAAAGCCGAAAATTTTATTATGCGAAGATGATCAGAATCTTGGAATGGTGCTGAAGAATTACCTGGAGCTGAATGATTTTGATGTTACACTTGAACGTGATGGCCGTCTTGGTCTGGCTGCGTTTCAACGTGAAAAGTTTGACCTGTGCCTGCTTGATATAATGATGCCACACATGGATGGTTTTACAATGGCTGAAGAGATCCGTGATGTTGATCCGGACATTCCCCTGTTCTTTCTGAGTGCTAAAACAATGAAAGAAGATATTATCCAGGGCTATAAACTGGGTGCAGATGACTATATCACCAAACCCTTCGACAGCGAAGTATTGCTGCTCAAAATCAAGGCGATACTTAAACGCAACGAAGAGGGTAACCGCGAGCAGGAAAATCGCGAATACGATCTCGCCAGCTACCACTTCAATCCAAAATTGCGTGAATTAAGTCACGGTGGTAAAACACAAACACTGTCACCAAAAGAAAACGAATTACTTAAAATGCTCGCCGAACATCTGAATGATCTTTTGCCACGCGAACAGGCGCTGAAGAAGATCTGGGGCAGCGATACGTACTTCAATGGTCGCAGTATGGATGTTTATATAGCCAAGTTGCGTAAGTATCTTAAAGACGATCCGACTATAGAGATTGTAAACATACATGGTAACGGGTTCAGACTGGTTGTGCCGGTTGCACAATCCTAAACTCTTATAAATATTATGCACCTGCAGTTAACCGCTGCAGGTTTTTTTTTTGCATGAACCGGCAGGGAATTTGCGGAGCAACATCAACAATTATCTTATGTATACTACCGTTCCTGAAGGTAATCCCATCATCCGTGATAAGTTCACGGCGGATCCAACGGCGTTGGTTTTAGATAACACGATATACTTGTTTACCGGGCACGATGAAGCCCCTGCAGGCACCCATGAATACCTGATGAAAGACTGGTTATGCTTCAGCTCTTCTGATCTCAAAACATGGCGGGAGCATCCCTCACCTTTACGTGCCACAGATTATAGCTGGGCCGCCGGAGATGCGTATGCCTCATCTATCACAATGAATAATGGGAAATTCTATTTTTACACAGCTGTATCCCCCGCATCCGGCCAGGGAAAAGCAATTGGCGTTGTAACCTCTGATACACCTGCAGGGCCGTTTCATGACCCCATCAATGCTCCTTTGATCACGCATGATATGCTTCCGGTTGTTGCAAACGACAAAGCCAATCTTGACCCTTCAGTATTGGTTGATGATGATGGTTGTGTTTATTTATTCTGGGGAAACGGTACATGTTATTTCGCTGAACTTTCGCCCACTATGACGCAGGTGCTGAGCAACATAAGTGTTGTTGATGTGCCGGGTTTCGCTGAAGGTGCCCATATTCACAAAAAGAACGGCTGGTATTATTTATCGTATGGTTACAAGTCTCCCGAACGTGTAGCTTACGCCATGAGCCGCAACATCAGGGGTCCCTGGAACTTTAAAGGCATCTTAAATGAACTTGCGGGAAACTGTGAAACCAACAGGCCATGTATTATCGATTTTGAGGGAGATTCGTATTTCATCTATCACAACGGCGCATTGCCTGACGGAGGAAGTCACCGTCGCTCCGTTTGTATTGATCGACTGTATTATAACGAGGACGGTTCTATGCAAAAAGTGATTATGACTTCAGAAGGAATTATTTAAAACAACAAGGGCCCTGCGCCACCCATTGGTTTTTTACCCAGATGTGCATACGCCTTTTCGGTTGCTTCCCTTCCTCGTGGTGTACGCATCAGGAAACCTTCCTGTATCAGGAATGGTTCATACACCTCTTCAAGCGTACCGGTTTCCTCTCCCACTGCTGTAGCAATGGTTGTAATACCAACAGGTCCTCCTTTGAACTTTTCAATGATGGTAAGCAGTATCTTATTATCCATTTCATCAAGTCCGTGGGTGTCTACATTAAGGGCTTTCAATGCATGCTCAGTAATTGCCAGGTCAACAACTCCGTTGCCAAGTACCTGTGCAAAATCACGAACCCTTCTTAAGAGTCCGTTTGCGATACGCGGTGTACCACGGCTTCTTCGCGCGATTTCAAAAGAGGCGTCGGAGGTGATACGTGTGTTCAGGATATTTGCCGACCGCAGTACGATACCCTGTAATGTGGTAGCATCATAATATTCCAGCCTGCTTTTTATAGCAAACCGCGAAAGCAACGGCGCAGTCAATAAGCCACTGCGCGTAGTGGCCCCAACCAATGTAAAAGGTTCAAGATTGATCTGGATGCTGCGCGCACTCGGACCGCTGTCAATCATGATGTCGAGCCGGAAATCCTCCATTGCCGCATACAAATATTCTTCAACCACCGTGCTTAACCGATGAATCTCATCAATAAACAGCACATCATGTTTTTCAAGATTGGTAAGCAGACCCGCCAGGTCGCCGGGTTTTTCGATCACCGGACCCGAAGTTTCCTTGATATTTACACCAAGTTCGTTTGCTACGATGCGCGAAAGCGTGGTTTTTCCAAGACCGGGCGGGCCATGAAAAAGAATATGATCCAATGCCTCACCACGAATCTTCGCAGCCTTAATAAAAATGCGAAGGTTCTCGATGATCTGTCCCTGCCCCGCAAACTCACTGATGTCCTGCGGACGAATATTGTTTTCAAATTCTTTATCAGAATTGGAAAGTATTCCTTTGTCCTTATTTAAATTTGGATTCGCCATTTTATCGGCTCAAAACTACATCAATTGACGAATGAATTTTGAAGATTTTAAACACTCCCTAGGCAATGACGAGATGCCGCAGGGATTAAGTTTGCCCATTCAGGCAATGTGGTTCGCGGGTAAAAATCAGTGGGAAAAATCCCACGATATTGCACAGGATCTGCTGACCTCCGACGGTTCCTGGATACATGCCTACCTGCACAGACTGGAAGGCGATACAGGCAATGCTGCGTACTGGTATCGGAAGGCAGGCAAAAGTTTCCCGTCACAATCGCTGACAGACGAATGGGAGACAATTGTGACAGCTTTATTATAATCAGCCGCGAACGTACCTGTTGAAATGCAGTAGCAGATCCGGATCCGGGCTGTTCTTCAACCAGAAATTTCTTTCGCTGAAACGGCAAACCCCAGGATAATCACCTGATCTTCCGCCCATGTCAAGGATTAACTGAAAGTGAAGATGCGGGGGCCACTCCCCATTTTCAGATGGTGCTCCAAAATGCCCGATCCGGGTTCCTTTGGCTATTAACTTACCCGGTTGCAGACCCTCCAGATCACGTAAGGAAAGATGTCCATACAAAGTATGAAATTTACCTTCCGGCAGTCCATGTTCAAGGATGATGGTAGCACCGTAGTCGCCATACTGGTCATTGAAAGCAAAACTATGTATTGCCGCGTCGAGTGGTGCAAAAACCGGCGTACCTTCTGCGCCCCATATATCTGTGCCGAGATGTAAACGCCGGGGCTCCTCACCCGCATCTGCACTGTCAAATACTGTACTGCGGCTGTATACGGTACGGTGCTCATCGTAACCGCCGATACCATAACGGGCACCGGCTGCCGACAAGGTTTCATTTACATAATTAACAAAGAGCCGGGTGTCCTCAACCACTGCGGTAGTGAGTTGTGTATTGGCAGCGGTAAGATCAAAGCGGATGATTTTATCCTGGTTTTCGTCAAAAGGTACAACCGGGTGAGCATCCAGATTTGCAGGTAGAATCAATCTTTACAATTTTCATCAATTTACGCCATCCGTGATTCCCGGATAACAGTTGATTTTATAAACGGCCATTACATAATTTAAAATTCCGGCGGTTCAACGACACCTGCTTCCGTTCGTCAAATTCTGACCGAGCAGCGTTACCTATTAGTTTATCTTAGAAACACTCAATTTGTCAACGATGAAAAAACTAACCGGCTTATTATTGTCTCTATTATCTGCATCCATTCTTTATTCCCAGGAAGCACTTTGGTTAAGGTACCCGGCCATTTCGCCGGATGGTAAGACAATAGTTTTCAGTTATAAAGGCGACCTGTATCGTGTGCCGGCTACTGGTGGCGATGCGGTGCCACTCACATTGCATGAGGCACACGATTATATGCCCGTTTGGAGCAGGGATGGAAAGCACATTGCTTTTGCCAGCGACCGGTATGGAAATTTTGATGTTTTTGTGATGCCATCCGCGGGTGGTGAAGCAAAACGTCTCACTTATCACTCTGCCAACGATCTGCCTTATGATTTTACCCCGGATGGCAAGTCTGTTGTTTTCGGCACAACAAGAAACGATATATACACCAGCGCCAGGTTCCCGAATCGCGGACTTTTCCAGAAGTTGTACCAGGTGCCAGTAACCGGAGGACGGTCGGTAATGTTTCTTTCTGCGGGTTCAGAATTCGCTCGTTTCAATCGCAAAGGTGATCAACTCATCTTCCAGGATCGTAAAGGATATGAAGATGCATGGCGAAAACATCATACTTCATCTGTTACCCGCGATATATGGTTGTATGATCTGAAGAAGGACGATTACCAGCAGGTATCCGGTTTTGAAGGCGAAGACCGCGAACCACTTTTTTCGGCCGATGATCAACATTTCTATTACCTGAGCGAAAAAGATGGAAATGCGCAGAATATCTATAAGGCCCCGGTGAAAACAAAAATTGCGGAGCAACAACTAACAAAATTTACTGATCACCCCGTGCGACACCTTACCCGTTCCAACGACGACCTGTTATGCTTTACATATAACGGGGAGATATACACGCTGAAAGAAGGCGGGGCACCTTCTAAGGTTACAGTGCGCGTGAATACCGACGGTCGCACCAATACAGAAAAAATAATTCCCATCAACAGCGGTGTGACTCAAACCGATCTTTCACCTAACGGAAAAGAGATTGCATTTATCGTTCGCGGTGAAGTGTTCGTTACATCAGTAGAAGGTGGAATTACAAAACGCATAACCAATACGCCGGTGCAGGAAAGGACGGTACAGTTTAGTCCCGACGGTCGTTCTCTTATTTATGCTTCTGAACGCAATAACAACTGGGACATTTACCGGACAACGATTGCAAGAAAAGAGGAACCATATTTCTATACATCAACAGTACTTAATGAAGAGCCGTTACTTGCCACAGACGCTGAAGAGTTTCAACCGCTGTTCTCACCGGATGGAAAAGAGATTGCCTATCTCGAAGAAAGAAACATTGTAAAGGTTTACAATATTGCATCAAAAAAAACCCGCACCATTGTACCTAAAGGCGTCAACTTCTCTTATGCGGATGGTGATCAATCGTTCAGTTGGTCGCCCGACAGCAAATGGATAGTATTTAATTCTGCAGAGGGTGCATGGAGCCGGTCAGAGGTAGCTCTGATGAAAGCAGACGGTTCAGGTGAAAGAAAAAATCTTACACAAAGTGGCTTTTTTGACGGAGGAGCCAAATGGGTGATGGGAGGTAAAGCATTGATCTGGGCAACCGATCGCGATGGTAAACAACCACTGGCTTTCCAGGGAGCACGTGAGGTAGACGTGTATGCAATGTTTTTTGACCAGGAATTGTATGACAGGTTCAAATTAAATAAAGATGACTTCTCCTTGTTGAAGGAAAAAGAGGATGCGGAGAAAAAGGAAACAAAAGATACCGCATTGAAAGCAGAGATCGCAAAGAAAGAAAAAGACTGGCAACCACAACTTGACAACCTCGATAACAGAAAAATCCGGCTTACCATTAATTCAGGTAACATTTCTGACTATCATTTGTCGGCAGATGGAGAGAAATTATATTATCTCGCAAGAGTTGAAAAGGGCTATGATCTCTGGCTCACCAACACCCGCACGCGTGAAACAAAGATCCTAAGCAAACTTGATGGCGGTCCGGCGGGAATGGACGTATCAACGGATGGCAAAAATATTTTCGTAGTCAGCGATGGACGTATCGTGAAAGTAGTTGCAGAAGCCGGAAAGGTTGCACCTGTAACAGTGAATGGTGAGATGAATCTCAATACCACGCAGGAACGCGCTTATATATTTGATCATGCCTGGCGCCAGGTACAAAAGAAATTCTATGACCCCGCAATGCAGGGAGTTGACTGGAAAAAATATAAAACCACTTACGCTAGGTTTCTGCCACATATCAATAATAACAACGATTTCCAGGAATTACTCAGCGAGATGTTAGGTGAACTGAATGCTTCGCATACTGGTGGCCGTTATTCACCAACTTTTCCGAATGCAGACATCACCGCAAGCCTTGGGTTGCTGTATGATGAAACTTTTAAAGGACCCGGTGTAAAGGTGATGGAAGTGCTGGAAGGTGGTCCGTTTCAGAACGCAAAAACAAAACTTGCCAAAGGAGTCGTTATCGAAAAGATAGATGGCGAGGCAATTACGGAAGAACTTGACTGGAACCGGTTGCTAAACCGGAAGGCCGCTAAAAATGTGTTGCTGAATCTTTATGACCCGGCCACTAAAAACCGTTGGGAAGAAACACTTAAACCCATTACACCTGGCGAAGAGCAAAACCTTCTGTACCAGCGTTGGGTGAAAACTATGCGAAAAATGGTAGACGAACTCAGCGGCGGCAAGATCGGTTATGTGCATGTACAAGGTATGAACGATGGCAGTTACCGCACAGTGTTCGAAGATGTACTTGGAAAAAATGCTGACAAAGAAGCTTTGATTGTTGACACCCGCTTTAATGGGGGTGGTTGGTTGCATGATGACCTGGTTACCTTTTTAAGCGGTAAGCCATACCTGGATTTTTCGCCACAAGGCGCTAAACCAACCTCCGGCGAGCCGCGTAATAAGTGGGCAAAACCATCGGCTGTGTTGATGAGTGAAAGCAATTATTCAGATGCCTTCCTGTTTCCTTATGCTTATAAAAGTCTTGGCATCGGGAAATTAATTGGCATGCCGGTGCCCGGTACCGGTACGGCAGTGTGGTGGGAAACCCAGATAGATCCGACATTGGTGTTTGGCATCCCGATGGTAGCAACCATCGGCAAGGAAAACAGACCGACCGAAAATCTTCAACTGGAACCTGACGTTAAGGTTAAGAATGATTTCAAAGCGATACTGAATGGTAAAGATCAGCAGTTGGAACGTGCGGTGCAGGAGATGTTGAATGAGATCAAAAACAAACCAGCCAAAAAAGCATTTTAAAGGCGGTAGTTGTCTTATGCTGTAACAGCCGCATCCGGCGCCAGGTCCGGAATCGGGATTGAATCGATCAATTTTGCTTCGAGCATATCTGCATATGTTTCGAAATATAAAATAACGTCTTCACGCTGATTACGTTTCAGCCATCGAAAACCTCCGGGCAGGTTGTTTAACACCGATCTGTCTTCGAGGTATTCGATGTTGTGGATATCGGTGTTGGTGAGCCCAAGCGACCTTAGCCTCGAGATAAGCAGATCTAGCGGTACACCTGTTATAGAACAGGCTTCCTGCGCAAGTTCGGTCCACTCACCTGAACCCGTTTGAGCATAGGTCTGTATCTCTTCTTTGGAGAATGTTGTCACCACCTGCAAAAGGTGCCCGCAATTACAGGCGCCATGGTGCCCCCATGCGTAAAACGCTCCCGAGCGCAGATTGTTAGCGGCCGATCTTAATCCCTCAATCAGTGTTATTACATTTTCTGGCATCAGACTGTTGTTATGGTTAAGCAGATCAAATGGTTATGCGGCTTATGCAGATTGTTAAATGATCATTCAAAGGAAATATATTAATGATAACATCGTTCTAAACCCATTGTTCACAAAACATCATCGCTTGAAATCAGCTCTGTTAAGCCTCCTGTTAATCTGCATATTAAGTGTTTCGCATCTGACTGCTCAAACCATCACCGGTGCATGGAAAGGAAAAATCGGCAATTTGAGAACTGAATTGAAGCTGGTGAAAAAGGGCGACAGCCTGGTCGGGACTTCTTATTACTTCGCCTCCAAAACTAAATACCGCCGATATGCAGTAAAGGGTTATTTCGACCCGGAAACAAACAGCGTGATCTGGTGGGACGATATATTGCTGGAAGAAAAAGGAAGTGGTTTCCCCGGGTCGAACCGGGAGCCATTTCTTTCAGTGGCAGACTTCAATTGCCCTGGTGAAAACACCATGCTACTGGAAGGAAAAACGTCTGCAAAAGACGACAAGGATAAGCAGGCAGGCATAGCCGCAATGCAAAAGATTGACCGGGCCCAGTTTGTTGATGAGTGGGATTATGTTTTGGATAACTACCTGTCTGGCACCAACCATCCGGATATTATAGACAGTGTTGCCAATATCGCATTCGGCCCCGCGCCGGTTCCACAAGGATATGAGGCTGCCCCAGAACCGTCTCAGCCGGTTTTGGCTTCATCGGAGCCGCCTGTTGTACCATCCGGTTCGGCAACGACTCCGCCCATGGTTACCATTTCAAAAGCCACGCCTCTGGCGGTTTCGATAGAACAAAAATTCCTGAAACGATCCAATAAACTTCAAACGGTCATTCCAATCAAAAATGAAAAGATCGAACTGCGCTTCTATGACAATGCGCAGATTGATGGAGATTCAATTGCGTTGTTTCTGAATGGTAATCTGCTGTTTAAAAACATAAGACTAACCGATCAACCTTACACCGTTTATCTTGACGCCAACGACTTACAGGACGATAATGAACTGGTGATGGTCGCAGAAAATCTTGGGTCAATACCGCCAAACACTTCCTTTATGGTTGCCATCGTTGGCACCAAACGTTACGAAGCACGTTTGTATGCCAACGAAAACAGCAGCGCTTTGATTCGTTTTATAAAACAGTAAAGTGTTTAGCGATTATACCACTACGTTAATCATCTTCCCTTTTACGTAAATAATCTTTTTGTGCGGTTTGCCTTCGAGCCATTTCAAAACAATCTCATTTTGAAGCACAACATCTTCAACATCTTTTTGTGAAGCATCAAGGGCTATATTTATCGTGGTTCTTACCTTGCCGTTGATAGATACAGGATACTCTTTAGCTGACTCGGCCACATGACGCTCATCAAAAACAGGGAACGCCGCGTCAAGAATATTTGAGTTCCCCAACAACGACCACAACTCTTCACTGATATGAGGAGCATACGGAGTGAGCAATACCAGCAAGGGTTCCAGAATTTGTTTTTTATGACACTTTAATTCCGTCAACTCGTTCACACAGACCATGAAGGCACTAACTGCCGTATTAAATGAAAATCGTTCTGTATCGTCCTCAATCTTCCTGATCGTTTTGTGCAGTACTTTAAGTTCTGCGGCGCTTGGTCTATCATCGTTCCATAACTGTCCTTTTGTTTCATCATAAAACAGTCGCCAAAGCTTCTTCAAAAACCTGTGAACGCCTTCAATACCCTTCGTGTCCCAGGGTTTACTCATTTCAACCGGACCAAGGAACATCTCATACATCCTGAAGGTGTCGGCACCATAACGAGACACGAGGTCGTCCGGGTTTACTGTGTTGAACTTTGACTTGGACATCTTCTCTACTTCGGCACCACAGTAGTATTTACCACCTTCTGTTACAAACACGGCATTTTCATAGTTCTGACGCGTTTTGCGCGCAGCGGGAATATTCAGCTCAATGCCGTCGACAGCGTTCACATCCATATGAATCGGAACAATTGTTACAGTATCGGATTCAGTAAGCGTTGAAATTGATAAGCCGGCTTCATTAAGCGTTAAAACCAATTCCTCAGGTGATAGTCTTTCAGAGGACCATGCGTCAGCTATACCTTTACTTACATAAACTTCTTTATCAAGGATGGTTTTGCTATCACCATCAACGATATTGATCCTGTAAACAAAACGGCTGCTTCCCTGGATCATTCCCTGGTTAACAAGTTTCTTATACGGCTCATCATGACCTATATAACCGTAATCAAATAGAAATTTCGTCCATAAACGGCTATACAACAGGTGTCCCACCGCATGTTCGGTACCACCAATATAGATATCAACCTGGCCCCAGTAATCAGATGCTTCTTTTGAACAGAACATCTCATTATTATGCGGATCCATATACCTGAGGAAATACCAGGATGAACCGGCATACCCTGGCATGGTGTTCGTTTCCAGGTTTTGTGCTGTCCAGCTTTCGATATTTGCCAGCGGTCCCTCACCTTCCGGACCGGCAGAATAAGTTTCTACCCTCGGCAGTTCTAATGGAAGCTGTGATTCATCTAACGGATAAGCAATACCATTTTCCCACCTGATCGGAAACGGTTCCCCCCAATAACGTTGACGGCTAAACGCAGCGTCACGCATACGGTAATTCACTTTGCGCTGCCCGATCTTTTTATCTTCCAGTTTGTCAAGCACAACAGGTATAGCATTGCGCATTACCATCCCATCAAGAAAATAGCTGTTATGCAGGATAGCATCTTTAGTAGGATTCGCTTCTAAACCATTATACTCTTCCCCAATGATATTTGTAACGGGTATATCGAAATACTGTGCAAACTTATGATCACGTTCATCACCACAGGGCACCGCCATAATCGCACCGGTGCCATAACCAGCCAGCACATATTCTGAGATCCACACCGGTATGGGCTGCCCGTTAAATGGATTCAGCACATACGCACCGGTGAAACAGCCGGAAATCTTTTTTTCAGCCATTCTTTCTCTTTCGCTGCGGCTTTTAACATAATCCAGATATTCCTGCACCGCTTCGAGTTGTTCGGGCATCGTAAGCAGATCAACCATTTCATGCTCAGGAGCAATTACCATGAAGTCAACACCAAAAATGGTATCCGGACGCGTGGTATAAACTTTCAGGAATTGTCCGGCTAAACCCTGTATCTCAAAATCTATTTCTGCGCCATAACTTTTGCCGATCCAGTTCGTTTGCATTTCTTTCATGGCATCACTGAAATCAACAGTTTCAAGCCCTTCCAGCAAACGATCTGCATATTCTGTGATGCGGAGATACCATTGACGCAGCTTCTTTTTTACTACAGGGTAACCACCCCTTTCGCTCACACCGTTTACTACTTCGTCGTTAGCGAGCACAGTGCCAAGAGCTTCACACCAGTTCACTTCACCATAACCACAGAAGGCCAGGCGGTAATGCATGAGTATATCCTGTTGTTCTTTCTCCGAACAACTGTTCCACTGATCAGCCGTAAAGCGAATATTGCTGTCGCCCGGACACGGATGAGCGGCATTACCTTCTTTATTGAAAATTGATACAAGTGTCTCAATCGGTTGCGCCTTCTTAAGTGCACGATTGTAAAAGGACTTAAATAGTTGTAGAAAGATCCATTGCGTCCATCGGTAATATTCCGGCTCGCTGGTGTTTACCTGCCGGTCCCAATCGAAAGAAAAGCCGATTTTATCTAATTGACGGCGAAAATTGTCAATATTTTTTGTTGTACTTATCGCGGGGTGAACACCATGTTCGATAGCATACTGTTCCGCAGGCAGACCGAAGGCGTCATAACCCATAGGATGCAAAACGTTGAACCCACGGGTACGTTTGTACCTCGCAAAAATATCGCTGGCAATATAACCAAGCGGGTGGCCCACATGCAATCCTGCACCGCTGGGATACGGGAACATGTCCAACACATAAAATTTAGGACGCGGTTTCTCGCCTTTTGCAGGATTTTGTGCGCGGTAAGCGTTGACTTCTTTCCAATGTTGTTGCCATTTTGATTCGATACTCCGGAAATTGTACTCCATAATTATGTTGAACACCAGTTATGACCAGTGTTGTTGTTAAAAAGTTAAATGCCTTTGATTCGGAAATTTTTGCTCCCTCCCCTTCGTTAACGAGGGGGCAAATTTACACAATGTGGCGCTAAAACCGCTAAATTTGCCCTGATCCGCGCATTACTAACCAGTTAATAAACAGTTTTTATATGTCTCAATTTGGAAAGGCGTCCGCAAAACGTTCCAAGCCTTCATATTTTATGGCTATCCTTGGCGTTACGATCGTGTTGTTTTTCGTTGGAATATTCGGATGGCTGTTTTTAAATGCCCAGATGTATGTTAAGAAACTGAAAGAAGATGTAACATTGCAGGTTTACCTGCGCCAGACGGCCAGCCAGGCCGATATTGATTCGCTTAAATCTTATCTCTCTGCCCAGCCTTACACAAAAACACTAGAATATATTGACAAGGAAAAGGCGAAAGAGAAATGGCTGGCTTCAAATGAAGAAAGTAGCGAAAACTTTGACAACCTGGTTACCGACAACCCGCTGCCTGCTTCGATAGATTTTAATCTTAACGGCAATTATGTTCACAAGGACACGATCGCGAGTATTAAAGCGGATCTCGAAGCAAGAACTCTGGTAGTAGAAAGCGTGAACTACCCGTCTGCACTGGTTGAAAAGATGGGTCCATCCATGCGTTGGATACTTATCGGCCTGGTGGTGCTGGCCTGTATTTTCTCACTATTCTCCATTATCCTGATTGATAATACCATCAAACTGGCGATGTACAGTAACCGTTTCCTCATCAAAACAATGCAGATGGTGGGTGCAACGCGCGGTTTTATTTCACGTCCTCTAAACACCCGGGCGGTGATCAACGGCGCTATCGCGGCATTGATCGCTATCTGTATGATATATGGTATTATTATATTGTTTGAAAGCTTTGTGCCTGATCTGAAAGATCTGCGGAACAACAGCAGCCTGTTACTGGTATTCCTGCTTTTATTTATTCTTGGTATCGGAATTACCATGTTCAGTACGCACCGTAGCGTGGTAAAGTACCTGAGAATGAAACTGGACGACCTGTATTAAGCCTGCGTAACCAAGTATTCCCGGCACAATATTTTCTATATATTGCAGCCTCAATAGCCGATTATGATCGACAAAAAACAAACTATCAACACGACCAGCAGCAAATTATTCGGGAAAGAGAATTATGTCTGGATCATTGCCGGGCTTGTGATCATCGCACTTGGTCTTGTTCTGATGGCCGGAGGTAAGAGTGATGATCCAAATGTGTTTCATGCTAACGAAGTGTATAGCCAAAGACGGCTCACTGTGGCACCTCTCCTGATCCTGCTTGGACTGGGCATGGAGATTTTCGCCATATTTCGTAAGCCAAAAAACTAATATAAAGATTGATTTGCCGGTTAGAAGTCTGGAAACCCCAGCCTTGCAACCGGTTTTTTTTACCAGAACGTTTACTTAAATACATGGATATTTTCCAGGCTGTCATAATAGCCATTGTTGAAGGACTCACAGAATTCCTGCCTGTTTCATCTACCGGACATATGATCATTGCCAGCAGTCTCATGGGGATTGAAAAACTGGCATTTACCAAACTCTTTACTGTTGCTATTCAGCTCGGCGCCATCCTCGCCGTTGTGGTTTTGTATTGGAAAAAATTCACAGATTTCGCGCGCTGGCATTTTTATCTGAAACTGATCGTTGCTGTAATTCCCGCAATAATATTAGGACTTCTATTTTCAGATAGTATTGATGCATTAATGGAAAGCCCTACCACTGTTGGAATATCACTCGTTCTGGGTGGAATAGTACTGATCTTTATCGATAAATTTTTTCAGAACCCCAAAGTGCATAAGGAATCAGAGATCAGTTTTCTTAAGTCATTTATTATTGGTATCTGGCAGTGTATAGCAATGGTACCGGGTGTAAGTCGCAGCGCTGCGACTATCATTGGCGGTATGCAACAAAAACTTACCCGCAACCTTGCCGCTGAGTTCTCCTTTTTTGTAGCCGTTCCTACCATGGCAGCGGCAACTGGTTATAAACTTTATAAAAACATAGGCAACTTTGATGCAAGCCAGATCCAGTTGCTTGCAATAGGCAATGTTGTTGCTTTCGTGGTAGCAATCGTTGCTATTAAATTCTTCATCGGCTTCTTACAGAAACATGGCTTTCGTTTATTCGGCTGGTACCGCATCATAGCAGGTATCATTCTGCTGATACTTATATCACAGGGAGTGATTAAGGAATAAGTAAATAAACGATATTTGAAGATATTCCGCTGCTAACCGTTAACCAAAGCAGCGGCAGCATCATCATTCATGCAGACTGCTTCTAACAAAGTGATCAACGGATGGGCAATGTATGACTGGGCCAACTCAGTGTACAACCTCGTCATCACTACGACCTTTTTTCCAATTTATTTTGCGGCTGCCACGCGTGACCATTTTGGTAGCGATAAGATACCTTTTCTGAATCGCAGCTTTGTAAGTACCGCTTTATATGATTATGCACTCTGTGGTGCTTACCTGATGATTGCCCTGCTATACCCTATCCTCACTTCAATCAGCGATACCCGGGGGAACAAAAAACAGTTCATGCAGTTTTTCTGTTACCTGGGCGCCGTGTCCTGCTCCTGTTTATACTTTTTCAACGGATCAAATGTCGGTTTAGGTGTCGGCTTCTTTATACTGGCAGCTATCGGTTATTCGGGCAGCCTCGTTTTCTACAATTCGTACCTGCCGGAAATCGCAGCAGAAGAAGACCGGGACAGGATCAGCGCAAGAGGCTATTCACTGGGTTATGTGGGTAGTGTGTTATTACAGATTGGAGGGTTCATATTGGTATTAACTTTACCATCTGCAGGTGAGGCCTCACGAATTACCTTTTTGTTAGTAGGTATATGGTGGGCCGTATTTGCACAATTTACTTTCAGGGTGTTACCGGCCCAGCAAAACGGGTTGGCAAAAACCGGCAGCAACATTTTCAAAGATGGTTTCATACAAATGACAAGTGTGTATGAACAGGTGAAACACATGCCGGTGATGAAACGTTTCCTTCGGGGTTTCTTTTTTTATTCAATGGGTGTACAGACCGTGATGCTTGCAGCAACTTTGTTTGGAAGTAAGGCGCTGGGATTGAATGAAACGAAACTGATTATAACCGTAGTGATCATTCAACTGGTAGCGATTGCGGGTGCGTGGAGCATGTCGCGTCTTTCCGGCCGTTTTGGAAATTTTCGGGTACTCATTGGAGTGGTAATTTTTTGGATAGCACTCTGCCTTGCCGCATATTATACCGCACAACAAAAGGAACTTGGTCACGATCCGGAAAATTATTTTTACATACTCGCAGTTGGCGTAGGCCTCGTTATGGGTGGCATCCAATCTTTGAGCAGATCAACCTTCGCCAAACTGATGCCGGAGACAACAAAAACTGCATCGTTTTTCTGCTATTATGATTTTACAGAAAAGATAGCAATAGCTATCGGCATCCTGAGTTTTGGGTTGATCGAAGAACTTACCCACGCTCATGGCGGAATGAAAAATTCGATATTGTCGCTTGTTGTATTTTTTGTTCTTGGTTTGATCTGGCTGTACTCAGCCTTAAAAAAACAACGGCAGCTTCAAACAATTAAATCCTGAGTTATGAATCTTTATACAATTGAAACAGGATTTTTTAAACTAGATGGGGGTGCGATGTTCGGAGTGGTTCCAAAAACATTGTGGAACCGAGTACAACCAGCCGATGAAAATAACCTTTGCACCTGGGCCATGAGATGCCTGCTGGTGGAGGAAGGTAACCGGTTGATCTTAATTGACACTGGCATTGGTGACAAGCAGAACGAGAAGTTTTTCTCTCATTATTATCTTCATGGTGAACATAATTTGAAGAGCAGCCTGGCCGCCAACGGTTTCAGCCCGGATGACATTACAGATGTTTTCCTGACTCATTTGCATTTTGACCATGTTGGAGGAAGTGTTATACGCAAAGATGATAAGCTTATACCGGCATTCCGGAACGCCACTTATTGGAGCAATAAAGATCACTGGCAACATGCCACTGTTCCAAACGCCCGCGAAAAGGCAAGCTTTCTTAAAGAAAATATCTTACCGATCAGTGATAGCGGCCAGTTACGATTTATTGATGTGCCTCCTGCCGACGGAGCTGCAGGACAGGATCACAGCTTTACGACGGTGATTCCGTTTACAGAAAACATATGTATTCGTACAGTAAGCGGTCACACAGAAAAGATGATGTTACCACAGATCAGGTATAAAAACAAAACCATTTTGTATATGGCAGATCTGATGCCTGGCATCTGTCATCTCCCTATCCCTTATGTCATGTCCTATGACATCAATCCCTTACAAACATTGATTGAAAAAGAAATCATCTTCAAAGAAGCAATGGAACATGAGTACGTTCTGTTTTTGGAACATGACCCGAACATCGCCTGTTGTACACTTCAACAAACAGAAAAAGGGATCCGCGAAAAAGACCTGTTCCGGCTTGAAGACATCTAACGTACACTAATCAACGAACTCAGCGGATAGCGAAGATTTCTGCGGGAGATCATATCAACTTTAACGCTGCCAACGGAGATGGGGCTTTCTACCCTGACCGGTACGTGGTTAGGATCATCGCTCACCCAAACAGTCATCTTTTCGCCGCCTTCAAAAATGGTTCCTTTAACCAGCAAAGGTTTAAACTTAATAGTTTTGAACTTACCATATTTTGTTTTGATGGTTTCCTTACCGATATAACGGATATACATATTGAAAACCTCCTTATCAAGGAACATTGCAAACGGTATTTTGTCGCCTGGCTTGTACTTATCGAAGTCGATATTCCGGGCATAAAATATGGCACTTAGCACGTCCTGTATACAGGCCGGCACTTTGAAAACACCATCATTAGTAATAGCGGTATTGGTGGCTTTATTAAAAGTTACATTTTCATATTTCTTGTAACCGCCTTCATCAATATTTCGGATAAACCGGTAAGGTTGCAAGGTTGCAGTATCAATATAGGTTTCATAACGGTCACGCACACGGAAAAATTTATCGTAAAAAGGGTATGTTTTGCCTTCCCCTACAATATGGTAAACAGGTTTACGATTCATTGTTTCCAGTGTCGTCGTAAAGGTTGCTTCTCCCGCACCAATGTTTGCTGCCGATAAACTGTAAAACACCTTGAACGTAATAGATTCACCCACCTGGAATGATGTGTTACGCATCTCACAAAAACCGTTTTGCGCGTCTATAGGCAGTGTTAACAGGGTGAGAAAAAATATGCAAAGCGGCTTCAATAGATTCATTAGAGATTATATTCAGTAAATTTAATTGAAACTCAGTTCCCCACAATATCATTTGTCTTTTGGCCGGCACGTTGACGAAAATCCCCGAGCCTGAGCCCTAAGATCAGTAAACTACCGATCAGGGAAGGGATCACAAGGTTAATCACCCAGATCCCAAGCGTGGTGGCCAGGATACCGACAACATTAGCGTTAAAAAATTGTACCAGTTCTATACTTGCTTTGGCTCTGATGCCAAGATCTGTAAGAAACGCTATTGTCGGTGCTATTGCCAATACCACGAACATCACACTGATTGATAAGATAGTTTCCCGGGGTGTCATCAAAACCCCGAAGGCTTCAAACAACAAATGATATTGCAATAGGAAGACAATATATCTGATTCCGGATAAAGACAAAATTCTTAAGAGCACGGTTGCGTTAAACTCTTCTAAAAGTTTGATATACTTAAGAAATCTGGCAGGCAATGAAAGCTTTTCCAGCGTTCGTACCAACCATGAGATCTTAAAATAAAACAGCATGAGTAACACGCTGCCTGCGATAGATCCCCATAAAACCAATTGGAGCCAGAAAAGCACCGCGGCCGGCTGCTGAGCTTGTTCAAATAAATGTTTGTGCAGAAAAACCAACCCGGTCGCACCAAAAACCAGGGTCACCAGTAGCTGCGCCATACTACATACTATAGTGAGCGATACAGCCTGGATCCTTTTGCCATCAGGGATGTAGAGGATTCTTCCAAAATATTCGCCAATGCGGTTAGGTGTAAAGAAGGCCATCGTTGTGCCTGTAAATACCGCCCGGAAAGATCGGAAAAAGGAAATACGGTGTAAATGAACAAGAGAAAGCTGCCATTTGCGGGCCTCCAGTCCCCAGTTCACAAACATGAGTAGCAACACCCACAAAAAATTAAACTTGCGAGGACCTTCGAAACTGGCACGTATGGCTGCAAGGGATAATCTCCACCCGTGTTGCCTCTGCAACTGATCGTAAATGGACACGGCCAGAATGCAAAACACCACTGGCCCTAAAAGATACTTGACTATTAATTTGATATTTTTGCTTTGCACGGGCACGCATACGCAAGTTAAAGTAAGATCGGCTTAACTTCAATGTAACACTGAATAATCAACACGGCTAACAAGAACTATTATTTTGAGCAAGAAAAGCAAGGTGATATTGGGGATCGATCCTGGAACGGTGGTAATGGGTTATGGAGTAATATCGGTCACCTACAGCAAACCCGCTTTGATGGAGATGAGTATCCTGAAGCTAAGCAGTACACTTGACCACTACCAGAGGTTGCAGGCTATACACGAAAAGGTAACTGAACTGATCGAACGGTTCCACCCTGATGGATTTGCCATTGAGGCCCCGTTTTTTGGAAAAAACGTACAAAGTATGCTTAAGCTTGGCCGCGCCCAGGGCGTAGCGATCGCAGCGGCAATTGCGGCCGGACTGCAGGTTTCAGAGTATTCTCCCAAAAAAGTAAAACAGTCCATTACCGGCAATGGTAATGCAGATAAGGACCAGGTCTGGCGCATGTTACAGCACATCATGCAGATACAACATGCCGACCTGAAATACCTTGATTCATCTGATGCTTTGGCGGTTGCCGTATGTCATCACTTCCAGGATAATCCCCTGATGCAAAAAAGCGGTGGAAAAATAAAAAGTTGGGAAGACTTCGCCACAAAAAATCCCGGCCGCGTTCGCTGATGTGCCGGGATGATGTTTCTATAAGTTATTGAGTATTTTTTGCTGGGTGGCTTTCATTTCGTCCGGTGTCGTTTTCAACTTCGGTCGGGTGAAGTTAAGATCATCGGCGGTGTTGAGCGGTACGAGGTGCAAATGTGCATGAGGCACTTCAAGACCTATAACGCTAAGGCCACAACGCTTACAGTCGAACGATTTTTCAATAGCCTTCGCAATGGGCTGCGCAAACAGGAGCAGCTCCGCGAGATACTTTTCTTCCAGATCAAAAAACTTATCCGTTTCCGTTTTCGGAATAACAAGCGTGTGACCGGTAACAAGCGGCGCAATATCAAGGAATGCATAAAACAGGTCGTTCTCCGCTATTTTATAGGAAGGAATCTCGCCTGAAATGATTTTTGAAAATATACTCATGCAAACGCTTTAAGATCTTAAACGGTAATATCTTCTATTTTAAGTTTAACAGTACCGGCGGGAATAGCAACCTCTACTACTTCGCCTGGTTCACGTCCAAGCAGCCCTTGTCCGATCGGTGAAGTGATAGATATCTTAGATTGTTTCAGGTCGGCCTCAGTTTCAGATACGATCTGGTAGGTCACCTGTTTTTTTGTTTTCAGGTTAGTGATCTTTACTTTGGTCATGATAGATACTTTACTGGTATCTACATTCTCCGCATCCAGTACACGGGCACTGGCTACTTCAGCTTCCAGCTTCTTTATCCTTGCTTCAAGTAAACCCTGCGCTTCTTTTGCGGCGTCGTATTCGGCGTTTTCTTTCAGATCTCCTTTCTCACGTGCTTCCGCAATAGCCGCAGCTGCCGCCGGGCGATCCACTGTCCGCATCCTGGTGAGCTCATCCTTCATTTGTTCAAGTGCGTCTTTAGAGACGTACAAAACACTGGTCATAAGTAACCTCCTTTGTTTTACGACAGCACTTGCCCTAACATGATGGCAAGCTGCTCCGTTATTAAAAAAAAAGAACAACGCTCCAGTCGCCTGAAGCGTTGCATTATTTGTTGGCGACAAAAGTAGGCATTTTTCCTAACCGGAGCACCGTTCAAACATTAAAAAATATCATATTGTTTCCCCCCGCTTGTGTGGCAGGAGCTTTCCATGTATTAAAAATCAGTTAATGTTCAGTTTCCGCAAAATGACGTCTGCCATTTTAAAATAAGCTTCATGGGAATAACCGGCAATATGTGGGGTTATAATGACCGCCGGGTTGGCCAGTAACTCTTTTAACATCGAGCTTTCGGTCTCATTATAAACTGCAAGCTTTTCATTTTCAAGCACGTCCAAACCAACACCTGAGATTTTACCATTTGCAAGTGCCCTGATAACTGCTGCGGTGTCATGTACTTTACCCCTGGAGGTATTAAGCATCACAGGGCTACGGCTCAATGAATTGAAGAATTCGTCGTTTGCAAAATGAAAGGTCTCTTCTGTAAGCGGTAAATGAAAGCTAACGACATCGGCATAACGGGCGATCTGTTCCACGTTTGCTTCCTTTATATAGCTTTTTCCAAAACCAAACTTGTATTTATCGTAGGCCAGCACAGTCACCCCAAACGGAGCCAGCAACCGGGCAAACTCGCTGCCTGTATTACCGTATCCGATGATACCTACTGTTTTCCCCGAGAGTTCTATCCCCCTGTTTGCATCACGGATCCATTTCCCCGCACGAACTTCAGCAAGGCTGCTACTGATACGGTTAAGCAGGTTTAATAACATACCCAAAGCGTGTTCAGCCACCGCGAGGCGGTTTCCTTCGGGACTGCTCACACAAATGATACCTTTCTGTTCAGCATAAACAGTGTCGATCAGTTCCATCCCGCTTCCGAGCCTGCCGATCCATTTCAAGTCCGGTGCACGATCAAGTATGTTCTTATCGATCTTCAGACGCGTGGTGACGATGAGACCAGTGATCGCTCCTATTTCTGACTCAAGTTCTTCGTAAGTTATTTGCGGCTTATGAATTACCTCGTAGCCTTTTTTCAACAAAGTTTCCGGTAAATGCTGATGCACATTGGCGGTTATCAATACTTTCTGCAAGGGTTATCTCATTTTAAAGGTCAAAGCCGCAAATTCAGCTACAGTCAACTGTTCGGCCCTGCGGTTAAATAATTCATCTTCAAGGTCAGCAGGGTCAAATAAAGCACGGACGGCATTTCGCAGCGTCTTACGGCGTTGGCTAAACGCAGTTTTCACAAGTACAAACAGGGCCCTTTCTGATTTCATTTTCACCGCCTCTTTAACGGGTGTCAGACGGATTACTGCACTCTTTACCTTAGGCGGTGGGTTAAAACTATTTTCATCTACCTCAAACAAATATTCCACATCATAAAACGCCTGGATCAATACGCTGGTTACACCATATACTTTCGAACCTGCTGCGGAAGCAACCCGCTCCGCCACTTCCTTCTGAAACATACCTATCACGCATTCCACCGATTCTTTCCAGTCAAGCACCCTGAACAGGATCTGTGAGGAAATATTGTACGGGAAGTTGCCAATCACAGTAAAAGGTTCTGCGAATGGTTGTTGCATTTGGAGAAAGTCGGTATGAATAATTTTCCCTTCAAGTACCGGGTAATTTTTTTGCAGCCATTCTACCTTTTCATCATCAATCTCAACACAACGAAATTCGATGTCTGGAATAACTGCAAGGTATTTGGTAAGAGCGGCGCCACCGGGGCCTATTTCTACCAGTCTTTCGAAAGGCTTTTCCTGCAAAACAGCCACAATGCGTTTACAGATTGCCTCATCTTTAAGAAAATGCTGGCCCAGTGATTTTTTTAGCGTATACATATGTTCCTGCAAAATTACCATTATTCATGCGGTATTGTCAAAAGCTGATTTATGGTGACCCGGGTTGTGACGCCTAATTTAAACAGACTAACGTATCTTAGCCGATTAGAAATACATGTCAATGAATTCGCAACATCCAAGGCCAATAATAGGAATTTCGATAGGTGACCTGAACGGGATCGGCCCCGAAGTAGTGATAAAGGCATTTGCTGATGCGCGGATGCTTGAGATCTGCACGCCGGTGATTTTTGCCTCGAACAAGGTTATAAATTTCTATCGCAAATCGGTGCCGGACGTGAACCTGAACTACCAGATCATAAAAGACTTTAGTCGCATCAATCCAAAGCAGATCCACATCTTCCAGGTTTGGGAGGAGGAATTGGCGATCACCCCCGGGCAGCTTTCCGAAACAGGCGGCAAATATGCGGTAAAGTCGCTGGTGGCAGCAGTAGAGGCCTTGCATGAAAATAAGATTGATGGTCTTGTTACGGCGCCGTTACATAAAAAAAATACCCAGTCTGAAGCGTTTAACTTTACCGGTCACACTCCCTTTTTAAAACATGTATTTGGTGCTAAAGATGTGGTGATGTTTATGACCGCTCAAAATTTCAGAGTAGCATTGCTTACAGAGCATATCCCTATCAGCGATGTTGCTGTGCATATTACCCGTGAAGCCATTGTATCCAAACTTCAACTTATAAATCAATCATTGATCCGCGACTTTGGTATCGATAAACCAAAAATAGCCGTGTTGGGTCTCAACCCGCATGCAGGTGATGAAGGATTAATCGGCAAGGAAGAAGAAGAGATTATCAAACCTGCAATCAAAGAGGCAAAACACCAGATGCTGGTGATGGGCCCATACAGTGCTGACGCCTTTTTTGCCCGCGGTCATCACGAAAAATTTGACGCGGTACTTGCGATGTATCACGACCAGGGACTGATACCATTCAAGTCTTTTGCCATTGGTGAAGGAGTGAATTTTACAGCAGGTATACAGGGTGTACGCACCTCACCGGATCACGGAACCGCCTTTGATATTGCAGGCAAAAACAAGGCTGATGCCGCTTCATTTATCACTGCAATCTACGAGTGTGTTGATATCATCAGGCGCCGGCAGGAATACGCGGACAACCGGAAAAATCCATTGAAGAAGATGACCTCAGTTATTCTTGCCAACGCGGTAGATGAAGCTATTGCGGAAAACACTGACCCGGTAGGCTAACGATCATTCTTTACGGCGACTCAGTAAATTATCATCCTTCAAACACTGAGGCAGAAATCCCTTTGTTGATCCTGTAATTTTTATACGAGATTTCCACCCGCCCTTTTTGCGGCACTGTGTTATCGTTGTACACAGGCTTTTCACCTGTGTCGTAATCAAAAGCAAGCCCTTTAGGCAATTTGTAATTCTGTGTGTTGAACAGGAACACCACTTTATCTGGCAATCCCCATTTTGCAAACTTTCCGTAGCTAAGCTCAATTTCATACGTTCCTGACTCGCGGGTAGTAGTGATGGCTTTTCGTACCAGGGCATTTTTTTCATCAATGTATAGAGTAGAAACAACTATATCCGAAGCTTCCGACAGCGGTAATAGTTTCACAACACTCAGTTGCTGCCCGTTTTGATTAACGATCCCGGCAGGCACCGCAGTGTATTCGCCATTTCCTGCAAAAAGGCTGTTCATGTTCACGCTCATCCCTCCTTTTGGCACAACCGAAATCCCGTCTTTCTTTTTGATTTTAAATTTATCCGGATTTTTATAATATACGGTGATAGACGATTCCGGCACTTTCATAAACGAAACATTTGTTTTCAATACGCCCTCAGCCTCATAGTCTTTAACCATATTGAGTTTGTCACGCACCCGTTTTACTAGTGCGTCTGCATCCTGGGCAACCAGTCCACCTGCTGCCAGGGTGTTTACCAGCAACAAAACAGTAGTATAAATGACTTTCATTATTTGCCTTTCTGATATTACAAACCGTAAGCAGTATAGTTCTACCTGCCGGGTTATAGCTGCAAAAAAAGGAAGGAATAACAACCTTTTAGTTATTAACCCTTCCTTAGATTTTAAATAAGTCTGTTTACATAAAGCTGTCAGACTCGCGGTAAGCTTTGATGAGGGCAAGCTCACCATCCTTACCGGGTTTTGCATTGCCATGTTCCATTCCCATCACACCACGATAGCCTTTATCATAGATATGTTTGAAGATATTTTTATAGTTCATCTCACCGGTAGTTGGTTCTTTCCGACCGGGGTTATCACCAATCTGGAAGTAACCGATCTCATCCCATGATTTATTGATGTTATTGATGATGTCGCCTTCATTGCGTTGCATATGATACATATCAAACAAGAACTTACAGGAAGGACTTCCTACCGCCTGGCAGATCATGTATGTCTGATCTGAATGACGCAGAAACAAATCCGGGTTATCACTGAGCGCTTCAAGAACCATTACCAGTCCATGAGGTTCGAGGATCTTACTGCCGATACGCAGGGCTTTGATTACATTAGCAGTCTGATACTCGAATGAAAGCCTTCTTTCGTAATTACCGGGAACAACGGTGAGGTGTTTTGCATTACAACGTTTAGCAACTTCGATGGCTGTTTTGCAATCTGCCACCATCTTATCTATCCACTCCTGTTTACCAGTAGTCAAAGTTGTTTTCCAGTGCCAGTTATCGGTAGTGATCACAAACACTCCCATCTTCATACCAAGTTTAGCAAGAAGGTCACCGATCTTTTTCTGTTCTTCAACCGGGCGTGACATCATGCCATTATCTTCAATAGAACGAAATCCGCGGTCGTAGGCCCATCTTATCTGATCCGTAAAATCTTTGCCTGCGTTGGCAGCAAACATCCCGTCGTGAAATCCGTAGTCGAGGTTAAAAGGCTTGTCAGCGGTAATATCCGCTTCAGAAGTTTTTTGCTCTGTTGCCAGGAGACTGGTGGACCCAAGTAAACCAGCACCGGCAAGCATCGTTTGTTGCATGAACTTTCTTCGTTGCATCTGGAGAATTTTTGACTAAATGTAATGACATTATACTGCAAGACATCAATAATTTTTGCCCTTCCTGTCTAAAAGGGAGACCAGTTCTTTGATTATTTACTAACTTGTCGCTCGCCAAATTGACATAAGTGAAAAAGACAGGATTATTGTTAGCAGGCTGCTGCGCTTTCCAGCTATTAACAGCGCAGGTGAAGCCTACATCTTTTCAACCCTACGAACAAAACATTAAGGGTACAGCTGTAAAGTTTAAAATGGTGCCTATCCCGGCGGGAAGTTTCACCATGGGAAGCCCAGCCTCCGAAAAAGGCAGAAAATCTGATGAAGGCCCACAGCAAAAAGTAACACTCGATGCTTTCTGGATGGGCATTCACGAAGTTACGCATGATGAGTTTCTTGTTTTTTTTGATGATGAAAATAGTAGCAGAAATGATGATGTTGATGCGGTAACCCGACCCACTGCTCAATACATTGATCTTAGCTGGGGAATGGGAAAACAGGGTGGATTCCCCGTCAACAGCATGAGCCACCATACCGCGATGATGTATTGTCATTGGTTATACCAGAAAACCGGGGTATTTTATCGTTTACCTACCGAAGCAGAGTGGGAATATGCCTGCAGGGCAGGAAGCAAAACTGCCTGGCCATTTGGGAACGATCCGAAACTACTTGACCAGTATGCGTGGCATTCAGGAAACAGTAAAAATAAATACCAGAAGGTTGGACAGAAAAAACCCAATGCCTGGGGTTTGTATGATATGCTTGGCAATGTAAGCGAATGGACACTTGACCAATACCTGCCAGACTATTTTACAAAGATCGCCGGCAAAGCAACCAACCCGCGTATACCGCCGGCTAATAAATATCCAAAATCGGTACGTGGCGGGGGCTATACTGAAGGCTCAACCGATATGAGGAGCGCAAACCGGATGAAGTCAGATCCTTCATGGAACAAACGCGATCCGCAGATACCAAAAAGTAAATGGTGGCTCACAGACGGTATGTCAGTTGGATTTCGCCTGGTGAGCCCGCTTAAACAACCTACAAAAGCTGAGGCAGAAGACTTTTATAAACAATATATTTCTTTGTAACTTACTGTTCACTTCGATTTAATAATTAATGTCAAACCAAAAGTCATGAACAACGATAGCAAACCATCAAGAAGAGATTTCGTCAAACAATCTTCCCTGCTCGCCGGGGGGCTGATTGCCGCTCCGTTTCTGGCAGGAGCCAATTATTTTTCCGGTTCAGATGATGTCATCAAGATTGCGGTGATCGGGTGCGGCGGACGTGGTACCGGTGCTGCGATGCAGGCACTTTTATCAAAACAGAATGTAAAGATTGTTGCGATGGCAGATGCTTTCCGCGACAGGCTTGACAACTGCTATAAAACGCTTTCAAAAGAAGATATGTCGGATTCCGGCATCCAGGGCAATCTGAAATCAAAGATTGATGTTCCGGAAGAACGTAAGTTCATCGGTTTTGATGGTTACCTCAAAGCAATTCCACTGGCTGATGTTGTTATATTGGCTACACCTCCGGGTTTCCGCCCAATCCATTTCGAGGAGGCTATCAAACAAAACAAACATGTGTTCATGGAAAAGCCGGTAGCTACTGATCCGGCTGGTATCAAAAAAGTGCTTGAAGTTGCAGAAATAGCAAAGCAGAAAAAACTGAATGTAGTAGTTGGTCTACAACGCCACTATCAGAATTCATATCGCGAATTATACAAGAGAAAAGATATGATTGGCGATATCGTTTCCGCACAGGCCTGGTGGAACAATGATGGTGTTTGGGTTCGCAAACGTCAGCCTGGACAAACCGAAATGGAATACCAGATGAGAAACTGGTATTACTTCAACTGGCTTTGCGGTGATCATATCACTGAACAACACGTTCACAATATTGATGTCGTGAACTGGTTCAAAGGCAGCTATCCTGTTAAGGCGCAGGGAATGGGAGGACGTGAAGTGCGTAAAGGAAAAGATCATGGTGAAATCTTTGATCACCACTATGTGGAGTTCCAATATGCAGATGGATCTATCCTGAACAGCCAATGCCGCCATATCCCGGGCACTATGAGCAAAGTGGATGAACTACTGATCGGAACCAAGGGTTCGATTAAGGCCGGCGCTGCCAACATCACAGATCTGAAAGGAAAAGTGCTGTACCAGTTTGACAGAAAAACAGAAAACAATCCATACCAGACAGAACATGATGAATTATTTGCTGCAATAGCCAAAGGCGAATACAAATTTGCCGATGCGGAAAATGGAGCAAAAAGCACCATGACATCTATCCTCGGCAGGATGGCTACCTATAGCGGACAGGTTGTTGAATGGGATAAAGCAATCAACAGCGGCATCAACCTTCAACCAGCTAAATACGCATGGGATGCAATGCCACAGGTTGTTCCTGACAGCGATGGTCAGTATATTGTTGCTGTACCGGGTAAAACTAAATTTGCATAGTCACTTTGACCTGTTAAAATACAGCCAGGCGTACTTGTTGCGCCTGGCTTTTTTTATTTATTGACGCGTTGGATGGATTCTGTTTTACGACAACACATCTTTTTTTTGAAAGATTATTACCGCGGAAGAAACAAACACTGCGATATGCAGCAACAATATCCCCGCTGACTTCAGCACTCCGGGGTAGTATACGGGATCATCAAAAAAACCTTTCCAGCCAAGCATATGCGAAGTAAACAGGAACGGTTTCATGCTGTTAAACAATGGAAGATCCATCGTAGTAAGGATCGTGAAAACAATCACGATGCTCATAGTACTTACAATGGGACCAATTGAGTTCTCAGCAAAAAGTGAAAGCAGGAACGACAATGCCGCAACAGTTGTCATAGCAATCGCGGCAAAACCAAAGGCCGCAAAATAACGCCACATTACATCTGATTGATCAAGTATAAAGATTTGTGTGCTTTTGAAGATCATCAGGTCACTTGTACCAAAAACTACAATTGAAAGCACGAGCGAAAGCAGTGCCATCCAGACCAGCAGCATCAACGTGTAAATCATAGTTGCCAGGAACTTACTTAAGATCAGTTTACCCCGACTGATCGGTTTACTGATCAGCAGCCTTAATGTACCAAGATTGGCTTCTCCCGCAATCATATCGCCTCCAATAAGTGCAATAAGTAAAGGCACATGAATAAGCAGGGTTTGAAGTATTACAAAACAGATAAGATAACCATTGAGGATTTTACCTTCTACATCAAAAGTGCTGTTGATATTTTGCAGCATGAACTGAACATAAGTGTCACCATCTACGTAAAACGCCAGTTGAATCAACAATACAATTGCTGCGATAGCTGCAAACGCAATATAAGTGCGGGGTCTTTTAAAGATTTTAAAGAGTTCAATTCGCAAAAGCGTCCACATGTTGATTTGCAGTTGTAAGTGAAAGGAAATAATCTTCCAAAGAATGCCTGGCCCTGAGAGAATAAATAGGCACGCCAATGTTTACCAGATGTGCTGCGAGCTCAGGGATGTGTTTTTTATCGATGATAAACTGAATATTATCACCGTCATTGTCACGCAGCGCAGCAGCATATGGACCGTTTTGAATCAGACTTAGCGCTGTTACGTATTCAGAAGTTTGTAATTCTACCACTGTTTTTGCGGGATCAAACAGTTCTGCCACGCTCCCCTCCGCCATTTTCCTCCCTTTGTCAATAATCAGCATCCGGGTCGCAACCATTTCAATTTCGTTTAAAAGATGGGATGAGACCAATACCGTTTTTCCCAGGTTCCTGCTGAGATGTAATATCAGGTTACGAACATCGGCAATACCCTGCGGATCAAGACCATTTGTTGGTTCATCAAGCACTATCAACTGCGGGTTATGTACGAGCGCCACAGCAATACCAAGCCGTTGTTTCATGCCCTGGGAAAAGGTCAGCACTCTGCTATTTGCCCTGGATAAGATTCCGACTGTTTCAAGTTGCCGTTCCAACACCTTGCGTTCAGGTGTAATGCCGCTCATTCTTGCAAACAAGGCAAGATTTTCATAAGCTGTAAGGTATTTATACAAATCGGGCCGTTCTATCACTGCTCCAACCTGTGCAAGTATGGACCGCCGTTGCGTAAACAAAGACTTGCCAAAAATCCTGATATTACCTCTTGAAGGGCGCACCAGGGTCAATAACATACGGATCGTGGTTGATTTCCCTGCACCATTCTGACCCAGAAAGCCATACACATCTCCTGTATTCACCGTAAAGGAGAGATCATCTACAGCAGAGAGGGTTCCATATTGCTTGCTTAAATTTTCAACTTCAATAATTACAGACATACATTTTTTCTATTATCTGACTGACCAGAAGATCGCCCCATTTCCATTTCGTAGAGCGTCGGATTTTTTTGGATCAACACTTGCAAAAGCAAAAAGCGGATATTACATTTGTTTGCATCTCCATCCTTTGAAGATTCCCTTTCCACCCCTCCGTAAAGCCTTAATCGTTACCGACCCTTTGATAACAGAATTTGAACCATTTGGTTGTCCCAATCCTGTGTATTGCCGTTTTTGTTAACCCTTAGATCGTTCCTCCAAAGATAGTTTCAGATCCTTTGAATGCCGCGGCCGGCTTACCCCGCCATGCTTAATCATATTGTATCATTCTGAAACACACATTAATGAAAAGAGGATCGATTAATTCGTTGCTGACGTTAGGCTTCGCCTTGCTTTCACTGGCCGCCAACGCTGAAAACCCTGAAAACTTCAATTCAAGAAACAACATTCCTGCGCGGCAGGTAAAGGCCCTCTTACAGGAACAATGCTGGATCTTCCGCGACTTCGAAATCAACCGTAATGGTTGGAATCCCGGCATCGACGGCGACGGCGCTATGGTTTCGGGCCCTGCTTCTTCCGCTGATCGGACCACTGCCATATTTACTCCACTTGTGAAAGTTGACGCCCAGCTCTCCATTTCGTTTGATTACAAATTCAACACAGCACTGGCATCCGGTGCCAGCAGAAATTTAACAGTGGCTATCACTGATGTTCACGGAAATATGGTCCAGGTGCTCGACAACATCCACTATACTGTGGTAAACACCAGCAGCGTACAACATTATAACAAAACGTTCAGGGATCTAAAGCCCGGTGCCTATAAACTGATGCTCAGTTATGAAGGCAACAAGGGCAACACAAGCATTGCTATTGACAATGTATTAACTGACGCTGAACTCGTTTTTGCTAATGGCTGCAAAACCGCACCGGTTGCCGTTCCGCAAAGTTTTACAGCACGGCAGGGAGAAAAAGTACACGGTAACCTGTTATTAAACGAATTGCAGGCCAATAAAGAAAACACATCAGCTTATGCTGTAACCGCTTCTGCTGATGGCAGTGTTACCATTAATAAAGATGGAAGCTTCGAATTTATACCCAATAGCAATTTCAAGGGAAATTCTACTTCATTTACATATAAAGTATGTGATCTTGACCATGCACCCCTTTGCTCAGATGACGCAAAAGTTACCATCAATTATGTAAATCCAACAAATGGTGACAACGAAGAAATACTCGCACAAAGTCTTACTGAATTCAAAGGATTTTACCAGGAAGATGGCAAGGTTGAAGTAAAATGGGTTACCAACTTTGAGCAAAACACCAATCGTTTCGAAGTAGAAAGAAGTCTGGATGGCAAACGCTGGGAAGTTGCAGGTACCATAAAAGCGCAGGGAAAATCAGACAGCAAACACCCTTACAGTTTTATTGACCAACTCAGCAGAAATACTGTGCACAAAAACGATCTGTATTACAGGCTAAGACAGGTGAACCTGGATAGCAAATCAGCAGTAAGTAAAATACTTGTTGTACGGGTGTTTAATAAAAGAGCTTTAAGAATGGTTAGTGTTACACCTAACCCGGTGAAGAATGATATCTCTGTAAACGTGCAATTAAACGAAAACTCGTTCGTGGTGATGAAAATCGTGAATAACGAAGGCAATGAAATAATGAGAAAGGCACAACGCGTGGAAGAAGGACAAAACAGTTTTGTAATGGACGGCTCAAACAAACTCACCCCGGGCATGTACTTCCTTGAAGTAACTGTAAACAGCAAGGACCGGATGGTAGCAAGGCTGTTGAAAGAATAATAGATTAACCGAGAAACACCGATAAGTAAAGGGAGCACAGCATTGTCTGTGTTCCCTTGTTATTTTATGGGAAGATAAGATTGTAGGTTTTTTACATATTGCTCAAAGGCCGATATGCCGGCGGGAAGTATCCTGCAAATTGTTTGTGGGTAATTGTCTTTGAATTGTTTGATCACTTCGATATACCCGGCTTCTTTCAGCTTGTTCACCTGCACACTCAGATTGCCTGCACTGGCATTTGTTTTCTCTTTGATAAATGTGAATTCTGCTTCTTTCACACTGATCAGGAGAGACATTATGGCCAGCCGAAGCTGCGAGTGTAATATGGGATCGAGGTCTTTAAAATCCATTTTCAGGTATTCACTTAACCAATTGTTTCTTCCTGTAAGCCGCCTTCAGAAGATATCCCGGCACCAGATATCCGGAAAGAACCGCTACCGTTGAAACCATCATATCATACCGAAATGCATCAATAGCAATTATGGCTATCGCCGCAATCCAGTTTATGACAGCGCCTATAATGAGTGGTTTGAATTTGAGCGCACTGCCATGAATATACATCCAGAAAGCATACAACATATAAAAATAGCCAAACGCGTCATAATTACGTGTGGCTAGAAAAGTGCTGATAACGATCACCCCCAGGCTTATAAAAAAGGCAAACTCAATCTTTGACAATAACTCCTGTACGTAAGTCTTTACATAACTTGCTTTTGGCTTTCTAAGACTCACAACCAGGTAGAGCACGGGACCCAGTATCAACAGACCGTTCCAAACCCATGAGATGTACTGGCCTTGCTCAAGATATGAAAGTATAACAGACCCGGCTGAAGCTATAAAAAGTAACCAACCCCACAGAAGCCAGCCGTCGCCCTTTTCATGGTGTTCGTCGCGTGCAGCACCAATCATTTGCTGAATTAAGCGTAAACTATCAGCACTGCTAATTTCTTTTTCTTCCATTATTGTTTTACTTGTTTTTTAAAATTGGAACGCAAAAGGTAACCGGGTATGATCCATGCACTCACCACACCGGCAGCGAGACATAATAAATGATACCGGGGATCAACAAACACAGAGAGCATACCGAGTAACCAGCAGACGATAGCACCGGCAATCAGCGGCCGAAACTGCAGGATAATACCTGACAAAAATGTCGGCATGCCGTATAAAATGAGAAACCCGGGGTTAATCAACACAAAATAATTCTTACCCAAAATTGCTCCAAATACAAAAGCAAACAGCAGCATCATTATCACAAAGACTATCCAGACATACGAGATGATATCATCTGTATAGGTTCTTACCGCTTGTTTCCGCTGGTTCTTGTATGAATAATAGAAGCTATATATGGCTGCAACCCAGGTGGCGAACCACACAGAATAATGATATGGCCACCTGGCATAATTCAATAAAAAAAATTCTGCAATGCTACACAAAAGCACAACCCAGCCCCACATCAGGTAGAGATGTCCGTTATCACCAAACTGGTTTTTTGCTTTGTTGATCATAGATTGGATGATCTCCAATCCTTGTTCACCAGATAGCAATTTATCATTGTCCATAGGAAAATTTGCAAATGATTGACGTTGTCAAAAATAGATAATTGTCTACCGCAGTGAAGCGATAGACAATTCACATAATATACACTATTTCACCTGCGATAGAAAGTATTGCGCCTGGTTTAGTCCCCACTGTGGATGTATTTCAGAAGCTGGTTTCGCCTCCGCAAATCTTTTGATTGATGTTTCAAACAAAATCTTCGCTTCTGCTTTATCGCCACCGAACTCTTCCGGTGTATAAAATTTATCCTGTCCTTCGAGCAACGCGACACGGGGGTTAGCCGGGTTAATCGCTTTGGCTTTGCTGAGCGCTTCTGCACCCTGTGGTCCATAAGTCTGCCATCTGTTCATAGGATCTGCCTGCAGTCGCAGATTGACGATCATTTTTTTAACGATATAAATCTCATCATTACCAGGCTGCAATTCCTCCGCTTTTAACAGGAGCGCTTCTGCTTTATCAGCTAAAGGATCAGAAGTGGCCGGCTGATTGGAACCGCTCATAAATCCACTCATTACATGGCTGAGCGCGGCATAGTAATACGGCAACCATTGAGTTTTTTCCGCATCAGCTATCCGTTGAAACTGGTTAGCAGCAGCGGTCCAACCCTGTGCTGTTTTAATAGAATCCAGTGCTACAACCATTGGTTTCATAGCTTTTACCATTTTTTCATTTTGTGCCTGGATGGTAAACAATAGTCCGAATGCTGTGATGAGCGATAATACTTGTTTCATGTTATAGGTTTTATAATGATTAATGTTTGGGTTAAACAATTTGTCGACCGGACTGCTGCTTCCGGGTTGTTAGGTATAAAGTGATTAGAGACTGCTATTAATAATATCCTGGGTTCTATCGACACCAAGACTGATAAAACATCCTATGAAACCGAACCGTTTAGCTGTAGGAAGAATGGCACTCTTCCTGCTGCCATCGGCTGAATAATTATAGCCAAACACCTGGTTGCTGCCCAACACATTGGTAAGTGAAACAACCCAAACCACAAATTTTTTAGCGCTTGCGTTACCAATGTTAGGCAGGTAGTTAATACTTATACTCATACTATGATAGTCGATGGTCTTTCCCTGGTCAGCAATCACATATTTTGCCTCCGCATTATTGTAACGGAGATTGTAATATGGTCGCCCTGTAGCATAGGTATAAGACCCATTGAACTGTGTTTTTAACTTAGTTACAAATTTCTTTACCACCAGGTTGCCTGTATGTTTCGTTGCGAAATTCGGTTGCATGGCAAAAGGAAAATTCAGATAATCTCTTTTTGTATCGAGATAGGAATACGAAATCCAGTAATCAAAATTTTTGAAAGTTTTTTTGTCGCGCCAGAACAGTTCAATGCCGCCTGCATATCCTGATCCTCCGTTACCTATGCTATCGGTGATGTTGTTGCCTGCGGTGCTGTAGGTTTTCACAAGATCACTGTACTTTTTATAAAAAGCTTCAACACGGAAAGTACTGACACTGGTTACTTTTTGAAAGTTCAGGATATAGTGTTCGGCTTTTGTGTAAAGCAAGTCGTCATAACGGAAATTCTGGAGGAAATAGTTCTTTTCCGGCTTTTGATAAAAAATACCATAAGCCAGTGATGCCTGCGCGTTAGGTGCCACCTTATATGCGAGCGAAATCCTGGGAACAATATTCGACTTATCCAGCAGTGAGGAACGCTCCATTCGTCCGCCAATTTTTGCAGCCAGGTCATTCGTGACATAGAAATCAGCTTCTGCGAAGGCCGCGCTGTATTTATCTTCTACCAATGTTGATGCGCCCGATACATAGCGGTTATCAAAAACATTCTTGTCTCTGAAATAAAGAAACTCACCACCAAATCTGAAAGTGCTGATGCCCCAGAGTCTTTTATCAATAACAGCCTTAGCCTGGCTAAGACTACCATTGGCATCAAGGTTAAAAGATTTGGAATTGTAAGGTGCATCATTCAGAAACAGCGGCTTATCATTTTGATCCTGTAACTGGCTTGCAATATCATCCGTGTTGGTGCTGAACGATGCACCTATGTTTAACTTCCAGCCCGCAGCCAGACGCTCTTTCCAGGAAAGATTAGCATATAGATTGAAGTTTTTTAAAGCGAAAGATGATTTTAACAGACTTGAATCAACGTCAGGGCGGCGAACACCAATATTGCTTGTATTGAAATAAGTATAAAATTTAAGAATCCCGGTTTTCGAGGTTTTAACTCTGAAGTTGAATTCACCATTATGTAACTCTGGTATTTTGAAATTATCAACCCGTTGTTTTACGACAGCGAAATAAGCAGCAAGATTTGTATAGTTGTAATTGATGCCCCAACTCGCTTTTTTATTTTTTGCCAGATGCTGATAACCTGCGTTGGCACCTACGGTAGACAAGCCAAAATCGGCAGAACTGCGTTCAGCAATATCTACTGATTCAAGTATAAGTGCTGATGAAAGGGCCTGTCCATATAAGGCGGAATATCCCCCGGAACTAAAGACTGTCCCTTTGAAAATAAATGGTGAAAAGCGGCCTCTCTGTGCGATGTCCGGTACACTGCTGAAAAAGAAATTATTGACCAGTGTACCATCAATAAACACCCGGGTTTCTTCAGCGGTGCCACCTCTTACAAACAAACCACCATTCTCACCCACCTGCTGGGTTCCTGGCAAGGTGCGAATTGCCCCTGTTATGTCCGCATTAGCGCTGGCAGTGGTAACGATGTCTATCGAACTCAGCACCGTGGTCCGTCTTGTATCACTTGCTTCAAAACTCCCTGCCGTTATCACAACCGCGGTTAATTCATTCGGCTCTTGTTTCAATGCCACCCCTAAGGTGAGGGTTCCCCCATTTGCATTTACGGGCTGTTCATAAATTCTAAAACCGATACTACTTACTACCAGGATCTGTTCCCCCTGTTCGGACGTGACAAACCGAAACAGGCCGGTACTGTCACTCGTGGTACCATCATAAGAATCTTTAATTGAGATGCTGGCTCCGGCAACCGGTTTGCCTTTATTGTCTTTCACCGAGCCGGTGATCGTGGTCTGCGCGTTTCCGAACAAACAGGCTAATAGCAGGACGATAAGTATTGGCATATTGTTACCAGTTATAATATGATTCGAAAGTAAACTAGTTTATAGTATAAACCAAATTAATTTTTTTAACTCTGCCTGATGGTTTACCCTCAGACAGGTTGTCACCCATGTCAGACAGGCGATAAATAATGAATCGGTACGAACTTTAAACGGCTGATTATAAACCGATTACCACCCCCAAGTTGACTTGATTACTGAATGCGATTTTTACGTGTGTTTCTACCAGTAACCCGGCTGAAAGATCAGTGGCATTTCTACTTTTGAAGTATTGAAATATCGCCGTACCTAACATCCAGTTAGCTCCTAATCTCCAACCCTATGTTAAAACAGACCATTGCATCGTGCATGTCCATCATGCTCATTGCCGCAGCACAAATTGCGTCTGCACAGACAATTTATTCGCGGGTAAGGATTGACCTGCCCGGTGAAGGGATGCAGGCGCTGCACAAACTTGATCTTGATGCTGATCACGGCGAATTTGACCGTTATTCACAGACTTTTACCACCACCCTGCCCAGGGAAGAAATCCAGAAACTTCAGCTCGCGGGCCTGCGTTTTACAGTGATAGTACCCGATGAGGTAGCAGCTTTCCAGGAAACCGCTGTGCGTGAACAGGAAGCAATTACAACGTTAGGGCAATCACAAAAATTTCATTTTGATAACTCCTGCGCGCCGCATCTTACGCAGATTGCAAAACCCGCTGGTTTCATCACCGGCTCATACGGGGGGTATTACACATTTGCCGAGATGAGATCACGTATTGACTCGCTGGTGAACCATTACCCTCATCTCGTGCAGAAGATCGTGTTGCCGCAGACAACGTTGGGTGGAAGACCTTTGATCGTTGTGAAGATATCAGACAACGTGACGACTTCCGAGAATGAACCAAAGGCACTTTACACAGGCTTACATCATGCGCGGGAAGGCATGAGCATGATGAACCTGTTTTTCTTCATGCAATACCTTGTAGAGAACTATCAGACAGATGCACGAATCAAAGCACTTGTTGATAGCCGTGAGTTATATTTCCTTCCTTGTGTGAATCCTGATGGCTATGTTTTCAATGAAACAAATACACCATTGGGTGGAGGTATGTGGCGAAAAAACCGGCGCGTAAACGGCAGTAGCCGGTATGGTGTTGATCTTAACAGGAACTATGGTGTAGATTGGGGAGTAACCGGACCCAATATCAACATCTCAACCAACCCTTCAAGCGATTCATACATCGGTCCATCTGCATTTTCTGAACCTGAAACGCAGGCCATCAGGCAGTTCTCACAAACGCATCGGTTCAGGATCGTAATTGATCATCACGCTTATGGAAACTATTATGTAACGCCATATGGGGTGCCGGCAAATCATTCCTTTACAACTGCAGATACAAAATTTTATAAATATGCATCAGCTTTAATGGCCAGGTATAACAATTATTTTGCCGGCGATGGTATGGAAACCGTACAATATTATGCAGTTGGAAACTCACGGGACTATCACATGGTCGGTGATCTCGGTATTGGTGCAAAGGCTAAAACCTATGGGTATACTGTTGAAGTAGGACCATCAAATCTTGGGTTCTGGCCCTCACAGGCAAACATACTTCCTTTGGCAAAATCTATGTTTTATGCAAATATGCAGATGGCCTACATGGCCGGTGCATATTATGAAATACAGGACAGGGATAGAATGGCAGTTACAAACACAACAGGAAATTTCAGGTTCTCATTATTGAATATCGGACTTGCCAATGACCCCGTGACGGTACGCGTTATACCCCTCCAGAATATACAATCTGTTGGAGCACCTTATACAAGGGCGGGACTAAGCAATTATGGTGACAGTGTGCATGCCGCAATATCCTATAACCTCTTGCCGGGAATTCAACCAGGTTCAAAAATCAGGTTTGTTTATGAGATCAGTACCGGTGGAGTAGTATTGAATGACACCATTGAAAAGATATTTCAGCCTGTCAGTTTATTATATGATGGATTGGAGTCAGGGACCGGTAACTGGACGCTTACAGGTAGCTGGGCGTCTACAACATCCACTTCATTTGAAGGTGCAAGAGCATTGACAGAATCTCCGTCAGGAAACTATCCGTCTAACGCAAGTACTACTGCAATGTACAGGCAACCACTTGATCTTACCAATGCTTCGGCTGCATACCTTTCTTTCTGGGTTAAACACAGAACACAGAATGGGCCCGATAAATTACAAATACAAATATCTGCTTCAGGGGTTACGGGAACCGGTTTTACATCTGTATGTGGCCAGCATACCGTAGCCGAGAATGCTGCACCGGCGCTAACAGGGGTGCGTGAAAACTGGACACGTGAAACGGTTGATCTTTCGGACTATGTTGGCTCAGGAAACGTCGGATTGCGTTTCTTATTTACATCCAATGGTTCGGGTGTGGACGATGGATTTTATATCGACAACATAGAAGTAGTCAAAGCCCCGGCTATTGTTCTTCACAAACCTATTGAACCTGCACCACCACTTCTCGAAATGACAACATCTTCGGGAATGGTCACTATGTATCCGAACCCGGTTTCAAACAAGATTTATATCAGGTATAACGGCAGTGCACAAACGAAACTTCAGTTCCGCTTATCGTCGGCTACCGGTGTGACTGTCTCAACAAAACTAAAAGAACTAAAAACAAACGATGTAGTAGATTTTGATGTTTCGAACTTGAAAAACCAATTGTATATTCTTACCGTGCTGGATCCTTCAGGAGGACGGCAAGCGGTATTCAAAGTGTTGAAGTAATTATCCAGACCATGAAAAACCTCAAATAATCCCAAGCCTATGAAACCAAATTTTACAACGTTTACGCTCTGTGCGCTATTGTTGATAGCTTCACAGTTGTTAGTGGGCCAGACGATCAACCTCAGCAAAACGGTTGACAATATCACCACGGGTTCGACGGGTACTTTGGCAGCACAAGACCAGGTATTGGAGTACACCATAAACGTCACTAACCTGTCAACTGTCAATATTACTCTGGCAAAACTGATGGATAACGTGCCTGCGGGATCGATATATATTGCTAACTCCACGTTCCTTAATGGAACCGCAGTAGCAGATGCAGCTGGCGCAATGCCATTTAGTGGAACGGGTCGCACCATCCAATCCCCTTCATCCTCTGCTGGTATCTTGCGACCTAATACACCTGCGGTGGTGAGATTCAGGGTTCGGGTAACGGCCAATGGCGGTAACATCACTAATTACGCCGTGTTAGAGTGTAACTACCAGGGCTCACCTGTGGTTCAAAGCACGAATACTGTTTTCACAAACCTTGCACAGGATCCTACCTGTTCGCAAATATTTCAATCAACATCCAGTACGAGTTCGGGCACTCCGCAAGGAAGCCCCAGCAGGCCTTATCGTTACATAAAATTGTTGAACACCAGCAATGGTTCGGGGGGAAGTGTTATCTATGACGGCGCAACCGGCGCTTGTTTCAATGCAGTTACCGGAGCCGCACTGTCTTCCGGAACTGTTTTATTGTACGCTTCGGCAATTGCATACGAGAAGGCATCGAATCGCATCTATTTTGTAAACAATAACAGTGGCGCCCCTCAGGATCTTAGTTATATAGATCTTAACACCAGCCCGGTATCAGCCAAAAAGTTCGTCGGTTATCCACTTGAAACCACAACAGGCAGTGGTTACAATGTAAACCGCATGTCATTTGCTTCTGACGGATACGGTTATGCCATCACTGAAAACGGTCGCGACATTATCCGGTTCTCCATGCACCCGGTTACAGGTCTGCCGGTTATCGTTCGAATGGGGGCATTGCTAAACGGTGCATCAAACGGAAGCATGGACATACTTAATGAAAAGGGTGGCGACATTTTTGGAGACGGATCTGGTAATCTCTACCTCGTAGCCAATTCCAGTAATCTTTATAAGATCAATCCCAATACAAGAGTTTCAACATTTCTTGGTTCGGTTAATCCTTTCCCCGGCACTTCCAATTCAATTGCAGTTGATGCGGCAGGCAATGTGTTTATAGGTGGGGCCTATCAAAATGTGTTTAACGTAAATCTCGCGACCATGCAGGCATCATCGATCAGCGGCGGAACAAACAGTTCAGTCTGGACGAATGGTGATTACACGAGTTGTGCGTTCCCAGTACTGGCACCTGCACTCACTGCCAACAAAACCTATCGAAATCTGAACGGCCGCCCATTTGTAGTTGGAGGAGACACCGTTGAATACCGTATTGAAGTTTCGAACACAGGTAACATCAACGCGGCAGGCGTGCGGTTATACGATGGTATTCCTGCTTCAACCAATTATATTCCAAATAGTACCCGCCTTAATGGCACCCTCATACCTGATGTAAGCGGACAAATGCCGTTTTCGTTTACTGGCGGTCGTCTTATCAATACTGTTGGTGAGCAACCTGGTATCATCAAACCCGGCGCTTCGAATACAGTAGTGATGACCTTCCGTGCCAAAATTGATCCCTTACATTATGTATGTAATCAATCGCGCATTACGCTGCTGGATGATAATGGCAATACCATGTTTGTAAACTCTGATGATCCAACCCAGCCTGGCGGACAAAACCCTACCTGTTTTTATTCAGATGGCGTTTTACCAGCAACAAATATTGAATTCAATGGTTCTGTCTACAATAACCAGAGTTTACTAAAGTGGATAGTCAGGACCGACCAGGAAGTTGCAAGCTATGTGGTGGAATTCTCAGAAGATGGTCTTGCATTTAAAACGGTAGGTTCATTGCCAGCCAAGGCTAACGGTTCAATTGAAAACACTTATGAGTTGAAGGATGGAACAAACTTCAGCACAAGCAGATTTTACCGGCTTAAATTAATTGGCAAAAACAAACTGACGACTTATTCGAAAGTAATAAGCCTGTCGGCTTCGAAAGAAAATACCGTGTCCGTTTTGCCAAATCCTTTTGTACAGGAGCTAAATGTAACACTGCAACTGAAAACGGCTGAACAGGTTTCGATACGTCTCATAGATCTGCAGGGGCATGTAGTAAGGCATATACAACAGCCGCTTACCGTTGGAAGTCACCAGGTGAAGTTGCGGGTAGATGGTAGCCTTGCAGCAGGAGTTTATATACTTGAGGCTTATACCGGCAGTAAAAAGCTATTGAATCAAAAAGTTATCAAACGTTAAATTGAGAGCAGGCAATTTGAATAAAGCGGCGGTGCGTTTTGCATCGCCGTTTTGTTTTGTTGACCAGCAGCTGTGCCAGTGGTATACAATCATGAGCTTGTATCAGGAATGTAACACAACTCGTGACCCGGACAAAACCGATGTATAGGTTGATAGATCATTGGTGCAACAGCATATAAAGGATTTATTTATCACAACTATTCATCGAAAAAATAAGGCCCGGTTTAGAAAAACCAGGCCGTTGTTGATCGTACCCTTTAAAAAATCATTCAATACGTTGAGGGTAGTACATTTTTTTAAAATGGGGCCGGCTTAGAAAAACCAGCCCGTTGTTGATCGTACCCTTTAAAAAATCATTCAGTCAATTCAGGTAGTCAGGTTTTAAAAAGGGGCCAGGTTTAGAAAAACCAGCCCTTTGTTGATCGTACCCTTTAAAAATGAGTTGTTATATAATGATGTTCGTTGTTTTTAAGTAAGGCCCGGTCTGGAAAAACCAGGCCGTTGTTGATCGTACCCTTTAAAATAAATCATTCAAATGTCTTAGAGCGGGCAGCCAACGGATGTTTAAGTATCTCTCAATTAATAAGTATCTTTTAATGCAACCATTAGATTTTCATAACTCTTGTTTGAAGAAGCAAGCTGGGCGGCGGTATAAACAGGTTGCTGATTTTCGCCCACGATCTTCAGTCGGTAGTAAATAGTACCGCGTATATCCTGTGTCAGTTTATCGAAATACTGATAATCAAACTTTGCTGTTGAATCAGGAGAAGTAAATATTTGTGCAATCTCTTTGAATGGCTGGCCATTTACACTTCTTTCAATCACATAAAACACAGTATTTATGTCCTGGTATGAGGTCCAGTTGATAACTGCTTTCCTGTTATCAAGGCAAACATTCAGACTGTTTTCAAGAACTTCCATGTTTTTTTCAGTGGCGAGCCTATGTGCATTACCGTTAGTACGTGCAAGTTTCGTCCAGTTAATGTTACCGCCTTCTGCATTATTCACTGCATCGGTCCAGGGCGTTAACGAGGCTTTATGCTGGAAACTTGATTTAACGATAGCCAGTTCCTGCGAATACACCGGCAATGACAGTATTATAATAAGAACCGGTAATAACAGTTTCCGGGCTGTAAAAAATAATAACAAATAGGGTTTAGTTTTCTGGTACGATTTCATACATGTCTATTTTAGGGGTCGGGAATTCTTACGATGGGCCCCATAGAGCATTGGAAAAACCAGCGGTTGTTTTCGAGGAAGATGGAACGTTAAATCAGAAGATAGGTAAGGTACGGTCTTATGAAGGATGGGAGGATCAGAGCTGATCAGTAATTGATCGTGGTACAAATAAAGAAACAAAATTCTGATATTGCAATAGGCACAAACAAAAAATCATAAAAAAACCTCCCGAAGGAGGTTTTACATTTATAATCTGAATACAATTAAGCTTTATACTGAGGTACGATGTTATTCGCAAGCTCAACCATTTTCTTTAATCCGTCTTCAGGAAGATTTCCTTTTTTGAATTCAGCAAGCACCTGTGGCAACTTGTTTTCCATTTCTAAAAGGAAATGTTCTTCGAATTCTTTCACACGACGTACTGCTACTTCACGCAACAATCCTTGTGTACCAAGATAGATGATTGCAACTTGTTTCTCAACAGCAACTGGTGAATATTGAAGTTGTTTCAATACTTCCACGTTACGTGCACCTTTATCAAGAACAACCTTTGTTGCCGCATCAAGGTCACCACCGAACTTAGAGAAAGCTTCCATTTCACGGTATAATGCCTGGTCAAGTTTCAATGTACCCGAAACCTTCTTCATTGATTTGATCTGAGCGTTACCACCCACACGGCTAACCGAAATACCCACGTTGATTGCAGGACGGATACCGGCGTTGAACAGGTTAGACTCAAGGAATATCTGGCCATCAGTGATCGAGATCACGTTGGTTGGAATATAAGCCGATACGTCACCCGCTTGTGTTTCAATGATTGGAAGTGCTGTCAGTGATCCTCCTCCTTTAACTAGGTGGCGGATAGACTCCGGCAGGTCATTCATATCTTTTGCTACGCTGTCATCATTGATAACTTTTGCAGCACGCTCCAGCAAACGACTGTGCAGATAGAACACATCACCAGGATAGGCTTCACGGCCAGGCGGACGACGAAGCAGCAGGGAAACCTCACGGTATGCTACCGCTTGTTTAGAGAGATCATCGTAAATGATCAATGCCGGACGACCGGTATCACGGAAAAATTCACCGATTGCAGCACCCGCGAACGGAGCGTAGAACTGTAATGGTGCAGGATCAGATGCAGATGCAGCAACGATGGTAGTATAAGCCATTGCTCCATTATCTTCCAGTGTTTTCATAACACCAGCAATGGTTGAAGCTTTCTGACCGATTGCAACATAGATACAGAACACCGGTTTACCGGCAGCGTAAAATTCTTTCTGGTTGATAATCGTATCAACAGCAATAGCGGTTTTACCAGTCTGACGGTCACCAATGATCAACTCACGCTGACCGCGACCAATTGGAATCATCGCATCGATCGCTTTGAGACCAGTCTGAAGAGGTTCCTTTACCGGCTCACGGAACACAACGCCAGGCGCTTTGCGTTCCAGCGGCATTTCATATTTTTCACCGGCGATAGGTCCCTTACCATCGATAGGTTCGCCCAATGTATTTACAACACGACCCAGCATCCCCTCTCCTACATTAATAGAAGCGATCTTGCCTGTACGTTTAACTTTTGCACCTTCTTTAACTGCGCTGGAGTCGCCCATAAGAACCACACCAACGTTATCTTCTTCGAGGTTCAATGCAATTGCACGAACGCCGTTTTCGAATTCCACCAGTTCCCCGCTGCTCACGTTGTTCAGACCGTAAACGCGTGCAATACCATCTCCCACCTGTAATACAGTACCAACTTCCTCCAGGTCGGCCGAAGCATTAAAGTTGCTCAACTGCTGACGCAGTATCGCCGAAATTTCGTCTGGCTTAATTTCTACCATGTTATATTGTTTTTTTTACCTTTTTATTGTTAGTTGTTTACTATTCCGTTAACGGATCTTGTAAACAAAGTCATTGCTCATAAACTGTTGCTTGATCATATTCAGATCATAGCTGATGCTGGCGTCTACCAGCGTGTCGCCCATTTGTAAAACAAAACCTCCGATAATGTCAGGATCAACCTCAGCCTTCAGTTCTATGTTTTGTAAAGAGGTTGTAGCCTTAATTTTATCGATGAGCGTGTTTTTTAAAGTATCACTTGCTTCAGTTGCGGTAGTAAGTTTAACCACGAATATATCCTTGATCTCTTTATACTGCTCAATGAATGCGGTGATAATCTCAGGGAGATTAGCTTCACGACCTTTCAGAATAAGTAACCGGTTAAAGCCGGCCACCAGTTCACTTACCTTTCCATTTGTAACCGATTCAAGAATCGCCTGCTTTTTGTCGGGTGTAATAACAGGGCTTTTCAGGATCACTACAAACTCACGGCTTTCACGGCAAACAGATTGCAGGTACAACATGTCGTTGTAAACCTGGTCAAGCTGGTTCCTTTCTATCGCTAACCCAATCAGGCTTTTTGCGTATCTGCCTGCTAAACGGGGATTTTGCATAATGCTCTTTTACTGTTTAAATGGGGCTCAATTCAATTTCACATCTTCTGCCAACTGGCGGATGTAAGTTTCCTGGTCGTTTTTGCTTTGCAATTCGCGGCGAAGTACTTTTTCAGCCACATCAATAACCAGCAAACCAACCTGGTTTTTCACATCGGTCAACGCAGCCATCTTTTGTTGCTGAATGGCAGCATTGGCCTCAGAAATGATCTTGTTCGCTTCCACTTTAGCCTGTTCTTTAGCGTCATTGATCATTTTGTCTTTGATATCACGCGCTTCTTTAAGAATCTGTGCTCTTTCTTCGCGGGCTTTTGCCAACAAAGCTTCGTTTTCACTCTTCATCTGCGCCATTTCCGCTTTCACTCTTTCTGCAGTGGCGATAGATTCTGCAATACCGGTTTCACGCTCTTTCAAAGAGGCAAGAATCGGCTTCCAGGCAAATTTCTTCAGGATAAAAAACACAATGCCGAAAGCCAGCAAGGTCCAAAGCAGTAGTCCAAACGAGGGGGTAAGTAAATCCATTTTTATATATGTTTTTCAGCTTGATTCAGAAGGATTACTGCATTCGCCGCCCTTTGCTTTGAATGCAGTAATAAGTTTGACTAAACGAACATAGCCAGGATACCTGCGATAACTGCGAAAAGGGCAACACCCTCAATAAACGCAGCAGTCAGGATCATGTTAGCACGAATGTCGTTGCTGGCTTCGGGTTGACGGGCTATAGCTTCAACAGCTCCTTTACCAATCTGACCGATACCAATACCAGCTCCAATGGCAGCTAAACCCGCTCCCAATGCACCGCCGGCATTCGCCCAGGGCACTTCGCTTAACAAAATTGTCAGAAGATCCATAATTGTGTTTTTATATCTGATTAAAAAAGACGCTTAGATAATTACCGGATCATCGTATCCTTCTTTTTTAGGATGATGATGATCGTCTTCATGATGATGTGTTTCTTCAATCGCCTGCCCGATAAACACCGCGGTCAGGTTTGTGAAGATAAATGCCTGGATAAAGGCAACCAACACTTCGATCATGTAAATGAATACTGTAAATGCAATTGAAATGGGCGAGAAACCCCAGCCGATCGCTGCACTCAATCCACCGAAAATAAAGATCAGTGAAATCAGACAGATGATGATAATGTGACCCGCCAGCATGTTTGCAAAAAGACGAATGATCAATGCAAACGGCTTGGTGAAAATACCCAGGATCTCAACAGGGATCAGGATCGCCTTGATACCACCAGGCACCGGAGGATTGAAAATATGGCTCCAGTAATGCTTGTTGCCACTAAATGTCACCACTATAAATGAAATTACTCCAAGTACAGCCGTGAAAGCGATATTACCGGTTACGTTAGCAGCACCAGGTATAAGCCCGAATATGTTATTGATAAGAATGAAAAAGAAAATAGTCAGCAGATAAGGCAGGTACTTTTCGTATTTATGACCAAGATTTGGTTTTGCAACCTCATCACGTACAAATGTGATCACCGGTTCGATTGCGTTCTGTAAACCGGTCGGCGCCTGTTTTACTCCAACCCCGGTTTTGTACTTTTTAGCGATATTCAACATGATGATCACCAAAACAACCAATGCCAGTATCATCTGAACAACATTGCGTGTAAGTGACAGATCATACACCTGCACGGTTTCATCAACTGCCCCATCAGCAGTAACTGCATGAATCTTTCCATGTTCCAGTTTATAGCCGTTGTACACTTCGTGACCATGATGGAATTTGGAAGACATGAAAACATCAAATCCTTTCTGGGGAGAATAGAGTATCACCGGCAGAGGGATCGAAACATGGTGTTGCTCACCGTCAGCGCCTTTGTATGACAAAAAGTGAAACTGGTGCGCGTCCAGAACGTGTTCAAAAATCACTTCGTTGGCATTGAAACCCTCCTTTTGAGTATGTTCCTCCTCCTGTGTATCGGGACCGTTATGATGCTGAGCCACAGAGACCTGTGAAAACAGGACCAGACTCAAGCTAAAAACCGCCACCAATAAGCATTTAACGCGTTTTACCAGCATACCGTTCTGTAAATTTGGCGCAAAGATAAGAAGGGATAGATTAAATAAAAGTGTTTTGCCAGAAAAGGGGAAAGAATTTTACGAAACCGCCTCCACCTTGGCAAACTGCATTTCGTACAATTTGGCATAAAAGCCACTTTTCGCCAGCAACTCATCGTGTGTGCCGATCTCTTTGATCTCTCCCTTATCCAGAACGATGATCTTGTCAGCTTTACGGATCGTACTCAGCCGGTGAGCAATCACGATCGACGTACGGCCCTGGATCAGGGTATCCGTTGCTTTTTGAATCAACAACTCACTCTCTGTGTCTATGGAAGAAGTGGCCTCGTCAAGGATCAGGATGGATGGGTTGTACAGCAGGGCCCGTATAAATGAAAGCAACTGCCGCTGACCGAGGCTCAGTGAGCTTCCTCTTTCCATCACCTTATAATCGTATCCACCGGGCAACCTCATGATAAAGTCATGCATATCAATCATTTTTGCCGCATTCATCACCTGCTCCTGCGAAATCCCGGGGTTCCGGAGCGTGAGATTATCCATTACGGAGCCAGAGAAAAGAAACACATCCTGCAAGACCACTCCAATGTTTTTGCGCAGCAGGTCAAGCCGGTACTCGTTGATATCGACGTCGTCAATACGGATTGCGCCCTTTTGAATGTGGTACAGTCTGTTCAAAAGGCTGATGATCGATGTTTTACCACTGCCGGTGTGACCAACCAAAGCAGCAGTTTCACCGGGCTTCAACTCAAAATGGATGTCTTTCAATACATAATTATCATCATTATAAGCAAAGGACACATGATGGAAATTTACCTTTCCCTTTACCTCTGTTGGTGCGTGTGTACCGGTATCGAGGGTTACATCAGGATTATCAAGCACTTTAAACACCCTTTCGCTGGCCACCATACCCATCTGTAACACGTTGAATTTATCTGCGATCACCCGAAGGGGGCGAAACAACAGGTTGAGACAGAGGTAAAAAGAGACCATTTTACCCAGCAAGGCACTTGCTTCGGCCGCAGGCATGCCCACAGCATTGGTAGCTGCCCACCAAACCATCATACCGGTTCCTACTGCCAGCACAATCTCGACGATCGGGAAGAAAACTGAATAAGCAAAAATGGCTTTGATGTTTGCTTTTTTATGCTCCGTGTTGATCCTGTTGAATTTTTCAGTTTCTCTTTCTTCTGCCGCAAACGACTGTACAATCTGCATCCCCGTAATGTGTTCCTGAACAAAAGCATTCAGCTGAGCAACGGCATTACGGACACGGATAAACGATTTGTTGACACTTTCCTTGAAGAAGTAGGTAGCTACAATCAGGAACGGAAACGCAGCCAGCGAAATGAGTGTGAGCCGCCAGTCTACATAAAACATGAAACCCAGGATAGCTATAATAGAAAGCAGGTCGGCAATGATAGGAATAAGACCATCTGCAAAGATGTCGTTAATGGCCTCAATATCGTTGATGGTCCGCGTTGTGAGGGTTCCAATGGGAGTCTGATCAAACTGTGAAAGATTGAGTCCCAATACTTTTTCATATACTGCTACCCGAAGATCTTTTACCACTGTTTGTCCCAGCCACGCGGTAAGAAAGGTGAAATAGAACCGGAATGCGGTTTCGAGTAAGAGCAGTCCAATCTGGATCACCGTGATCCAGATGATCCAGTCGATCTTGCCAAGTTTGATGAAATCGTTAATGGTGAGTTGAATCAGGTAGGGTCGCACGGGCGATAACACTGCGAGCACAATGGCAAGCACCAGCGAAATATAGAATTTCTTCCTGTATGGCTTTGCGTATTGAAATACCCGTCGCAGCAACCGAAGATCCAGTAATCTTTTCCCCTTTAACTTTTCCGGCATAAGAGATGCAAATATAGCGAATTGGGGGTTGTAGGTTTGCCGTTCATCCTCTGGCTTCTTTAATTTCTGCTTGTGGTTTTATGCGGGAAGCCTGCGTGGGCGGCGGGCAGATCCTCTTTGGCCGCTGATGCCGCGGCCTTCATGCGATGTTACGTTCCGGTGCACCCGCCGCGCCATAGGCGTCCAAAAAGGATCTGTCCAGCCGCCCGGGTCAGTTTCCATGCACAAACCCATGCAGCCTTATTCTGCAACCGAAGATGATCAACAATCAACAACCTGGAGGTGTGGGGGGAGTAAATATTCAGAAATTAGTTGGCCGTTTCAATAACCATATTCTTACATTTTATCACCATGTAAAAACCATACTGCATCCCCAACCCCCACTTATGAATGCGGGGTGGGCGGGGGCGGCAGGGGCGCCTTTGATTTCGCACCCGCACATAAAGTAACTCTTTGTCGACAGGCGAAATCAGCAGCGCCCCTGCCGCCCCCGCCCGCCACAAATGAATTTTACTCTTCCATCTGTTTCCGGTAAGCCTTGATGAATATAGCCCCAAGATTTTTATATGGGGGAATGTAATCATCGAACTTTTCTTTCGCAGCCGCATCATTGCGGAACCGGCCACTAAGATCCTTCCACATAGATATCCAGTCGATATCTTTCCCGGCAACAAGTGAGTTGTTGATTGCCTGGATGATCGGTTCATTTACTGTTTTTGTGCCCACCTGTTTGGAAGAAATAATATGGGCATCAGAACTGATCGTCAACACTTCGTTGAGGTTATTATAACCACCGCATGACCCCAACACCACGATATGCGCTGACGAGGGAAGATTCTTCAGTGTCGACGCCAGGTGATAACTATGACCACGATGAATCACCACTGTCGGCCGCAGATTTTTCTGCTGCATGTATTCCATCATAGCCTGTTGCGCGGCAGCATCCGGATCGTTTTCTCCGTATAATGGCTTGTTTGCGAATATTGTCACCGGTTTACCACGGGTTGAAGTGATGGTTACCCACTGGCGCGAAGGGTTTTCTGCCACTTTCCATTCGGGGCGACCATTAAACATCGCCATAAAATTGATATAGGAATTTTGCCCGTCCTTGTCGTCATCACCGTAAAAAAAGACCTGTTGTACCACGCGTCCGCTTGAGTCGGTGAGAGCAGAATAATCGACTGAATATACCGGGGGGATGCCCAGTTTCGCAGAAAGATCAACCTTGCGGGCTGTATCTGCTGATTCAAACAGCACCTGTAACAGGTTATAAATAACCATCCCTTTTTTGTTCCGGTTGCGCACATTGACGGCGTAACTGTTCCGCACTTCATCAAGAATGTATCTTGCTATTGCCGGGTTTTTATCCATGATGCTGCTGTAGGAGTCGGCTACATCTACGGCATCCTCGAGGTTTTTGGTGTCTTTTGACCGCTCGAGCCCGATCACAAAGGCTTTGATCAAAGTACTGTCATTTCCTTTGCCCATTTTTGCCATAAAATCATTCAGAGTGTTATAGCCGGCAGCCATCTTGATGAACTTCCGGAAATAATCTCCATTTACACTCATCAGCAGGCTGTCTGATCTCGGCGTGGCCATCCGCTGAAAAATTCTTTTATACACATTAAGGTAACTGGACGTATAAATTTCATCTTCCCCTAAAACGATTAGATAATATAACTCTTGTGGTGTGAGTCCTTCAAGACGTTTGAACCGCACATTTTCATTTTCGACGGCATGTAAGGCATTTATCTCGCGAATAAAATAATCCTTCGCTTTGCGCGCCATCATGAAAGTAAGCGAACGCATTTCGAAAGCAGTATCACGTGTAGGTGGCAAAAGCCTGCGTGCATAATCGACACGCGTATTTACCATCAGGCGGTAATACTGAAAATCATTTTCTTTTACCTTATCAATATCAGCAATAGTGATCTTGCCGCTCAGTACATTATCAAGAAACGGAAAATAAAGCTGACCGCTTTTGCTCGTTGCCATCTGTGCAACCGTACGCACCAGGTTGTCCGGGTGGTTCCTGATCCGGGTTCCCAGTGCATTGCGGGAAGCAGCATAATCGTACAACTTACGAATATCGCGGTCCGCAGCAATCTTTATCAGCGAATCGGCATGTGGCAGATAAGGCGTTTTACGCAATTCGGGCAGAATTTCATCCGGGTAGCGATGCAGGTACTTCAGCAATACTGCGGTACGTGAAGATTGTGCGCCGGGATTTTCCGGCGGATAAATAAAGGTTTCAACCAGCAATTTTCCAACGCCGTACTCATGTGCCTCCACTACGGGTTCAAAACTGACACCCTGGCGGTCCAGTTCCATGGCTCTTTCAAACGCCTCTATTAAAGCGGGAGCAATTGATGGAGAAAAATCCGATTTGTCGAACCGGTCAGCATAGCCTTTGACCAGCAGTTCAAGCGTGCGTAGGTATTTTGTTTTGGATTGCCCCGTTTGAGTAGAATCGAGCTCGATCCTTTCCTGTAACGCGTCCACCCCTTTCAGCATCGCTTCCGAAAGCACTCGTTTCTGCATTTCATTCATCGGCACACGTATCCGGGCGTCCGGACCCACCAGTCGTTTTTGCTGCTTATCAACGTTCTCGTGCCAAAGCATCCGGTCGAATGATACTTTGAAAGGATAAGTTGTCTGGGCCAATACCCCGCTACCTGAAATCACTACCAGCAAGCCTACAGTAAGTAACAATTTATTCATAGAACAGAACTGTGACAATTAGAGCAAATTTACGTTCAATTAGTTGTATGGTACGGGCTTAATTTGCCCGGTTAATGTATTCAAACGCCGTACCGCGAATAAAAGTTTACCAAACCATTTTTAACTTAACATGATCACTGTATTATCAAATTGTAAAGAAGCGCCTGCCATTTAATAAAAGCCTGCATTTACAGTAGGTTTGCGTAAATTTTGTATTAAATGGAGCCAAAAGGCAAAAAAATATTGGTTGCAGATGATGAGCCGGATATTCTTGAGATCATCCAATACAATTTGTTAAAAGAAGGATATGAGGTTGAAACTGCCAAAGATGGTGATGATGCTTTATCGAAAACCCGGAGCTTTAAACCAGATTTAATCATCCTCGATATCATGATGCCCAAAAAAACCGGCATCCAGGTTTGTGAGATTCTTCGGGCTCAACCTGCATTCAACGATACCCTTATTATTTTCCTGACCGCACTCAGCGATGAAACTTCGCATATCAAAGGACTCGAAACTGGCGCAGACGATTATATCAGCAAACCCATCAGTCCCAAGGTACTGAACTCAAGGGTTAATGCGATTTTCAGACGGCTCGGCTCCGACACACAGGAAAAGACAATATCTCTCGGAAATATCACCATCGATCCGGTAAGATTTGAAGCTACGATTGAAGAAAAGCCGGTCACTCTTGCAAAAAAAGAATTTGAATTACTTTACCTGTTAGCCTCCAAACCGGGCCGGGTTTTTCTTCGCAACGAGATTTTGAACCAGATCTGGGGAAATGATGTGATTGTGGGCGACAGAACCATAGATGTGCATATCCGGAAAGTTCGCCAAAAACTTGGTGTAGATTGTATCACAACTGTAAAGGGCGTTGGATATAAATTTGAGTTGTAAGCAGTTCTTACATGGCAAACATCAAAAATTTTTCCCCGCGGCAACTCGCGGCTTTTACCGCTGCAATATTATCCATCCCTATTGCAACCGGCATTTTGCTGCTTACACTCGACTGGCAAATAGGACTTATTTCGCTCTTGGTCATTTTTGCGGGAAGTTATGGCCTGATCCTGTTTATTCTTGAAACCTTCATCTACCAGAAAATAAAGCTTATTTATAAGCTCATTCAACAAAAAAAGGCCACACGTAAAGAAGAGACCTATTTCAAATATGTGCTGCCCCGGAAAAGTATCGACGAAGTAAGACAGGACGTGGAAGAATGGGCCGCCGACCGCAACCAGGAGATCGAACTACTGCGTAAAAACGCCGCATACAGACGCGACTTTCTGCAGAATCTTGCACACGAATTCAAAACGCCTGTGTTTGCCATCCAGGGCTACATAGACACTTTGCTCGACGGAGCCATGGAAGAAGAAGCAGTAAGAACAAAGTTCCTGGAAAATACTGCAAGAAATGCCGAACGCCTGGCAAATCTTGTCAACGACCTCGATGAGATCTCCCAACTTGAAACCGGTGAACAACAATTATATCGAACCAATTTTATTATCCAGGATCTGATACGCGAAACTTTTGATGCTTTATCGATTAAAACAAATGCAAAGGGTATCAAGACTAAAATCAAAAAGGGCTGCGAAGCGCCGATCTGGGTATATGCAGATAAAGAAAAGATAAAACAGGTTCTGATCAATCTCATTGAGAACGCGGCCAAGTATGGTAAACAAAATGGCAATATCTGGGCAAGTATTTACAATACCGATGATAAAAATGTGCTCATTGAAATAAGCGATGACGGAGCTGGTATCGAAGATGAACATCTGCCCCGAATATTTGAACGCTTCTACCGGACAGACACCGCCAGGAGCCGCGATAAAGGCGGCACCGGACTGGGATTAGCTATCTGCAAACATATTATTGAAGCGCATGGACAACATATACATGTGCGCAGTCGTATTGACATCGGAACGACCATTGGCTTTACCCTGGATAGTAAAAACGAAAACTCCCAAACCACTTCTGCAACCGGCATCAGAGTAAACACTTAGCCTGCTCGTATAACATCAGCGTTTACACTTAGTCGTTACAAAAAAAACTTTTGACACTTTGAAGTTTCGTGTCATATACAATAAGTTGAATTTGATGAATGACCATTAAAAGATCTAATATGATTCCCTTAAATTTCTTTTAATTCGTGTTTAAGGAATAATAACAACCTATTAAACGGAGTTATACCGGTTGTAATAATCCCAACTCAATGAAACTTAATTATAGCCTGATGGCGTGCATCCTTCTGTGCGCTATCCCGGCAAGTCGTATTCAGGCACAGTGTGTAACCGGAACAACCGTTAATGTCATTACCCACGATTCAGCAGTGGTAGGTATTGGAAACGCGCCTTATATTTTCACCATCCCTAAGTTCGATCCCTCACTGGGTACTTTGATGGAAGTAAGAATTCAGTCTGTTGTTTCTTTAGACTATGAGTTCAGTATTGAAAACCGTGATGCCGCAGTTCGTAACGTGAGACATAGTTTGTTACGTTATGATGATATTTATAGTGAAGCCTTAATCGAGCCGATTTCACATCCCCCGCACACATTTGAGTTTGGCCCATTCCGTCTGGCTGCAGCCGACAATGTACCCGGCGCAGGTGCCGATTTTGTAACAAGAGGGCCAGTGGCTGTTTGGGTAAACGATACCCTGGTGAATGAGGTAGTCAGTAATACGGCAGACTTTATGGGCACTGGCAACGTGGAGTTTGAATACTATACGTCAGCAGGAGCCTCGTTTACAGGAACACCTACCTATAGTGGTTCTATCACTGATAGCATCAGGTTCAATGTTTCTTATGTGTACTGCACAACGATGTTTTTGAATTCGAATCACATCAATCTCTCGGCTACTTCAGCAGGTGCCACTTCCGCTTTATTGCGGTGGAGTACCACAAATGAATCGCAGGCAAAAAGCTACGAGGTGATGGTGAGTAAAGATGGTATTCATTTTACAACAGCAACCATTATCCCGGCTGCCGGTAACTTTTCAAATGACAAAGGCAGCTATCAATATCTGTATAATTTCAGTGAACCGGTCGAGAAGTTGTATTTCCGGGTTAAACAATTATCAAAAGATAATAAAACTGGTTTGTCTCCTATTCGCCCTGTTACCTGGGTCAAACATAAACAAGGTGTGTTGTTTGTGCCAACGCCTGCCGGCGACGGCATCAGTGTTCAACTGCCATTATCAACCAATATTCCATGGCAGGTAGATCTGTTTGGCATCAACGGTCAGTTGATTCAGAAAAACAAACTGGCTGGTGCACCGGGAACGGTTATCCATTTTCAGAAACCATTGGCTAAAGGTATTTATGTGATTCGGGCGACCCGGCCGGGTTCAACCGAAATAATTACCGAAAAGCTGATGATCCGATAACTGTCGGTTAACCCTGGCATTCTCTGACAAGTTTGTGATTGCTGACTAATCGTTTGCTGAAGCATTGGCGAAACAACCGGTGTTTGATAACTAACAGGTAACCTGAGCAATGGTATTGGCCGTGTTGATCACCGCAAGGCCCCGGGTTTGATAACTAACAGGTAACCTGAGCAATCACTGACAAATTTGTGATTGCTGGCAGCGGTTTTATTGAAAAACTTCTGATTCCCGGTTAAACCACCGGGGGTTCATTGCGGTATTTCCGATAAAAGTACCAGATAGCCAGGGCAGTTCCTGCTAACCCGATTACTGACAAAATCATTACACTGTTACTGAAGAAAACGGTCCATTGTACTGAAAGATTGAAGAAACCTTTGGTAATGATTACGCCGACACTGCCAACATATCCAACGGAGTCGGCAAGGTAGATCAGGAAACCAACGTTGGCGGGTATACGAAACGTGGCGATAAGTCTTTCGAACAATACACAATTATAAGGGATGTATCCCATGTAAAGTCCCATTCCGACTGCAGTTACCCAGATCACAGGGTTGAGCGCATGATACACAAAAAGCCAGGTTGATACACCTGCCACGATAAAGCCTGCCATTACAATAATGAGCGATACCATCAGGGCGCGGATATTACTTTTTATGAGTATCATGCTGCCTATCATCACCAGGATGCCTAGTGTAATGGGCACTTCAGTTTTTACAAATAGTTCAGGTTGATTTGTGTAACCCAGCTCCTGCCATATGTTGGCAATAAAATTATCTCGGATCTCACGAAAGATCGTTAGAAAAGCATACAACAGCACCAGCAATACAATGCCCGGAAAAAACTTCTTAAAAAAGGCCATTCTTTCTTGCCCGGTCATAGGGATACGAAGGGTCCTGACAGCTACATCTTCGGGTAAGGGCGGCGGGATCTTTTCCATCAGGTAAACAAAAAACACCAGGAAGGGCAAAAAGATGGCGCCCGCTACAAAAGGCATCCAGTGTTCCGTTATACCCGCTGAAACCACCAGGTAGTTCCCGATCGATTTAACAACGCCGGATGAAAATATAAAACTCACCGCCAGGGCGGCCCCTATAAAGTCAGTGGCCCTGCGACCCTCGATGTAAGAAAACACTACCCCCCAAAGCAATCCGAGCGGGAACCCGTTCATGAATAAAAACAGGATATTGTAAGGACGGGGTATAACGGCAAAAAACAGCCATGCGAGCCAGGATATCCCTGTGAGCATAAAAATTACTTTCCAGCGGCCGAAACGTTTCATTCCGCCGATAAAGGCAATTCCATAAAACTTGCTTGAAAGATAACCGAGGGCCTGGATGATGACCAATAATTCCTTGTAGCCGATACCCCCTATCGACATACCTTCAAAAGTGGCGACCGAGTAGGTTTTACGGAAACCAAAAATAGTGGCGTAAGTAAGAAAACAGACAATTGCCGCATACAGCGCTACAAGCCATTGCTTGCCGGAAATCCCGGTATTGGTATTGCTGCTGGGCAATAGAACACATTATTTAATGACCTTAATGTAAAAGGCTAGAAACTTCCTTTCACCAGGTGCCTGATAATTGTATTGCGGATATTTTCTACATCCGGGGGCGACAAATGTTGGCTACCAACCTGTTGGTCAAGCTTCCTGACCGATATAATCGTATCAAACAAAGGGTATTCTTCAAATGCAGCAGCCTCTTCAGGATACATTTTCCCACCTTGCTTTTCCAGTAAAGCCCGGCTGCTTTCAGAAAGACTATTATAATAGGATTCGTCTTTATACGCCAGGTATCGTTTAGATTCTACCGTTGATTCAACGAGACGAACGATTTTTTTTGAAAATCCTTTTTCTTTCAGGAAGTCAGCGCCGGCTTCTGCATAATCTTCTTCTGAATCTCCGCTCCCGTTTGCTGCAACAGCCACCTGTCCGATGTCCTGCAGAAGTGCGGCCAGTACCACATCTTCATCATACCCCAGATTTTCGGCGGTTTGAGCGAGCTGCATCAGGTACTCAAACTGTGAAACACCAGTGCCATCAGGTGACGCAGCACCATGGTTCTGGTATAAATCAATAATCTCGTTTGCAATTACCCTTGCCTTACCTGAAACCATAAATATATTGTTGTGTTTAAATTACTTTATATAGAAGGGCGGCAAAATACAGTAAAATACCCACCCATCACAACATAAAAACAAAAAAAAGCAGGGCATCACCGGGAATATTTGCCCCATCTGCCACGCTATTATATATACCTAAAATATTAAACCACGCCCCTCATTGCCTGTTAAGAAATTATTACCAATCCAGGCATATTTTTACTATAGCCTATAAAGTCTATTTTTGCCCAAATTTTTTACTGTATGGGTTTCAATTCGTTCATGAAGATTTTCATGCCAAAGGATCAGATCTTCTATTCTTTGTTCGAACAGGTTGCCGAGACTGTCGCCAAAATGGGACAGGTGATGAAGCTTGTGGTGACTGAACCGGATTATGATAAAAGAGCCGCCCTGATCTCCCAAATAGAGGACCTTGAACACGTAAACGACGATCTGACCCATAAAATCTTTACTGAACTCGGCCGTAATTTCATTACACCGTTCGACCGGGAAGATATCCACTACCTTGCTTCCGCCCTGGATGATATCTGCGATTATATATTTGCCTCAGCAAAAAAAATCAACTTCTACAAAGTGAACCCAAATGATCAGGGCATCCAGAAAATGGCTGACCTGATTGAACAGGGTTGTGAAGAAATCAAAAATGCGGTGATAGAGCTGAGAAACATGAAGAACATGCGCCAGATCACTGATGCGCTTGTGAAGGTTAACAGCATCGAAAACCAGGCAGATGATATTTTTGATATGAGTATCGAATTGTTATTTGAAACTGAACCGGACGCTAAGGAAGTGATCAAGAAAAGAGAAATTTACCAGGTCATGGAAATCGTTACCGACAAGTGTGAAGATGCCGGTAATGTGATCGAATCAATCATCATCAAGTACGCATAAGCTTCGGATTAATATTTGTTACAGGCACCTGTTTAACTCTGCACTATGACTTTCCTGGTTATCATCATCATAATGGCCTTGGTTTTTGACTACATAAATGGTTTCCATGATGCGGCCAATTCAATCGCCACCATTGTTTCCACGAAAGTTCTAACGCCTTTCCAGGCAGTTCTCTGGGCAGCAGTTTTTAATTTCGCTGCTTTTTTTATTGCTAAATACTGGATCGGAGAATTCAAGATTGGTAATTCATTTGCCAAGTCGATCAATGAACACTTTATCACATTACGCGTGATCTTCTCGGCCCTGGCGGCAGCCATTACCTGGAACCTGCTTACCTGGTGGTTCGGGATCCCATCCTCATCTTCACATACTTTGCTGGGCGGTTTTATGGGTGCGGCACTTGCACATGTGGGCCACTGGCAGGAAGGTGGATATTCGGTAATCAATTACAGTGTGGTGTTGCCCATCTTCCTTTTCATCTTTGGCGCACCGTTGATAGGGGGTCTCATATCTCTTATTATCACGATTATTATCGTCAACATTTGTAAAAGAGCGAATCCATATCGGGCGGATAGTTGGTTCCGCCGACTGCAACTGGTTTCTTCCGCATTGTTCAGCATTGGTCACGGAAGCAATGACGCGCAAAAAGTACTTGGGCTTATTGCTGCTGCTATGGTTGCTAACGGCAACCTCGATGATATACGTAATGTACCTGACTGGGTGCCACTGGCATGTTTTACAGCCATTGCTTTGGGTACCATGAGCGGAGGATGGAAGATTGTAAAAACAATGGGTACCCGGATCACCAAGGTCACACCCCTGGAAGGCGTTGCAGCAGAAACTGCCGGAGCTTTCACCCTGTTTCTCACTGAGCACCTCGCTATCCCGGTAAGTACAACACATACTATCACCGGTGCCATCATGGGCGTTGGAGCGACAAAAAGATTGTCAGCAGTAAGATGGGGTGTAACCATCAATTTGCTCTGGGCATGGATACTTACCATACCGGTGAGCGCATTGCTTGCCGCGCTGGTGTATTACATCGTACGTCTATTCTAACCTATTCATACACAACCAGGTTCAACGGCTTATTTGTCGCATCACGGCATTAACAGAAATACTTTTCCGATATATTTTGTTTATTTGCCGTAACTAAATAATTATAATGAAAGGTATCATCCTTGCCGGTGGATCCGGCACCCGCCTGCACCCCATCACCTTTGGCATCAGTAAACAAATTATGCCGGTTTACGACAAACCGATGATTTATTATCCGTTGTCGACGCTTATGCTCGCGGGCATAAAGGATATCCTTATTATCTCTACACCTCACGACCTGCCACAATTCAGCCGTTTGCTGGGGGATGGATCAAAACTGGGCATTAATATCAGTTATGCGGAACAACCGGAGCCTAATGGACTGGCTCAGGCATTTGTGATTGGTGCCGATTTTATCGGAGGCGATAAAGTGGCACTTGTATTAGGAGATAATATCTTTTACGGTGTAGGACTGGGAGATCAGTTGCGTAATAATACTGATCCCGATGGTGGTATCGTTTACGCTTACCGCGTCAGCGATCCTGAGCGTTATGGTGTAGTTGAATTTGACGACAACAACAATGTCATTTCCATTGAAGAGAAACCGGTGAAACCCAAGAGCCGTTTTGCAGTACCGGGACTGTATTTCTATGATAATTCTGTAGTGGAAATTGCAAGAAATCTTCCGCTGGGTCCCAGGGGCGAATACGAGATAACAGATGTTAATAAGGAATACCTTCGCAATGGCAAACTTAAAGTATCGATACTGGACCGGGGCACTGCCTGGTTAGATACCGGCACTTTTGATTCGCTGATGCAGGCTTCACAATTTGTACAGGTTATCGAACAAAGACAAGGCATCAAAATAGCATGTATAGAAGAAATTGCTTTTAAGAAGGGATTCATTAATAAAGAGCAGTTGGTACGCGTCGCTGAGCCGTTATTGAAAAGTGGGTACGGCCAGTACATTATGAACCTTTTGCAATAAGCATTTAAAATGATGAACATGAAAAAAATTCTGGTTACAGGCGGGTGTGGCTATATAGGGTCACATACAATTGTAGATCTTATAGAAAACGGTTTCGATGTTATTTCTGTAGATAATAATTCCAGGTCATCTGCGAGGATGTACGAAGGAATAGAAAAAATTACCGGTAAAAAGATCCGCAAATACAAGGTGGATTTATGCAATTTTGATGACACATTCGCCATCTTCCAGGAGAACGATGATATTGCAGGCATCATTCATTTTGCAGCATACAAAGCGGTTGGAGAATCGGTTGAACAACCACTCATGTATTTTGAAAACAATCTTGTTTCATTGATCAACCTGTTGAAATGTGTACAGGAATTTAATATTCCAAACTTTGTATTTTCTTCTTCCTGCACCGTTTACGGCAATCCCGATGTTATCCCGGTGACCGAATCAACACCGCCCAAGCCTGCTGAATCTCCTTATGGATATACAAAACAAATGGGCGAGCAGATCATCAATGAATTTTCAAAAGCCAACCAGGCAAAATGCATATTACTGCGGTATTTCAATCCGGTAGGTTCACATCCAAGCACCCTTATCGGTGAATTGCCTATTGGCAAACCGGCTAACCTGGTTCCGGCGATCACGCAAACTGCCATCGGCAAATTACCCCAGATGATGGTTTACGGAGATGATTACCCTACCCGCGATGGTTCATGCATCCGCGACTATATTCATGTTTGCGATATTGCACATGCGCATACGCTTGCAGTTCAGTTTCTGCTTGAACAACGTAATACAAAAAGATGCGAGGTCTTTAACCTCGGTTCCGGCAATGGCGTCACAGTTCTTGAGGCCATCAAAGCATTTGAAAAAGTATCCGGTGTCAAGTTGAACTATGTTATCGGACCAAGAAGACCAGGCGATGTGATCGCTATCTATGCCAATAACGATTTCGCCCGCACGCAGTTAAATTGGGAAACCAAATATTCCCTTGATGAAATGATGGCAACCGCCTGGAAATGGGAGCAGCGATTAAAGGTGGATGAGAAATTTTACCAAAGCAAACAATTTGATTTGAACTAGGGTGGTTGTTTACGCTGTCACGGTGGTGTTTTTTGTACGAAGACTATAAGTTAAGGCAACGATCACAAGCAGGAAACCACAAACTCCCAATGCGATAGGGAGAGAAGATCTGTGCGCAATATAACCAAGCGCTGCCGGCCCTGCCAACTGGCCGGCATACCCCATAGTAGTGATGGCAGGTATAGCAATTGCGGGTGGAACTCCAGGTAATCGTCCCGCCTCACTGAAAAACACAGGAACGATGTTGGCAGCACCAGAACCTAACATCAGGAACCCAAGTATGGCAGTGATTGTCCATGGGGTCAGCACAGCCAGCAATAACCCTGCGGCACCAACTATCGACCCGGCAATAACCACCACCCTGCTGTTGAACCCTGCAATGATACGGTCACCCATCAATCGCATCGCTGCCATGGCAATCGAAAACGCCGCGTACCCTGTTCCCGCAAAGGCCTCAGGTACCGCCCGGTTTTCACGTAAAAAAATTGCACTCCAGTCTAACATCGCCCCTTCAGCAAGGAAGGCAATAAAACACATGGTACCTAAAAATATTACACCTGCTGTCAGCCAATTGCCGGGACCGTGATTGGCTTTTTCGGAATGCGCAACAAAACCATTGATGTTTTTCTCGGCCGATGCCGTAAGCAGGCTGTGATAACTGTTACTCACAATAATAATCATCAGCACCGCTATGCTTACCGCCGCCCATACCGGGTGAAGACCGGCACTGATCAACACCCCCAGCCCAAGCGCCCCGACAAGACCTCCCACACTGAACAAACCATGTAGTGATGACATGATGGTGTTCCCTTTTAAGTTCTGAACCTGTACACCGTGTGCATTCATCGCTACATCAACTGTACCCAGGGCGGCGCCAAAAACAAACAGCATGATACCGAGTGTCAAAGAGCCGGGTGTAAGTAATAATAAAGGCAGCGAAACTGCGAGGATTATACTGCCAATGAGGATGACGATGCGGCTGCCAAACCGGTGACTGAGCCAGCCGCTAACAGGCATCATGGTAATTGCGCCGCCACCCAGGAACAACAAAAGCAGCCCCAGGCTGGCGTCATTTAACTGCAGCCGTTCTTTGGCGTACGGCACCATCGGGGCCCAGCTCGACATACCAAGACCACAAATCAGGAATATAGACTTGACTGCCCTGACCGGCTTATTTACATCAGGTTTGCTCACAGGCGCATTTTTGTTTGTATAATAATCGAATTTCAGTTAATTCGCGTTCCCAAAATGGCCCCGGAGAAAATTATCATCTCTAAAAATTTGATGTTTCCGGTTCCTTTAACTGCTTATTCGCTAATTTGCAACCTCATAAATAAATAATTTCATGCTTAAAGAGATCCGGGAAACAGGCAAAAAAGACACCAGAAGCGGCTTTGGAGATGGTATAATCGAAGTAGCACGCAAGAATCCAAATGTCGTGGCGCTAACCGCAGACCTTGCAGGCTCATTGAAACTGAATCAATTCATCAAAGAATATCCCGAACGCTATATCCAATGTGGTATTGGTGAAGCCAATATGATCGGGATGGCAGCCGGTCTTACTATCGGCGGCAAAATTCCATATACAACCACCTTTGCTAATTTCAGCACCGGCCGCGTTTACGATCAGATTCGTCAATCGGTTGCTTATTCCGGTAAAAACGTAAAGATCTGCGCATCTCACGCAGGACTTACCCTGGGAGAAGATGGTGCTACCCACCAGATTCTTGAAGACATCGGTATGATGCGGATGTTACCCGGCATGACGGTAATCGTTCCATGTGACTATAATCAAACCAAGGCCGCCACCATCGCAATAGCGGACCATGTAGGTCCAGTTTACCTGCGTTTTGGCAGACCGGTTTGGCCCATATTTACCGCTGATGAGCCTTTCCAGATCGGAAAAGCACAGATTTTTTCAGAAGGTACTGACGTAACCATCTTTGCCTGCGGTCACCTGGTTTGGAAAGCAATTGAAGCCGGAAGGATCCTGGAAGAAAAAGGCATCAGTGTTGAAGTGATCAATATTCATACAATCAAACCGCTTGATGAAGAAGCAATTCTGAAATCGATCCGCAAAACCAAATGTGCCGTAACAGCGGAAGAACATAATATTCTTGGTGGTCTTGGTGATTGTATTGCTCATGTTGCCGGCAGCAAATTCCCTATCCCGATTGAGTATGTAGGAACAAAAGATACTTTTGGAGAAAGTGGAACACCAGCACAACTTCTCACCAAATATGGCCTCGACGCACCTAATATTGTCGAAGCGGCCGAAAAAGTACTGGCAAGAAAAAACGGGTAAAGATCCCTTTAGGAAGAAAAACGAAGATGCTGCATCTTCGTTTTTTTTTGCCTTTCTGCCAAATGTTAAGGCAATCCCAACAATCAGGAACCATTAAACCCGTTACGGCTTAAAGGGTCAAAATATTATATTCAGTGCGGGTGATTTCTGAGAAAAGCTAAAAGAGAAACCATTACCATGGCGGTAAACATAACAGACAGTGATTTACTTGTTCAGTTCAGGGATGCCTCCACAAAGGAATCGGCATATACACAATTAATCCGCAGATACCAGGAAAAATTGTATTGGCACATTCGGCGCATGGTAGTTGACCACGACGACGCTAATGATGTGTTGCAAAATACTTTTATCAGGGTCTGGAAATCGCTGGAAACTTTCAGGGAAGATTCACAACTATATACCTGGTTGTACCGGATCGCAACCAATGAATGTTTAAGTTTCCTCGACCAGAAAAAAAGAAAATCAGCGGTTCCGCTGTCGGAAGATGAAGGCTCCCTTACCGGGGCGATACAGGCTGACAAAGATTTTGATCCTTCAAAAATTGAGTGGAAGCTTCAGCTTGCTATGCAGCAGTTGCCGGAAAAACAAAGACTTGTTTTTTCGTTACGGTATTACGATGAAATGCCATATAATGAGATGAGCAAGGTACTTGATACATCGGAAGGTGCGCTGAAAGCGTCTTATCACCATGCAGTGAAAAAGATCGAAGATTTTATACTTAACCATTAAACTTTACTTAACAAACCAGGTCAAATAATCGTGGAACAGAATAATGCAATACATACGGAACTCAGGACGCTTGGCTCGGGCCTGGCAGGTGTTGAACCAGTTGTCCCCTACCGGGTACCTGGTGGCTATTTTGATGCGTTCCCGGCAATAATGCTCAACCTGTGCAAAATGACCAGCGTTGAGCATCCTGATGAGGAACTGGCACTTATATCACCACTGTTAAGCAAGTTGCCTAAAGCGATGCCGTATACTGTACCTGAAGGTTACTTTTCTGAATCGCAACCAGGAAATGAAGCTGATGAATTACCAGCGGTTTTAAAAGGTCTTAATAATAAAAATACTTACCGGGTTCCAGAAAGTTATTTTAATGAATTACCCGGTATCATCACCACCCGCGCAACCAAACCGGAAGGCAAAGTAGTTACCGGTGCGTTTTCACGAAATATTTTCAAGTATGCCGTTGCTGCCGTGATAACCGGTATCGCGTTGACTACAGGCTATTTTGTTTTTGAAAAGCGCAGTGATCCACAGCAACTGGTGTCTGATACAAAGCTGAAAGAAAAAGCTTCCCAGGCCAGTGATGAAGATATTATCAATTACCTCCGGAATGTACCGTTACCCAATGTAACTGATCCGGCTATTACCGGCGAATTTGAAATAAAGGATGATGCCATCCTGGAACTCCTTGCAGATGTTACAGATGAAGAATTGCAGCAGTATATGCAGGTGCAGACAGGAAGTAAAATACTGTTTAATTGATAAGGCTTATGAAACGAATTCTAACCATATTATTACTTGTTATTACGTTCGGTGCAGCAAGTGCACAAAACGAAGCTGGTTCCCTTCGTAACAATGGTGGTAAAATCGAAGCGCTTAAGATCGCTTTTCTTACCAACAAGATGTCGTTATCACCGGCAGAAGCACAGAAGTTCTGGCCCGTATATAATAAATACACTGAAGAGATTCGCCGTGCCCGGTTAGAGGCACGTGAGAAAAAACAATCAGAAATTACCACCGAGGAGAAGATCCTTGATATCAGGAAAAAGTATGAAACCGAGTTTGGTAAAGCACTTAGTGCTGATAAGGTGAACGCTTTTTTCAAAGCCGAAAAAGATTTCAGCGCTTATCTCCAGAAAGAAATCATGGAGAGAAGACAAAATCGATTACAACGCAGGAACAACTGATAGATCATTCTTACCCCGGCTTAATAGCCAGCAGGTAAGTCTTTTATAAGGTGATCATCGGCGATCCGATATCATGATAAAACAGGAAGGTCCAATGTTCTGTCTCACCCTGTTGCCACCATTTATGTCTTAGCTCCATACACTTGCGTCCATCGTAATCGTACTTTGCTACAAAACGACTTTTCATCTGCTGTAACTGTGGCGCATCATCGCCACCGAAGAACACCCGCTGATCGCCATCTACGATCCAGAATACCTGGTGAAACGGGCTATGCGCAGCTGTCATTTCATATTTGATATAACCTTCAATCACACCGTGGTCGGGTAACAGTATAACCTGTGGTGATTCTTTTAAACACTCAAGCTCCTCAGGCTTATATGATGAGGATCCTTTGTCGAATGCCAGGTCCAGTTCCTTTTTTTGAATAAAGTATTTTGCGTTTGGAAAAGCGAGAACCCGTTTGCCGGTGGCGCGTTCCACCCGGCTCATACCGCCCGAATGATCTTTATGCAAGTGGCTCATCAGCACTTTGGTAACATCACCGGGCTGAATACCATGTTCTGCAAGATTTTTATGCAGTTGCATTTGTCCCTCGTCATCTGTAAATCCGAGACCTGTATCGATCAACAATACATCTTCTGAACTGATCACCAGGAAAGGTTGTACTTCTACCAATAAACTTCCTTTGGGCCGATCCTGCAGCTTTTCAGTCGCCGGATCAAAAGGAACAAACAATTTCGAACTATCAACGGTGAAGCTACCTTCACTAAGCGGGATGATTTTCATAATATCAGATAACAAAAGATCAGTGGAAGTGGTTGCCTTCCAAAAGTATTCATTCTGTAGTTAATCGTGAAACCAAATAGTATACAAGTGGCAACATCAATTACCGGAGTACCATTTGCCGGTCAGCATCAAGCCTTATTAATATAAATACAAGAATAGAGAAAGTAAGCAACGAGGTACCTCCGTATGATATGAATGGTAAAGGAATACCGATAACCGGTGCGAGACCGATGGTCATACAAACATTAATCGCAATATGAAAAAAGAATACTGAAGCAACGCCGTATGCATAACACCGGCTGAACACACTTCGCTGTCGTTCTGCGATATGTATCAGCCTTAACAGGAAAAACAGGTACAGACCAAGAACGATCACAGAACCCACAAACCCGAATCCTTCGCCAATGGTACAAAATATAAAGTCGGTTCGTTGTTCCGGAACAAAGTCAAACCTGGTCTGGGTTCCTTTCATAAAACCACGACCAATGAACCCACCGCTGCCAATGGCAATCTTACTCTGGCGCACATTGTAGTCGGTATCTTTCTTTTTCGGTGGCGGTGCATCTTCTCCTTCAACCTGGTTAATAGCGGCATAAGGATTCTCTTTACCAATCAGCGAGAAGATTCTTTCCACCTGGTGATTCTGCAATACCGATGTGAAGATGAATGGCACCGCAAAACGTTGTATACCTACACAAACCAGCCAGATTAATGTGATACCAACCAGCAAACCCCGGTTACGTTTAACCTGGCGACGCATAAAGTAGATGCTTCCAAGTGCAATCGCCGTGAGAATTATTGCCAGGGTGTTTTTTTCAATCAATAATGTAGCTACAACCAGTACCGCCAGTGAAAACCCGATGATAAGATAGCCGGCCGGCAAACCCTCCCGAAACATTACCAGGAAAAAGGCAAAAAACACCAAAGCAAGACCTGTTTCTTTTTGTGCAATGGTGATCAGTGCAGGGGCCAGTACAATTGCCGATGCAATAAGCTGGGACTTTGTTTTTGTGAAGTCTGTTTCTACTCTTGATAAATATTTCGCCAAAGCCAGGCACACAAATATTTTACAGATTTCTGCCGGCTGAATCTGGAAGCTTCCGAAACGAATGATTGACTCAGTTCCTTTTACTTCTGTGTGAAAGGGAAAAACCAATAATAACATCAGAATACCAACGCTGTACCATATGTTGGCAGTGGCAGTAAAGAATTTACTATCGGTCAGCAATATAAACAACCCCAGTACGAGTGAACCAACAAAAACCATGAATTGCTTACTGTAGTCGCTGCGCCCGTTAATGAAACTCTGAAGCACAGGATCGCCTTCGCGGTAAGTAACCGAAAAGATACTTACCAGCCCAACGGCTACTAAGGCAATGTATAACCAGATCAACACCCAGTCTACACCTTTTGATATGGCGGGATTGCGCTGGCTCATGACAGGTAACTCAGATTGATTTTTGCCGGCAGATATTGTTTAGGTTCCGGCAGCAGGAAGGTTACCCGGTTGGCCGGCGCATTCGCCGGTTGTGCCGGCTTCGGTGCTGGCTGCTGGCTTTTCACTTTGATATATTTTTTAAGGTAAGCACTGTCTTTTGTGATTTCGAACCACCGCATGGCACGTGTTGAATCTTCTATGTATTGAAGTCTTGTGTAATAAGAAGGGACCAGGTTCGCCGCAGCAATTTCGGTCACGCGTTTCTGGCTCACTTCACGCAATGTGTCATTCAGAAATTTTTCAATCATCAACGAGGCTATCGGTGCGGCCCAGGTGGCACCGTATCCTGAATTCTCCACTACAACGGCAATGGCTATGCGAGGATTTTCACGTGGTGCAAAACACACATACATTGAGTTGTCTTTCAGCTTTATCCTTTTGCCATCAATGATGCGGTATTTTTCTGCAGTACCGGTTTTCGCGCAAACATTAACACCAGGAAGTTTAGCAGAGCGATTACCAACATCCTGCATCCCGGCGAATACTGCTTCGTATGCGTCATCTGCAATATTGGTAAGCACTTCATTTTTGACCCTGAATTTTTTGAGCAGCGTATCTCTTTCAGTTTCGTTATCTACTTTATCAACTATGTGTGGCGTATAATAATATCCTTTGTTTGCAATGATACACATCGCATTGGCGAGTTGTAACGGGGTTGCCTGCATCATATCCTGGCCGATGCCCAAAGTAAGATTTGTACAGGAGTTCCATGAACCGCGATATACCCGGTTATACCTCGCCGTGTCCGGTACCAGCCCGCGATCCTCACCAGCAAGATCGACACCTACCCGGCGACCCAGACCAAAATTGTTCAGGTAATCTTTCCACTTCTCATATCCATTTTTCATTCTGCCGTATCGCTGGTTATCTACCGTTAACCGGTACACATGCGAAAAATAGGAGTTACAGGAATAGGTAATTGCCAGCCGGAGATTTGCGGCGTGCCCGGGTTCATTGTGGGTACATTTGGGTTTACCAGTGCCACAGGCGAAATACCTGCCTCCGCAAGGGTAACCGAATGAAGGCTTAATTACTCCTTCATCAAGCGCAACCAGAGCACCCAATGGTTTGAAGGTTGAGCCGGGCTCGTAGTTACCTTGTATAGCACGATTCAGTAACGGGCCCGATACATCAAGCGCGAGCCTGCCATAGTTTTTTTGTTTATCAGAACCTGTCAGCGCATTTGGATCATAACTTGGACCGGACGCCATCGCAATAATGCCCCCCGTTTTTGGATCAATTGCTACTACGGCACCAACCTTTCCATTCATCATCTTTTCAGCGAGCTGCTGTACTTCCACGTCGATATATGTACGAAGATTTCGACCTGCAATCGCCGCTGTATCAAACTCACCATTTTCAAAGCTGCCCACAAGACGGTTTTTATTGTCTTTGATCAGCCGGCTGATTCCGCGCTGCCCCATCAGGATGCTTTCATAATAACTTTCGAGGCCGCTTCGTCCAACATAATCACCGAGCCTGTAAAAACCGCCGGAACGTTTGATGATATTTGAATCGGCTTCTCCCACATATCCAAGGATATGCGCAGCTGCGTTATAGGGGTAAACACGAACGGGCCGCTCAATCAAAGCAAAACCAGGAAATTTCCAGATATTTTCATCGAGCCTTGCATGCATTTCCGGTGGAAGAAGATCTTCGAATATGGATGGTCGGTAAGGCCCGTTTTTGAAGCGTGCATCCAGCATTCTTTTCCGGAAATCAGCCGTATCAATTTCAAGCAGTTTACAAAGTCCTGCCGTATCAATCTTTTTCACTTCTGACGGAGTAACCATCAGATCGTACATAATGGTATTGTTGAGAATTGCGCGTCCCTTGCGATCGTAAATGATACCGCGGCTGGGATATACTACTTTGTGAAAAACAGCATTATCCATTGCCAATTGAACGTATTTGCCGGACAGGATCTGCAGGTTGAACAACTGAACGATGATGATAAGAAACACACCCAGGAATATGAGGCGGATAATATTACTCCTTGACTGATTAAACACCGACATGCTGATACGAAGTTAGAAGTAAGATTTTACTTGTAATACTATTCAATGGCAATTTCAGCATATTTATTGTGCTGATGCAGTATTATACTTAGTGTGTTTTCAGGCAGTGTTTGTTCGAAAGCGTTCCTTGCGGTAAAATAGCAGCTCAGTCACAAAAATTAGCAGCAAACTTACGCCGGTTGTCGACAGTACTTTCCCGATAAAATAGATGAAATTTCCAAAATCCAGCCATTCAAGCAACACCAGGTAGCTGTTGTGTAGAAATGTGAGAATAAATACGAGGGTAGCATATGGAGCCCATCCCATGCTGGTGATGGATGGGGAGCGATAGTTTTTATCGGCACCCTCCTGCTGAATAAGGATGTTAACAAGAAACGGCCGTATATAAGCAATCAGTGCACAGGGTGCAGCGTGCAAACCAGGGGTTTTTGTGAAATAATCAAGTGATAACCCAAGCAGGAAACCTACCAGGGTAAGCGCCATTCTCGGCATATTAAAAGGCAGCCAGAGAATATACAGGAAATACAGGTATGGTGTTATAAACCGGTGCAGAAATGGAACCTGGTAAAGTACCAATACCTGCACAAGTATAAACATTGCAAAACGTATTATATTTTTTACCAGTTCACTCATTGATTCTGCCTGCTGCCCTCCTCCAGCTTTTTCTGTTCATCCTTCAACATATTCTCTACCACGGTAACATATTCAACGTTATAGAAATTTGTTGCGGGTCTGATCTTGAGCTTATAAAAATTGCTTGTTTTGTCTTCCATGATTGCAGCCACGGTACCTACCATCAATCCTTCAGGGAACAGGTAAGAATATTGGCTGGTGATAACAGTATCACCTTTCACGACTTCCGCGCTTTTAGGCACATTGATGAGGGTCAGAAAAAATGGCGACTGTCCATCCCACTGTACAATCCCCGTCTCCCCGTTTTTTTTCATTTTTGCACTTACACGGTTTTGACGATGTAATAAACTCATCACAACGGCATAGTTGGCACTTACATCTACCACCCGCCCCACGATTCCGGTAGAACCAATTACACCCATATCTTTTTGAACGCCCTGGTTGGACCCCCGTTCAATGGTGAGATAGTTATTCTGAAGTGAAACGGTATTGCTTACTACTTTAGCGGGCCGCCATAGGTATTTCCGGGTACGACCCAGTGTGTCCCGGGCGATAGAATCTATCACCAACCGACTGGTAGTATCCGGCATTTGAAAGTTCTCCAACAGGCTGTTACGCAACAAAGCATTCTCTTTTACAAGAGAATCGTTGGTCTTACGAAGTTTGAAGTAATACTCGATATTATCATAACGCTCACCTACCAGCCCTGTGGTTTCATTTGCGATACCCATAAAGGCAGCTTCATGAAATTTGTTGTAACGGAACAGAAAGGAAAGCGCCACAATCTGCAACACCATGAAGAAGATGAAGTTGAAATATCTTCTGATGAAGAGAAATATATTACGCACAGGCTGTTTTCACTTTAAATGGTTCAATCACCCCCTTATCAGCGCATGATAAACGGATACCGATCGTAGTTTTTGAGCGCAAGACCGGTACCACGTACCACACTCTTTAACGGATCATCCGCCACGTGCACAGGTAATTTTATCTTTTGGCTAAGACGTTTGTCCAAACCGCGCAGCAGCGCGCCACCACCGGTAAGATACAAACCACGACGGTAAATATCACCCGCAAGTTCAGGCGGGGTCATCTCAAGTGCTTTCAGGATAGCTTCTTCAACTTTGAAAATACTTTTATCGAGCGCTTCGGCAATTTCCTGGTAGCTTACCATGATTTGTTTCGGAATACCGGTAACCAGGTCACGACCATTAACCGGAATATCATCCGGGGGTGATTCCAGGTCCTTCATTGCTGCGCCGATCTGAATTTTGATTTGTTCTGCAGTACGCTCACCAATCAGCAAACTGTGATAACGGCGCAATGCTTCCATGATGTCAGCGGTGAATTCGTCACCTGCAATACGGATAGACTGATCACAAACAATACCTGCAAGTGCAATGACCGTGATACCAGTGGTACCTCCGCCAATATCGATGATCATGTTACCAACGGGTTCTTCCACATCGATACCGATACCCAGCGCTGCAGCCATTGGTTCATGCAATAAATACACTTCCTTGGCACCAGCCTGTTCGGCACTGTCACGCACCGCTCTTTTTTCAACCTCTGTAATACTGGAAGGAATACAGATCATCATTCTCCAGCTTGGGGGGAAAAGTGGTTTTTTGGGATAGATCATTTTGATCATTTCCCGAATCATCAATTCCGCAGCATTAAAATCGGCGATAACCCCGTCTTTCAGGGGCCGCACCGTACGGATACTTTCATGCGTTTTTTCGTGCATCATCAACGCCCTTTTACCTACAGCCAGCACGGTTTTAGGATTGTTTCTGTCCAGCGCCACAATACTCGGTTCGTTCACGACGATTTCGTCATTATGTATGATGAGGGTGTTTGCAGTACCCAGATCCATTGCGATTTCCTGAGTGAGAAAATTGAATAAGCCCATTGTATAAAGGTCAGATTTTGGATTTAAATCTAATGCCAGCAAAATTGAAGGAAATAATTCGAATTAACAAAGTCAACCTATTGATTTGTAAGTATTTTTTCCACAAAGAAAATCGCGCCAATGCTGCATTCTGTGCGATTGACTACACTCATTGTGTGAAATTCAACAAGCCCTTTCAACAATCAAATTCAATTTCCCGTTTGCACCGGCAGATAAGTTCGGTTACATGTTAGCGTTAGTAACCTGCGTTGTCCGCTACATAAACGCAGGAACCCCGTTAATGTTATCCAACCTGTATATTTTATGAGATTAGCAAGTGTTTACCCTGAGTGATAACTATTTTGCCCAAAACTCGATGGGTTTAAAAATCATAACTAATTGGAAATCAACGGTAGCAAAGTTTGGCCTGACAACCGTTCTCACTCAAACTCAAACCCGATATCGCGACGGTAGTATATGTCTTCAAAATGAATCTCACCCAACACCATTTTTGAGTTGTAAACCGCTTCGGTAACTGATTCTCCGAAAGAAGTAACACACAAAACGCGGCCACCGGCCGTTACAATCTGCCCATCTGCAACAGTGGTCCCTGCGTGGAAAACGAAACTTTCCTCCGGCACCTCATTATCAAGCCCGGTTATCGGAAAACCTTTTTCAAACGTGCCGGGATAACCGCCGCTCACTGCCATTACTGTACAGGCAGTACGATCGTCGATATCGATTGACATTTTATCCAGTCGCTGTTCAGCAGTGGCTTTAAGCAGTTGAACCAGGTCAGACCTCAGTCTTGGAATTACTACCTCTGTCTCCGGATCACCCATTCTGCAATTGTATTCTATCACAAAGGGTTCTTCATTTACTTTGATAAGACCGATAAAAATAAATCCTTTGTAATCGATACCCTCTGCATGAAGACCATTCACTGTGGGGCGGATCACCTGGTCCTCCACCTTTTTCATGAAAGTAGCATCTGCAAACGGCACCGGGCTAACGGCCCCCATCCCCCCGGTATTCGGGCCCTTATCACCCTCGCCAATCCGTTTGTAATCTTTCGCTTCAGGCAAAATCACATAGTTTTTACCGTCAGTTAATACGAAAACGCTGAGCTCAATTCCAGAAAGAAAGTCTTCCACCACAACACGTTTGCCGGCTTCACCAAACTTGCTTTGCTGGATCATGAGTTCATATTCGCTCATCGCTTCAAGATGCGACTGGCAAATAATAACACCTTTCCCGGCAGCCAGTCCATCGGCTTTCAAAACGATTGGTAAAGTATGGCTCTGGAGATATGGAATACCTTCCTCATAGTTACTTTCATCAAACTCTTTGTACTCTGCGGTGGGAATGTTGTACTTCTTCATGAAACGTTTGGCAAACGCTTTTGAACCTTCCAGTTGCGCGCCTTCTCGTGAAGGACCTATAACCGGGATGTGCTGCACCGTGGCATCCATCCTGAAATCATCCACAATTCCTTTCACAAGCGGTTCTTCCGGTCCGATCACAACCAGGTCGATCGCTTCAGCAAGACAAAACTTTTTGATATTTTCAAAATCGTTTACCGCAAGTGCCACGTTGGTGCCGCATTGAGCGGTACCCGCATTACCGGGGGCGATAAACAGCTTAGAACATTCGGGGCTTTGGGACATTTTCCATGCAAGTGCATGCTCACGGCCACCCTGGCCAACGAGAAGTATATTCATAATAGGATCAATAATAAGCGGCGAATTTCGTATTTCGACGGGGATTGAAGAATTTTAATTAAAACGTCAAAGTACTTCAATTTAATTTATCGTTATTTTACGCGGTCGTTATTTCTCAAAACCAACTCATTACCAAACTAATCCTGTATGCAGTCAGTTCCCGGCAATAAACATCCCAAAGGTCTTTTCGTATTGTTTTTTGCTGAGATGTGGGAACGCTTTAGTTACTATGGAATGCGGGCCATGCTGGTACTTTACGTTACCAGCAGCCTTATGCGAAGCGACAAATATGCAAACGATGATGTGTACGGAAGTTTCACCGGGCTCATCTGGCTCTCGCCGCTGTTGGGCGGTTATTTCGCAGACAGGTTATGGGGCAACCGGCGATCTATTATCCGTGGTGGTTTCCTGATGGCACTGGGCCAGGGACTGATGTTTTTAAGTGCGTCCTATACAACATCAAACAAAGACATTGCACACACCATCATGTGGGTCGCCTTATCCGTACTGATATTGGGAATGGGATTCTTCAAACCGAACATTTCATCACTGGTGGGCCAGTTGTATCCCCGTGGCGACAAACGCCTGGACTCTTCCTATACCATTTTTTACATGGGTATTAACCTTGGCTCCTTTATCGGACCCTTGATTTGTGGGGGCCTCGGGGAAAAATATGACGCTGACGGCAATCCTGTGCAGGAAGCATTCAAATGGGGGTTTCTTTCGGCCGGTATCGCCATGGCGCTTGGCACGCTCGTATTTATCTGGCTGAAAAATAAATATCTCGTGGGCCCCGATGGACGGGAGCTGGGCGTTGAACCAAACCAGGTTACAGAGCAACGCGCCGCTGCAACCGAGGGCCGGGAAACCACTGCTTCCTCTTTCGCACAGGTGGCGATCTGGGGCGCCATTACCGCTGCCCTGTTGCTGATCTTCCGTTTTGTACTTGATTCCGACTGGATAGGCGCATTTATTTTCAGTGTGGCAATTGGTGTTTCGGGGTTGATCATTACCGATGGCTCGCTCACAAAAGCCGAACGTGGCCGTGTGATCGTGATCTTTCTGGCTGCATTCTTCGTGATATTTTTCTGGGCCGCTTTTGAGCAGGCCGGTTCATCACTCACTTTATTTGCCCGTGATAATGTTGACAGGTCGTACATCATCAACACACTGCTGGGTAACATGGTTATGGGTTTGCTGGGGATGGCGCTTGTTTTATATTATTTCCTTTACCGCATCATGGAAATTCCGGTTGAATTGAAAATCCTGTTCGGTACCATCGCTGCGGGTGCGCTTGGTTTCGCTATCTACCATTATATATTAGGCACACCCTATAACCTGGCCGAAGTGCCGGCCAGTTGGTTCAACAGTATCAACGGCTTATGGATCATCCTGCTGGCGCCTGTTATGAGCCAGGTGTGGGAAGGCCTGGGAAGAAAAAATCTTGAACCTTCTTCTCCTAAAAAACAGGCCATTGGTCTGATTTTTCTCGCGCTGGGTTATCTGCTGATAGCTTATGGCGTGAAAGACGTGATTGGCAAGACAAGCATGTTGTGGCTGATCGGGCTTTACTTCCTCCATACTATTGGTGAATTGTCCGTATCACCCATCGGTTTGTCGCTGGTGAACAAACTCGCGCCGGCTCGTTTTGGTTCGGTGCTGATGGGAGTATGGTTTATCAGCAACGCGGCTGCCAACAAATTCGGGGGAAAATTAGGCGCCTTATTGCCAAGCGAAGGAGCCACGAGCATACTCGGTTTCCAGATAAATAACCTGTATGATTTCTTTATGGTATTTGTGGTGATGAGTACCGCAGCCGGTGTTCTCCTGTACTTCCTTTCTTTCTGGATGGAAAAAAGAATGGGCGACGTTAAATAAAGCAATCAGTATTTCCCGATACTTTAGCATTGGGTCAACCAACTCAAATCTATTATTATGATCCCAGACAAGAAGTTTCAACCATTTGTACCGGCCAGCGCGAATGTGAAAGAGCTCACTGTAAAATCGGTGCTGCTTGGTAGTTTATTCGGAGTGATATTTGGCGCGGCCACTGTATATCTCGCCCTGAAAGCCGGTCTGACAGTGAGTGCTTCGATCCCGATAGCGGTGATTGCGATCACGCTCGGGCGCAAATTCTTCAAGACTACCATTCTCGAAAACAACATCATCCAAACCACCGGCAGTGCGGGAGAAAGCATAGCGGCCGGGGTGGCTTTCACTTTACCCGGTTTCCTGTTTTTGTCGGCTCCTGACAGCAAAGAATATTTCAACTACCTCACCATACTGGTTCTTGCTATCATTGGCGGTTTGCTGGGTACCTTATTAATGGTACCATTAAGAAAAGCGCTGATAGTTAATGAACACGGCAACCTTCCCTATCCCGAAGGAACTGCCTGTGGTGATGTTTTGATTGCAGGTGAAAAAGGAGGCGATTTTGCAAAAACCGCTTTCTGGGGTCTCGGCGTTGCATTTCTGTACGCAAGCTTGCAGAAACTGTTTCATGTGATTGCAGAGCTTCCTTATTATACAACGGAGAAGGTAAACCGCTTTTTTCCATCGGCCCGGGTGAGCGGTGAGATCACCCCGGAGTACCTGGGTGTAGGTTATATCATCGGCCCCCGGATCGCAGGTGTGCTTGTTGCCGGAGGTGTACTGAGCTGGCTGGTATTTATTCCATTGCTTGCCACACTTGTTCCAAATGATGTTATCGCATTGCAACTGGTAAAACTTGGTTATCTGGCAGACATTACCAAACCTGGTGGACAAGGCAACTGGAACCCTGAAACCCACACGTTCACCAATTATTCGGCTGCAATTTATTATGCATTTATCCGCCAGATTGGTGCCGGTGCAGTGGCTGCAGGTGGTATCATTACCCTGATTAAAACTATGCCCACGATCGTGAAATCTGTGAAAAGCAGTTTCGGTTCAATAAAAGGTGGCGGGCTGGCTGCAGACGCAGAAACAGTCGCAGTTCCCAGAACAGAACGTGATTTAAGCATGAAGGTAGTGGGATTCGGAAGTCTCGGTCTGATCCTGTTGATCACATTGCTTCCCGGTATGCCCGGCGATAATTATTTTCAGAAAGCATTGATCGGCTTACTGGTGGTTGTATTTGGTGCCTTGTTTGTAACGGTCTCTTCAAGAATAGTTGGTCTTGTTGGCTCATCAAACAATCCTATCAGCGGGATGACCATTGCGACCGTAATGGGAACCAGTTTGATTTTTATAGGTGTGGGATGGAGTGGACAGGCCTTTGAACCACTGGTATTGGTAGTAGGGGGAATGATCTGTATTGCAGCGGCAAATGCGGGCGCAACCTCACAGGATCTGAAAAGTGGTTATATAGTAGGCGCCACACCACGCAACCAGCAAATTGCATTATTTATTGGCGCAATTGTATCGTCGGTCGTGATAGGGTTGACGGTGAAATTTCTTGATCGCCCCACGGCAGATATGGTCGCCAGGGGGATTGAACATGGAATTGGAAGTGATAAGTACCCGGCTCCGCAGGCCACGTTGATAGCCACGTTGATCAAAGGCATCTTTTCAGATCTTGACTGGCAATACGTATTTGTCGGTGTTTTTGTAGCTGTTGTAATGGAGCTTTGCGGTATTAAATCATTAAGCTTTGCAGTAGGCGCTTATCTACCTTTATCTACTACACTGCCAATCGCAGTGGGCGGTGCTATCAAAGGCATCGTTGATCGCAAAAAGGCTAAAGAAAAAACTCAGGCCGCTACCGCGGAAGAAGAAGAGTTAGGCAAAGGAAACCTTTTCGCTACGGGCCTGGTTGCCGGTGGTGCACTGGCTGGTGTGTTGATAGCGTTTTTATCAGGCACCGACGGGGGTGAACGTTTTCTAAATGCTATCAACGCAGAACACGGACTGGTAGAGGCCCTCAACGAAGGCGGTTACTTCGCCCTGGGCGTTTTATTTTTCCTTGCAATGTGTTTCATACTCTACCGCATAGCCATCAAAAAAGATGATATAAAACTCAATTAAGGTTCCGGTGTGATAACCGGGGCGGCACAATCTTTTAGTGAACTGACAGGTATCGGCTAATTGCCGATACCTCTTAAAAACACTAAATGACATGGAAAAACGAATCATCGGTATTATCCTCACCTTACTTGGGATGATTGGCCTGATCTACGCGGGCATAACCTTCATGAATGGCGGAGGTGCGAATCAAACAGTGAAGTCGATCATTTTTTCGGGTTTGATTGGTGCTATCTTTTTCTTTTCAGGGATAGGGCTTATCAGGAATACGAGAGATAAAGCCAGTTAAACTGCGGGTTTGATTCCTGCGATTTCCCCTGCCGCTGCGTAGCAAGGAACTGCACTACAACTGTTTCGCCCGGGCAAACAGAAATTGGTCAATGACCAGGTTGAATGTTTGCTATGGGGCCGAAATATGCTTCCAGAAAAAATCTTTAGAAAGAAGAGCTGCGCCTGGCACATCGGCTGAGTGAAGAAATATAAATAAAGTTGCGCAGAGCAGGTTAACCACAATCGAGCGGTGACAAAAGCACCACATGCAACCGCCTTAAACCAGCGTCACATTAATTCATCTTGAAAGGAACAATCATTTCAAACACCGGGATGTTTACATCAAATGTTGTTTTGCTGTTCAGATTTTCCATAAGATAAGTGCCATACATCTTGCCCATTTCTGTGCGTAGATTACAACCGCTCACATACTGATATCGTTCGCCGGGTTGCATAGATGGCTGAACTCCTACTACACCCTCACCTTCCACTTCCCGGTGCGTTCCGTTACTGTCAAAAATATTCCAGTGACGACGATGTAGTTTAACGGGGAAGTTATTATGATTGTCGATGGTGATCCGATACGCAAACATGTACTCACCGGACACGGGGTTCGAATAATCGGGCTGGTAGAAGGTCTCAACACTTATCTCTATACCTTCTGATATTTTTGATATCATTCAATCCAGTTTAATGCTTAAAGTTAATCAAAAAAGCAGGGAGGTGTTAGTAAAACCAAACAAATTACTATGATTTAAGTTCAGGGAATGTAATTTTGCACATCATTTTACAAGATTACCAGCCAGGTAATGCTAAATTAAAATTATATGAAAATTGCTGTTGCAAAGGGAGATGGTATCGGTCCGGAGATCATGGAAGCCGTTTTAAGTATTTTTAAAGCGGGTGAAGTTCCGGTTGAATACGAGTTCGTTGACATGGGTAAGTGGGTATTTGATAAAGGATTTTCAAACGGCATGACGCCTGAAGCACAGCATACTATTGAAGAACTGGGTATTCTTTTTAAGGGCCCTATGGAAACCCCTAAGGGGAAAGGTGTAAAAAGTGTTAACGTTACTGCGCGTAAAACCTGGAACACTTATGCTAACAAACGCGTTTTCCAGACACTTCACGGTGTGGATACTGTGTTTTCAAAAGCAGGTATCCCAATAGATGTTACCATCGTTCGTGAAAACATTGAAGATACCTATGGCGGTATTGAACACATGCTTACCCATGATGTATCTCTCAGCCGTCGTTTTATTACACGTCCGGGAAGTTTACAGGTTATTCGATATGCGTTTGAAATGGCGCGCAAAAAAGATGCAAAACGTATCACCTGCGGTCATAAAGCAAACATCATGAAGATCACAGATGGTTTGTTCCTTGAATGTTTCTACGAGGTTGCGAAAGAGTTTCCGGAACTAAAAGCCGACGATGTTATCGTAGATGATCTCTGTATGAAACTGGTAACCCGGCCCGACTTGTTTGATGTAGTTGTAATGACTAACCTGCAGGGTGATATTGTATCTGATCTCTGCGCTGGTCTTGTAGGCGGATTGGGATTTGCCCCTTCAGCCAATATTGGTGACCATATCTGCATTTTTGAAGCGGTACATGGAACTGCTCCTGATATCGCAGGAAAAAACATTGCCAACCCTACTGCCTTGTTGCTTAGCGGACTTACCATGTTGCGCCATCTTGGTTTCATGCAAAGTGCAGCAACGATTGAAAACTCACTGTTATACACACTCGAACAAGGTATTCATACGGGCGACTTTGGCGACAAGTCGATACCATCAGTCAACACCACGCGTTTTGCTGAAGCAATCATTGAAAATTTTGGTAAGAAACCAAAGCAAGGTGAAAAACCAAGCTTCCCCAATAAAGAGATAACACCAACCAATTTTAAACTTGAGAAAAACCCGATGCTTGTTTCCAACGAAATGGAAAACGAAGAAATCATTGGTGTTGACTTTTTTATTGAAAGCATTGAACAACCCGAAACCATCGCGAAAAAATGTCAGCGTCATGGCGGAGTGAAATTCAATCTGATAAATATAAGCAACCGCGGCACCCAGGTATGGCCAACCGGCTCTATTTACACAAACCTGGTTAACCAATATAATGTACGTTTTGAAAGCCTCGATGACAGTGCACTTTCACAGCAGGATGTGATTGGATTGTATGTTGGATTAAGTGGCGACTTCAAGATCTGTTCGCTGGAACTGCTTAACCGCTGGGGTTCGAAAAAAGCTTACAGTCTCGCACAGGGACAATAAGCGTTATCAATATTTAGCAATAAGGTTCATATAAATGAACCTTATTGTTTTTTAGATTTGTTGTAACCATTTTTTTGTAGCCAGGCAAGCACTTTATCGCGGTTATCGCCCTGAACGATAATGAGCCCGTCTTTAACCGAACCACCGGTTCCGCAAAATGCTTTCAATTTTTTACCCAGTTCCTCCATGTCTGCGTCGGTTCCGATAAAACCCTGAACCAGTGTTACCGCCTTACCTGCGCGCTGTTTTGTATCGAGCCGTATTCTTAATTGTTGTTGTGCAGCAGGCAGCGTTTCAGCCTGTTCTTCATGTTCTTCTTCAGGTTTGAAGGTCGGGTCGGTTGAGAATACTATTCCACCACCGCTTTTCTTCTTACTCATCTTGATGCTATTAAATGGTTAAAGATGTCAGTGATCCAGTTTGGCTTTAAGACTAAGATCAAGGCTTCTTGCCTGGTGTATCAGGGCACCAACACTTATATAATCAACTCCTGCTTCTGCATAATCGGTGATGTTGTCCAGGTTAATACCACCACTTGCTTCTGTTTCGAAGCTATTGCCTATTAATTTGACAGCCGTTGCTATATCAGCCGGTAAAAAATTATCAAGCATTATGCGGTGAACCTTACCTATCCGGAGCACTTGTTCCACTTCTTCAAGACTCCTCGTTTCAACTTCAATCTTAAGACCGGGGATTTTCGTTTGTACATAATCGTTAGCAGCATTGATAGCGAGCTCCAGACCGCCTGCATAATCAATATGATTATCTTTTAGCATAATCATATCATAAAGACCCATACGGTGATTAAATCCACCTCCTATCCTTACTGCTTCCTTTTCAAGCAAACGAAAATTAGGTGTTGTTTTCCTTGTATCGAGAATTTTCGTTTTGTAACCTGCAAGTTTTGTTACATAAGTGTGGGTCAGCGTTGCAATGCCACTCATGCGTTGCATACAGTTAAGCACAAGTCGCTCACAACGTAAAATAACATGCACGGGCGCCCGCAGTTCGAAAGCTCTGTCACCAACCTGCATCATTGCTCCATCTTCCATCAATTGCCTGAATGAAATGTCAGGATGCTGCATGCTAAATATCCTTTTCGCGATAGCAACCCCTGCAAGCATACCAGGTTCTTTGATCTTCAATTCAGCGGTGCCCATGGCATCGGGTGATATACAACTTAGTGTTGAATGATCACCATCACCGATATCTTCCTGTAAAGCTGCATCTACCAGTATGTTTAATTGTTCGTCGAACCAGTCCATATCCTTGTTTTACCTTGATGGGTACAATAATTTGCAAAGCTATATGATGTGGTTGACTTTATCAGCTTGTTATTCTACGCTGATCACAAGTTCCTGCAGCACCTGCAGGTCACCCTTTTGCTGGAGAAAAAAACGGGTGCGGTATTCGCGGATCTTTGTTTGTAGTGTGCCAATGCAGAACTGCGAACCATCTTTATTTTCGCCTTTATGTTTCACCTTGAAACCTTTGACAGCATTACCTGCAAAAAAATCTTTAAGGATCATTTCTGCCTGCGCTTTGCTATAGCTTCCGGCTTTATCGGGTAATGTGAGCTCCACCCTGGCATCAAAATGCCGTGCAACTTCAGCTGCATTGCCTAGTCGCAGGGCATTAACCACTTCATCAACTGAACTACTCCGGTTAAAAGAGGTTAATGAAAGAAAGACCAATAAAGCAAATCCTGCAACAAGCTTCATATCTACAAGTTCAATTGCAAAAAGGCTAAAAACATGCCAAAATAAGATAATTAATATTGATTTAAAAATAATGGATATTTTGCAGTATTTATTTGCTAATCAACAGGTAGCGTTAATTTTTTCCTACCTGTACGAACGTTTAACAGTTTAACTATCTCATTATGTCTTCTAAGAAAGCAATGCTTGTAATCATGGATGGCTGGGGTCTTGGCCAGGTTTATGACTCTGATGCGATCCGTCATGCTAAAACACCTTTTGTAAGCAGTCTTTATGATCGTTTTCCAAATACTACATTAACTACCTGTGGCGAACTGGTTGGTTTGCCTGACGGGCAGATGGGCAACTCAGAAGTAGGGCATCTTAATCTTGGTGCGGGACGTATTGTTTACCAGGAACTGCAACGTATCAACGTAGCCATTCGTGATGGTGAGTTTGCAAAAAACACCCAGATGCTTAAAGCGATTCATCTTGCAAAGTCTACCGGTAAACCTTTGCACCTGTTGGGTCTTGTGAGCGATGGAGGTGTGCATTCACATACTTCACATCTTAAAGCAATATTATCACTTTGTGCGGCTGAAGGGTTTCATAACGTTTATGTACATGCGTTTACAGATGGTCGTGATACTGATCCGAAAAGCGGCCTTGGCTTCATTACCGATCTGCAGGAACATCTTAACACCACAACCGGGAAAATCGCAACCATCACGGGGCGTTATTATGCTATGGATCGCGACAAACGCTGGGAGCGGGTGAAGCTTGCTTATGATGGCATGGTACATGGCATTGGTGATTATGCCATAAACCCGGTAACTGCTATAACAGATTCTTATCTCAATAATATTACCGATGAATTTATAAAACCCATCATTATTACCGACGAAGAACATCGTCCGGTTTCGGTTATACAGGATGGTGATGTGGTTATCTGTTTCAACTTCCGTACAGATCGTTGCCGTGAGATCACGGAAGTACTCACCCAGACCGATTTTCCTGAACATGGTATGCGTAAACTTAACCTGTCGTACACTACCATGACCGAATATGATAAGACCTTCAAAGGTGTTGAAGTGGTGTTTGAAAATGATAACCTTAACAATACCCTCGGCGAGGTATTGCAGGCTCATGGTAAAACACAGATACGGATCGCAGAAACTGAAAAATATCCCCACGTAACCTTCTTCTTCAGCGGGGGCCGGGAAGTACCATTTGAGGGAGAAAGACGCCTGATGGCAGCTTCACCCAAGGTAGCCACCTATGATCTTAAACCAGAGATGAGTGCATTCGAATTAACTGATCTGATTATTCCGGAGATAGAAAACGAAACAGCAGACTTCATCTGTCTTAACTATGCGAATGCGGATATGGTGGGCCATACAGGTGTTTTCAGTGCTGTTGTCAAAGCAGTTGAAACTGTTGATGTTTGTGTTAACCGTCTTGTTACAACTGCGCTTGCGCACGGGTACACTATTTTTCTCACAGCAGATCACGGTAATGCCGACTACGTTGTGAATGCTGATGGAACCCCTAACACCGCACATACGTTGAATCCTGTTCCATTTTTCCTGATCAGTGCCGACTACCACGGCAAACTGAAACCGGGCAAGCTTGGGGATCTGGCGCCAACGATTTTGAAAGTTATGGGTCTTCCGATCCCGCAGGAAATGACCGGAAACATCCTGACAGACTGAGTTCGGGCAAAAAATGATTTTTCTGCCCGCGCAGCTTTTGCGTCTCAAAATTGTCTAAATTACAGGGAACCCAAAGAGTTTCTATGACCGAAGAAGCCATTTTACACGGCTGTTTACATAATGACTCGAATTCCCAACGTGAGTTGTACAGCAGGTACAGCCCGAAGATGCTTTCAGTATGTTACCGCTTCGCCCATAACCGGGAGGATGCGGAAGACATGCTCCAGGAAGGATTCATAAAGGTTTTCTCGCAAATACACACTTTTCAGAACAAGGGTGCATTTGAGGGATGGATCCGGCGCATCATCGTTCATACCTGTATCAACAATCTCAAAAAGAACAAAAAATTTAATGACAGTGTGGATCTGATTCACGCCACCACCATGCAGGTGAGGGAGGAATCTGTTCCGTCGATTGTGCAGGCCAAACAGGTGGTAGAATGTATTCGCCTTTTGCCTATCGGTTACAGGACGGTGCTTAACCTGTACGCGATTGAGGGCTATTCTCACAAAGAGATAGCGGAAGTACTCGACATTGAAGAGAGCACAAGCAGATCACAGTATACCAGGGCAAAACAAATGCTCGAAGATATACTGGTGCGTAAAAACATTATCCAGAAACCGAAGCAAAAGGTTAATTGGTTAAGAGTAGCAGGCGGAGGAAGATAAGCGTTGTATGGGTGCTATTGTGAACCATATATCATCATGATGTAGCCAGACTTCGTTTATAATACAATCCTTTGAAAACCCTGCCCTACAAATACCAAGATTATGGAGCGCAATTTTTACGATGATGATTTTGAAGAACTGCTGAAAGAGAAAGCTGACCAATACAAAATGTATCCTTCTGATAGCGTGTGGAACGGGATTCAAAATTCACTGCATTCGAAGAGAAAATGGTATTGGCTGGGTTTTGCACTCTTACTCTCCGGTGTGAGTTACTATGCAATAGAAGCATTAATAGCGCCACCATCACCACGTAATGCTACTTCATCTAAAACTTCTGTCACAAAAACGGCGATTGCCGAAGCTACCGCTGACGAACATATCTCCAAAGCCCTTGTTATTCCAATCACGGCTGCTAAAACAAACCAGAAACCAGTGGTGCCGTCGGCCACCCACCAGCCTTTTTATGGAGTTTTTAGTATAGACCAGAGTTATCGTTCACGCGGTCCTGCCGCGACCCTGGCATCGATTGATCCGGATCGCGCAGGAAAACTTGCAATAGTACCGCCATCCCGTAACACGTTGGTTGCATCTCCCGAAGGTGCGCTGTCTAATTTTGTCGTGCAAGAACAGGACGATCCGCTTCAAACAGATATCAATGCCAGTCAGCGCCTGCCTGGTACCGGCGTGAGGTTCCCAATGGAAGCGGAACCATCAAACGAGGATATTGCTAAAATAAACTGGCTACAGGAGATCGCTGTACATGAGATAACAGTTCCAAAAACAAAAAGACTGGGCTGGCAATTATCGTTTGCACCGACAATGAATTATCGTAAACTGTCTACCAGCAAAAATCCCGGCAGACAATACACCGTAAAAAACATCCCGATGGCGATGAATTTTGAAGGTGACCTGGAAAACCTCGTTAGTCATAAACCTGCATTAGGCTTTGAGCTCGGTACCCACCTCCGATATAAAGTTGACAGAACCGTAACGTTCAAAACCGGTATACAGTTTAACTATGCCCGTTATGCCATAGAAGCGTTTGAATCATCCGCAGAGGTTGCCACTATTGCTTTAAACAGTGTTGGCAGTACCCATCGTCGTGATAGTATCCGTTCTATCAGCGCCATCAATAATTTCGCGGGTCGTTCGGTGAAAGATCTTCAAAACCAGTACTTCCAGTTATCAGCGCCCATCGGTGTTGAGGTTAAGGTAATAGATGGGGCAAGGCTGCAGTTTCATGTAGCGGGTACCATTCAACCGACTTATCTGATTAACCGCAACAGCTACCTCATTACCACCGACTACCAGAACTATACCCGTGAACCCTCGCTGGTGCGGAGGTGGAACATGAATACAAGTGCCGAAGCTTTCGTTTCTTACAGCACAGGCGGCATTAGCTGGCAGGTTGGTCCGCAGTTCAGGTACCAGTTATTGTCAAGCTATTCATCAAAATACCCCATTCGTGAAAACCTCATGGAATACGGAGTTAAGATCGGTGTAACAAAAACGCTGCGCTAGTACGGCTCATTTTTTATGCTAAATTTATTGCTGCCTGCTAAAATGGAATTGGCATTTACTTAATTTTAGAAAATGAAGTCATGCTACTTTCTTCTCTTTTCATTGGTTCTTGCCGTTTCCTGTGCTGATGATATTGATTCTTCCGGATCCACGGCAACTTTACCCGAAGACGCCAACAATCCCAAACAATTTTTCCCGGTACTTGATTATTTACGCGGTGAGGTGAAAATGGTGGATTCATTCGCTACTGCCATCCGCCAGTATGTTACCGTGAACGGGAAAACTGATTCTGGATTTATTTCACCAGCACAGTTTCGCGAAGTGATGGAAGAGTATCTTTCAGCTGATCTCAGCAAGGAGAATTTTGAAAAATATTATTCCGAGTCTTCATTTTTTGACCAGGGTACGCAAACTTCTACCTTCACTTATTCCACTAAAAATGATGAACTGGAGTTTCACCGGATCGATGTACTGGTTCAGGGTACAGAAAGTTATGATAAGGTAAGCAGTATTTACCTTGAGAAATTTGCTGCAAACGACGATTCATCCGTAGTTAAAAAAATACTGCTCCGTAACGGTATCAGCGTAATGATCAATTCAGAAGTAACCAAGGGCAATGCTCCACCGGTCGTGAAGCAGGAGAAATTTGTCTGGAATGATTTTGAATGAATCATAATGAGCCGTTGATCATAGGCTGCGGAGGGAACTTTTAGCAGCGGCGGCTGTTATATTTTTGCACAATCAACCCCGCATGGCCGCGGGATAAGGATGTACCATGACGCAGCAGGAATTTCAACAGATATCACATACGATTCCCCTCAATCCCGGAGTATACAAATATTACGATCAGAAAAACGAGTTGTTGTATGTAGGCAAGGCAAAAAGTTTGCGAAAACGTGTTGGCTCTTACTTCAACAAAACCTTCACCACCTACAAAACGCATGAACTTGTTCAGCGTATCCGGCGCATTGAGTTTACGATAGTCAACAGCGAGCAGGACGCGTTTTTGCTGGAGAACTCACTGATCAAACAATTTCAGCCAAAGTTCAACATCAACCTAAAAGACGACAAGACCTATCCCTATATCGTTATTAAAAATGAACCCTTCCCCCGCATTTTCCTGACACGGCGTAAAATCAACGATGGTTCTGAATACCTTGGCCCTTTTACTTCTGTAGGCAAAGTGCGCGAACTGATGGATTTTGTTAAGTCTAATATCCAGTTGCGCACCTGCAAGCTGAACCTCACGGAACCCAATATCAGGAAAAAGAAATTCAAAGTGTGCCTGGAATATCATCTCGGAAACTGTAAGGGTCCATGCGAGGGCTACCAGGATGCGGAGGATTATAAAGAAGGCATCCAGCAGATCCGGAATATTTTAAAAGGGAATCTTAACCCGGTAATCCAGCAATTCAGGAACGAGATGCGTGCTCATGCCGCAAACCTGAATTTTGAGAAAGCAGAGATTATCCGGAAAAAGATCAGTCATATGGAGCAATATGCGGCCCGTTCGGTGATTGTAAGCAGCCAGATGACTAACGCGGATGTTTTTACCTTGCTGCGAGAAGAGGACAAAGCCTATGTCAACTACCTGATGGTACAAAACGGCACTATTGTTCAGACTCATACTTCGCAACTTGAAACTCACCTGGAAGAACCTGACGAGGAAGTACTTGCTTTTGCTGTGGCCCAGTTGCGGGATACCTTTAACAGTCTTGCGCGTGAGATCGTGGTACCATTTCCTATAGAATACGCAGAAAACGATATCATCATTACTGTTCCCCGCGCCGGCGACAAAAAGAAACTGCTTGATCTGTCCGAGAAAAATGTGAACTATTTCCGCGAGGAATTGCGCAAAAAGCGGATGCTGCAACTGGAAGGAAAAGATGATATGGAGAAGAAAAAGGTGCTTTATCTTTTACAGGAAGATCTGAAGTTGCCTGACCTGCCCGTGCACATTGAGTGTTTTGATAATTCCAATTTCCAGGGCAGTTACCCTGTTTCGGCCATGGTTTGTTTCCGTATGGGCGTGCCCAGCAAGGCAGATTACCGGCATTATAACGTTAAAACCGTGCAGGGTATCAACGATTTTGCGACCATGAAAGAGGTGGTCATGCGCCGATACAGGCGGCTAACGGAAGAAGCGCAGCCTTTGCCTCAACTCGTGATCATTGACGGTGGCAAGGGGCAGTTGAGTGCGGCTATGGAAAGTATTCACGAATTGGGACTGGAAGGCAGGATGACCGTGGTGGGTTTGGCAAAAAATGAAGAAGAGATATTTTACCCGGGTGACCAGGAATCGTTGAAACTGCCTTATAACAGCCCGAGCCTGCACCTGATCCGGAGAATCAGGGATGAGGTGCATCGTTTCGGAATCAGGTTTCACCGCCAGAAACGCAGCCAGGGCACCTTTAAAAACGAATTGGAGCAGATCAAGGGAATTGGAAAGACAACTGCCGATCAATTACTAAAAACCTATAAATCGGTAAAAAAAGTCCGTGAGCTGAGCCGGGAGGAATTAAGCCAGGCTGTGGGAAGCAATCGCGCATTACTGATATGGAACTTTTTTCATCCCGAAGAGTCTGTTGAGCCACCTCCTGATATGGACGCTATCGCAAAACAAACCGAAGCTGAGGATAATAGCGGGTTGTCAGCTGATGATATTGTTCCGCCTGAAAAAAAACACCCTTAGTCAAAAGCCCCAAAAAAAACTACCTGATCCAGGTTAAGGAATAGGCTATCTCGTAAAAATACGAATAGCGCCCTTGAGGGGACGCTCTTAAAAAAAATAAAGGGGCCAGGATAGAAATCCAGCCCCGTTTTTAAAATCCAATATCCTATGAAAAACCGATGTAAAAGTAGGCATTAGGTCGAACAAAACAATACCCGGATTTGGGTATTTTTGATATTTTATTATTGTCATTTTTACACAAAAAAAATCCGGGAAATTCAGTGTCCGTCCTGATTTTTAATCTCTTGGATACTCCAAGCCTCAAATCCTTATGGGACGCAGCTTTCAGCTTTACCAGTCACGTCTAAATTTTGAAACTTTAATATCTGCATCAAAACCGTGAAACGCAGCACTATCGCGCTTTTGACCCATTCCGGGTACTTTTTGCCAGCCTGCTTACCTGATACCGCTATGATCTTGTTTTGACCAGATAGGGCTGATCGATTCTTAATAAAATAACCGCCGTAATTTTACGTGGGATATTTACGGACAGACGAAATACCCGGAAGCACCACGATCCATCAACGTTTGCCGTATGCTTTGGCCCCTATCATCCTGAAACTTACATATTACCCATCACCGCAAAACTTGCCTCTAAACAGCTGTGGCTGATATTTTTCGTTTTCCCCGGCGGGGAACCTGGCCGTCAACTACCCTTAGATTCCACCTCGCGGTGGACACCATTGCTCCTGGCTAATAGTTGGTGATTACAACCCATGACGAACATGCACCATCAGGTTTATCGCATACATCACGCACAAAACACAACAGGCACCGCGAGCGGTGCCTGTTCAAGTATATCAGGGAAAAAATGTTTAGTAAGACCAGAGATCCTGCTCGTAGTTGAAGATCTTTTCTTTGATGTTCTCACCTTCCAGTAATGCAAGGATCGGATCCTTGATATAGCTGCTGATGAACGCATCATTCGGGTTATTGATGGTTGATTTCAGGATCCTGCTGGAGAACATGCGGCTCTCAAACAGTTCTTCCCAACTCATCTTTGCTCCGTAGTTTCTTCCATTGTACACGTCGTAACGCGCAAGCATTGGTCTCAAATCCGGATAATACACCCAGAACAATGGAGTTGTTGCCCGGAACGATCCATCTTCATTCAGAATCGTTTTAATTGGAGCAATACCCAGGATCCTGGTTGTCATACGGGAAGATTCCTTGTCAAATACAACATCTTCCTTGATCCAGTATCTTTCAACAATGTCAGGGTTGAATTCAGCTCCAATGGTGGTATCCTTAAGGATGCCTTTAGAACCATCAGGATCGTTAACCCAGTCAGGAATCTGTTTTGTTGTAGGTTTTCCTACAAGGAGTTCTGCAATTTCTTTGAAAGTCATGGGAGTCGTGAAACGATCATCACCACCGGCAGCACTGAATGCTACCACTTCGTTGTTTTTGATGGCGTTCAACAGCATCACGATAAATCGCTGGTTGCCGTTGTCACTCTCTGCTTTATACACGAAGGGAAGGTTGATCTTCTCATGTACGTCGATTTCTCTCCACACACGCTGCACATACGCTGCATCATCCTCACGGATATGCTCATACGCCAGGGGCACTCTTTCTCTTACCAGGTTGCGTTCGATCGCATTGTCGTTACGCAAAGATGGTTTCGGAGCTTCCAGTTTGATGTCTGCTTCCAGTGGAACCACTGCAGGAACTGTATCCGTCTTTGCGGCAAGTGCTGCATTGTTGGCGGCGTTGTTGTTCCTGGAGGTATTGGTTGGTTTGGTGGTAGTTCTTTTGGTTGCCTTCCTGACCGGTTTTTTGGTTTGCGCTTCCGCATTACCAACAAACACAGCCATAACAACCACAAGTAATCCCAGTCTGATGATACGATTTTTCATTATCCCTGATTTATAATATACTTATTTCAAATTGAATGTCATCATTGGCAGATCTACTGTTCTACCATCGGGTCCTACAACTTTAATCTGGTCAAAGAAGATAGAAGTACCCGGAGTAGCTCCGTCAATGATCGTTTTTGCATTACCGCTCCATCTGTTACCTTCCTGGTTTGCAAACTGGTAAACCGGATATTTTCCGCCCAGTGCACCTACCTGGTAGCTAACTACTTTGAAAGGAGCTTCGAATTCTGAATCCAGCAGACGGGCGATAACACCACCCATTGCTTTGAAATCACCTGCAGGAATCGCACCACCTCTTTTAGAACCTACAAAAGTAGCAGGCGGAGGTAAGGTTTTGATACGATACTTAACAGCTGTCGCTTTTCCGTCGATGATAACGTTAATCGCAGACTCTCTGGGATTGCCCGCAGGAACCACGACCCATTTAGGACCGCTGACCCGGCTGATTTTACCAGGACCGTCCAGCGTTGCATTTACCTTTTCACTACCAACACCAGCGGTGATGGTCATGGGGTTTTCAACACCCAGGTAAAGTACATTCATCTTATCTGCAGATACTGACACACCAGAAGGTGCACCAACTGTATAGTTAAGATCTTTTTCGATTACTTTATCAATACCGTCCTGGTCCTTGTAACGAACCACAACATGAGCCTTGCCGGCACCGGTGCCGCCTGCAGCCATATCCATTGTGGCCATACCATCAGCACCAATCGGAGCAGGTTTACCATTGATAGTGATCTGGGGGGCAGAAGCAGAGCTCATTGCACCAAGACCTGCATACACCTGGATCTTCTCGCCAGGCATAAGGTAGCTGGAGCTAAGTCCGCCTACAAAACCGAATTTGTCAAATCTTACTGCTACCTGGCCAACCTGGTTGTGGCAATAGCTTACCACCTGGTACTCAGAATTCTTGATATCATTCTGGAACTTGTTCAGGATAGTGATCGCTGCAATGGCAGGAGTCATGTGGAAATAACTTTCGGTCCAGCTTTTAGTTGTTCCGTCCTGTGCTTTGGGCACTGTAAGGTCGATTGGAAGTTTGTTGGCAAACTCTTTAGCGATCTCAGGATCAATAGCAAGGATTTGTTTTTTATACTCGGCCAGCTTAGCATAGAGCTTTTCGCCTTCGCCTTGTTTAGACATGATACGGGTTGGAGCATCGAGGTGATCAATAGCCCACACAGTGTCACCCTTTTCAGGATTGTAACCTGCGGCTTTTTTGATTTCGGCTTTAAGACCTTCTATCTCGTCGTAGAGTTTTTTGGTGATTTGTGATGCAGCATCAGCTTTTGGCTTCCAGATCTTTGCTTTTTCGGCAGACTTTGGATCGGCCAGTTTATCTGCAAAGGATGCATAAATCTGGTTATTATTACCTGTCAACACACCATTTGCGCTGGTGATACTGTTGTCGACAGTTTTGAAAGCGTTCAAGACTTCAGATGAAACGTTCAGTGCCAGAAGTGCGGTGAGCACCAGGTACATCATGTTGATCATCTTCTGCCTGGGCTCTTTAGGTAAAGACATGGGCTAGGTTTTTCTAATTAAGTTAATTGTTTGGACTGAGGATTTTACCTGTTAATGATTCAATTAGCGTCCTTGCATTGCGCTCAGCATGTTACCATAAACTGTGTTCAGGCTGCTAAGGTTAGCTGACAATTTCGCGATTTGTTCATGTGCTTTTTTAGCATCTTCAACACTGCCCTGCATGGTTTGTGATGCACTGGCCAGGTTTGAATAGAAGCTGTTCATAGCCTTCAGGTGATTGTTGGTATCCTGCAGTTCGAGCTCATAGATTGCATTCAAAGAACCAAGGTTCTTGGTCAGCACCTGTACCTGCTCGTGGAACTTTTTAGTACCATCAGCCGCTGTATTAAAATGACCCATTGTTGTAGCTGCGCCAGTGTAAGCATTTTTCATTGATTCAAGAGCTGCAGTTGCTTCTTTGGTTTTAGCAGAGTAATCGCTGGTTGATTTAACAACGTCGCCTACTTCAGCGATACCATTTACAGAGCTGTTCAGTTTCTTGAAACCTTCGCTCAGGCTTTTCAGACTTGCAGGAGTGATATCTGCATCCTTCAGCATTTCATCCATTTTCTGGATGTTTGGATTACCGGTAGAAGCTCCACCAGCAAGTTTTGGAAGCGCTTCAACGAGTGCATGCATTTCTCCTCCTGGAGGCGGTAAGAATGCATATACTACGAAAATGATAGCTTCAGTGATAAGACCGGCTGTCAAAAAGAAGTCAGCCATTGGTTGGTGCGTAATTTTCTGCCAAGCTCCGAAGATTACGATAGCAGCGCCCATACACACCACTATGTTTACGATTCTGTCAATTGATTTAGAAGTTCCAGCCATTTTGTTAAGTGTTTAGTTAGTTAGAAAACGGATTAAGGGTTTGATAATTGGTTAAGTGAAAATTGGAAAACGTTGTTTGGAAATGTTATTTGGAAATAGATAATAGAATGCCAGTTCAATATTCGCGAGAAATATCAAGTCAATAACGGTAAACGAATATTAAAATTTTTGTCCTAGGCGATTTTTTTAGAAGGGGCTAAGACAAAGTCTTAGCCCTAATGATTTTTATGCACGTTTCTTTTGTGCTGGTGGCAGGTCAATCACGCACCTGAAACCAATGTAAGATTTGGTAGTATCCTGGTATTCGTAGTTACGGGTAGATGTCTGAAGATAGAAACCAACATCTTTCCAGCTACCACCGCGGATAACCTTACGTTTCATCCTTGGAGGATCTGAATCCTTTGCGTTGAAACGGATATCCGGGTTCATATCATGCTGGAAGTTATAAGCTCCTTCGTAGAAAAGTGATGAGGTCCACTCAGCAACGTTTCCAGCCATACAATACAGACAGAAATCGTTTGGCCAGTATCCGTCAGCACGAACGGTATAGAAACCGCCATCTTCAGGATAATTACCACGTCCAGGTTTGAAGTTCGCCAGGAGACAACCTTTCTTGTTTCTCAGGTAATAGTTACCCCAGGGGAACATAGACTGTGAACGGCCGCCGCGTGCAGAATATTCCCACTCTGCCTCTGTTGGAAGACGGAAATCAGATTCTGTAGCTCTCTTCTTTGAATCCAGGAATGAGTTCAGCAAATGAGTTCTCCACTCGCAGAACGCTGTTGCCTGTTTCCAGTTTACACCAACCAGTGGATAGTTGCCATAAGCCGGATGTGAGAAATATCTTTTTGTAAAAGGCTCATTATACGAATAGCTGAAGTCGCGGATCCAAACCAATGTATCAGGATAGATAAATACATCTTTCTTGATCATGAAGTTAGATCTTGGCTTGCCTGCATTTTCTCTTTTAGCAGCTTCTTTCAGATCAAAAGTTTCAGAATGGTAGATGATTTTGGTAGGATCCAGGTCCTTTTTACCAAAAATCCGGTTTTCGGGAGACAGGATCATCTGGTCAATCTTTTCGATCGTTGCTTTATCACCCCATTTAATGGTTTGAGCTTTTTTCCAGTCAACCGCAAATTTGCCGTCAACTTCTTTACCCAGTTGCATCAGGGTAGCTGCTATTGAATCGCGAACCCAGTTTACAAACTGACGATATTCGTTATTTGTAACCTCGGTTGCATCCATCCAGAACCCATTGATCGAGATCTGTTTGTTTCTTGCAGTATAAGCGTAGTTAACATCTTCGTCACTAGGACCCATGTGGAAAGTTCCTGGTGGAATGTAGACCATGCCAGGGGGCTTGGTCAGGTTGTACTTGCTGGCCGGGGCAACGCCATGTAACTGTCCATCGTTCGGTAAACCTTTCGATGACTTTCCCAATTTGCCGCAACCGGTTACCATTACCACAGAGGTAAGGAGTAATAAGGCGGATAGGTTTCTGTTTTTCATAATGTTAAAGGGTATTGGGCAAAAAATTTGTTTTACCGACTTCATCACAAGTTTAGAATTTATTTTTTAAAACTGCAACTCTCAAAGGATTCAGCTCATGTTTAAACGACCACCGAAATAAAAATATTGTGATCGGAAAAATTATAACGATTCAGGTTTTTTCAAGTAATCTGACAAGCTCCGAAACCGTTTCTACAGGTGCCTGACAGGCGTAATCCTTACATAGAAAGATCTTTGCTTTCCGGGACCCGGGTTTTCCAGCTAATAGGGGAAATGTGTCGTTACTAAGGGTTGCGGACTGAAATATGTAGGGGCCGATGAAAGTACGCAAAAATTCATTACTCACTGCAGTGCTTTCCTCACCAACAATCGCTATTTCCGGTATTCCATACGTGACCGACACCAGGAAAAGCGCCCATACCCCGAATGAACCGGGATACTTTATGGATGCATCCTGTAATGAGCCTGCCATTTTGTATGCACGTTCCTTCCAGGAAGCCTGATCAAAGATAACCCCAAGTTGATGTAAGTTCCACAACATCAGTGAGTTACCTGAGGGTACAGCGCCGTCATAAATCTCTTTTTTACGGACAATCACGTCATTTTGTCCGTCCGGTGTATAGTAAAAAAGATCATCATCTGTTGAGAATTGTGAAACGACCAGCTCTGTTAAAGATTTTGCAATTTTAAGCCATTCCGGGTCGGCAGTTATCTCCTGCAACTGGATGAGCGCTGCAATTAGATACGCATAATCATCCAGGAAGGCTGGGTACCTGGCAACATTATTTTTATAAGTATGGGCGAAACCGCCATCGTCCTGTTTGAACGCTTTCAATAAAAATCGCATATTGTCAACAGCACGATCCTTATAGCTGGTTTCCCCCGTAGCGGCAGCCGCCCGGCAAAGTGCACTGACCATAAGGGCGTTCCACCCCAATAGTATCTTGTCATCAAGCTGGGGACGGATCCGACCGGATCTTACCTCCATCAGTCGCAGCCGCCAGTTGCGCAGTTTATCCTGAAAGACCCGCAGATCGATACCATGATCAGCTGCAAAACCCTCCATCCCCTGGCGAACGTGCAGGATATTGGTATGTTCCCAATTTCCCCCCGGCACTACGCCATAATATGCACAGAACAATGCTGCTTCTTCCCCCAAAAACTCCTGTATTTCGTCAAACGACCAGGTATAGAACTTTCCCTCTACCCCTTCACTGTCGGCATCCAGGGCACTATACCACCCTCCTTCTGTGTCGGTCATTTCGCGATCCAAAAAATCGACCGTGTGCGCGATCGTGTTTTTGTATTTCTCGTTACCTGTTAACTGGTAGGCTTCGGCCATGGCTTCAATCAACAAGGCATTGTCGTATAACATTTTTTCGAAATGCGGCGCCAGCCATTGGTCGTCTGTACTGTAACGTGCAAATCCGCCTCCGAGTTGGTCATAGATACCCCCATCAATCATTTTGTTGAGCGACAACAGGGCCTGGTCAAGAACCTTCTGGTCTTTGGAATGATAATAATATAATAGCAACAGGCGGATGGTGAATGTCTGCGGAAATTTAGGCGCCCGTCCAAATCCACCCTCTTTGGTATCAGCGGATTTCATCACATTGTCGATCAACTGTTTAACCTGGTTATCCGAAAGAGGGACGGTATTATTACCCGACTTAACGCCAAAAGCGTTGGTCTTTATGATGTGATCTGTGAGATTATCTGCCTGGGCTTCAATTTCTTCGCGTTTTTCGCGAAAGCTATCTGCAATGCTGGTGAGAACATCCGTCCATGAAGGCCGGTTATAAACCTGGCGAGGCGGAAAATAAGTGCCGCCATAAAACGGTTTCTTCTGTGGAGTAAGAAATACGTTTAGTGGCCAGCCACCGCTTCCACTCATTGCCTGGACGGCGTCCATATATATATGGTCAAGATCGGGACGTTCTTCCCGGTCTATTTTAATATTGATGAATTTCTCATTCATCAGTGCCGCCGTTTCGTGGTTTTCAAAGCTTTCACGCTCCATGACGTGGCACCAATGGCAAGCGGCGTAGCCAATGCTTACCAACACTGGTTTATCCTCCGCTATTGCCTGGGCGAATGCTTCTTCTCCCCAGGGGTACCAATCCACGGGGTTGTTCGCATGCTGCAATAAATACGGACTGGACTCGTACTGAAGACGGTTCGGCATAAATCTGTGTAAGCAAAGACCATACCTAAGGGGGGTTGCCTGCCTCTGATGTTGCGGGCGATCCGTGACGACACTGAATTTTTCCGGCCCCTGCACGCTTTTGTGTGCGATTACGTTTGGCACCATCCTTCGATGCTCGGTGGCTCGTTCGTATTAACCGCCTGCCGGTGATGCCGCGGGCGGTCCGCGACGGCACCGAATTTTTCCGGGCTGCATACGCTTTTTTGTTTGGGTGTTTTTGAGTTCGCGATCGGCTTTTCTTGCCCTGATCGGCAGTTGAAAGAGTTGCCTTAGCCGGGCTTTTGAGCGCCTTGATCTGCTTTGGTGCCCTGACCGGAAAAATAAGGTGCCTTACGCGGAACCGCCCTTGCATCGCAGGCTGTGTTGTTATTTTTGAGGTGACCCTTGAGCAATTCCCGATCGTTTGAATCAATAGTAAACACCACAGGTCCCTAAACACCGCTTGGTAAAACCAGTGCGCAACGATTTCGATGGCCCCTCTACTGCCGAGGCATTGCCTAATGTTTTTAGTCATCGCCTCCGGTTGACAGCAAACATTTGCAGCAATTTGACCGTCAGCCAGAATGCCCACCACCGCGATTCATGCCTTGTCAGTTCGATTTTAAATAGACAAAGAACCGTTCAATTAGCATACGGCGAAGAGGAGCAATAGTAATCGCCCATAGTTGGCGAACATTGCCCTGCTGAGCCAACCGAAGCCAGCTTATAGCTTCAGATTTATTTCGATTGAATCGTCGCGCTGCCTCTTAGTCTAGCTCATCAAAACTGAGAATCGCCGCCGCCTTATTACGGCTGGCTTATCGCTTTTGTTTATCGTTGTGCCTTATCACGGCTGGTTCATCGCGACTCGGCTTGCGATTGCCTTATCGGGACGAGTTATTGTAGTTGCTTATCGCGATTGGCTTGTCTTGCTGGCTCAGGGAGTTGTCGTAATGCGATTAGTTTATCGCAGCTTTTGTTCAAGCTCGCTCTGCCGAAATGCATGAGATCGCAATCGAAGCCACGAAATGAAGGCTCGAAATGCAATCTGGCTGAAGCGTTTGAATTGTGCACTATGAGCAGACTTGCAGGAATGAAGGTGCATACAGCCGGTTTTCATCATTGTGCCTTACCGAAATGAGTTGGAGAAGATCTGTTTGACAGCAGGACTTTCCGTGAACGGTTCATGTCGGTCAACAGTTCGGATAAGCCGGT
>JAEZGI010000051.1 GCA_023416995.1 Bacteroidota bacterium
TGTCAGCCTGGGCGCTCCTGAAAACAAAAATGCCCCTTTCGGGGCTTTGTGCTTTTTGGCGGAGAGAGAGGGATTCGAACCCCCGGAAACTTTCGCTTCAACGGTTTTCAAGACCGCCGCATTCGACCGCTCTGCCATCTCTCCGGCGCGAAAATACAGTATGAATTGATTCCAAGGAAATAAAGAAGAAAAAAAATCAAACTTTTTTCGCGTGATCGATTAATTCACAGCGCGTTGGCAGTGATGAAGCCGCTTATTGCGGTTAGATAATACAGTTGGAATGGGGAAATATCAGGAAAACCGCCAGTCTGAAAGAATTATCTGCTATATAAAACAGAATAGATAAATTGATCTCCAAAATTTTTCGCCGACACGAATAACTCAATCGTTAACCAACATGAAGATCCGTTTACTGGCAGTGTTCGCTTTTTTCTGCGCATCCTGTATCGCCAGCGCACAAACGCAACGAACCTTTTTGCCGGGATCCAATGTTCCCATCGATTCGATTCGGCTAAGCGACCCATTTATACTGGCAGACTCCAAAACCCAGACCTATTTCATGACAGGCACCGGTGGGATGTTATGGAAAAGCAAGGATCTGAGATCGTGGAAAGGACCTTATAAAGTCGCGCAAACCGACTCTGCCTCGTGGATGGGGCCCGCACCGATGATCTGGGCCGCAGAAATACACGAATACAAAAACAAGTACTACTATTTTGGAACGTTTACCAACAGGGCGGTGATGATTGACACCGTTGATGGCACACCCATCGAAAGGCGTGCCTGTCATGTGCTTGTAAGTGACAAAGCCGAAGGCCCTTATGTTCCAATGTCTGATCCCACTTATTTACCGGCCCATATGCCAACGCTCGACGGCACATTATGGATCGAAAATGGCAAACCATATCTTGTCTATTGTTATGAATGGCTCCAGAACCGAAACGGTACCATTGAGTATATAGCCTTGAAACCAGATCTCAGTGGCACCACCGGCAAAGCAACGCTCATGTTCCGGGCGAAAGATGCTCCATGGAGCCGGGAAAAAAATCCTGACGGCAGCGAAGGCAAAAGCAAGGTAACAGATGGACCCTATCTGTTTAAAACCGGATCTGGCCGGCTCGGCATGATCTGGACAAGCTGGGTTCATGATGTCTATACACAGGGTGTGGCTTATTCTTCGTCAGGTTCCTTAAACGGACCCTGGATCCATGAAGAAGAACCCATCACGCCTCCAAACTTTGGGCACGGTATGCTGTTCCGCACTTTTGATGGAAAATTATTAATGGCCCTGCACAGCCACAGAAATGTGAATGGTCGTTATTTCCGGTTTCCAAAGTTTTTCGGTATAGATCTTTCAGGAGACAAACTCGTTGTGGGGCAGCCCTATCATCCTTAACTAAAAATAATTTTGATCCGTTTATGTATGTAAACCGATACTTTGACTTCCGCATCATGTATTTTATCACATGGCGCATGATCTTATGGTCAACCTTCACCGGGATACTCGCTATCTGTACGTACCGTTATCTCGGGTGGTCATGGGTAGCTATTCCCTGGCTACCTGTATCACTCGTTGGTACTGCGGTTGCATTTTACGTGGGCTTCAAAAATAACCAGTCGTACGGACGCTGCTGGGAAGCGCGTATTGTATGGGGTGGCATCGTTAACGTGAGCAGATCCTTTATTGCTGCAGCTAATGCCTACATCGGTTCACCATCCATGACAGCCAAAGAAAAACAACAAGTGATACGTACCCTTACTTACCGGCACATCGCTTGGATCCATGCATTAAAACATGCTATGTGGGTAAGAACGCCCTGGGAACATCAATATGTTTCAAGCCGGAGACAAAGGGCATATTTCCAAAAACGAATAGATTTCTCATCCTTTGAAGCAGAAACCAAAGAACTTTTATCGACAGAAGAATTTGATTGGATCGCTACTAAAAAAAACAAGGCCGTGCAGTTGCTGGAGCGACAGTCTGCCCACATTGCTGAACTTGCAGCGGGTGGACATATATCCGAATACCACCAGGTTGATCTTCAGCGACACATAGCGGATATGTACAATGAACAGGGTAGGTCCGAACGAATAAAAAACTTTCCGCTGCCACGTCAGTATGCAACATCAAGCGCCATCTTTATCATTATCTTTTCCTGGATACTACCATTTGGCATGCTACATGAATTTGAAAAACTGGGCGATGAACTGATCTGGTTATTACTTCCATTCAACATGTTGGTTTCATGGGTGTTTTCATTGATGGAATACACAGGCGACTACAGTGAAAATCCTTTTGAAGGATTGATAAATGACGTTCCTATACAATCCATTTCGAGGAATATTGAAATCGATTTGCGTGATATGCTCGGTGAGAAAGAACTTCCTGCCCGGATAGAACCCAAAACAGGCGTGCTTTTTTAAGCGCTCATTTCAAAGCTTTGTGTTTAAGTCCCCAGGCTTCAAGACCGGTAATGACAGCACGTAATTCATAGCCAATAGGTGTCAGTTCATATTCTACACGTAATGGCACTTCCGCATACACCGTACGTTTAACCATCTTATTTGCTTCCAGTTTTTTTAATTGTAAGGCAAGCATTCTTTCTGTGATATTAGGCAGCCGCTTCTTCAACTCAGTGAAGCGTAGTTTTCCATTCATTAACCACGAACAAATCACAAGTCCCCATTGCCCACCGATCATATTCGCTGCGTATACCTCGGCACATTCTTCAGCCAGCGCGGTTTTGTTCAGGTAATTGGTAGATGTTTCTTTGATCTTTGACATACTTACAAATTTGATAGTTCATTACAATAGGTAACCGGTGTTCATCGAAATCTGATACAAATTAGTTTTGTCATGTAATACTTAAAGACGTTTAACATGAAAACTTTGATCATTGTTACGCATCCAGACATAAACAGTTCTCTTATCAACAAACGATGGATAGAAGAGTTGACCAGGTATCCCAAAAAGTTTACAGTACATGAGTTATACAAAGCATATCCCGACGAAAAAATAAATGTCGAAGCTGAACAACGCCTTATTGAACAGCATGATAAAATTGTATTTCAGTTTCCTTTTTATTGGTTTAGCAGTCCGCCACTTCTGAAGAAATGGCTCGATGAAGTATTGACTTATGGCTGGGCTTATGGCAGCAAAAGTGGATACAAGGTTTCGGGCAAGATAGTGGCGCTTGCCATATCTGCCGGTATTGATGAACGTCAGTTTGCCCGTTCAGAAAAATACAAATATACCCTGCAGGAACTAACCCGTCCCTTTGAACTCAGTTTCGAATATGTAAAAGCTGACTATCAACCCTTGCTTGCCTATTACGGGATAGAGCTCAATGCTTCGAAAGAATGGATCGAAGCCAGTGTGCCATTGTATCTTAATTTCCTGGAATCGTTAAACAAGCTGTGTGATTGCCAGCGGTCGGAACCGGCATTAGCATAGCAAAACGCTAAAAACAAATGTGACTGCTGATTGCAGCTTACCGGGCACCTACCCAGTGCGGGTAGATAGGAGTTTTGGCTGTTAATGTATTCAAACGGGCAAGATGGTCATCATTTAATGACCAGCCAGCCGCACCAATATTTTCCATCAATTGCTGTTCGTTCCGGGCGCCGATTACGATATTGCTGACTGTTTTTTGTTGTATCAACCAGTTGATGGCTACCTGCGAAATCGTTTTACCGGTATCATTTGCAATTTTTTCTAACAACTCAACCAGGTCGTAAAGAAATTCAGTTTCGACAGGAGGCGAGCCGATGTCACCCCCGGCTTTTATTCTTCCTTCTGCTATCGGCTGATTGCGTTTTATTTTCCCGGTCAGCCTGCCCCAGCCAAGCGGGCTCCATGCCATCAAACCCAATCCCTGGTCCATTAGCAGCGGCTGTAGTTCCTGTTCATAATCGCGTCCGATAAGTGAGTAATACCCCTGGTAGATTACAAATCGTTCGAGTTGCAACCTTTCCGCTATAGACAGTGATTTCATCAGCTGCCATGCGGCATAATTTGAACAACCGATATATCTGATCTTTCCTTCTGTAACCAGTGTATGAAGTGTTCTCAATGTTTCTGCAACAGGAGTAAGCGGATCAAACCCATGAATAAAATACACATCGATATAATCGGTATTTAACCTTTTTAAGCTATCGTTTACAGCACCGATGATATGATGCCGGAGGCGCCACGCTCGTTTGCGCCGGCTCCCATGGCAAAAGCACCTTTTGTTGCAATGATCGCTTTATGGCGCCGGCCTTTCAAAGCTGCCCCAAGTATCTCTTCTGATACGCCCAGGGAATAAACATTAGCTGTATCAAAGAAGTTGATTCCATTATCAAAAGCGATATCTACCAATCTTGTCGCTCCACCTATATCGGTTTGTCCCCATCGCCCAAAAAATTCGTTAGTTCCTCCAAAGGTTGCCGTTCCCAGGCTTAGAACCGAAACATCTAATCCTGAGTTGCCTAGTTTTCTGTATTCCATATACTTTAAATGATGAAGGTTATAAAACGCATTTTGCAAACTTTATCCATTGAGAGATATTATTAAAATCATTTAAATTGTACATAATTATCATTAATATTATAGTTATGCAGTGGAATCTTGAATGGCTCAGAAGTTTTAAAGCAATCTATGATACCGGTACTCTTTCTGCAGCGGCCCAGGTTTTATATATCTCACAGCCAGGTGTCAGTCTTCATCTCAACTCGTTGGAAGCCTATGCTGGTTATAAATTGTTTGATCGCTCACCACGAAAAATGGTACCTACAGAAAAGGGGAAAATGCTTTACAATACCATCCTGGAGCCGTTAAGCAAACTAGAGTATGCAGAGGAACATTTTCACAGACGCACCCGGACTGAACGCGCAACCATCAACGTGGGAATGTGTTTTGAAACTTTTCAATACACTTTGGAAGAACATATCGCGACATTACCTTTTAACCTGATTATCAAATTTGGCCAATATCCGCAAATGCAAGCGGATCTTGATAACGGTTTACTCGATATGGTGGTAACCCCACAGAAGGGTAGCCAAAAAAATCTTTGTTATCATCCTTTTTCAACAGTGCGGATTGTGTTGGTGGCCGGCAGCAATACTGATGTTACCAGGCTGCAGAAACTGCTTAAGGCTGGTAACATCAATGCCGCAGAAGATTTTCTCAAACAACAGCTATGGTATAGCACAGCCGCTGACATGGAACACTTAAAAAATTTCTGGATCAGCAATTTCAAAACGCATCCTGATTTTTCACCGAATTATATAGTGCCAAACATGTGCTCAATCATTCGCTGTCTCAGCAACAATAAGGGTTTTTCGATAGTGCCGGATTTTCTTTGCCAGGAAGCACTTGATGCCGGGAAAATAAAGATGGTATGGCAGGGTAGGGAACCGTTGGAAAACACTTTGTATTTCGGTACCAGAAAAAAAACCATGTATCAAAAGGAGATTGATCGGTTGCAGCAATTGTTCAGATCAAAGTGGGAATAGCAAGCTGTCTAGCCTGCAGGACCCGAAGCTTCAAATAAAACTGTAATCACAAATCTGCAACATAGTTGCAAATCGTGAAAAATTCATACTTTCGTTTATGATAACCGGTATACATTAAACCAGAAAGTATGCAACCAACAAGCTTTGAAGTCATTATCATTGGCGGCAGTTACGCGGGTCTTTCAGCCGCTATGTCCCTGGGACGTTCCAAACGCACCGTGCTTGTAATCGATGCAGGCAAACCCTGTAACAGGCAAACACCCCATTCCCATAATTTCCTTACACAGGACGGAAAAACTCCTGCAGAGATTGCACTGCTTGGTAAGGACCAGGTTAGTCAATATCCCACCGTTT
>JAEZGI010000016.1 GCA_023416995.1 Bacteroidota bacterium
TCCTCCGGTAGATGAACCCATAAATATCTTCACACCACATACTTCATTCTTTTTTTTATTGGTTTGAAGTACCTGTTCGAGGTTGTCGTTCGAAGTACCCATAAAAAAAGAGTAGTTGGCGAGCGAACTGTTCCTGGCTATTTCATATTTCTGTTCAAGCAGTTCCTGTGTAAAAACGGGTGGGACTGTATTAGGCATTTCCATAAATGAAGTGACGCCTCCCGCTACAGCGGTTCTTGATTCTGTGTAGATGGTCGCTTTATGTGTGAGACCAGGTTCTCTGAAATGCACCTGGTCGTCAATAGCACCCGGCAGAAGATGTTTTCCGGTGCCGTCAATTTCTGTTACGGCTAAGCTGGTTTGCAGCCCCGACCCAATTTTTTCGATGCGCTGATTTTTGATGAGCACATCACCAATAACTGATTTACCCTCGTTAACGATCGTGATATTCTTTATCAGGTAATTTTGCATAATTTCAAATAATAATACGCTTAATATTGTATGATGCAATTTATTATAAAAAGGCTTGCTGGCTTTGCTATTTTCTTATCTCCTTTCATTTCAGTGGCTCAGTCATCATACCTTCCGCAGGGGCATAAACATCAACAATTCCTCAATCGTTTAGAAATATTATCACAACGCAATCCTGATCTCAATGTAACCACCGTCAAGCCGGTTAGTCGCAGGCTGGCAGTTGGAGCAGTGACTTATGCTGATTCGTTGGTGGCAGCAGGTGTTTTGAAATTATCTGCAGTTGATGAATATAATCGTCAGAGCCTTCTGATGAACAACAGTGAATGGGTAACCGGTGATAAGTCTGAGTTTCTCAGCAAACGTTCGTTATGGAATACATTTTATAAAACGAAGGCAAATTTGCTGGAGGTGGATGAAAAGGATTTTTTCCTTGCTGTTAACCCCGTATTACAACCACAGCTCTCTTCCGAAAATGGCAATGACGATCGCGTGTTTCTTAACTCAAAAGGGGTGACTTTGCGTGGGCTTATCGCCAACAAAATTGGGTTCTCGGCTTATATCACCGACAACCAGGAACGTGGACCAGGATTTGTGCAGGATCGGGTGAACCAGTTTCTTGCGGTACCGGGCGCTGGTTTTTACAAGCCGTTTAAAAGAACAGCCACGGATTATATTGATGCGCGTGGATCGATCAACTTCGGGGTCACAAAATATATTGATGTTCAATTCGGGTATGATAAAAACTTTATCGGCAATGGTTACCGGAGTCTTTTTCTGAGTGATTTTGCAAATAATTATTTGTTTCTTAAGCTGAACACACGTATCTGGAAAGTAAACTATCAAAACCTTTTTATGGAGTTGACCCCGCAGTTTAAAAATGCTGCAGGAACCTCCAATTTGTTGCTGGATAAAAAGTATGCAGCCATGCATCACCTCAGCATTAATGTTACCAAGTGGTTGAATATAGGATTATTTGATGCAGTGGTGTTTGGAAGGAAAAATAAATTCGATTTTCTGTATCTCAACCCAATTATCTTTCTGCGCGGAGCTGAGCAACAAAATGGAAGTCCGGATAATGCAATCGTAGGTTTCGATTTTAAGGCGAATGTTGCAAAACGGTTCCAGTTTTATGGACAGTTGATGTTTGACGAGTTTTATCTGAAAGAATTACGGGAGGGGAATGGTTGGTGGGCCAATAAGTTTGGCATACAGTTAGGCGGAAAATACATCAACGCTTTTGGTGTCAAAAATCTGGATCTGCAGGGAGAGCTGAATGCGGTTAGACCATTCACCTATTCTCATACAGATTCAGTGGCTAATTACACTCATTATAATCAGCCAATGGCACATCCGCTCGGTGCCAACTTTATGGAAGCCATTGGTATTATCCGGTATCAACCGCATCCAAAATGGCAAACATCGGCAAGGCTGATACTTTGGCGCCAGGGAATTGATACTGGTAGCAGTAATATCGGGGTGAACATCTTTAAAATCAACACAACCCGTTCCGGCGAATACGGTTTTGATCTGCCCAGTGGCGAACCTGTAAACGGTTTAAATTTTCAGTTCCTGGTTTCTTATGAGATCAGGGAAAACATTTTCCTGGAAGCCGGCGCATTACTGCGTAATCTTAAAACCGTTAATGTAAATACGATTGATAGAAATACATCTGTTATTACCGCTGGTCTTCGCATGAACATGTTCCGACGGGAATATGATTATTGATGAACCGATACCGGTTGGATTCTCATTTGCCATTTGGAATGAAGCTGCCGCAGCCTCTCATTTGCCATACGGGATCAACAGCATGGCGTAAATCTGAAGCAAGATCTGCATCCCAAAATCAACTTCCGGGGTACTTATAGATCTTAACCTTCGAATATAAGGGAAAACAGTACCATTCTTGAATTCAGCCGGTCAATTGTGCTGGAAAATTTCAGGTTCGGATCACGGCTATGGCTATTCGATAACCCATTGCTGATCTTGATCTCCGGAGATAGTATGAATACGGGAAAATAGAAGTTAAACCCGATACCCGCTTCCACGCCAAAGTCGTACTTCTTTAGCTTCACCAGGTCCTCTGCTTTGCGCGCGGTTGAGTTAGAGGTCAGATCATATTCTACCTTACCGCCACCAAACACGTACACACGAAAGTTGTTAATGCGATCAGAACGAAACTTAAGGTGTACGGGCAATCCAAGCAGGATGGACTCTACACGCTTAGTCATCATAGCCGTTTCTTCCTTCGAAGCATCCGGGTATTTTAAATTATAGGTAAGATTCTTATATGAAAACAACAACTGGGGGAAGATGGCACGCACCTCGAAGCGGTTCGATAAACGATAGGTATGAATACCTGCCAGACCAAAACCACCCGTGTTATTGGGTTCGGCCACCATTACACTGTCCTGCGACAAAAAGCTGCTGTGATGACTTACATTAAACCTTGAACTATTATAAATCAGACCGATTCCAAGAAAATACTTCTTATCATCATGATCAGGCAGGTTCAACTGGTATTGCTGCGCAGAAGATGTAAATGCTATCAGCATCAATAAACTGACACACAATTTTTTTATCAGGTTCGTCTTTTTGTTCCGCAATAGATGGTGCATATCCCTAAACTCAGGCTTTTTAAAGTGGTTTCAGTAAATCCGACTTGTTGTAAAATGTGTAGAAATGTTTCGCCTTCTGGAAATGCTTTAACGGATGAATGTAAATATTGATATGCGTCTTTGTTCTTAGTTAACCATTTGCCCGCCTGCGGCGCCACAAGATTCATATAAAAATTATATAAACCACTGAACAGCACTTTCTTAGGTTTTGAAAACTCGAGAATCACCAGTTTGCCGCCAGGCTTCAACACCCGGAGCATCTCGCCTATACCCTGCTCGAGATTCTCGAAATTCCGCACACCAAAGGCAACGGTTATTGCATCAAACGAATTGTTTGCCGAATTTATTGCTTCACTGTCGCCCTTAAAGAGTTGTATGTGATTATTTAACAAGGCCTTGTCGATTTTCTTTCGGCCCAGTTCCAACATGCCCTCAGAGATATCGATCCCGGTGATTTTCACCGGTTTAAGGTATTTGTAACTCATCAGCGCCATATCGCCCGTACCGGTCGCGACATCGAGAAGGGTATTCACCTGTATATCCTTCAACTCCCGGATCGCCCTTTTCCGCCAATACACATCAATGCCACCTGATAAAAACCTGTTCATGAAATCGTACCGGAAAGCTATTTGGTCGAACATGCTGGCGACCTGCTCTTTTTTGCTTTTGTCCGAATCCTTGAACGGCACTACAGTATCATGATTATATTTCGACATTTTTCAAAGTTGGTGAAAAAGACAGCGTGTTTTGACGGGTGCTGACATCGGCCGCGAAGTTAAGGTGGAATTTTTTGTTACCCGTGGTGTGCACCGAATTTGATTGTAGTTACAGTAACTGGAGGCGAGATTTAACAGATAGTTTGCCGGCTACTGTTGTTTGCAGGGTTTGATTACATCAGAACTGGAAGCAATATTTAAACAGATAGCTTGCGGGCTAAAGTTGTTTGCATCTGATTTGATACCATCCGAACTGAAAGCCAAAATTATAAGATAGTTTGTCGGTTACAGTTCTGTGCACCTAATTTGGTCGAATCAGAACTGGAAGCCAGAATTAACAGATAGTTTATCTTGCGCACTGAAAGCCGCTGACCGGCAAACGAAAAATGTGAAAATATGATTATTAAGTCCGCCGAATACCTGATCAGCAGCCCCGAACTGGCAAATTGCCCGGCACCAGATAAACCGGAATATGCCTTCATCGGCCGTAGTAACGTCGGCAAATCTTCTCTCATAAATATGCTCTGCGATAACCAGAAGCTTGCGAAAACTTCAGGTACGCCTGGTAAAACGCAGATGATCAACCATTTTCTGATCAAATCACTTTCGGCAAAACAGGCGGCAAAAGCCCATGGCGCGCCCGAAAGCTGGTACCTGGTAGACTTACCCGGCTACGGTTTCGCCAAAGTGAGCATAAACGCACGCAACAGATGGGAACAGATGATCGAAACTTATCTGCGAAAAAGAGAAAACCTCGTGAACGTATTTGCGCTGATCGACGGCCGGCATTCTCCCCAAAAAGTGGATCTTGATTTCGTAAACAAACTGGGAAAATGGGAAGTTCCTTTTACCCTTGTTTTCACCAAGTCGGATAAAGAATCACAACGGATTGTAAGCGCAAACATCAAACACTTCCTTGATAAGATGCGGGAGACCTGGCAATTCCTGCCGCGTCATTTTGTTACCAGTGCAGTTAAAAAACAGGGTAGGGAAGGAATACTTCAGTTTATCGAAGAATGTAACGACGCCATTGCGGCTCAGCAACAGCAACAATGATGAGGTCGCAGCAGTGATTTGCTCGCAGCAGTGATCGGCGACCAGCTCACCACAATAATTAATTCACAACTTTGTTTGCGCAGCTGCTGCTGGCAAAAGCCTCCGGTTTGGCCTTGAAAGCAAAGCCCATACCCAGGATGTATCCCATAGCTTCCTTAAGCGCATCATTACTTTTGAAATGCGGGTTAGTGTTGATGTCTGCATGTACTTCCATGTCAACATTATACTTTGTGAACAAACCACAAAGCTCATAAGCAATCTCAATGCTTTTTGCTACTTCCACCAACATCCTTTCTTTGATGCTGTAAGACAGTTTTGTTTTTTCGTTGTGAATAAACATAAACCCACCATGACCTTCTCTAAGGAAGACAATAACGGTAGCAAATTCAGTTTCGGAACCTTTTACCTGTGAGTCGGTACCAATGCAGACTTTAAGATGAAATCCTTTTGCAGTTTCGCGTTTAATGGCGTTTTCAACGGCTTTGATAATGGGAAGATCAATCGGATCTCCGTTAAACTTTCTCCATAACATATAACAATAGGTTTTCCGAATTTACCGAAAAACCTATTGCAAAAAAAATGTAAGTGATCAGAATTAATAATCTGGTAACGCCGCCCGGTATTAAGGCTTTATGATCTTGTATGTAGTTGGCTGGCTGTCTTCATGTACTCTCAACAACAACAAACCCTTCTGTGCACTGTTTACATCGATATTATTCGCGCCCTGTTTCAACACTCCCTGCCTGATAACACGGCCGGCGGCATCCACCAACTGGTAAGGATAACTGCCCTTACTATACGCCTGAATACCGGCGTTAATGATGGTTGAAGCGATATCAACGTTTTTGCCTTTAAGCGTTTTAAGCGATTCGACATTTGAATAATACGCACGTTCATCTGCAACAGTAATCGCTTTAATGCGGTAATAATTCACAGAATTATCAAGGGGCTGCCATTCATACTGGCCCGCATCAGCAGACAACTCAGCTAATGTTGAGAAACGACGGCCATCTTTCGAAATTTCGACCTGAAGTTTTTTTACGGGCTCATCAGTTTTAAAACTCCAGCGAAGCTGGTGGTTTTTATCCTGTGGAACAGCCTTTAAGTTGAAATTATGTATAGGTAAAACAGAAGCAATCAAACCAACCAATGAGTAAGATCCAACGCTGCCATAGTCCGACAGGTTCTTGTTTGCAACACCATCCACCACGATATAATAAGTTCCTGCAGTAAGATTGGTATCAACTCCTGCATTCAACAACTCGCTCGGATTATATTTACCAATGGTATCAGTAAAAGAACTCAGGAGACCGACCTTGATATCCACGTTCGCGCCGCTGTTTGCTGAACCCACATTTTGTGGTACAGCATTGATCCGAACATTTGTAGGTGCATTCAATTTAAAAGTGAATACATCCCTGTCGTCGTAGTTGTTTATCATACCTGAAGCCTGGAAATCGACCGGTGATATGACGATCGGGGTAGCTACATCATGTGTATTACCATGGTCATCCAAACGCAAACCAAATCCGTTCAACGATCCTGCAATAACATTGATGTCTTCCTGGATCTGATCGCAACCTTTAGCATTCGCGCCAGTGTGCCAGGTGGTCATATTACGGTTATAACCCACACCCATAATTGGCGCCCAGCCTATTTCGCCATCGCCCTGCCCCGATGAGTATTCGGCCAGCTTTGTGCACCCGTTATAAGTGCTTTGGTGATGCAGGCCCAGCGTGTGGCCAGCTTCGTGTGCCACTGCTTCTGCAACGTTCTTTACGTTGAGTTCAAGCGCGCCACTGAACACCCATCCTGGTGTACCATCACCCCAGCTGAATGAGTTTACAAATGAAGTTCCCCCGGCATTCGGATACCAGTAATTCGTTGTGGTAACTATGATGCGTATACGCTGTTTGATGGGTGCAGCAGCATACACAGCTGAATCTGTTGTGACATTTATATTAAAAATCCGGTAATCTTCCGCAACGCGGAGGAAAACCTCGTTAATGCCTTCATTAGTAAGGCCAGAAGGCTGTGCATTGATGGGGCCAAAAAAATTCCAGCCTGTTCCTTCAACCAATTGACCATCAAAATCAATATAGATGGTTGCCCTGGCGGCAGTGTCGCTGTTCAAAGCGGGTACCTGCGCATATGCCGAAGCTGCTGCAAGACCGGAAAACAACAAAACTGACAATATCTTTTTCATGTTCTGGATTTAGAAGCTTGCGGGTTATTCGGTTATACTTCCTGGCAACGGGCAATCGACCATAACGAACTTTGCCAGTTCCTTTGTTACGAAATATTTTTCTCCGTCGCGTTGAATCATCAACACATCCCCATTGTTGGGATTAAGTATGCGACCAATAAACTCAGGCTTTATACCCGCCTGGCTGATCATCGACAGACTTAACATTGCTCCTGCATAGTTTGAGGAAAGAATGTTGATTGTTGAAACATTCTCATCCTGGCGTCTTTTTGTGATCACCGTGCCTTTGAAACTGTTGCCTGATGTAAGCGGAACAACAACATCATCGTTTTCTGAGGCTTCAAATAATTTTGCAAGAGCAGAATAACTGCATTCAAACTTCTGAGGCAACTTTGTGAAAAGAAATGATTTTTCTGGTGAAGACGATTTCAGGGGGATTCCTCTCTGGGCCATCAATACCGGGGAGGTGAATTGATGCAATATCACCAGAAACAAGAGTTTCCGAATAGTTTTCATTGGATATAAATTTTAAACAGGGTCTGGATTTCGCCGGCAAAACGAACGCTGAATTCGTTTGCCCGGTGGATGGAACGGATAAGTCCAACACCTTATAAACGGAATAGGGCGGTTCATATTTTGTGCAGATGCATAAAATATTGTTTATCAGGCTTGCAGGAAAACTCTTAGGTGCCGATAGGGAAGATCAATATTGCCCGGTGCTGAGCATCACCAGCGTGCAGGCTTCAAGTGGCTTAATGCCTTGTTTTTCAGCTAATTCATACAGTTCGTCGTTTTCCGCACCAGGATTAAAAATGATCCGCTTCGGATTTAACGACAAGATATAATCGTAATATTCTTTTTGATTTTCTTCACCGAGATACAATGTCACGGTATCAACATCTTCAAAAGCTGCTTTTTCAGTTTCGATCGGCACATTTGCTACCACACTTTGTTTTTTGCCGATGGCAACCACCGGGTGGCCATGAGCCTTCAGACGGTTAATAGCCAAAAAACTGTAACGGTTCGGATTTGCTGAAGCTCCTAATACAAGTGTCTTTTTCTGCGATTGTGCCATAATTCCTGTTTTTGTGGATCCATCCCGGTGACCACGGTCTACTGGAAACCATCCTCAAAATATAACAACTTAGCTGTACTGTGGTTCACTGGCAGAAATATCCTCGTAAACCGTTAGGGGAAGTCAGGGAGCAAAATGGAAGGGATCGAGCATTCAATGTATTAGTGGAAGAATCAGTAAGGAGTGCCGTGGGTCTGCCGGATAAGTTTGCGGACCAGACCTGGGAACGGTTTAACCGTTCTCAACAACAAATTGCTCATAGTAGTGTTGCCAAAAAATCCTTGTATCATGCGTCCGGCAAGTAAACGTTTCGCAAAATGTTTTTCCCATTCCTGTTCATAATGCCGTTCCATCTCGTAACGATCGATGAGACGGCGCTGGTATAAATCGATCTCGTGAAAAGCAAGTTTAGCAGCATGAAGTGCCATGCTCATCCCATTGCCACAAAGAGGTGCTATCAGTCCTGCTGCATCCCCGATCAAAAGCACATGATTTTCCACCTGGCTTTTTCTCTCGAATGAGATCCTCGAAATAGTAAGCGGTTTATCAAACAAAAATTCAGCCCTGGTGAAAATATCTTCCAGGAAAGGATTTTTCATAAGAATAGTCCTTTCCATATTTTTAATATCGTTGCCCGCCGTTCTCAGATTCACTCCGCGCGTCAGGTAACATAGACAGGACCTATCGTCTTCTATTCTTGAAATTCCGCAATAGCCGTTTTCAAAATTATGAAGCGCAATCAGATCGTTGTCAGACGGGTACCTGATATGATATTTGATGCCTATAAAATCACTTAATTTTCCGTGATTGTGTTGCGTAAAGCTTCTTTGCCAGCGGATATCAAGGTTGCTCCTCTTACCAAAACTTCCGGCGGCAATCTTTGATGTAAAGTTGCCGTTGTTTGTGATAATGGTAAATGCATCGCTTTTGTAATTTATGTCCAGCACTTTTGTTTGCTGTTTTACGGTTACGCCTTCCCGTGATGCAACCTGGAACAAGAGATTATCAATCAGGTGCCGGCTGATGCCAAATCCTCCTAAAGGCAACCGGCTTTCTACCGACCTTCCATCCGGTGAGCTGATCAGCAGCCTGTTGATCAGGGGCAGGTTCATATCACTCAAAGGAATGCCAAGATCCTGGAGATAATTCCAGTTTTCGAAGCTTATGTACTCACCGCAAACTTTGTGAAAAGGATATTGTTCTTTTTCAAACAAGATAGTATTATAACCCGCCCTTGCGCTCTGGATGGCAAGTGACAGGCCGGCAAGCCCGCCGCCGGTAATCGCCAGGTCGTATGTTGGTTGAGTATTCACTGTAGAACATTAATTTACGATAACTATCAACCACCTGAACGCCCATTGCCATTTTATAGAAAAATTATCAATTCCTGCATTCCTGAATAACTGCAGCCATTCTTTCCGCCTGAATCCACGTAACACCGATACAGGCGCATCGTGTTTCACCAGGTAACTGTTACTAAAGACCGCAGTGAGTATTCGGATGCTGTGAAAAGCCAGGAAATGCCGGTGCAGGTCATTTATAAAAAAACCATATCGGGCATTTTGTTTGAGCCAAACAAGTTGTTCAACCAGTTGCTGATCTGAAAAGTGATGACAGAAAAGAGAAGAGAAAATGATGTCGGGCGGCTGATCTAATTGCGCGGTACGATAATCAGAGGCAATAAAGTTTGTGTAAGCAGCAGCAGCGGATTGTTGGCCGGCTGCGATACATGCTTCGCTGATATCAATGCCGACAAATTCTGCACGAATATGATTTGCCTGGCACCAATTATGGATAGCGGTTATATTGTTGCCGTTGCCACAACCAATCTCACAGATTCTCCATTTATAATCCTTCGGCCTGGCCGATGAAGAAATGATCCGTTCAATTCCTTTACACGTGATGCGGTGCCCTCCCAACAGTCGGTTGATCGTGTTCAACTCCTTCATGTTGAGAAGTATATCCCCGAAGGGAACATCGGGCCGGTCAAGTATCTCCAGGCGGTCCGAACGTTTTGAATAGTCTGGCATCTTTAATATGAGGCTACTAATGTTTCCATCGTAAGGCCGGGGCCAAAAGCAGCGCAAAACACGCTTTGCTTTTCAGGCGGGTCCTCAGCCCGGGTCTGTAGTTGATCCATTATGCGTTTTAATACAAACAGGATGGTAGGTGAAGACATGTTCCCGTATTCACGCATCGTTGAATAGCTATTTTGCAATGCTTCTTGTTCCAGCTCAAGACTGTGCCCTACTGCTTCAAGAATTTTTTTACCGCCGGGATGTATACACCAGTGACTCACATCGTTTTTTGATAAACCGGCACCAGCCAGGGCCCTGTTAACCAATGGCTGGAAGTCCTGTTCAATCAGTTCGGGTATATAGCCGCTTAATGTCATCAGGAAACCGGTCGATGAAATCTCCCAGGTCATATCTTTTTTGCCACTGCTCAGAATCTCGGAGTAAAAATGATCGAGTTGTAATCCTTTTGCGGGATAGTTATCACCGGTAATCAGCACTGCGGCACTGCCATCGCCAAACAATAAAGCTGATGCAACATTGTCGATGCCTGCATCGCGCTGAAAATGCAGGGTGCAAAGTTCAGTGCAAACCACCACGACCTTTGCATTGTTATCTAAGCGGCAAATATCATTGGCAATCTTCAATGCATGAAGTGCCGCATAACAACCCATAAAGTTTACCGAAGTACGATAAATGTTGCGTGGAAGATCCATTTCATCCATAACGAGCAGATCAAGACCCGGAGCACTCATGCCGGTGCAACTCACAGTGATGAGGTGCGTGATCTCTGCGGCGTCAATTTTTTCGGCTATGGCTGACCGTATGGCCTTAACTGATATACCCGGGGCATGCCGGTTGAACCATTTCATTCTTTGCTCAACGGAAGGTGTTGGTTCCAGGTTTTCTCCTTTGGAAAAAAACTGCCATTTGTCCAGTTCGAGACTATAATCGGGAACCACTGAATAGCGCGTCTCGATACCCGAATGATTATAGAGAAACTTTAATTTACGTTTATCTGTTTCACCAAATGCATATACCATCTGCATGAATTGCAGAATGTCTGATTGTTGGTGCCGGTAAGCCGGGTTGGCGGTTCCTATCGATATGATTTTACTCAAAAGATTGCAGGATTAACAGGGTTATAAAAGCCAGGTTAGTGCAAATTGCAGCAATAAGGTTCATTCGCATGGTGTTCCTGAAATTCGCTTCCTCAGTGTTTTTCCAGACTCTGCCCGCCCACCAAAAAAAGTATACGAGAACCGGTAGCAAGATAGTTGCCAGCACAAAAAAATGACCCGGACGTTTCACCAGGTAAAAATATTGTGCCAGAACACTCATTGCCAATACGTAAACAACGGCGGTAAAGATGAAAGTGCCTTTGTATCCAAGCTTGTAACTGATTGTTCTTACTTCATCTTTCAGGTCTGCTTTATGCTGGTAAATCTGCGTGAGTGGATAAAATCCTCCAATCAGGAGGCTGCTTGCTATCATTGCCGGCACGGGTGCAGCCACAGGTTTCAGGGGGCTGCTACCGTGATAGGTCATATAATAAACAACGGCTCCCTGGAAGATAATAACAGTTAGATAACCGATGTATGGATATTGTTTTAAACGGATGCCACGGTAACTATAAGCTCTTGATGCAAGTATATAAGCAACAAGGCAAACAGCAAAGCGAATACTGATTAACAAGCCCAGCAGGATAGCCGCAACATCCATTATGATGCTTGCATAAAACAATTGTTTGGTTGGTTGCAATGGTTTCTCAACCCCGCCTATGCTTCCCTCATCACGATCCATGTAAGAGTTGTAGCCGTTGCTTGCGGGGTAAACCAAAACATGAAGGATCAGAAATATTAAGGAAGCATCTCCTGTGTCTATCGATGATAATGACCCGATTGCAAAAAGAAATACCGGCAGCAGAAAAAGGGAAAAATGAAATCTTAAAAGTTGTATGGTCGATTTTTTCAACACCAACCCAAGTTAGTGTTTTTAATGATGCGTGAAAGAACAGCAGGAGCATAAAAAAAGCGCCGGCTTTTTCAAACCGGCGCCTGTAAAATGTATAAAGCGGATTAATTATCCTGGTTGTTGAAGCTGCGTTTTGGCGCAAATCTTCTCTGTTCTGTCCGTTGTGGTGGACGAGAAAAACGCTGTGTCTGAACGGGCCTTGCAGCAGAACGAACGGGTGCACTACCCGCATTCATCATAAAAGGATGCTCATCAACCACAGGAACTGTTTTGCCTATCAGTTTGTTGATGTCACGAAGAAATTCTCTTTCTTCCGCATCACAAAACGAAATGGCAATGCCATTGGCACCAGCTCTGCCTGTACGGCCTATACGGTGTACATAGGTTTCAGGAATATTCGGTAAATCGAAATTGATCACGTGAGATAAATTGTCAACGTCGATGCCTCTTGCAGCAATATCAGTTGCAACCAATACACGTGTTTGTCTTGATTTGAAGTTGGTCAACGCACGTTGTCTTGCGTTCTGACTCTTATTACCATGAATTGCTTCGGCAGTAATACCGGCCCTGACCAGGTCCTTAGTTACTTTATCAGCGCCATGTTTTGTACGCGTAAACACCAATGCGGTTTCAATAGTAACGTCCTGCAACAGGTGGTTAAGCAATAATTTTTTATCACCCTTGCCTACATAGTACATAGACTGACGAATGGTTTGCGCAGTTGAAGATACCGGGGTTACTTCCACCTTAGCGGGATTCGTAAGAATGGTATCTGCCAGGCGTTGAATTTCCGAAGGCATGGTAGCAGAGAAAAACAATGTCTGCCTTTTAGCAGGAATGCGAGTGATGATCTTTTTGACATCATGCACAAAACCCATGTCAAGCATACGGTCCGCTTCATCCAGAACAAATATTTCAAGAGAACGCAGGTCAATAAAACCCTGGTTCATTAAGTCAAGTAAACGTCCGGGTGTTGCTACCAGGATGTCAATACCTTTTCTGAGTGATGTTGTCTGGCTGTGTTGTGATACACCACCAAAAATCACAAGCTGTGATAGGCCGGTATATGCTCCATAATTACGGAAGCTTTCCTCGATCTGGATCGCAAGTTCCCGTGTTGGTGTAAGGATGAGCGCACGGATCTTTCTTGGACCCGCGTTAACCTGGCGGCTGGACAACAATTGTAGAATGGGTACTGCAAAGGCAGCCGTTTTTCCTGTGCCCGTCTGTGCGCAACCTAATAAGTCCCTGCCTTGTAAAACGATTGGAATTGCTTGTTGTTGAATAGGGGTGGGATTAGTATATCCCTCATTTTTGATGGCCCGTAAAATAGGCTCATTCAAACTTAATTGATCAAATAACAAAATGTTGAAGAATTTAAATGCGTATCAGAACCACTAAGCTAGGCTTATGAACCACATGGCTGATACTGAAAAAATGCTCGTGGTTAAGAACGTTAATAAACACCACCGCTTGCTAATCAAGAGTTTACTGGGTTTTGGGAGGAAGAAAACCAATAAACCTTCATATTGAGAGGAAATGATGCGGCGAAGTTACGTTAAAAAAGCGGCTTTAATGGTACTTGCTCCTATATTAACATATTTGCCCGGTGATAAGCAGTTGTTGTTAACAGCCGGCTGCCCTTTTTGGCATAGTCCTTGAAAAGTTAGGATATCCCCCGATCGTAAGCCGGATAACTCTGTTAATCATTCAAAAACTACGATCATGAAACAATTCAGATTAGGTATCGCAGCCTTAAGTATAGCTGCAGCAGGTATGTTCGCATTTACAGGTATTGAAACCGGTTCTATTAAAGGAAAAGTTTCTCCTGCAGACGGCGCAACACGTGCATGGGCACTTTCCAGCTCTGACACACTGCAGACAGAAATAAAAAATGGAGAGTATGAAATTAAGGATGCGAAGCCAGGTACTTACCGTGTAATCATCGAGGCAAAGCCACCATATAAAAATGCGGCTAAAGATAACGTCACCGTAACGGATGGTCAGCCAACAGATGCAGGTGAAATTAAATTAGAACAATAATTTTTCGGTGTATTGATGAATGTAGGGTGCTCCACGGGGTACCCTATATTTTTTGCCTTGCTGATTTGTTCTCAGCTTGTATAGCGCAAAAAAAAGATCGCCAAAATGACGATCTTAAATATTTCAATACCCAGCTGTGATTAAACCAGCATGCGAAGCGGCTCCTCAAGCAGACCCTGCAAAGTTTGCAGAAACGCAGCTCCGGTTGCACCATCTACAACCCGGTGATCACAACTCAGGGTTACTTTCATGATGTTACCCGGAACCACTGCACCATTCTTTACAACCGGTACCTGGCTGATAGCACCCACTGCAAGAATACATGCATCAGGAGGATTTATGATCGCGGTAAACTCATCGATACCAAACATTCCAAGATTTGAGATGGTGAAAGTATTTCCTTCCCAATCTGCGGGCTGCAATTTTTTATCTTTTGCTTTCTGGGCAAACTCTTTTACTTCTGTACCGATTTGTGATAATGATTTGGTATCAGCAAACCGAACGACGGGAACAAGCAGACCTTCTTCTACAGCAACAGCCACCCCGATATTCACATGATGATTGTAACGGATCTTATCGCCCAGCCAGCTGCTGTTTACTTTAGGATGTTGTTTCAATGCAATCGCACAGGCTTTAAGCACCATATCATTGAAAGATATTTTCACCTTCGCAACTTCATTGATCTTTTTGCGGCTTTCAACTGCATTGTCCATATTGATGGACATAGTCAGGTAGAAATGTGGCGCGGAGAATTTACTTTCAGCAAGACGTTTCGCAATTACTTTCCGCATTTGTGAAACCGGTACCTCATCAAAGCTAACCTGTCCTGCGGGTGCTGTACTTGCAGCAGCCTGTGCGGGTTTATCCTGTGAAGCAGCAGCTGGTTGCGCTGATGGCTTATAGTTGTCGATATCGGCCTTGATGATCCTGCCACCATCCCCGCTTCCGGAAACCTTTGAAATATCGATCCCTTTTTCAGCAGCAAGTCTTTTTGCAAGGGGAGAAGCTTTTACACGACCATTCTCAACAGATGACCCTGCTGATTCAGGCTGAGCAGGTGCTTCCGCAGCAGCGGGTTGTGCCTGTTCAGGTGCAGCTTTAGGAGCATCGCCCGAAACAGCAGCACCACCTCTAGAGGCTGCAACGATCTTATCAACATCAACCTTGCCTTCTTCACCTATGATACAAAGCAAAGCGTTCACCGGAACCTTGTCGCCCTTGGCGGCGCCTATGTATAATAATTTTCCGCTTTTATAGCTTTCAAGCTCCATTGTGGCTTTGTCGGTTTCGACATCAGCCAGCAGATCTCCTTTTTTTACATCATCACCTACTTCTTTGTGCCAGCCTGCAATAACACCTTCTGTCATGGTATCACTAAGTCTTGGCATCAGTATAACTTCCTGGATGGTACTGAGATCGAGACTTTCACCGCCTGATGATTTTTGTTCTTCTTTCGCCGGGGCAGCCTGTTGCTCAGCGGCCGGTTTTTCGGCAGAAGGAGCAGGAGCAGCGGCACCATTTCCGCCGCCACCAAGCAGGCTGCTTATATCTTCACCTGGTGCACCGATGATGGCGAGCAGGTCATTTACCTGTAATTTGTTGCCCTTATCTGCGCCAATGTGCAGCAGGGTCCCATCTTTATAACTCTCCAGTTCCATCGTCGCCTTATCGGTCTCTACCTCGGCCAGCAAATCGCCTTTTTTTACCGTATCACCCACGTTTTTATGCCAGGCAGCAATTACGCCTTCTGTCATAGTATCACTCAGTCGGGGCATTAATATCGTTTCAGCCATGTCGGTGTTATATTTAAATTGGTTCTTTTACTTGATTGAGCGCCGAAATTAAGGCAAATTGAGGAAATCAGGCTATTGTAACACAGGAAATTAGCCAGATCAGCGTGGCTTCAATAGTCCAGTTCCAGCTTCAGCCTGTCTTTTAATTCACGGATAATGGGATATTGCTCTGCCATGATCATAAACTGTTCTTTTTTGTTCAACGGTTTTTCAATCGGGATGTGGTGAACAGGCGTTTCAGACACCTGGATAGAATAGGTCAGTGAACGGTTGTTGAACTTTTCCTGCAGGTATTCGCTTAAAAATCTTCTTTCCTGTTCAATAAACCGGTGTTCAAGATTATTGTTCGTTAACACTTCAAAAGAACTGTCAGAAGTAATCGTCAGCCGCGCAAGATCAAAACTTTGTACTGCAGGATTTTTTTTCTCACGAAGAATATTTGTGTATCCTTCCCAGCATGTTTTTAACAAATCTTCAGTAAGGGCGATCGGTTTAGCTGCTTCAGCATCGCCCAGGCTGTTGGTGAATTGCTCCCTTATGTTTGAAAGAGAACCGATCCTGGTCGTTTTATTGGTGGTTTTCGGCCCGGGTTTAACTGCCGGGGTGGTCGCGGGTTCTTCAATGGTCAGCCTCGCAGCCGCGGGGACGTTTATGGGTGACTGTGATACCGCTGTTTTTTCAGCAGGCTGTTTAGGTAAAACCGGAGCCATCTGGGTTTGAACTGGTTTTGCCGGGGGGAGTTCACCGGCACCGGCAGGTACCGACTGCAGTTCCATCATTGGAATTTTGCGCAGTGCTACCGGTCTGGCTGATTCAACTAATTTTTTTTTTGAGACACCGTTGTTTTCGGTGGTGAGCTGGATTGCCTGTTGTAAGTAACTCAATCGTATCAGCGCCAGTTCAACATGTAATCTTTTATTTCTGGCAGACTTATAGTTAATCTCCGCTTCGTTAAGAATGTTCATTGTACTGATCAGGTAAGGAACACTGAGTCGCCTGGCAGTTGAAATGTATTTGTCTTTAAAACTTTCGACCACCTCCAGCAACGAGGCTACCTTTTCATCTTTGCATACCAGCAGGTTCCTGGTAAATTCTGCAAATCCATTCAGCACCATATCGCCTTCAAAACCTTTCCGGTTGATATCATCATATAACAACAGTGCAGTGGCGAGATCCTGTTGTTCCATGCTTTCTATCATTTTAAAATAATAGTCCGCATCAAGTATGTTCAGGTGTTCAAGTGTGTTATGATAAGTGAGTTCACCATTCGTAAAGCTTACGATTTTATCCATGATGCTTAATGCATCGCGCATACAACCTTCGCTTTTCTGGGCAATTAGCTGCAGGCCGGGTTTTTCCGCGGAAATATTTTCTTTGGTGCAGATTTCCTGCAGGTGCACCACGGTATCGTTTGTTGTGATCCGTTTAAAATCGAATATCTGGCAGCGGCTGAGAATTGTTGGAAGAATCTTGTGTTTTTCAGTAGTGGCCAGGATAAAGATGGCATAAGGTGGCGGCTCCTCCAGCGTTTTCAGAAATGCGTTGAATGCCGACGAACTCAGCATGTGCACCTCATCTATTATATATACTTTGTATTTTCCTGCCTGGGGTGGAAAACGAACCTGTTCTACAAGGCTGCGGATATCATCGACCGAGTTGTTGCTGGCCGCGTCGAGCTCATGTATATTGAGTGAAGTTCCCTCGTTGAATGATACGCATGAATGACATTCATTACAAGCTTCACCCTCGGGCGTTACGTTTTCACAATTGATGGTTTTTGCCAGTATCCGCGCGCAGGTGGTTTTACCAACACCCCTGGGTCCGCAAAAAAGGAACGCATGAGCGAGCTGCTGGTTCCTGATGGCGTTTTTAAGTGTGGTTGTGATATGTGCCTGCCCGACCACTGTGTCAAAAGTCTGGGGCCGGTATTTGCGGGCAGAAACAATGAATTTATCCATAGCGTTATTCTGTGGTTGCAAAAATAATTAATTAAAGGCAGCTTCTGTGGGAAGTTGCCCTCAAACAGTGCACATCGGCTAAAGGATGGGGTGGCGGTGAAATTCCCTGTTGCGGTCAAAAATGTACCTGAGCGTAACCAGGCGACGGCTGCGGTAAGTACCAAGACTTTGCGCAATATTAATCATCCTGGGATTGAAGTCACCTATCCACTGCATTTCATAGTCCTCATATCCCTCACGGGTCTGGATGATTTTGGCTCCTTCTACAATCATAAATGTGTCTACACCCTTCCCCTGGAATTCAGGAACTACACCAAAGGCCACGCCGGTGAAACGGGTGCACCGCCTGAATTTTTTGATCCAGAGGAATTTTAGTTTTGACCATAACCCGAATTTGCCGTCCAGGTATCTGAACCACTGATTAAGGTCAGGAATGTTGATCCACATTGCGATGGGTTGGTCCTTATAATAAACGAACCAGATGATTTCCTCATCCATCACCGGCTGCATTTGTTTGAACATGGTGTGAACCACATCCTTTTTCAGCTCTTTCAAACCGCCATGACCCGACCAGGCCTTGTTGTACACGGTTGTAAAATCGGCTGCAAAACGCGCAAGCTCATTTTTCCGGATATGCACCGCCCGGTAATCGGGATCGGCAAAAATGGCAGCATGCCGGTCGTAAAATTTTTTCTGAAGTTGCGATTTAACCTTCATCGCAAAACACTCCTGGTAAAAAAAAGGCTGGAAACCGTAGTTGGAGAAAAGCGTCTCATAATAGGGAGGGTTGTAATTCATGCCATACAGGGGCGACATAAAACCTTCGATCAGCAAACCCCACCAGCGGTCGCGTTCCCCGAAGTTGATGGGGCCATCCATGGCTTCAGCGCCACGGGCCCGCAGCCATTCCCGGGCAGTATCAAAAAGCAGGTCTGCCGCTCCCTGGTCGTTGATGCAATCGAAAAACCCGATGCCTTCAACGGTCATATTATCCCCTTTGTTTTTGTATTTTTTATTGGTGAAAGCTGCGATCCGGCCAATCTTTTCCTGGTTGTCGGCGTATAAAACCCAGCGGGTAACTTCACCATGCCGGAAAGCCTTGTTTTTGGTTTTGTCGAATACCAGGTTGATGTCTTTATCAAGCGGACGGATGTATTCGGGGTTGCCCCTGTTCATTTCTACATTTACCAACAGGAAATCACGACGGGTTTTTTCATCGGTCACTTCAATAAGCTGCATGCGGTCACTGGATATATTTATGAGTTAATCTGGGGGCTACCCGCGCAAAATAAGGAATAGGTTATGGAAACCAATTTCTTTTTGCTGGCGGCTTGCAAGTGGATGTGGAGAGAGAAAATTTCTGTGTATTGAAATATTTATCAGAATTTCGGATTTTGCCCGTGCTCGCTTACCTTTGCAGCCGAAATTGAAAATGCTGATTATACATGCAGTTTAACAAACTGATAATCAGTTAGCAACACTCCGGATCAAATAAATCTTATATATGCCAAACGTTGGTAAAGTTAAACAAATCATTGGCGCAGTCGTGGATGTTCAGTTTGAAGGCAAACTTCCTGAAATCTATAACGCGCTTGAATTAAAACGTCCAGGTGGTGAAACACTTGTTCTTGAAGCGCAAAGACACCTTGGTGAAGACAGTGTTCGTTGTATTGCGATGGACGGAACCGAAGGTCTTGTTCGTGGTATGGAAGTAACCGATACCGGTGCTGCTATCACCATGCCTATTGGCGAAGGTATCAAGGGACGGCTGTTTAACGTTACCGGCGACCCTATTGATGGTCTTCCTGCGGTTCCAAAAACCGGTGGTCGCCCGATTCACTCAAAACCTCCGGCATTTGAAAACCTGAGTACAGCTACCGAAGTACTTTACACAGGTATCAAAGTTATTGACCTTATCGAGCCTTATGCAAAGGGTGGTAAGATTGGTTTGTTTGGTGGTGCCGGTGTTGGTAAAACAGTATTGATCCAGGAGCTGATTAACAATATTGCAAAAGCATATAGCGGCGTATCGGTATTTGCCGGTGTGGGTGAAAGAACCCGCGAAGGAAATGACCTGATGCGTGAAATGATCGAAGCCGGCATTATGCAATACGGTGAAGAATTCAAACACAGCATGGAAAGCGGTGGCTGGGATCTCAGCAAGGTGAACATGAATGAGCTGAAAGATTCAAAAGCAACCTTCGTGTTTGGCCAGATGAACGAACCACCCGGTGCCCGTGCACGTGTGGCCTTGAGTGGTCTTACTATCGCTGAATATTACCGCGATGGAGATGGCCAGGGTAAGGGTCGTGATATTCTTTTCTTCGTCGATAATATCTTTCGTTTCACGCAGGCTGGTTCTGAGGTGTCTGCGTTGCTTGGACGTATGCCATCAGCGGTGGGATATCAGCCAACCCTCGCAACCGAGATGGGATTGATGCAGGAACGTATTACTTCTACCAAGAACGGTTCTATTACCTCTGTTCAGGCGGTATATGTACCTGCGGATGACCTTACCGATCCGGCACCTGCTACAACCTTCGCTCACCTTGATGCAACCACTGTATTGTCGCGTAAGATTGCTGACCTTGGTATTTATCCTGCGGTTGACCCGTTGGATTCTGCCAGCCGGATCCTTACACCACAAATCGTTGGTGATGCCCATTACAATTGCGCCGACAGGGTTAAACTGATCCTTCAACGTTATAAGGAGCTACAGGATATCATTGCGATTCTTGGTCTGGATGAATTAAGTGACGAAGATAAATTAACAGTATCCCGCGCAAGAAGGGTACAACGTTTCCTTTCACAGCCGTTCCACGTTGCTGAACAGTTTACTGGTCTTAAAGGTGTACTTGTTCCGATCGAAGAAACTATCCGTGGTTTCAATATGATCATCGACGGCGAAGTGGATGAGTATCCTGAAGCAGCGTTCAACCTGGTTGGTACCATCGATGATGCTATCGAGAAAGGAAAGAAAATGCTTGCACAGGCACAGGGATAATAAACGTCCGGGAAACAACAAACTCATCGATCATGAATTTAGAAATACTTACACCCGAACGCAAGCTTTTTAGTGGCGATGTGTACGGCGTTCAGCTTCCAGGTGTGGAAGGTTCCTTTGAGATACTTGAGCGCCATGCTCCGCTAGTTGCGGCATTAAAAGCTGGCAGGGTGAAAGTTGTCAGGGATAAATCTTTTGCTCCAATGGCCTTCTTCGATATCCAAAGTGGTTTTGTAGAAGTGTTGAATAATAAGGTCACCATCCTTGTTGAAGGCGCCATAGCTGTCGAAGCAGCATAATGTTAAACAAATCCGGTTACCGGATGAAAATAATCAGGACCCCGCTTGTCGGGGTCTTTTTCATTTTAAGGATGTGCTGCTTTAATCCCACTTTAATGACATGTTACAGAGCTGTTAAGCTTAAACGACGCATACAACCCTGTGGTACGATTTTTCGTTTATTTCATCATAAAACAGCTATTTATTATGAAAAGATATGTGAGGCCGATAGCAGCATTCATGATGCTTGCAATTGTGCTGGTGGGTTGCAGCAAAGATCCTTTGCGGGATATGACCGAGGAAGAAAGCAGAATTTATATCACCAACAGGGATTCTACGGTAAACTTCTCCAGCTATAAAACTTTCAGTATTTCAGATTCCGTTGCTGTGATAAGCAACAACCAGCTTGCAGGGCGCGAACGCACCCAGTTTGATCAACAGGTTGTGGATGCCATCAGTGCAGCGATGAGTAACAAAGGTTACACCCTTGTTGACCGCAACGCTAACCCTGACCTGGGTATCAACGTAAGCCGGCTGTACAATTCATCAACCGGTGTGATCAGTTATCCAAATTATTGGGGTGGTTATTATGATTATTATGATCCTTTTTACTGGGGATACCCTGGTTACGGATATGCCTTCCCTAACTATGGCGTTTACCAGATCACTGAAGGTGCACTCTCAATCGACATCCTGGAGTTCACCGACGCGGATCAGTCTAAAACGATCAATGGCGTATGGAACGGGTTGGTAAGGGGTTCAGGTGTGTTTGTTACAAGTAACGCAGCGAACCATGTGAAGGCATTGTTTGATCAATCGCCTTACCTGGGCAGAAATTAATTAATAGTTCAATCATTCGAAGATGAAAACGATAAACAGAGTGGGATTGATGCTGGTTGCATTAATATGCGTAGCGACCAGTGATGCCAGCGCACAAAGACTTAAACTAAATATCAATTACTCAGCCGGGATACCGATGGGTGCCGATTTTAAAAATTATATAGATAAATCATCATTGCGGGGATGGAACGCAAACCTGCTTTATGATGTAAACGACCAGGTTGCAGTTGGTTTGGGTTTCGGCACACAAAGCTTTTACGAGCGATTGCCAAGGGCAGTTTACAAATCAGCGGATGGTTCAGATATCTCAGCAGTGCTTTCAAACACAGTGACTACCATGCCCATCATGGCACAGGGTCAGTTTAACCTTTTGCCTGAAGCGGCCATTCAGCCTTATGTAGGTCTTGGTATTGGTGGTAATGTGATTAGTTATAATCAATATGTTGGTGAATTTTCTAACAGTCGCACGAAATTTGGTTTTGCAGCCAGACCTGAGGCCGGAATCTATATTCCTGTGGGCAGGTATAAAGAGTCAGGCATCGTAGTAGGTGGTGCATATAATTTTATGCCGTTTAAAACTGACAATATCAACAATCTGAATCACCTCGGTCTGCATGCAGGTTTCAGGTTCCCTTTAAGATAAATTATCAAGACTGTGAAGTTGTGCAGTGGCGGTGTGATTGACCGGTGAAAGCAAATAAGGAAGAATAGTGTGATCGATTAGTGAGGTAGTAGATGAATAGTGAGAACGATTTGCATGGTAAGCGCTGCACACGAGGATGGTGTGTTTGATTTGTGAAGGTGGGTGTGCGCCCGTGACTTAGTTGTCACGGGCTTTTTTAGTTTAATTGCGGATCGATGGGATAGTTTGCCATTCTTTCAAATTCTTCACCCAGCAAACGCAGACTGGCCTTCCAGATTTCTAAATACTCAGCATGAAATACGATCCTTCGGTTGGCGGCAGCCATCAGCCATGATTTTTCGGTTAATTCTCCCGCGAGTTGTCCATTACCCCAGCCCGAATAACCGATAAAAAATCGAATGCGGTTTTGATCGATCTCGCCTGATCGCAATAATGCTATCGCTGTATCAAAATCACCACCCCAGCAAATGCCATCAAGAATTTCGAAGCTACCAGGTATTTGATCAGGATACTGATGCAGAAAATGTAAGGTATCCATCTGAACCGGGCCACCATAAAACACGGGTAGTTTCAATTCACCTACACCGTTCATGAGCTCATCCAATGTGTGGTTATATGGTTTGTTCAACACAAAGCCAAAACTGCCTTCCTCCTGGTGATCACATAACAGTACCACTGTCCGCATGAAGTTGGGATCTTTCAGAAAGGGTTCGGCGATCAGCAATATGCCGGGTCCTGGTTGTATCATAATTTCTAAGTTAACGGAAATTCACCAAAAATGGGGCCACGTGGATCAACGCGACTCGTGTTAATTCCGCATAATATGGTATGTTGCAGATGAGTCTATGTAAAACTTAGTTAAATCGTGCGTGGTAGGGTAAGCTTGTTAAGTGTTTAGATGCACTTTATTAAATTTGTTAATAGTGGCTTATTAACCAACCCATAACTGACTGAGACCGACCTTTGTGCCGGCTGCAAAAAATTTGATTACGTGAAAAAAATTTTCCCTGTCATTATTGTCCTCGTCACTTTGTCGCTTATCGGGACGATTTATGTGCAGTATAACTGGCTTCGCACCATGCTGGCGGACAAACAGGAAGAATTTAAACGAACCATTGTCAAGTCGATTGATGAAGTTGGAACCGAGCTGATGGACCAACGAAATGCTGTTCCTGCACTTAAAAATTTCCGGTCTAAACCCGGGTTCCGCTGGCCCTCTGCTGAATTCAATATGGAACTGATGCGGCCACCGACCATTTCCCAGAAATTTACCTGGTACGTTGTAGAAGAAAAACTCCGCAAGTCACTGAACAATCACGGTCTTAAACACATCAATTTCGAATTTGCTATCATATCGGGAGGTAACCGTTCGCCGATGCCAGGTCTGAAGTCGCGCGGTTTTATGAATGAATTTGAAAAAGTAGATTCCATCAATAAAATCACTTTTTATTATCCTTTTCAGCCAGCTCCGGGTAGCGATCTTGAAAATCTTGTTCCTGAAGAAACGATGATCATGATCGTTCCCAACATGAAGGCAGTAGCCTTGAAACAAATGCACTGGATGATTATCGGAGCAGTGTTTTTTACGCTTGTTATCATCGCTGCATTTTATGTAACTGTAAGTGCATTGTTGCGGCAGAAAAAGATGAGTGAGATCAAAAATGATTTCATCAACAATATGACCCATGAGTTTAAGACTCCTCTTGCTACAATATCACTTGCTGTTGATGCGCTGCGAAACGAAAAAGTTATTGAAGACAGGTCAAAAATGAATTACTTCAGCGGTATCATCAAGGAAGAGAATAAGCGGATGAATAAACATGTTGAGACCATTCTGCAGGCTGCACTTATGGATCGGCAGGAAGTTCAACTCAATATGGTGACACTCGATGTACACCAGATGATACACGAAGTGCTGGATAACTATACACTTCAGTTGAACGAAAAAAATGGCCAGGTAGATCTCAATCTTGATGCAGCCACGCACGAGGTTGAAGCCGACCAGGTGCATTTCAGAAATGTTATTTCAAATCTTATCGATAATGCGGTTAAGTATAGCCGTGAGAACCTGCTGTTAAAGATCACCACGCAGAGTAACCATAAAAATCTTACGATCCGGTTTGAGGATAATGGCATCGGCATGAGTAAGGAAACGGTCCGGAAAATTTTTGAAAAATTCTATCGTGCACACACGGGAAATATTCACAATGTAAAAGGTTTTGGGCTCGGTCTTAGCTATGTAAAAACCATCGTGGATGCGCACCATGGAAAAATTAAAGTTGAAAGTGTGCAGGGCAGGGGTTCAACTTTTACACTGGAAATGCCCCTGGCTAAAGCGCGGCATCACGCCTGAAAATCAAACAACCATCACCATAACTTAGAAAGCGGAAACCGTTCTGCAAAGCGTGATCGTATATATCGCGCCAGTTTTCACCAGCCATTGCAGCAATGAGTAACAGCAAGGTGGATTTTGGCTGATGAAAATTTGTCACGAGTGCATCGGTTATGCGAAACCGGTAGCCCGGCGCTATCAGTAATTGTGTGCTGGTAATCAGTCGGTCGGTTTTATGAATTTCCAACCATTTTATTACTGCTTCCAGTGCCTGATCAGCAGGTATGGTTATATCTGCATGATCCGCAGCAAACCATTGTGACAAGCTCAGGTCGTCTTTGCTTTCAACGGGCTGTGTAATAATCTTTACCCCCATCCAGTAAAGACTTTCAATTGTTCTTATTGATGTTGTGCCAACTGCGGTTATGTGCCTTCCCAAAAAAGCAGCAATTTGTCGTATACCATCAACATTTACATCAATAAACTCGGCATGCATTTCATGTTCGGCCATGGTCGCTGCTTTTACCGGTTTAAATGTTCCTGCGCCAACATGCAGCGTTACGAACTGCCTGGTGATGTTTTTACGCTCCAGGTTTTTCATGATATGATCAGTGAAGTGTAACCCGGCCGTTGGCGCCGCAACAGATCCTAACTGGTTTGCATAAATGGTCTGGTAGCGTTCTGCATCATCGTCGTCTGCTTCACGTTTGATATATGGAGGAAGCGGTGTTTTGCCCGCTGCATGCAACACCTCAGCAAAGCTGAAATCACCATCCCAGGTAAATGTTACTACAAAAGCTTCGTTTACTTTTCCGGAGTAAGTCGCCCTCAGCGTTGAACTTCTGTTACCAGGGTGAATTAATTTTTCAAGCACCTGTCCCGGTTTCCATTTCGAAGCACCGCCTATCAGACACATCCATCTCACGGTATGCGCGGCGCCGAGCGCACTTTGTATGCCGCCTTCTTCAAAATGCGGCTCCAGGCAAAAAATCTCTATCCGTCCCCCGCTGGACTTGGTGAAAACCAGCCTGGCGTCGAGCACCTTGCTTTGATTGAAAACAATTAGTGAGTCCTCCGGCAGGAATTCGCTGATTTCCCTGTAAACCGTTTCATTCAGTGTTCCCTGGTTGTAAACCAGCAGTCGTGATGCGTCGCGTTCGGGAAGTGGATGCGTAGCAATTTTACCGGGTGGCAGGTCATAAGTGTAGTCTTCAATAGCTATATCCTTCATAAAACGGGGGGCAAAGTAAGCTTTTTCACTAAGATCGGGACTTATCCACAAAGCTCTGAGGGTTATCCACAGGGAATGCACAGACGGTCGGTAAAAAGAGGGCTTTGAAAGGCCTCAAACGCTTGCTGGTACTAGCTTCCAGGCATATTATACCTGTGGATAAAATAAAACCGATCCCCTTTTGTCTAAAAGTGGGAAAAAGTGTTATTTTGTGGTAATAATAAATTCAGTCTTCGTAAATCCTTGTAAATAATGGAACTAATAGGAGAATTTGAGGTGACCTTGGACGCCAAGGGACGGTTTCTCCTACCGGCTCTGATCAGGAAACGACTTCCTGAGGATTACGGTGGTGAATTTATTATGGCAAGGGGCGAAGGTTCATACCTGAACCTCTTTCCCAAGATTAGCTGGACCAGCATAATGGAAAAAGATTTTGCCAAAGTTAATCAAATGAACAAAGACGGTGCGGACTATCTGCGTGCTATGTTAAGGGGGGCCACACCAATGGAATTTGATTCAGCAGGTCGTTTGCTCGTTCCCCCTGGTTTAAAAAAACATGCGGGGTTGGAAAAAGAGGTGGTTTTGCAATGTGTACGTGACAGGGTGGAGATATGGGATAAGCAGAAACTGGAAGAGTGGCAGAACGGAATGACGGAAGAAAAGCTCAGACAACTGTCTGAGATTGTAAATGGCGGGCCGCGGCTCGCATAACGTATGCTGAGATGGACAATAAGGACGAATCAGTTTACCATGTACCAGTTCTTTTACAGGAAACGATTGATGGATTAAACATACAACCGGAAGGAGTTTATGTGGATTGCACCTTTGGTGGCGGAGGTCACAGCCGGGCGATTCTCAATAAACTTGGTGACAACGGACGTTTGATTGCATTTGACCAGGATGCTGATGCGAGACAGAATCTGCCCGATGATAAACGGGTGCTTTTTGTTCCCCACAACTTCAGACATACCCAACGATTTCTCCGCGTTAATAAAATCGCGAAGGTTGATGGAATACTGGCAGATCTTGGTGTAAGCAGTCACCAGTTTAATGAACCGACCCGCGGATTTTCAACACGTTTCGAGGGTGAGTTTGATATGCGAATGAACAGGAACCAGGAGCTAACAGCTTATGACGTGGTTCAGAAATATACAGAACAGCAACTTCACAAACTTTTTGAACAGTACGGTGAAGTGACCAACTCCAAAACCCTGGCAAAAACAATAGTACAGGTACGCACCTCAATATCCCTTAAAACCATAACCAACTTCAAGAATGCTGTTCAGCATGTTGTAAAGGGAAATCCTAATAAATATTTCGCGCAGGTTTTCCAGGCACTACGAATTGAAGTTAACGATGAGTTAGGTGCGCTTAAAGAGTTGCTTACCCAGGTGCCGGATTTATTAAAACCAGGCGGCCGGGTTGCTATCATAACCTTTCATTCTTTAGAAGACCGGCTGGTGAAAAACTTTTTCAGAAAAGGAAGTTTTGAAGATAATGAGGAGGAAGAAAAAGATGCTTTCGGAAACACCAGTCACACATCAACACTCAACATCATTACAAGAAAACCGGTGGTACCAGGTGAGCAGGAACTAAAACAAAACCCAAGATCAAGAAGTGCAAAACTGAGAGTAGCGGAAAAGAAGTAAAAAGATAAGGGAATGCAGAAACAGGTTGACATAGAAGACATAAAAATGAGTGAATCAGGGGTGCCTGGTGTTACGGAGGATAATGAAAAAAACGTCGCCCCTGCAAACAAACTCACTGCGAACCATAACCGAAAACATGCCTGGAAACGGTTGATCAGTTACCGGTGGATGGTAAGAAATGTGCCCTTCTTTTTGTTTCTCGCAGTTTTAGCAGTGATATATATCTATAACGGTCACCAGGCAGACAAAAGGATCCGTCATATGACAACTGTTAACCGGGAATTAAAAGAACTGCAATACGAATACAAGACCATCAAAAGCGAAGTGATGTTCAGAAGCAAACAAAGTGAACTTGCAAAAGCGGTGGAACCATTCGGATTAAAAGAACTGGTGCAGCCACCGGTAGTACTTATTGACAGCAGCGCTCGATAAAATATAAACGACCGAACAAAAAAATTGGAAGTTAAACGGGACATATTATGGAGAGTTTACCTGTGTTTCATAGGCATAGTGATATTTAGTCTCGCTATCATTGGTCGCGCCATTTATATCCAGCAGGCGCAGGGCGAATATTGGATAACGCAAGCCAATAAACAACAACAGCATTTTGTTGATATAGATGCGCAAAGGGGAACCATTTATAGTGAAGACGGCAGCATGTTAAGCACGTCCATACCTTTTTTTGATATCTATATAGACTTCGGTGCTGATGGTCTTCGCGAAAAAGAAGGCAAACGTTTCAAAGAGAATGTTGATTCGCTCGCTTACAGCCTGGCTGCATTTTTCAAAGACAAGTCAAAAAAAGAATATAAAAATCTGCTCGAAGCAGGTTATCGTCGCAAGGACCGCTATTTCCAGTTAAAGAAAAACCTCACATTTCAGCAATACAAAGTATTGCGTGGGTTTCCGCTTGTTCGGCAGGGGCGCAACCGCAGTGGCTTTATAGCTGAAGAAAAAGGGAAACGTTTGAATCCATTCGGCTTGCTGGCAAACAGAACCATTGGTCTGTCACGTGAATACATGACCAGTGATGGTAAAATAAAAAACACCAACGTAGGTCTTGAAAAAACCTATGATACTTTATTGAAAGGAGAAAGCGGAAAGCGCCTTGTAAGATTTCTTGCAGGCGGTGCTTATGTTCCTGTTGAAGGTTCAGAAATAGAAGCACGGAACGGGAAGGATATCATTACAACACTTGACGTTAACATACAGGACATAGCTGAAAACGCTTTGCTGAAAGTGATGGAGGAGAACGAGTGTGTAACGGGCACCTGTATTGTGATGGAAGTTAAGACAGGTAAAATCAAAGCGATAGCGAATCTGGGTCGTACCGCGGAGGGTAAATACTGGGAAGATCTGAACTATGCCATCCGCGCTTCAGAACCTGGTTCAACCTTTAAACTTGCTACCATGCTTGCAGTACTTGAAGATAACCATGCAACGCTTGATACAAAGGTTGATCTCGAGAATGGCAGGTGGAAAGTACATACACGTACGGTTTACGACAGCGAACCGCATAATAGGAATAATGTAACGATCAAGGAAGCATTTGAATACAGTTCGAATGTAGGTATGGCGAAAATGGTGATGTCGTACTACAACAAAAGGCCGGAACAGTTTATCTCTCATCTGCGCCGGCTCAGGTTTGATCAACCTTCAGGTATCGATCTGCTTGGCGAAACTGATCCGGTGATCAAAAACCCGAAATCGCGCACATGGAGCGCCACTTCACTGCCCTGGATGAGTTTTGGTTATGAGGTGTTGGTTAGTCCGTTGCAAACACTGATGTTATACAACGCGGTGGCAAATGACGGGAAACTGATGAAACCTTATCTCATCAATGCTGTAACTGAATCGGGTATTGTGATCCGTAACAATGAGCCGGAGGTACTTGAAGAAAAGATCTGTAGTGAAAGTACTTTGAAACAGTTGCAGCAGGCGCTGTTAGGAGTATGTACCACAGAAGGCACCGGCACTGGTTATAAATTATTCAAAGATGCAGGGTATCATGTAGCAGGTAAAACCGGAACCGCACTGGTAGCAAATGGGAAAAGAGGGTATGCCGACCGGATTTACCAATCATCATTCGCCGGCTATTTTCCTGCAGAAGATCCCAAATATTCTTGCATAGTGGTGATTAAAAACAAACCCTTTGCAAAAAAATATTATGGTGCTGCGGTTGCGGGACCCGTATTTAAAGAGGTGTCTGACAAACTTTTTGCATTAAATGCGGATGATGGAAAACAAGGTCCGCTTATTATGCAGGCGAAAGACAGCAGCCAGTTTTATTATGCAGGCGCGGCTAAGGATGTAAGAGTTGTATTAAATACCCTGCAGATAAACTATGCCGATTCGCTGAATAAGCAGGAATGGGCAAAGATGTATGCCGTGAATTACGAACCGGTTTTAAAGGGCCAGGAGTTTCAGCAGCAACAAATGCCCGACGTACGTGGTATGGGGTTACGGGATGCTTTGTTTGTGCTTGAACAAATGGATCTGAATGTGATGGTAAGAGGTAAAGGGAGAGTAAAAAGCCAGAGTTTGAATCCGGGCTCAGGTATCATTAAAAACCAAAAGGTAATACTTGAATTAAACTAGTACACAATCGTGGCAATATTACAGGACATATTATATAAGGTAGCAATCCGCGCCGTAATCGGAAGCACCACAATTGAGGTGAATGATCTCCGGATCGATTCCCGCAAAGTTGGAGCCGGTGATGTGTTTATTGCCATCAGGGGTGTGGCTGCCGATGGGCACGGGTTCATTGACACTGCGATCAGCAAGGGTGCGGTAGCGGTTATCGTTGAACAGATGCCGGAAAAGATGCAGGACGGGATTACCTATATTCATGTGCAAAGCACTGCCTCTGCAGCCGGTTTCATGGCTCATAACTTTTATGGCCAGCCGTCCGAAAGTCTGAAACTCGTTGGTGTTACCGGAACAAACGGAAAAACTACCATTGCAACCTTGCTATTTAAATTATACACTAAACTCGGATATACCTGCGGTTTGCTGAGTACGGTTCAAAACCATATCGGTGACCGCATTGTTCCTGCGACGCATACAACGCCCGACGCTATCAGCCTCAACAAGATGCTAAAGGATATGGTCGACGCAGGTTGTACACATGTGTTTATGGAAACAAGTTCACATGCCGTGCACCAGGAGCGCATTGCAGGTTTGCGTTATGCCGGGGGTATCTTCAGTAATATCACCCATGATCATCTTGATTATCATAAAACATTTGATGAATACATCCGGGTGAAGAAAGCGTTTTTTGATGGCCTCTCTTCCAACGCGTTTGCTATTTCGAACGCTGATGATAAAAGGGGTGGTGTCATGTTGCAGAACACCGCGGCTTCAAAATATTATTACAGTCTTAAAACAATGGCTGATTTCAAAGGAAAGATCCTTGAAAATAGTCTTGGTGGTTTACATATGACCATCAATGACCAGGAAGTTCACTTCCGGTTGATTGGTGAGTTCAATGCTTATAACCTGCTTGCGGTATATGGCGCCGCAGTATGTCTTGGTCAAAACAAAGATGAAGTGCTTTTAGCACTTAGTGCGCTGGATGGCGCAGAAGGAAGATTCGACTATATCGTGTCACCCAATGATAAAATTATCGGCATTGTTGACTACGCGCACACGCCGGATGCTCTGGTGAACGTGCTGGCTACTATTCAAAAACTCAGAAAGGGGCATGAACAAATCATTACCGTCGTAGGCTGTGGTGGTGATCGTGATAAAACGAAACGACCAGTGATGGGTGAAGCCGCCTGTGAATACAGTGACCGTGTGATCTTCACTTCAGATAATCCACGGAGCGAGGATCCGCTTGCAATTCTGAAAGATATTGAAGCCGGTCTTAATAGTGCAGGCCGAAGAAAGTCAATTTCAATTGCGGACCGGAAGGAAGCCATTAAAACAGCGATCAGTCTTGCGCAACCAGAAGATATTGTTTTGATAGCCGGCAAGGGTCATGAAAAATACCAGGAGATAAAAGGTGTAAAACATCCTTTTGATGATAAACAGATTTTGATGGAACTGTTCAGTATGCTTGAAAAATAAACACTATGCTCTATCATCTTACCGAATGGCTTCAGGGGCTGGGCTTTAAGTACCCGGGAAGTGCACTGTTTCAGTTCATAACTTCGCGTGTATTGCTTGCGGTGATACTCTCATTGGTGATTTCTGCATTGTTTGGTAAAAGGCTCATCAATTTCCTGCGCAAAAAACAGGTTGGTGAAAGCGTGCGCGATCTTGGTCTTGCAGGTGAACAACAAAAGAAAGGTACACCTACCATGGGTGGGCTCATAATAATAATGGCTATCCTGGTTCCAACACTTTTACTGGCCGATCTGAATAAAGCGTATATACGTTTGATGATCTTCAGCACTGTTTGGCTCGGAATGATCGGTTTCATTGATGATTACCTGAAGCTTCGTTCGAAAAAGATGGCCCAGAAGCTCGGTTCGAATTATACAAAAAGTAATAAAGATGGTCTCGCGGGCTGGTTCAAGATACTTGGACAGGTAGTTTTAGGACTTGTGGTTGGTTTAACTATTTATTTTAACGACAATACAAGCGTTTGGCGCGAATACCTTGGTGAAACTGCACCTGCCGATACCACTAACGTTCGAAAGGTGATGTTTGATGGAAAGGAACGCGTGTTCGTGGTTGTGGAAGAACCTATCACTACCATTCCTTTTGTTCGTAACCACGAGTTCCGTTATTCCAAATTACTTCCCGAAGCTGTAAAAGGATTTACCTGGATATTGTATGTGATCGTTGTCATATTTATTATAACCGCAGTTTCAAATGGTGCGAATATAACAGATGGACTCGATGGACTTGCCACGGGCGTAAGCGCCATTATTGGCGCCTGTTTGGGCATCTTCGCCTATGCTAGTGGTAATCTCCGGTTTGCTGAATACCTCAACATCATGTATATACCTAACCTGGGTGAGTTATCAATATTCATCGGTGCCATGATAGGTGCCTGCGTAGGTTTCTTGTGGTATAACTCATATCCTGCCCAGGTATTTATGGGCGATACAGGCAGTCTTATGTTGGGTGGGGTGATAGCGGCACTTGCTATTATCGTAAGAAAAGAATTACTGATACCGATATTCTGCGGAGTGTTCCTTGTTGAGGTGCTTAGTGTGAGCATTCAGGTTACTTATTTTAAGTATACGAAGCGAAAGTTTGGGGAGGGGAGACGGATATTCCTGATGAGCCCGCTGCATCATCATTATCAAAAACTTGGATATCATGAAAGTAAGATCGTGACAAGGTTCTGGATCGTCACCATACTGTGTATCATTTTCGCCATCGTAACACTGAAAATTCGCTGATAAACTTGGCAGATAAAGTCGTCATATTAGGAGGAGGTGAAAGCGGTGTCGGCGCAGCGATACTTGCCGCAAAACAAGGATTGGACGTTTTTCTGTCTGATGCAGGTAAACTCAGTGAAAACTATCGTTCGGAACTGGAATCACACGGAATCTCCTTTGAAGATGGCGGTCATACTGAACAACGGGTACTGGAAGCAACTGAAATAGTGAAGAGCCCCGGCATTCCTGAGAAAAACGAACTGGTTAAAAAGATAAGGCAAAAAGGAATCAGGATCATTAGTGAAATAGAGCTTGCGTTTCGGTATAAGGGCGATTCAAGAATTGTGGGTATCACCGGAAGTAATGGAAAAACCACCACCACAACCATGGTATACCAGCTGTGCAAAACTGCAGGTATTAACTGTGCCATAGTAGGCAACATCGGGTATTCATTTGCAAGACAGGTAGCACTGGATCCAAAAGATTGGTACATCGTTGAGATCAGCAGTTTTCAGCTGGATGATATCCACGCGTTTCGTTCAGACATTGCCATACTAACAAATATCACAGAAGATCACTTAGACAGGTACGAATACAAAGTTGAGAATTATATCAAAAGCAAATTCAGGATTACGGAAAACCAGACCAGTGATGACTATTTCATTTACTGTGAAGATGACCCGGTAACGAAACAGTATTTAAGCAAATTTACTTTCCATTCTAACCCATTACCATTCAGCATGACTAACGAAACTAACAGGGGCGCATTCCTGAAAAACGGACAAATGACAATTACCGCGGGTGAAGAAAAGGTGCAAATGAGCATCTATGATTTTGCCGTAAAAGGAAAACACAATCAATACAACACGATGGCAGCATGTACAGCGGCAGTTTTGGTAGGTGTACGGAAAGAAAAGATCCGGGATGCCATGCAGAACTTCGAATCATTGGAGCACCGGATGGAATTTGTCGGCACTGTTCGTGGTGTTGATTTTATCAACGACAGCAAAGCCACAAATGTAAACAGCACCTGGTATGCTCTGGAGAGTATGGAGCAACCCACCATACTTATTCTTGGTGGTGTTGACAAAGGCAACGACTACTCAATTTTGCTTGACCTGGTTAAAGAAAAAGTAAAGGCTATTGTTTGCCTGGGTGTCGACAACGGTAAAATACATGAGGCTTTTCGTGATGATGTCAAGATCATCTTGGATGCATCCAGTGCCGTGGAAGCTGTCGAAGCGGCCTTCCAGGTAGCGACTAAAGGAGACGCAGTGTTGTTAAGTCCTGCCTGTGCCAGCTTTGATCTTTTCAGAAATTATGAAGATCGTGGTGCGCAGTTCAAGCATGCTGTAAAGAACTTATAATTAAATCAATTCAAGGATTTGGGCGATTATTCTAACATACAAAAAAGTGCGCTGAAGGGACTGGGTCAGAAAACCCAGGGCGATAAAGTGATCTGGGCCATGGTGTTCCTGCTGGCACTTGTTTCTATGCTGGTAATCTACAGCTCAACCGGTTTGCTTGCGTACAGGCTAAATAAAGGCAATACTGAACTGTATCTTTTCAAACAAATTGTGTTTATCGGCGTCGGTATTGCGATCATTTATTTTTCACACCGGGTAAATTACACCTTGTATTCACGTGCCGCAAGGTTGCTGTTTATTTTATCGGTTCCTTTATTGATATACACCTTGTTTTTTGGAGTAACGCTTAATGAGGGTAGTCGTTGGATCAGACTGCCGATCATCAATCTTACTTTTCAAACCTCGGATCTTGCCAAGCTTGCGCTGTTTATGTATCTCAGTCGTACATTAAGCCGGAAGCAGGATGTTATCAAAGATTTTAAAAAAGGTTTTTTGCCGGTTATTATCCCGGTTGCCATCATTTGTTTACTCATTGCACCTGCTAACCTTTCAACTGCAATGCTGATCGGTGCAACAAGTTTGCTGTTGATGTTTATTGGAAGGATCAATACCCGCCATATCATGCTCACCATCGGAGCTGCTATGGTGCCATTGGTTATGCTTGTGCTGTTATCGGTGGCTTATTATGATAAGGAAGAAGGTAAAACGCGTGAGCTGCCTGCTGTGCTGGAGTCAGGACGGATCTCAACCTGGATAAAACGTGTCCAGAATTTTGTTTACGACAGTAAACAGATCGACAAAGACGAAAATTACCAGGTAAACCAGGCGAAGATTGCTATTGCCAAAGGCGGTCTTCTGGGACTCGGCCCCGGAAACAGCGAGCAGCGCAACTTTTTACCACATCCTTATTCTGACTTTATTTATGCCATCATCATTGAAGAATACGGATTGTTGGGTGGTGCATTTGTATTGTTTATATACCTGGTATTCCTTTTCAGATGTATTCGCATTTTCCGGAAATGTCCCTACGCATTTGGCGTGTTCCTGGCATTGGGGCTGAGCTTTACACTCGTGATTCAGGCACTGATAAACATGGCGGTTACCGTGAATCTGTTCCCGGTAACCGGCGTCACACTTCCTCTTGTAAGTATGGGTGGAAGTTCATTCTTATTCACCTGTTTTTCGATCGGGATCATACTGAGTGTTGCGCGTAATGTGGAACAGATGGAAGGTAAAGAACCCTTATTAAGACACCAGGTTGAAGAAGCATAATTAAACTCAATAATATAAAACAAGATCATTGGGCAAAAGAATAATCATAGCAGGCGGTGGAACAGGGGGGCATATTTTCCCGGCGGTGGCCATTGCTAATGCGTTGAAGAAGCTTGAGCCGGACACCGCTATCCTGTTTGTGGGTGCGAAGGGTAAGATGGAAATGGAAAAGGTGCCGCAGGCAGGGTATGAGATCAGGGGGCTCGATATTGCGGGTTTCAACCGCAGCTCTTTGTTCAAAAATATCGGGTTGCCCTGGAAACTGATCAAAAGTTTTCTGCAGGTCAGGCGAATCATTAATGAGTTCAAACCTGATGCGGTGATTGGTGTGGGAGGATATTCCAGTTTCCCGGTTTTGCGGTATGCACAATCGAAAGGTATCAAGACCTACATCCATGAGGCTAATTCGTTTGGCGGAAAATCAAATGTGTTGCTGGGGAAGAAGGCCACTGCCATTTTTGTAGGAACAGACGGGATGGAAAAGTTTTTTCCGGCACACAAAACCATGGTTACCGGCAACCCGGTGCGCGATGTGATTGTCAAAAGATCAGCCACGCGTGAAGAAGCGATTTCATTTTTCAACCTGCGTGCCGATCAACCCGTTGTATTGGTTACCGGAGGCAGTCTTGGTGCAAGAGGGATCAATGAAGCTATTGCAGCCGGAATCAACGCATTTGAAGAAAACGGTCTGCAGTTGATCTGGCAAACGGGAAAAACATTTGTTGACCAGGCAAAATCATTGGCAGCTGGCAAACCACATGTATGGGTGAATGATTTCATTACAAACATGGAGTATGCTTATGCCGCGGCTGATGTAGTGGTTTCAAGGTCCGGTGCAATGGCGATAGCAGAATTATGTGTCGTTCAAAAACCAGTGGTTTTCGTGCCTTTTCCTTTTTCAGCAGAAGATCACCAAACGGCTAATGCAATGAAGCTGGTCAATAAACAGGCTGGAATATTGGTTACAGACAAAGACGCAAAAGAAAAACTTGTGAATACGATCGTTGCTCTTGCAAAGGATCCTCAACAAAAAGAATTGCTTAAAACAAATATTGCAACGCTTGCCATTACAAATGCTGATGAAGTGATTGCAAAAGAAATATTGCGTTCAACAAAAGTGTTGCTTAACGACGGCGAATGAAGAAACTGGAAGACATATCGGTGATTTACTTTATTGGTATCGGTGGTATCGGTATGAGTGCACTTGCCCGCTACTTCCGGTTTCACGGCAAGGAGGTAAGTGGCTATGATAAAACTGAAACGGTTCTCACGCGTGCACTTTCCTCTGAAGGGATCAGCATTCATTATGAAGACAACCTTGCGCTTGCGCCGCGTAATGCAGACCTGGTAATTTATACGCCTGCTATTCCGGCGGGTCACACAGAACTGAACTTTTATAAAGATAATGGATACGAACTATTGAAACGTAGCCAGGTATTGGGACTGATAACACGCAGTTCTTTTAATATCGGTATTGCAGGTACACATGGTAAAACAACCATTACAACCATGGTTGCTCATTTATTACGTGACAGCGGTTACGGATGCAATGCCTTTCTTGGTGGTATTTCAGTTAACTATAATAGCAATTTCTGGAGCCACGAACGTAATGTAAGTGTTATAGAGGCGGATGAATATGACCGGAGTTTTCTTCAATTGAGTCCGGATATCGCAGTGATCACTGCTATGGATGCGGATCATCTTGATATTTACGGCGATGAGGCAACCATGCACGATGCCTTTATACAGTTTTCGGGAAAGCTTAAACCAGGTGGTTTACTCATCACCAGGCACGGATTGCCCAAACAGGAGCGGTTTTCGGCTCCGCGTCATATAACCTATGGATTTGATAATCCACAGGCTGGAATTTATGCAACAAATGTGCGAATGTTCAATGGTACTTACAGTTTTGAGGTGAAGATGGGTGAGTGGGAACTGCGGGATATTATATTGAATATGGGTGGTCTTCACAACATTGAAAATATGACGGCTGCAATTGCAGTTGCACATGAACTGGGTATTGAAGATGAAAAGATAAGATCAGCGGTCAGCAGCTTCCGGGGTGTAAAACGCAGGTTTGAATACCATGTTAAAACCGAACAACTGGTATATGTAGATGATTACGCACACCATCCCGAAGAATTGAGGGCATTGATAACCGGCGCAAAAGGATTGTTTCCTGAGCACCATTGTCTGCTTGTTTTTCAACCCCATCTGTTTACCCGCACGCGGGATTTTGCTGATGAGTTTGCTCAAAGCCTGGACATGGCAGATGAAACCGTCCTGCTGCCAATTTACCCGGCCCGTGAACTACCGCTGGAAGGGATTACAAGCAACATGCTTGCTGAACGGATGAAGCAAAAAGGCGTTTCGATTATAGAGAAATCCGCAGTGGTGGAATATCTGTCGGGCCGCGTGGCGGATTTGGTCAAAAAAAAACCTGTACTGCTTATTACAGCCGGCGCGGGAGACATAGATACGGTGGTGGATCCGGTGAAAAAAATGTTAATTGAAACTGTGGGGTAGTTGATTGGTTATTGAGATAGTTTCGTCAATATTAAACATTTAAAAAAGTTATCATAAACGGGATGCGCAAAATCAGGAAAATATTTTTTATCAGTCTCTGGATCGTGATCGGTTCAGCAACACTGGTATTGCTGATTGCTGCCATCCGGTCGCGCAACGATAAGGTTTGTAAAGGCATCGCTATAGAGGTAAATGGCTCAGCCAGCAGCAAATGGTTGCTAAGCAGGAATGATATCATTAATCAGCTGACTGATAATGGTAGTGAAAAGATCAAAGGACGGATATTGGAAACATTTGACCTGAGGGCCTTAGAAAACAAACTTGAGAAACATGTATGGATCAAAGATGCAGAGTTGTTTTTTGATAATAACGAGTTGTTACAGGTGAGATTAACAGAGCGTATCCCGGTGGCACGGGTATTTACAACAAAGGGCAGCAGCTTTTATCTTGATGAATCGGGCAAACGTTTACCCTTATCCGAAAGATTAACTTTGAAGCTTCCTTTGTTTACGGGTTTCCCAACCGAAAAACAACAAATGTCACATGCTGATAGTCTTTTGCTGAAAGATGTGTTGAATATCGGGCAGTACCTGAGAAGTGATTCGTTCTGGAATGCACAGGTGGCGCAGGTTGACATTACGCCTTCAAGAACATTCGAACTTATTCCTACGGTTGGAAATCATCTTATCGAATTTGGCAATGGGGCGGATGCGCCGGAAAAGTTCAGGAAGATGATGGTTTTTTACAGACAGGTGCTTCGCAATACTGGCCTTGATAAATATGAACGCATCAATGTTCAGTATGATCAGCAAGTGATAGGAGTTAAAAAAGCGAGGTATGTAACGAAAGCCGATTCGTTGCAGGCTGTAAAAAATATTCGTGCATTGATCGAATCGGCACAGGATATGCAACAGGCGGTTGCAGATTCCATATCTACACCAAATCCTGCCGCAAAAAGAACATCCGATCCTATAGAACAACCAACACAAGCAATCAGGAAAAACCAGTCGATACAAACGAGGCCAAAAGCAGTGATGCCGGCGCGAAGTTGAAGATGACAATCCAGGCATGTGTGGTGAGCCTGAAAGGCACCATACATGCCACTGGCTAAAACGCAGAAACAAGATACCCCAGGCGAGAGCCTGAAAACACTATAAATTTTAAGCGATGATGAAAGAGAGCCAACCCATAATTGTAGGCCTTGATATTGGAACCACAAAGATTGCAGCCATTGCCGGTAGAAAAAATGAATACGGGAAACTGGAGATCATTGGATTCGGTCGTGCCAACTCCAATGGTGTAAAACATGGGCAGGTATTAAACATTGATGAAACCATCAAAGCCATCAGGGTGGCACTTGATAATTGTTATGCTTCGAACCCTGACCTTGAGATTAAAGACGTGTATGTTGGAATAGCTGGTCATCATATTAAGAGTCTTCAGACAAGAGGTGATATCGTGCGCCAGAATACCGATGAAGAAATTTCTCAAAAAGAAATTGATCAGTTGATAGCTGATCAATACAAAACATACATTCCTGCAGGTGATCAGATCATTGATGTGATTGCACAGGAGTTCACTGTGGACAACTTTCAGAACATTCCTAACCCAATTGGATATGGTGGCGTGAAAGTTGGTGCAAACTTCCATATTATCACCGGTGATAAAAATGCAATACGGAATATCAATCGTGCGGTAGAAAAAAGTGATCTGAAAGCAAAGGATCTTGTATTACAACCTTTGGCTTCCGCAGCAGCAGTAATGGGCCCCGAAGATATGGAGGCTGGAGTGGCCATTGTTGATATTGGAGGTGGTACAACCGACCTGGCAGTGTTTTCAGAAGGTATATTGAAACATACCGCTGTAATACCTTTCGGTGGTGAAAATATCACACTGGATATCAAAACGGGCCTTGGTGTGCTGAAAACACAGGCAGAACAAATGAAGGTGCAGTTTGGATCAGCGTTAGCCGACGAATCAAACCGTAATGCCTATATCACTATACCTGGTCTTCGCGGTATGCCCGTAAAAGAAATCAGTGTAACCAACCTGGCAAAGATCATTGAGTGCAGAATGAAAGAGATCATGGAGTTTGTTGCCTACCACCTGCAGCAGATCGGCATGGACGGAAGATCTTTAAATGGTGGCATCGTATTGACCGGCGGCGGATCACAACTGATGCACCTGCGCCAGTTAACAGAATATATTACTGGTTGTAATGCAAGAATCGGGTTTCCGACAGAACATCTTGCAGTTGGACATATCGAGGATCTGGCACAACCAACCTATTCAACCTGTATCGGTTTAATCTTAAAAGGATACAGTGATTTTGAACATCACAGGAAACAGTTCAACAATGGGTTTAAAAAAGTTTCAGTTCCAAAAGAACTGTTGAAACCTGAGGTAGCTGAAGTTCCGGAAGCAGTGCATGCAGTTCCTGAAGCCGTTAATGTTGAGCCTAGAAAAAACATCAAAGACGTTTGGGAAAAAATCAAGGACAGTATTATCGATTTGTTTAAAGAAGAAGACGACAAAACATTGTAAGCGAAGTTTGATTTAAAGTTTTGAGGATTTATATACTAACCTGTTAAAAATAGTCTCATAAGCTTTCCGGGAAAGAGGAGGGCGGCACGGGGCTTAAATTAAAAAGCTATGATTCATTTTGATCTACCAAAGGAGAAGTCCTCCATCATCAAAGTAATTGGTGTAGGCGGCGGCGGAAGCAATGCAGTGAACCACATGTTCAGTCAGAACATTGATGGGGTAAATTTCATCATTTGTAACACGGATGCGCAGGCCATACAGCAGAGCCGGGTGCCTAATAAGATTCAGCTCGGGCCGCATCTTACTCAGGGGCTTGGTGCCGGTGCGAATCCTGCAATCGGCAAACAGGCTACAGAGGAAAGCCTCGAAGAAATTAAAAGCATCCTGGAAGTAAACACCAAGATGGCTTTTATCACCGCAGGTATGGGAGGTGGTACCGGGACAGGCGGTGCACCGATCATTTCAAAAATCTGTAAGGACCTTGGCATATTAACCGTCGGCATTGTAACCACACCATTTTCTTATGAAGGAAAAAAGAGACAACTGCAGGCCGAGGCAGGTATTAACGTGATGAAGGAGTATGTTGATACCTTGCTGGTGATCAGCAATGACAAACTTCGTCACCAGTTTGGCAACCTCAAAATGAAAGAAGCTTTTGCAAAAGCCGACAATGTGCTTGCAACTGCGGCAAAATGTATCACTGATGTAATCAATAGTACCGGTCAGATCAACGTGGATTTCGCCGATGTTTGTACCGTAATGCGTAACGGCGGCGTAGCCATCCTTGGAAGTGCCGCAGTGGGCGGTGAGAACCGGGCACAACGTTGTATTGAAGAAGCCCTTACTTCTCCGCTCCTTAACGATAACGATATCAAGGGAGCTAAATGGATACTGATTAATATCAATTCAGCAGAAGGTGAACATGAGTTTACTATGGATGAGGTAGAGATCATCCAGAACTATTTGTTGAGCCATGCTGGTGAAGGAACCGACGTTATTCTTGGTTTGGGATACGATAATACCCTGGGAGACAAGGTTGGTATTACCTTGATTGCTACCGGATTCGAATACAAGGATCCGTTTGATAAGATTGAAGCAAAAACCCCTGTGGTAGAACGCGAAGGAAAGGTGCTGATACCTCTGGTAGTACCAACCGAAGAGAGTTCCGCAGAAGCCCTCCGGCTGAAACGCGAGGTAGAAGCACTGGTGCCGGGAAAGACATCGGGAAATGTTGCTCAACCAACCCTGCAAAGTGGGACCATGACGCAACAGGCAGCAACCACTCAACCAACCTTGCAGTCTGCTCCATACGTTTCTCAGCCATCTGCTGTAAATGTTTCTCAGCCCGCAGCTGTTCAACAGCAGGTTACTGCAAATACCGAAGCTGTGGCAACAAAGAATACAGTGTCGCCACATGCGCCGTTTATGAGTGTTTCTGAAAAGACAAGTGAACGTGCCGCGCCGCAGCCGGCAGCTGACGCTCCTGTATATCACCACTTGCAAATGCCTGAGCAGCCCGCAGAGCCAGAAGTACGCAAACCGCTTGTTTCAGTTACTCCTCCTTCCGGCAATACAACTCCTCTTGTACTTTTTACGAATGAGGAAGTCAGTAAAAATACTGTGGAAAAAAACACGCCCGCTTCAAACTCAGATTGGATACATTCGCAACGTAATTCTCCCTCGTCTGCAGCGTCGGGAGGATACCTGTCCAAGCCTTCCAATATTTATGCTGAGCCAAAAGCAGACAAATCCTCCACTCCTGAAAACGAACCAATAAAGGAAATTGTAAAGGAACCCGTTAGTCAGCCAAAAAGAGAAGAAGAACCTCCTCTTGAGGAAATGCAACTGGTTATCAAGAACAATATTCCAACGACGGATGAGCCTGGGGCCCACCAAACTTTTAACCATGTTAAGACAACCGCACCTGCTGAGGAACCTGCGATGCAGGACGAAGTAGGGGAACAAAAACGTCGCGCGGCAGAGAGAATACAGAAATTACGTAACCTGTCATTCAACATCAATGCCGCAGATCCTAACAATGAGTTTGAAACTGTGCCGGCTTACATCCGTCGTAATCTTGAATTGTACAACACTATCAATAATGTAGAGAATTTCTACAGCAATTACGAGGTGAAGTCAGATGAAAATAACAACACACAAATATCTACCATCAATACTTTTCTGGATGGTAAGAAGCCCGATTAATTGTTGATCTAAGTTTCTCACCCGATAGATTGTTGTTTTTAGTTGTATCCCCCTGGTTTTCCAGGGGGATTTTTGCTGCAGCGAACCAATGCTATCGTACCTTGTTAACCTCAATATCAATTCAACTTCATGGCAACAGTGTTAATCACAGGTGGTACTGGTCTTATTGGAACCGCACTTTCAAAAATGCTTATAGCAAAAGGGTATGCTGTAATTGTACTAACGCGCAATGCTAAACCTGCAAAAGACCAGATGCGTTTTGCTGCCTGGGATGTAGCGAAGGGCCAGATAGACAAAGGTGCTTTAGCAGAAGCCGATTACATAGTTCATCTTGCTGGTGCCGGTGTTGTTGATAAAAAGTGGACGGCTAAACGCAAACAGGAAATCATCGACAGTCGGGTAAAAAGCGGTGAGTTAATTGTATCAGCGCTGGCAGACACACCCAACAAGGTGCGCGCAGTAATAGCAGCCTCCGCGATAGGATGGTACGGTCCCGATCCTTCTATACCAAATCCTCATCCCTTTACGGAGGATCACCCCTATCATAAAAGTTTTCTCGGTGAAACCTGTTACCTGTGGGAGCAAAGCCTTGATCCTTTGTTGAAAACATCGATACGATTGGTAAAGCTGCGTACCGGAATTGTTTTAAGTAATGAAGGCGGGGCTTTTGCTGAATTCAAAAAGCCTGTTCGGTTAGGTATAGCCGGTATACTCGGAAGCGGCAAACAGATTATCAGCTGGATCCATATGGAGGATATGTGCCGGCAATACATCTATGCCATTGAAAACGATAAGATCAGTGGCGTTTACAACTCCGTGGCGCCACAGCCGGTAAGCAATAAGGAACTTACCCTGAAATTAGCGAAACGTATGAAAGGCAACTTCCATATACCTGTTAATGTACCAGTATTTGTTTTGAAACTGATGATGGGTGACAGAAGTATTGAAGTGCTTAAAAGCGCTACTGTCAGCACCGAAAAGATGCATAAGCAGGGCTTCACCTTCTTTTATCCTTCGATTGATGCAGCGATCAATGAATTGGTTCCAAAGACCGCTGCAAAATCTTAGCGTTTTATAAGTCGTCGCGCTCGAACTTTCTTACGAGGAAGAAATAATACAAGGCAAGGTAAATGACTGCCGTGATCACAAGCGTGAAAGTCTCGGGTGCATCGCGGTAGAAGATTTCATTTCCAAAAGGTATAGGTGTCAGTACATCTGTACCCTGTAATGGCAAAAAATAGCCCGCCTGTGAGTGTATGTAACGGTTGATCAATCCATATAGAATGGATTCAAAAATCAATCCATACAAAAAGAAAACGATCAGTGCCACACCACTTCTCCGAAACAATACCGCAAGCAGCAAAGCCAGTGAAATGTAAGAAAGCGACTGAAGAAATATATAAAAAATGTTGTCGAGACCATCGCTTGAAATAGCGTCTGGGCCAATCATTCCAAATATTAACCCGGTAAGGGTTGTGATGATGGTAACAATAACCGAAAGAATAATAACAAGTAAGAGCTTGGTATGAATAAAGTCTTTACGCGACCAGCCATCTATGATATTTTGGCGATGTGTTTTAAAAGTGAACTCGTTTGAAGTAAGCAGGATAATGATGATACCGGGGAAGTAAAGTAGCCAGCTTCCCATGAATCCAACCGTTTGCCACACTTTTGGAAAAGCGTAAGGGTTGGTGATAAGATTAGCGGCCATCGGTTCCTGCTGAACAGTTTGATGATAAATCTGAAATGCGATGTAATTGATGGCGACAATACTAACCAGGTAAAGCCCGAGGAAGATCCAGAAAGCTTTATAGTTTTTAATTTTGAGCCATTCGGTATGAAGATGCGTTAACATATTAGTTGCTGTTGCTGGTGAGTTCAAAGAATTTGGTTTCAAGACTTTTTCTGCGTAAACGCAGATGATTCAGAACAATGCCTTTTGAGAAGCAATATTCATTGATGGCAGATAAAGAGGCTGCGCCGGCATGAAACACTATTTCCGAATAGATGCCATGATCCTTCACTGACAGGCTGTTTGGATAACCCGCCATGACGGCCCGTAACTGCTCCATATTTTCTGCACCCAGTTCAACAATATCTTCATTAATTAAAATTTCGTCAACGTGACCATGTGTGAGCAATACACCTTTTTGAAGGATGGCTGCATGGGTGCATACTTTTTCAACTTCGTCCAGGAGATGGCTGGCCATGATGATAGTTTTCCCTTCCCTGTTAAGTTTTTTTATCAGTTCGCGTGTTTCTGCAATGCCGTTCGGATCAAGTCCGTTTGTGGGCTCGTCAAAAATGAGCACCTGTGGATTGCCCAGTAGGGTGGAAGCTACTGCTAACCTTTGTTTCATCCCCAGCGAATACGTTGAGAACTTCGAATTTTTTCTTTTCGTTAAATCAACCAGGTCCAGCACACGCGGTATATCTTCTTCACCTTTGCCTTTAATGGTAGCTGCGATCCGAAGATTTTTTTCACCACTTAGATAATGATAGAAATTTGGTGTTTCGAGTAGGGTGCCGATTTGCCTGCGATGATGCGGGGCCGGCGTTTCATCAAACAGTTTGAAGCTGCCGGAACTTGCGCGGAGAATATCCATAATAATGCCCAGCAGCGTGGTTTTACCACTGCCGTTTGGACCAAGTATTCCGAAAACGGAACCCTGGGGTACCGAAAAGCTGACATCCTTCAATGCCTGGATGCTGCCATAGTTTTTGTGAAGATTTTCAACCTGGAGTATCGCCATAAGATAAGTTTACTGGTAAATGGGTTATGGTGTGAATAATAATAACTGATGTTAGTGTGGTTCAGGGATGGTATGTTTCTGATGATAAAGGCTTGTAAACCCGCCTATTGTTGCTTTTCCATTCCCGTTGAATGAAAGTTTATGTAACCTGAGGGCCGCAATATCAGAAGAAAGAACCCGTCTGTGTGCCGGATCCATTACACCCCCATAAGCACCCGCTTTTGCGAGCGGATCATATTGCATGTGCGGATCGCAAAGTGTTCCTCTTGGATACATGATGCCGGGAATGCCTTGTCCACGTACATCCAATAGCAATGGGTGCGGTAAAGCTAAAGTGTGGCCATATTCATGGGCTATAGTAGTGCCGGTTTGTAAAAGATTTTCCAGCTTGAAATAACCGGTATTGCTGCCCAGGCCATCAACAAAAGAAATGTTTCCTTCAGCATATTCCTCCAGCCGGAAAAAATTTAACGCGGGATCGTCATTGTACCAGACTGTTTCAGGGGCAAGCGCAGGATCCGCGATGCCTTGTATGTCAAAGTGAACCTTGAATTGTTGGTTGTGGATAACAACAGTGCTATCGGGTTCGTTCCAGTAGTGTGCAACATCGGCTGCAAACGCTTTTGCAAGTTCCGGTGTTGCCGCATCCCCATAAAATACCAGTACTGAGCGGATCTTTAACTCCCTGGTCGCTGGTAATAGCTCAACTTCCCCCATAGCATGAATATAAAAAATTCTAAAGGGTTAGTCGCAGCTTTGCTGATTTAGTTACGGATGGGTTTGCCTGATTTTAAAACACTTTGAATTCGTTCAAGTGATTTTTTCTCGCCACATAAGCTCATAAACGCTTCCCGTTCCAGGTCAAGCAAGTATTGCTCGGAAACATTGGTTGGTTCGCTGAGATCACCACCGCACATCACATATGCCAGTTTACGAGCCACCAGCGCATCGTGATCGGTAGCATAACCCGCTCTCCACATTCCGTTAACGCCTGCTATCAGCGCACCGAGAGCGGAGCGACCCAGTACTTTGATGTCCTTTCTTGGTACCGGTGTTGTATAACCGCTTTCGTGTAATTCAATAACGCTGCGTTTGGCTTCTGCAATACGACGCGCATGATTCATTACTATCTCATCCTGACCGCGGCGCAGTATTCCGATTTCAAATGCTTCTTTTGCTGAAGTGGCAACCTTTGCAGTGGCTATTGTAAGAAACCTGTTCTTGAGTGTGTTGGTGTCAGGTTCGTCTTCGTGCATTTCATCCGCGGCGCGCATTACAAATTCTTTTGTACCGCCACCGCCGGGAATAAGCCCAACACCCAGTTCAACCAGGCCAATATAGGTTTCCGCAGACGCACATACTTTGTCGCTGTGAAGGCTGAGCTCGCAGGCACCACCAAGCGTTAATGCATGTGGGGCAACGACTACTGGTACGCTTGAGTAACGTGCGCGCATCATCGTATTCTGGAACATCCGAATGGCCATGTCCAATTCATCGTATTCCTGCTCAACAGCGAGCATAAATATCATCCCCACATTGGCGCCTGCTGAAAAGTTCTGTGCATCATTGGCGATAACAAGCCCTTTGTATTTTTCTTCTGCCAGCGCGATTGATTTTTGTATGCCTTCCAATACCTCGCCCCCAATACTTCCCATCTTGGTGTACCATTCCAGGCCAAGCACATCATCACCCAGGTTATAGGTTCTGCAGGCACTGTTTTTCCATACCAGTTGATTTTCAAAATTCTTCATCACAATAAACACATCCGCACCTGGCAGTGGTTTATATTGTTTGCTCTTTTGATCATAATACAACCTGCGACCGTTTTCAACCTTGTAAAAACTGGTATTGCCAGCGGCAAGCATTTCTTCCACCCAGGGGGCAACGCTGTAACCGGCCTCTTTCATTTTTGAAACATTATCCGCCACGCCCAGTGTGTCCCAACTTTCAAAGGCACCGATTTCCCAACCGAAACCAGCCATCATAGCATCATCAACACGATACAACTCGTCAGAGATTTCAGGTATGCGATGGGAGATATAAGAAAACAAACCATAATGAAACTGCCTGTAAAATTCACCGGCTTTATCAGATCCATTCGTAAGCGCTTTCAGCCTGGTTTTAAGATCTTCAATGGGTTTCGCTGTTTCAAGCGTTGCAAATTTTGGTTTCTTGCGCGGCTCATATTCCATGGTTGCAAAATTCAACACATGGATCTCTTTTTCGCCTTTTTCATTTGGTGGCATCTTTTTGAAAAAGCCCTGGCCGGTTTTATCACCCAGCCATTTATTCTCAACCATTTTATCTAACCAGGACGGTATTGCAAAGGTGGCGCGTTGTTCATCACCGGGACAGTTCTCTGCCACACCTTTGGCAACCTTTACAAGCGTATCAATTCCTACAACATCTGCGGTTCGGAATGTGGCAGATTTTGGCCGGCCAATAACGGGCCCGGTCAATGCATCTATTTCATCTATACTGAGTCCTAATTTTTCAACAAGACCGAATATTGCCAAAATACCATATACACCGATCCGGTTTGCAATGAACGCTGGTGTGTCTTTACACAACACCGTTGTTTTTCCAAGATGCAGATCACCGTAACTCATCAGGAAATCCACAACTTCGGGTGCTGTATGCGCAGTTGGAATGATTTCAAGCAATCGCAGGTAACGTGGAGGGTTGAAGAAGTGTGTGCCGCAAAAATGTTTTTTGAAGTCATCGGATCGGCCTTCAGCCATCATGTGAATTGGTATACCTGAGGTGTTTGAACTGATCAGCGTGCCTGGTTTACGGTACTTTTCAACTTCCGCAAATATCTGTTGTTTAATATCGAGTCTTTCAACAACAACTTCAATGATCCAATCACAACCCGCAATGTCTTTCATGTTGTCGGTGAAATTGCCTGTTGTTATTTTATTGAGGTCAGCTTTGGAATAAAGCGGCGAAGGGTTCGACTTTACAGCGGCTGCCAGTGCTTCATTAACGATTTTATTTCGGAAGGCAGGGTGTTGTTCCGTTATACCTTTGGCCTGTTCAGCGGCAGTAACCTCTTTTGGAACTATGTCGAGCAACAGCACCGGTACACCGATTCCGGCAAAATGACAAGCAATTCTTGATCCCATCACTCCACTACCCAACACTGCAACTTTCCTGATGACTCTTTTCATATAACAATTTTTGTATTCTGCAATGGTTAATAAAGGCTCCGAAAATTAGTTAGTTAAACAACTAATTAGTCCGAAGATAAAACAAAAACTCATCTTTATCCAATAGGTTGCGGGCATAAAAGTTAATTGATTAATGTTTAATATTAGGGCAATATGGTTAGGGCGAATGATGCTATAGAAATTTACAGGGCCGCAGTTTCGGCGGTGCAGCCTGCGATATTGTTGCCCAAAGTGCTGGGTCTTGATGCGGAAAATATTCGAATCGGTGAGCTTGTTTTTAAACGGAGCGATATAGGAAGGCTGATCGTGGTGGGTGCAGGAAAGGCCAGTGCAGCCATGGCGCAGGCAGTTGAAAAGGTGTTGGGTGAAGTAATTGATAAGGGGTTGGTCATTACAAAATATGAACATGCCCTGCCGCTTCGCATCATAAGATGTCTGGAAGCGGGGCATCCCGTGCCGGACCAGAATGGAGTTAGTGCAACTGTAGAACTGCTCTCATTGATGTCGGATCTGTCGGGTGATGATTTGGTGTTGTTCCTTGTAAGCGGAGGCGCCTCGGCATTAATGGCTGATGTGCCACCGGGTGTTACATTACCGGAAGTTCAACAATTAGTACAGTTATTACTGGGATGCGGAGCGGATATTTCCGAAATGAATACTATACGCAAACATCTATCGCTGGTAAAGGGTGGACAGTTGTCGAGGGCCGCGGCACCGGCCACGGTGGTATCGCTGATTTTAAGTGATGTAAATGGCGATCCGTTATCAGTGATTGCGAGTGGACCTACGGTAGGCGATGACTCAACTTTTGATGATGCTATTGAAATTATCAACAGGTATGCACTGAAGGAAAAGGTGCCTGCCGGCATTGTAAAATGGCTGGAAGTCGGGGCGGCCGGTGCTAACCCCGAAACACCTGTACCTGGCGATCCTTTGTTTGAAAGAACGCATAACATCCTGGTCGGCACAAATAAGATAAGTCTTGCTGCAGCTGCACTACTTGCCAATGAAAAGGGTTATCACGTACATCTGGTCGGGGATGCAATGAGAGGTGACGCAGAAAACGAAGCGACTCATTTCGTGGATGCATGTGTGTTATATGATGGTCCGCGACCGGCTTGTTTTCTGATGGGTGGCGAAACAACGGTAGTGTTAACGGGTAATGGTAAAGGCGGGCGCAATCAGCATTTTGTGTTAGCGGCCCTTTGTGAATTGCAGCGACGAGGTGTACCGGCTGAAAACTACCCGGTGATCTTATCAGGCGGTACCGATGGCAGCGATGGGCCAACAGATGCGGCCGGCGCTGTGATAGATTCGGAACTACTCCATCGGCTGAATGCACTACCCGGAGTTGATGCTGCCGCGTATCTGCAAACCAATGATGCGTACCATTTTTTTGAGCGGACCGGGGGGTTAATCAAAACGGGTCCTACACAAACAAATGTGATGGATGTTGTAGTTGGGTTGTTGGGATAAAACACTTTAATACCGGATTGCTATCCAGGACTTGAAACGCTTTTAACTTACCCCAGAACCTGGCTCAACCTCATTATCCGGATTGACAAAATGAAGTTTTCCAGCAGCATCTTCAGCCATCAGGATCATTCCATTGCTTTCGATGCCCCGCATTTTCCGCGGTGCAAGATTTGCAACCACAACCACCTGTTTGCCGGTTATGTCTTCAGGTTTAAAATGAAGCGCAATGCCTGAAACAATTGTGCGAATTTCAAATCCCAAATCAACTTCTAACTTCAGCAGTTTATCTGCTTTTTCAACTTTAGCCGCACTAACGATCCTGCCCACCCGAAGATCGAGTTTGCCAAAATCATCATAAACAATTTCAGGTTTAGTAGCTGCGCCATCTGTCGCAGCGGTGGTGGCCACTTTGCCTGGCGATGCACTTTCTGTTGTGCCTGGTTTCGAAGTATTAGGCTGGGTATTTGCCGGTTGAATCAAACCAGCTTTTAATTTTTCAATTTGTGCAACAATTTCGCTGTCTTCGATTTTTCTGAACAATAACTCCGGTGCCCGTAACGAATATCCGACACTCAGCAATTTTGCCTTCCCTGCATTCTCCCAATCCAACATTTTCTCCACTACTTTCATCATGTGCAACATTTTCTTCGCAGTGAAAGGTAGAAATGGATTGATCAGTATCGCGAGGTTAGCAGTTAACTGTAAACAAACATGAAGACAATTATCGATTTGCTTTTGCAGTTCTGGTTGTTCGGCTAACTTTTTGGCCAGTATCCATGGTTCCCGATCCTGCATAAACTTGTTACCCTTCCGTGCGAGGTCGATCACTTCAAACAGCGCATCCCTGAACTTATATTGTTCGAGCAATTGTTCAACTTTAGCTGCTGTTGCAGAAAACTCTGCAATAAGCTGTGTTTCTCTTTCATCGGTTATGTCCGCATGCAAAACGGGCACCTTGCCATTGCAAAGCTTGTGCATCAAAACAAAAGTGCGGTTCACAAAGTTTCCGAAGATGGATACCAGCTCGTTGTTATTCCGATCCTGGAAATCTTTCCAGGTAAAATCATTGTCTTTTGTTTCCGGCGCATTCGCGCAAAGCACGTACCGCAAAACATCCTGCTGGTCAGGAAAATCTTTTAGATAATCGTGCACCCAAACCGCCCAGTTACGACTGGTAGAAACCTTTTCATTTTCTATGTTAAGGAATTCATTAGCTGGTACATTATCAGGAAGAACAAAACCACCGTGTGCTTTCAGCATGGCGGGGAAGATGATACAATGAAATACGATATTATCTTTCCCGATAAAATGAACTAGACGGGTATCTTCCTTGCACCAGTAGTCTGCCCAATCCGGTGTTAGTTCTTTTGTTGCAGAAATATAGCCGATCGGGGCATCAAACCATACGTATAAAACTTTGCCCTCAGCATCCGGAAGTGGCACCTTGATACCCCAATTGCTGTCGCGGGTCATCGCTCTTGACTGCAGACCACTGTCCAACCAGCTTTTACACTGACCGTAAACATTGTTTTTCCATTCCTTGTGACCCTCAATGATCCACTCTTTCAGCCAGGGTTCATACTGCTGTAAAGGAAAATACCAGTGTTTTGTCTGTTTTTTCACAGGCACTGCATCACTTAAGGTAGAGCGGGGATTGATCAATTGTTCAGGGCTCAGTGATGAACCGCATTTTTCACATTGGTCCCCGTAAGCGTTTGGATTGCTACAAACAGGGCAGGTGCCGGTGATGTATCGGTCAGCAAGGAAGGTGTTGGTCTTCTCATCATAAAACTGCTCTGTCAGCTTTTCCTCAAACAAACCATCATTGTACAATTTTGTAAAAAAATCAGAGGCGGTTTCATGGTGCGTTTTGTTCGAGGTCCTTGAAAATATGTCAAATGAAATCCCCATGCTGCCGAGGCTTTCCTTTATGATGGTATGATATTTATCAACAACCTGTTGCGGCGTAACACCTTCTTTCATTGCCCGGATGGTGATTGGTACACCATGTTCATCACTGCCACAAACATATTTGATATCAGCTTTTTTTGCGCGTTGAAAACGCACGAAAATATCGGAAGGAAGATAACAGCCGGCAAGATGTCCAATATGCACAGGGCCATTGGCGTAAGGTAATGCTGCTGTCACCAAAATTCTATTAAACGATTTCATATTGTCGCTGTTATTATACGTGTCCTACACGGACCCAGTCTGCAAAAATACCGGAATCAGTTTCATCTTCAAAGTTTTAGCATTTTAAGTAGGGAGTTTGATCCTTCTGCATCTCAATATTTTCAATATTTTTAGAGATGCGTCGCAAAGATTTTTTAACTGCCATGGCCGCTACAGGATTCAGTTTGCCGGCGATGGCGTCGGGGTTTACAGATGAGGAGCCAATAAAACAATTCCTTTTACCGCCATACCTTAAACAGGGAGATAAGATCGGGATTACCTCGCCTGCGGGGCATATAAGTATGGAAAGTCTGCAACCAGCGGTTCAACAGATACAAAGCTGGGGGTACCAGGTTGTTTACGGTAATACAATCGGCAAACGTGATTTCAATTTTGGAGGAACCGATAAAGAGCGATGCGAGGATCTCCAGGCAATGCTTAACCGCCGCGATCTGGCCGCTATTATGTGTGCACGTGGCGGTTATGGCGCAGTAAGGTTGATCGACAAACTTGATTTCAGCGCGCTCAAAAAATATCCTAAATGGTTGATTGGTTTTAGTGATATCACGGTGATACACAGTCATCTGGCCAGGAACCAGCGGATTGCATCCATCCATTCCAAGATGTGCAACAGTTTCCCGGACGACTGGCAAAAGGCCGATCCGGTTCAGGTAGCAACCATCCTTTCTATTCGCGACGCATTGTCTGGCGCGGCAATGAAATACCAGGTGACTCCTCATCCGGCCAATAAAACGGGTAAAGGCACGGGCCCGCTTGTAGGAGGTAATATGAAAACCCTGGAATCCCTGATCGGCACACACTCTGATCTGCCCGTTTCAGGCGCGATCCTTTTTCTCGAAGACACTAACGAGTATTTATATAGTATCGATCGGATGTTCCGGCATTTACAACGCAGCGGGAAATTCAAAGGGTTGGAAGGGCTTGTGATCGGTGGTTTCAAGGTCAAGCCCGATGATCCCGGCGAAGAGTTCGGGCGAAACTTTTATGAGATTGTATCTGAACTGATCAGGGATGTACCTTACCCGGTATGTTTTAATTTCCCGGTTGGGCACCAGAAGGATAATTTTGCACTCAAGTGTGGCGCGGTGCATACACTTACCGTCAACGATTCAAACGTCACCTTACAGGAACAGAGAGGATAGAAAGATTAATAGATGAAATTGCTTTAAGCAGAAATTATGATTACAGTTCCCAAATATCTGAAACCAGGCGACACCATCGGAATAGTTTGCCCGGCAGGTTATATGGATAAAGAAAAAGCGGTAACCTGTGTGCAGGTCTTGCAAAACTGGGGGTTCCGCGTGCAGACAGGACTCACATTGGGAGGAAGTTCAGCCAACTATTTTTCAGGGACCGACACCGAACGTCTGCAGGATCTGCAGCGTATGCTTGATGACGACAATATCGATGCCGTTCTATGCGGGCGAGGTGGTTATGGCACCAGTCGTATTATTGATGCGCTTGATCTCACGAAGTTTCGTAAACATCCCAAATGGGTAATTGGTTTTAGTGATATCACTGCTTTGCATGCCCATATATACCGGAACTGTAAGATAGCGACCCTGCATGCACCGATGGCAGCAGCATTTAACGGGCAGGGATATGCGAACGAATACGTGGGTTCGTTAAGAAACGCTTTAGAGGGTAAGCCCGCACACTATGCAGTTTCGCCGCACGATTTCAATGTGCCCGGCGAAGTGTCTGCGCCGCTGGTGGGTGGCAATCTTTCCGTAATAGTGCATCTGCTGGGTACAGACTCAGAACTAAAAACTAAAAACCGCATCCTGTTCCTGGAAGATGTAGGTGAGCAGCTTTATAGTATCGACAGGATGATGCTGCAATTGCGAAGAACCGGCAAACTGGATCGCGTTGCCGGACTGATTGTGGGAGGATTTACCGATTTAAAAGATACAGAACGTCCTTTCGGAAAAACGGTAATGGAAATAATACATGGACACCTGCAGGATTATAACTATCCCATAGCGTTTGGCTTCCCCGTGAGCCATGACAAGGAAAATGTTGCATTAAAAATAGGAGTGGGATACACACTTAAAGTAACCCATGAAGGCGTTACTTTAACTGAAATTCCATTATAACCTGGTTACCGGAAATTGCCGGCCGTATTGAATTTGATCAGTATCGCCTCTTCATCGCAAGGCGACTAAAATTTACACGTTGACACTTGCACAGTTAGAATATATAGTCGCCGTTGACAGTCTGCGTCATTTTGCACTGGCCGCTGAACATTGTTATATCACGCAGCCAACGATTAGCATGCAGATCAATAAACTGGAACAGGAATTGGGTCTGAAATTATTTGATCGCAGTAAACAACCCGTCATTCCTACCGAAGCAGGGGCCGAGATCATCAAAGAGGCACGTAAAATACTGGCGGGTAAACAGCAGATTGAAGAGCTTGTTGCTAACCGGAAAGGCATATTGAAAGGTGAATTAAAAGTTGGAATCATTCCCACGCTGGCACCTTATCTATTGCCTTTGTTCGTGCAGTCTTTTACTAAACTATACCCGGATGTGCGCCTGTCGATCAGCGAAATGATGACCGAAACAATCATCGCGCGATTGCGAGAAGGGCGCATTGATGCAGGTATCCTGGTAACACCATTGATGGAAAACGGTATCAGTGAATCAGTACTTTTTTACGAAGAGTTGATGGTATATGTTTCAAAGAAAAATGAGGCGTACAAAAAAAATTATGTGCTGGCGAAAGATATAGATCCAAACAAACTTTGGATGCTGGAAGAAGGACATTGTTTTCGTTCGCAGATTGTGAATCTTTGCGAATTGCAAAAAGCCAGCAGACAATACAACAGTTTTGAATATGAGGCAGGAAGTATCGAAACATTGCGAAGAATGGTCGATACAAATGATGGCATGACGATCTTACCGGAGCTTGCCACTTATGACCTTCAGGAATCGCAGAAGCAGCAGGTGCGCAGGTTTCGCAGCCCAACGCCAATGCGAGAAGTGAGTCTCGTTGTGCATCGCGACTTTATCAAAAAACGATTGGTGGAGATGTTGAAACAAGAGATCCTGCGATCGATACCAGAAAAAATCCGGAAGAATAAAAATACGGTAGTAGTGCCGGTGCAATAATCATTTTTTCAACAGCGAATCAAGTTTTGCCACCACAACAGGGGCCACGGTGAGATCATTATGACCGCCGTCTTTAACTTCAATAAATTCGCTTCCGGGTTTCAGCACCGCCTTTAATTTCCTGGCATTTCTGATGGGTATCAGGTTGTCATCATCACCATGAAATATCGTTACCGGGGCATCAACATTCTTCAGGTAATCACCCGTTGGAAGTTTCAGCGTCATGATATTTTCAAATGGATAGATCGGCGCATAACTTGAAAATAACGAGGGTATACTGTAATAAGGTGTTTCTAAAATAAGACTGCGGCAATCTCTGATCGATGCAAGTTGCGCGGCTATACCGGAACCTAATGATCGTCCGTAAATAATGATGCTGTCCGGCGGAAATCGTGACCTTGCCAGTTTATAAAAAGTAAGTGCCCAGTCGTACAAACGCTGTTCTGTGAAATTGCCGGTGCTTTTGCCAAAACCCGGGTAATCGAGCATCCATACCTCATATCCGTGTTTTGTAAACATTGGCGCGGCATGATTATACTCGCTGATATTATGGCTGTTGCCATGAAAATACAATATGACCCCTTTCACCGGGTACTTGCCCGTTGTGAACTGGATGATGTTCATAGAACTATTCGTGGTGTATGGAATGTTTATCTCGCGATAAGGTTCCTCAAAATCATATTTGTGATCTTTTGGCAATTGTTCGGGATGAAGCAGGATGTAATCCTGCAGATAATAAACAAAGATTCCGCCCAGTGCGTAAATCAAAACAATTGCCCGAATCCAACGTAGTACTAATTTCTTATTCATTGCCATGCGCCCGGATTATTCTTCGGGATGTATTCTTTTCAAATTCAGATTGGTTACCGGCGCCACAATCAATGGGAATTTCTCAATGGTTACATTGGCAGTGTCGAGGCCAAAACCTTTTTCTTCTGACAAAGAAAGTTCTTTCAGCCAGAAATACAATTTCATCACGACCCTTTCAAAAAATGGCAGCTCGTTATCCTGGCTCAGGTATTTTTCCATCACAATAAACTGGAAGTCGCCGACCACGTTGTTTCGCTCCAATGATTCGTACCGGCTCGTGATATTCACTTCTTTGTTGGCAACAAGATCAGCTACTACTTTCCGGAACATGAGGTTGATCTTAGGTTCCATTCTGAAACCAAGGCGGAACTCCACCCGGATGATATCGTTTGGAATGATATGGTCCACCTTGTATTCGCAGGTGTAAGGATCATCCAGCGTATCCACATGCACGAACCAGTATATATCTGAACGTTTGGGTTTTTTATTGAGGATAGAATAAATGATCTTATGTTCAATTTCCTTGGGATTGTTTGCGCTGGTCAGATACACAAGATGCGTAGCGTATTTTGGCACGGTTCTGTCGTTGCTCAGTTCCTGTATCTGTGGTATATAATGTTCCAGCCGCACAAATTCAACATATCGGTTTTTGATCTTGCGGCTGCGGAACCATACGTACATCACTCCAAACATCACTCCACCCATAATGAGTGTTATATACCCGCCATGAGTAAATTTTTGTAAAAGTGCAATGAGGTAAGCTGCTTCAATAATAAAAAACGCAATCAGGAACACATAGATCCAGATAGCTTTCACCCGTTTTATAATAAGATAATTCGAGAACAGGATAGTGGTGGTAATCATGGTAACAATAATCGCCAGGCCATAAGCCGCTTCCATCCGGTTTGATTCACGGAAATATAATACGACGCCTACGCAACCAATAAATAAAAGCATATTGATCGCCGGAATAAACAACTGGCCCTTTTCTTCAGAAGGATACCTGATTTTAAATTTCGGCCAGAGATTAAGACGCATCGCTTCGCTGATCAGCGTAAAGGATCCGGAGATCATTGCCTGGCTCGCGATGATAGCCGCAGTAGTGGCTATAATGACGCCTACAATAATAAACCAGTGTGGCATCAGGTCATAAAATGCGTTGATGCCCATATCTTTTCTCAATGCACTGGTAACAGTAAGGCCGGTATAGTTGGCCATAAGGTATGCACCCTGTCCGAAGTAATTCAGCAACAAACAGCTTTTTACGTAAATCCAGGAGACGCGGATGTTGTCGCGGCCGCAATGACCAAGATCGCTGTACAACGCTTCGGCCCCGGTGGTGCAGAGAAAAACCGCACCAAGCAGCCAGAAACCCTGGGGATAGGTAGCCAGGAAATTGATGGCGTAATAGGGGCTGAGCGCTTTGAATATTGAAAGGTCATCGAATATGTGCCAGGCACCCAGTACGGCCAGCATAGAAAACCAGATGAACATGATCGGCCCAAACAGTTTACCGATTGCCGTGGTGCCAAATTGCTGGAGGAAGAAAAACAGCACCAGGATGCTGATCACGATAATGACGATCGTATCATCATGAGTGCCGAGCTCTCGCAACGCAGGTAGCTCCCGCAAACCTTCAATCGCTGAAGTAATAGAAATTGGTGGTGTAATGATACCATCGGCAAGAAGGGCAGCGCCACCGAGCATTGCCGGCACCACCAGCCATTTTTTCTGCCGGCGCACCAGCGCATATAATGCAAAGGTGCCGCCTTCACCGCGGTTATCTGCTTTCAGCACCAGTAATACGTATTTCAATGTGGTCTGAAGTGTAAGCGTCCAGATGATACAGGATAAGCTTCCAACTATCAGGTCCTCACTGATCGTGTTATTACTGATGATTGCGTTAAAAACGTAGAGAGGGGATGTTCCGATGTCTCCGTAAATAATTCCCAATGCTATGATGAGCCCGGCGGTGGTGACTTTGTTCGTCTGTTTGCCCACGGTATAAATAGTTGAGTGTGGCCAGGATAGTTCCTGCTAAAGAAAATTGCGCCAGGATCACTGGCGCAGAACAAAGGTATAGGGAAAATTGAGATTTAACCGATGTTTTGTAGTTATATATAAAAGCCTAAAATCAGCGCCAAAGTTTGGGCACCCGTTGCACAATCGTTAATTTGGCATAAGCGAATTGCCCGACCATAAAAAGATGAAAAAAACCTGTATGAACCTTAAACAATTCCTGGCTTTTATTATACTCACTGCTTTTTCTTTTACATCCTTTGCGCAACGAATCTACTACTCTGAACCAGAGCGGGAGGATAGCCGTCGTACCAATTTTGAAATAATTGGTAAGGTTGGTAACAATGTGCTGATTTTCAAAAACAACCGGTCAGATAACGATATCAGCGTTTATGACCAGGAAATGAAATTAATAGATCGCATCAACCTTAACAAAAGCAACCGCTGGGTTAATGTTGACTTCATTCCCTATGCCGATCATGCCTGGATGATTTATCAATACCAGGAGAAAAACATACTGTATTGTATGGGCGTGAAACTGAACAGCCAGGGTAAGATGATGATTGATCCGATAGAGCTCGACACCACCCGGATCGGCTGGTCGGCCAACAATAAAATCTACACAACGATCTTCAGCGATGATAAAAAGAAGATCATGATCTTTAAGATCAACAGTAAAAACCAGAATAATTTCGTTTTTACCACATTGTTGTTTGATGAAGACCTCAAACTTCAGACAAAACACCAGGTGAATATGCCGATGGAAGAGAAAAACGACTATTTCACCGATTTTCTCGTGGATAATGAAGGAGATATGGTGTTTGGTAAATACATCAGGAAGGGAAACAACGATTATATCACGGATCTTAAACTGATAGTCAAACCTGCACAGGAAGCGCAATTCAACATGCAGGATCTCAAAAGCGGAGACCGGTTGCTGGATGAAATAAAAATCAAGGTTGATAATACAAACCGGCGCTACCTTTTCAGTGGTTTTTTTTACAAACAGCGCCGGGGCAATATCGAGGGTTTATATACCGTGGTTTGGGATAAAGAAATCAATGGGATCAGGAAAGAGACCACCATTGCTTTTAACGATGAACTGCGCCGCTCCGCAAAGGGCCCGGATGCCAATGTGCGCCTGGCTTTCAATGATTATTTTATAAAAAATATCATCATCCGCCGGGATGGGGGGTACCTGATGGTGAGCGAGTCGATGTACACAAGTTCGCGCGGTAATGCGTTTAATCGCTGGAATTATATGGGATGGAACAGTCCCTGGGGCGCGTGGGGCGGACAAAGTTATTATTGGTCACCTTATTACAGCCCTTATGGCTGGGGCTCACCGTGGAACCGTTACGGTTATGGCAACCAGGCTACAAGATATCATTCAGATAATATCATGATCATCTCGTTTGACAAAGACGGTGGGGTTGAGTGGACAAACGTGATTCCTAAATCTCAATACGATGATGAGTCTGATGCGCTCATCTCAAATCAAATCATGAATACGGGTGGTGAGCTGCATTTCCTGTTCAATCAATATGAAAGAAGAACCTTGCTATTGAACGATCAGAGTATTGGACCCGATGGAAAAGTGACCAGGCACCCTACATTGAAAAATCTTGAACGGGGAGTGGAATTTATGCCAAGATTTGGAAAACAGATCAGTTCCAGGTCGATGATCGTTCCCTGCCAATACCGTAATTACCTGACATTTGCCAGGATAGATTTTTGATCATAGTCCCTGATTAATAACCGATTATTCGGGGTATGTTGGTGAATATTGAAGGGTAAAATGTAATATTGACAAGTAGTTGACGTTATCAGGCTGGTCAATTTCTCCCGATCGGGGGCTCATTTTAAAATATTCAGACAACTGTGGTTGGGATTTTCAGGCAGAAGAGCCAGGGCAATGCGGTGTTACTGATTGTATATGCCATGCTGTTGAAGTTCAGCATGTTTTTGCATCCTCAAGGTCCGGTGCGGCATCCTGGCGATGATCATTATCTCTATACCTGGCTGTTGCAGGTATTGGAGCCTCTTAAGCTGGCCCCCATTATCTACTCCCTGGTCAGTTTCATACTGATTTACATCCAGGCCACCCTTTTCAACCGCATCTGTAATGCACAGAAGATGTTGCCAAAGCCTAATTTTTTGCCGGCGATGGCGTACCTATTGTTGACTTCCCTGTTTCCGGACTGGAACTATTTTTCTGCGCCTTTGATCATCAACCTGCTGCTGATCTGGATTTTTTACCGGATGACAAATCTGTACAATACGCAGAAACCCGGTGCATCTATCTTTAACATCGGTATTATAATGGGGGTGGTTACCTTGTTGTATCAGCCTGCCATCATTTTTGTGATCCTTTTGGTTTTGGCGTTATTTATCATGCGGCCGTTCAGAATACAGGAATGGCTCATCGGGATATTGGGAGTAACCCTTCCTTATTACTTCCTGTTACTGGTATTATACCTTGGTGATAACTGGCACTGGAACCAGATGTTGCCCACTGTTTCGTTTCGCCTGCCCACAATGCCGTCGACACTTACGCTTACATTTAGTATCGCACTACTGGTGATCCCTTTTATAATAGGAGGTGTTTTTGTACAAAACAACTTGTCAAAAATGCTGATCCAGGGTCGGAAAAACTGGAGTCTTTTATTGCTTTTTCTCATTATGTCGTTGCTCATCATCGTGGTTAACGGGGGCGAAGATAACTATGTAAACTGGGCCCTTTCGGTGATGCCTTTGGCTGCTTTTCATGCTGCAGCCTATTTTTACCCGGCAAAAAAACTGTTTGCAGTGGTGATGCACTATATCATTTTTGCATTTGCGCTATACGTCAATTATTTCCAGCAGTGATTTCTTATCTTTGACACATTCACTCAAAATCAGAACATGAAATTCGGAGTTGTTGTTTTCCCGGGATCTAATTGCGACCGTGATATGCAGGAAGCGTTACAGCACGGCCTGGACCAGGAAGTGGTAATGCTGTGGCACAAGGATAAATCGTTGGATGGGTTTACAACGGATGATTGTATCGTATTACCTGGTGGTTTTTCATATGGAGATTATCTGCGTTGTGGTGCGATTGCCCGTTTCAGCCCCATGATGCAAAGTGTAATTGAATTTGCAAAAAAAGGTGGAAAAGTACTGGGAGTTTGCAATGGCTTCCAGATCTTATGTGAATCACATTTGCTGCCGGGCGTGTTGCTTCGGAATGCCAACCAGCAGTTTGTTTGTAAGAACGTTTATGTCACCGCGCCAGGTTCCGGCCGGGTGTTGAAACTGCCTGTTGCCCACGGAGAGGGTCGTTTTTACGCAGATGAAAAACTGTTGGATGAATTAGAGGCAAACAACCAGGTGATCTATCGCTATTGCGATGAAAACGGGAACGTAAGTAATGAAGTGAATCCTAACGGCATTGTAAACCCGAACGGGGCCACCCGTAACATTGCCGGGATCTGTAATAAAGAAAGAACTGTTTTTGGAATGATGCCGCATCCTGAGCGTGCCTGTTCGCCTACCTTGGGCAATAACGACGGCCGCGCGGTGTTCGAAACCTTGTTGGGCCTGGAAATCAATGGAATTGCCAAACCCGTAACAGAACTGGTGAACATTTAGATTTTTATTAGCATAATATCATAGACTTTTGTAGCCTCGTATGAGTTATAGTTCTAAACAACCATCATGAAGCACATTTTACTTATTTGTACTATTCTTCTCTCTGGTCTATGTTCGATCGCGCAATCAAGCAAACAGGTGAAATGGTCATTTACCTCGAAAAAAATAGCCGATAAAACTTACGAGGTACATATGACTGCAGATATCAACCCTAACTGGCATATGTATGCGCAGGATGCCGGTGAAGGTCCCCAGCCGACTGCATTTAATTTTACAAAAAACCCTTTGCTGAGTTTCGACGGCAATGTAAAGGAAGTTGGAAAGTTGAAGAAAGTATATGAGGATGCATTTAAGTCGGAAGTGAGGTTTTACGAAAAGTCGGTTAACTTCATCCAGGTGGTCAAAGTTCGTGGTAATGCCAAAACCAATCTCACCGGTAAGGTTGAGTTCATGGTTTGCGATGATAAATCCTGTTTACCTCCGGCAGAAGTGCCATTTGCGGTTGCTATCGGCGGTTAATGGTTGCTCCATCTTAATATAGTTAACGAGTTCTTTGCAGAACTCGTTCTTTTTTCTTTATGAATCTGAGCTCATGAAGCATATCTACCTGTTGTTGTTTTTAGTTTTTTGTGGCAGTGTGGCAGTATTGGGGCAGGATAGTACATCTGCTGATGTTGCGTGGACATTTTCAGCCAGCAAAAAAGACAAGGGTCAGTATATTCTCAGCTTCAAGGCTTCAGTTTCCCCGGGCTGGAAATTGTTTTCAACAACAGCAAAAGATGATGAATTAAACAGTCGCATCAACTTTGACAGTTCCACCACAGCTAACTATCAGTTTGGACCCATAGAAGAGCAGGGTGAATTAAAGATAGCCAATGAGCCTTTATTGGATAATATGGAAACCCGTTCATTTGCGGGTGATGTCATCTTCAATATCCCGGTCACAGTAATTAATGCGGGCAAAAATATACGTGGTGCGGTGCTGTATATGGCCATGAAGGGCGACGAGGTGACCGGTCCCACTGAGGTTCCATTTGTGTTTTCAATAGATGCGGCCGGTAATATCTCTGCGAAAGCGGGAGGTCTTCAAAATTCCGCCGAGGCATCTGCCAGGTTGATCCGTTCTGCGATCGATATTAATAACCCTGTCAATAACTGTGGTGGTACCGGTTTGGAAGAATCAGGCGGCAAGGGGCTCTGGGGAATATTCATTCTTGGATTTTTTGGTGGGTTGATCGGGCTCCTCACACCTTGTGTGTTCCCGATGATTCCGTTGACCGTTTCGTTTTTCACTAAAAGTTCACAGGACCGGAAGAAGGGTGTTTTTAATGCCCTGCTTTACGGATTTTTTATCCTGCTGATCTATGTTCTTTTGAGTCTGCCTTTTCATTTTCTTGATTCTACCAATCCGGCGATACTGAATAATATTTCGACCAATGTTTGGCTGAACCTGTTCTTTTTCGTGGTTTTCGTAGCGTTTGCATTATCATTTTTTGGATTGTATGAAATCGGGTTGCCGAGTAGCATGTCTAATAGTGTGGGTTCACGTTCCGGCACAGGTGGGGTTGTAGGGATATTTTTTATGGCTCTTACGCTGGCGCTGGTATCATTCTCCTGTACCGGTCCTATTCTGGGTTCGCTGCTGGCAGGTTCGCTGTCTACGGATGGCGGGGCAATGCAGCTTACGATGGGTATGGCGGGTTTCGGTCTTGCGTTGGCGCTACCTTTTGCTTTGTTTGCCTTGTTCCCGGGCTGGCTCAGTTCCTTACCAAAATCGGGCGGCTGGCTTACTTCTGTAAAGATTATCCTCGGATTTCTTGAGTTGGCCCTTGCGATTAAGTTTCTTTCGAATGCAGATCTCGTTGAGCATTGGGGTATTCTGAAAAGAGAAGTCTTCTTCGCTGCCTGGATTCTCATCGGTGTGTTGCTGGTATTATACCTGTTTGGGGTTATCCGGTTTAAACACGAGGGGCGCGTTAAACTGGCCAAATGGCGCATAGTACTTGGAATTATTTTCCTTGCGTTTACGCTTTACCTGGTGCCCGGGCTCACAAAATCCAGGTATGCGAATCGTTCACTGATCAGCGGTTTTCCACCACCGCTTACTTATAGCATCTATGGGGAGGATGCTTTTAAGGGGGTGGAAGCAAATGTTGTAAACGATTATGAGGCCGCGCTGGCATTGGCCAAAAAACTTAATAAGCCATTATTGATAGATTTCACCGGCTGGGCCTGTGTCAATTGCCGGAAAATGGAGGAAAACGTCTGGACCGTTCCTGCGGTTCATGAGATCATTGAAAAAGAGTATGTGCTTGTTTCCTTATATGTTGATGACCGGGAGAAGCTGCCGGCTGATGAGCGTTTTATTTTTACCGGTGCGGACGGAAATGCGCGGGAGATTAAAACTATCGGGAACGTGTATGAAAACTTTCAGAATGAAAACTTCAAAAATCTTTCACAGCCTTTATATGCCATCGTTTCGCCGGACGAGCGTTTGCTGAACCGGCCGGTGGGCTATACCCCGGATGAGCAGGAGTATCTCGAGTGGTTGCAGTGTGGTTTGGATGCGTTCCGGAAGAAGTGATAAAAAATTGTTGCGGAAGCCTGTTCCTTGAAGCCATTTCCAAAAGATTTTTATGAGAAGGCGAATCGGAAAATGTTCATGAAAGCCACTTCTAAAAGATTTTTACGAGAAGGTTAATTGGAAAAGGTTCATCAGGGAGGTTGTTCCTGCAAGCCACTTCGAAAAGATTATTCTGAGAAGGTTAATGGGAAATGTTCACCTGTGAGGTTCTACCTAAAATAAAAAAATCCTCTTCCGGCGGAAGAGGATTTTAGTTAGGCGTCATTCTGCACCAGCCTTCTAAACAGCAAGCAATTCTGGTGAAAGGGTTCAGAGGGAGGAACAGAATGACAATATCTTGTCTGGAAATTTTCGTCAAATTTAAGCTTTCGATCCGTTCCCTTTTTACGGTCGTTGTTAAAATTTATCAGAAAACCTGTTCTTAATGATATTATAATGCGATCTTTTTCTGGGTCATCATCTTACGAAGATTGATGAGGCCGTAGCGCATTCTGCCTAAAGCTGTGTTGATGCTGCAATTGGTCAAAGAGGCGATCTCTTTAAAACTCAGATCAGCGTAGTGACGAAGGATAATAACCTCGCGCTGGTCCTCAGGTAACAGATCAAGCATCTGTCTTACGCGATCGTGGCTCTGACGTTTCATCATTTTAACGTCTGCCCCATCTTCAGTGAAATTGATCACCTCAAAAATGTCACGGTCATCGCTGGTTTTGATGGCAGGTGTACGTTTTACTTTCCGGAAATGATCTACACAAAGGTTGTGAGCGATACGCATTGCCCAGGGAAGGAATTTGCCTTCTTCGGTGTAGCGGCCACCGCGGATTGTGTCGATAATCTTGATTAAAACGTCCTGGAAAATATCTTCGGCAAGATACTTGTCTTTAACCAGGAAAAGAATGGAGGTGTACATCTTGTCTTTATGGCGGATAACCAATGTTTCCAGCGCATACAAGTTACCATCCTTGAAATCATGGATGAGTTCGTGATCGGTTTTAGTGCGTAGTGAATTCATAAACTTCTACGGGTTTTGAAGGTGATAGGATATTAAAAAATGTGTTACAATGGATTTTAACGAAAACGGCTTTTCTTAAAAGTAGAAGTGAGATAATCGATAGGCGTTAGGGTTTTATTTTTATTGTGTTTTTTATTATTGCACAAATCTCTGTTTAAAGATATTAACTTTTTGCAGAAAACAAAACTTTAGGAATCTTTTTAGAGCTTCTACCCAATATCCCTAAAGTAAATACTTAAAAACAGGGATCGATGAAATAAATTTGCTGTTCAGATGCCAGTAAAAACGAAGAAAACCGCGCCCGAAACCCTCCGGGCCTCAGATAATATATATATAAAAGGTGCCCGGGTCCATAATCTTAAAAATATTTCGGTTGAAATTCCCCGTAATAAGCTGATCGTGGTAACCGGGGTGTCCGGCTCAGGGAAGTCTTCTCTCACTATTGATACCTTATTTGCAGAGGGTCAGCGACGTTATGCGGAAAGTTTAAGTGCCTATGCCCGCCAGTTTATGGCGCGGATGAGCAAACCTGATGTTGATTTCATTAAAGGTCTTTGCCCGGCTATTGCTATCGAGCAAAAAGTGGTGACCCGCACACCGCGGTCAACGGTAGGCAGTATGACCGAGATCTACGATTACCTGCGACTATTGTTTGCCAGGGCGGGTAAAACGATTTCCCCGGTTTCCGGTCGTGAGGTGAAAAAAGACGATGTTGCCGACGTTGTCAAAACGATCTCCGGGCTAAACGCCGATGATCGTGTGGTGCTGTTGGTTCCTTTCCGGCAGCATGCGAACCGGCAGACGCCGGAAGAACTGAACATCCTGTTGCAAAAGGGTTTTTCCCGTCTCTACGAAACGGCCAAAGGGAAATCGGGAGGCGCGGCCCAGGTATTGCGGATCGAAGAGCTGCTGGAGAACCCAAAATGGAAACCTGGAAAAAATACATATCTTTTAATTGACCGCCTGGTTGTTAAGGATTTTGATGAGGATGATCTTCACCGCATCGCAGACTCTGCGGGTACGGCTTTTTATGAAGGTGAGGGCGAGTTGATATTAGAGGTGAACGGCGACAAAACGCTTTCCTTCTCTAACAAGTTTGAGCTGGATGGAATTGTGTTTGAGGAACCGGTTCCCAATCTGTTCTCTTTTAATAACCCGTTTGGTGCCTGTCCCACCTGCGAGGGTTTTAGTATGGTGTTGGGTATTGACGCTGACCTTGTAATTCCTGATAAACGGTTAAGTGTATACGAAGGCGCGGTGGCGCCCTGGAAAGGTGAAAAGTTAGGCATGTGGAAAGAACAGTTCATCCGGGCCGCAAAGAGATTTGACTTTCCTGTGCACAAACCGATATTCGATCTTACAAAAGAGCAATACCGGGTACTTTGGGAGGGTAATGATCATGTACAGGGCATAAATGATTTTTTCAAAGAGGTTGAACAGAACCTTTACAAGGTGCAATACCGGGTGTTGCTGAGCCGCTACCGTGGGCGTACCAGTTGCCCTGAATGTAAGGGATACCGGTTACGGAAAGAAGCATTGTATGTGCAGGTTTCCGGCAGGCACATCGGTGAACTTTGCGAGATGCAGGTGAAGGATCTGATAAAATGGTTCGACAACCTGAAGCTGTCGGAATACCAGTTACAGGTGGCAAAACGCGTGCTGATCGAAATCAATCACCGTTTGCGCACATTACTTGATGTGGGGCTCGGTTATCTCACTTTGAACCGGCTGGCAAATACTTTAAGTGGTGGTGAAAGTCAGCGAATTCAACTAACACGATCCCTGGGTAGCAATCTTACGAACTCCTTATATATTCTGGATGAACCTTCAATTGGTTTGCATTCCCGTGACACCGAAAGACTGATCCGCGTGCTGAAAGAGTTGCGGGATCTTGGGAATACGGTTGTTGTGGTTGAACACGATGAGATGATGATGCGTGAAGCGGATCATATAATAGATATGGGTCCCTTAGCTTCGCATTTGGGTGGAGAAGTTGTGGCAGCAGGAAATTATGATGAAATTATAGCCCATCCTGATAGTCTTACCGGCAAATATCTCACTGGTAAATTGAAGATTGAACCACCGGCAAAACCGCGGACCTGGAAAAGAAGCATCGTTGTGGAAGGTGCCCGTCAGAATAACCTGCAGGATCTTACGGCAACATTTCCGCTTGATGTTTTATGTGTGGTAAGTGGTGTGAGTGGAAGTGGTAAAACCACCTTAGTGAAGCAGGTGCTGTTTCCTGCCCTGAATAAGCTAAAGGGTGAGTTCAGCGATAAGGTCGGTTTGCATAAGGCCGTCACCGGTGATGTAGATTATATCAGCCAGATAGAGATGGTTGATCAGAACCCGATTGGTAAGTCATCGCGTAGTAATCCTGTTACTTATATCAAGGCTTATGATGAGATCCGCGATCTGTATGCGAGACAGGCATTGAGCAAGATGCGTGGTTTTCAGCCAAAGCACTTTTCATTTAATGTTGATGGTGGCAGGTGTGATACCTGTAAGGGTGAAGGTGAACAGGTAGTGGAGATGCAGTTTTTGGCTGATGTGCATCTTACTTGTGAGTCCTGCGGTGGCAAGCGGTTCAAGGAAGAGGTGCTGGAAGTTCGCTTCCAGGAGAAAAGCATTTTTGAGCTTTTGGAGCTTAGTGTGGATGAGGCGCTGGAGTTCTTTAAAAATGAAAAAGATATATACGCGAAAATCAAACCCCTGAGTGATGTGGGCCTTGGTTATGTAAAGCTGGGTCAGTCTTCCGATACCTTGTCTGGCGGCGAGGCGCAGCGTGTAAAGCTGGCTTCTTTCCTTGGCAAGGGTAAGGCACAGGGACATATTCTTTTCATCTTTGATGAACCAACCACCGGTTTGCATTTCCATGATATCAAAAAACTGTTGGGTTCGTTTCAGGCTTTGATCAACCAGGGACATTCGATCCTTGTGATAGAGCACAATACCGATGTCATTAAATCGGCCGACTGGGTGATAGACCTCGGTCCTGAAGCCGGCGATGGCGGTGGAACAATTCTCTATGCCGGTGTTCCTGAAGGTTTGAAAAAAGTGAAAGAAAGTTATACCGCAAAATACCTGGCTTAGGTTCCGCGCGCTGGCTTATTGTCGGAAAAAAGCTTTGCAGTTTTCGTTGCGTATATCCGCGAACTCGTTTGGCGACGCAGCACTTTTGTTGCCGTTTTCCTTCTGTGTGATAAGGATTAGGTTTCGGGAACCAGTTAATATGGTGCGTCCCGGAAATGGCTCGGCAATTGTTTCCAAACCACGGGGCCGGGGGCGCGATTTTGCGGAAAAATAAAATGAGTTATATATCGGTCATTTTGCCCCTAAAATGACTGATATAAAACTCATGACTGAGATTCCAGTCATTTAGTGGTCGTTTTGAGTGACATATAAATCATTTCTGAAAACCCGTTTTTCATAAGGTCATTTCATGGTCACTTGTTCAAGGGTGAACGGCCATAAATGCTTAAAGTAACCACTCACTCACAGATACACACATCCGCAACCGAACGCACAGATACAACGGGACACACAGACACGCTTAGATACTCACCGACACACCGTGACCCACACTTACGCTGATACTGGCTGATAAACAGGCATACGTACCCCCATACATACAGTCACTTATTTGCACAGAGACACTTACCGATACACAGGCACACCGTTACATGCAGACACTCACCAATAAAAAAACACACTTACACACTTACACACAGGTACACACAAACATTCACCGACACCCAGTGAACCATACTTACACTTACCCTCACCGATAAACTGAGACACTTACACACAGGCACACACTTACGCACCGACACTCACGACACACAGTGACACTCACTCATGCACAGATACACACCTACAAACTCACACACATACAGAAACGGCTTCTTGTGCTTAAATTCACTACCTGATGTTCGCTGACACATCCACGGACAGATGCACTCCAGGCAAACCTGCATTTCGCGATGACGAATAAAAAAGCCGGAGAATAATCTCCGGCCCTTACTATTTACATGCAATATGAATTTGCAATTATTCTTTAACCAGTTTGTAAGTCTGTCCTTTTACACGCAACATATAAACGCCTTGAGGTACAGAAGGATCAATTGAGATAGAATTTGCTCCTGTAACTTTGAAGTTAACTTCTTTACCTGCTGCGCTGAAGATGCGGATGTTAGCTTTGTTTACATCAGAAGCGTTGATGCCTTTCAATTGTACATCTGAACGGAATGGGTTAGGAAATACAGACAATGTGCCGTTTGCACCTGAACCGCCGTTAACATAAACAACTTTTGAGTATTCGAAAGTAGCGTCGATGTCAATCATCTTCAAACGGTAGTAAGCAGCACCGCTAAAACTATTGTCATCAAATGAATACTTCAGTGGAGAGTAAGATAATCCAGCTGCTTTTACAGTACCAATAGCGCTGAAGTTTTTGCCATCGCTGCTTTTTTCAATTGAATACACTGAGCTGTTAAACTCCTGGTCAGAGGTCCAGTTAAGAGTTACAGATGAACCTTTAAGGAATGCGTTGAAACTTGCAAGTTTAATTGGAGTTACAATGTCTTCGTTAACGTCAACGCGGCAAGAACCTGATCCGGTTGTAAGAATAACGTAAGCGGCTTGAACGCCACAAACAGAACCTGCAAGACCTGCACCGGAGTTGTTAAGTGGTGGAGCGCCTGGAACAGTGATATCATTGCCGGCAGCGTCAAATACTCTAACAGTAGCATTAGCAGGACCATTAGTCATAAATACACCACAAACGTTCGGAATGATTGAACCGTCAACATAAAATACACTAACGTTGCCGGTACAATTTGGCACCTGTGCAGCTGCGTTCAGCGACAACAGTGAGAAAGCAATAAAAGATGCGATTGAGTAAATTTTCTTCATGTAATTCGAGTTAAAAATTTATATATGTGGATTCAGTACAGACGTTTCAAAGCACGCAGTTTACCACAGGGTATATAAAGATTATGGCCTTATTACAGGAAGGAGGATTGACTGGTAATTAACAGGATAATGTAGAGGAGATTTTCGTGGGAGTGGATTACGATAGAGCTAAAGTAGAACAAAAAAGAGCAATGTGCAAGAGGGGGCCTATAAATTTTTTTAAGGATGTGTTTTCGTCCGGGACTATTTAACATTACCCGAGGAGCCATTGATATTATCTTGCAGAAAAGTACTTCATGAACGCACGGCTTATTTCACTTATATTCTTTTTGTTCCCTGTTTTGGCCGGAGCACAGGAGGTTGGCGTATCGGAACTGCTGAACATGGTTAAGATGGAACATTTCTCTATCGATACCATTATGAAGAAAAAGGGATACCGGCTGATGCAAAAGGATATCGATTCGGTCAGCCAGGAATATTATTATAGCCACCTGGAAAGAAACGACCAGGGACCTAGCTGGGTTCGTGCCTTATCATATATAGATGTCGATACGGAAAATCTTTCCAGCCGTGTTCTTACCTATAGAACCTATAATCGGGTGGAATATCAACGGCTGATGGCCGCAATGCTTTCACTCCATTACAAAACCAAAGAGGTGTTTGACTTCAAGGATTCAAGACAGACGGTATTTGATAATGGTCAGCAGCCAATCCGCGTTAAGGTGAATAATAACCGGATGGCCGACGGACGTTGGATCAAATCTTACGAATTTGAATTGGGCCGCTAACGATTTTCTTTCTGTATAATATAAGGTCAGCAAGAGGGTAACGAATGTTGACCACTCAGATTTGATAGATATGCTGTGTTAGAACGCATCCCGAATTCAGACCTCAGTATCCCAATTCGCCGCCGCCGGCCACGAGCTGAAGGAAGGTCAGGTTTGCCTAAGCTCTGCTCTTCACGATAACCCCTGGCATCGATCGGAAGACAGGCTGATTTTTTTTCAGCTCTGGTATTCCCTTGAACCGCCGACCACGAGCCTAAGTTTAGATATATTTTTGCTTTACTATTCGCGTGAATCGCTTGCGGGTTCAAAGAATCGTTTTGATTTGCTGGCAACTCCAGCTGCTACCGGGACAGCTTTTTTATGAAAATGCCGGTGTTTGCATGGCGCAATTTGCAAGGTAATGGCCCCAACGATTTTCAGACACAGGCATCCCCTGCTATCCGGGCAAGAAACTTTCTGTGCATTGTTTGTCTCTTCCATATGTGTATTGTTTGTCTCTTCCGTCTGTGTGTTGTTTGTGTCTTCCGTCTGTGTATTGTTTGTGCCTTCCGTCTGTGTATTATTTGTCTCTTCGGTCTGTGCATTATTTGTCTCTTCGGTCTGTGTATTATTTGTCACTTCCGTCTGTGTATTGTTTATCCATCTGTATTGGTTGTCTCTTCCAGGAGTATTGGCGAAATACCCAGCGGAATGCAGGGTCTCCAATCCGGGAAGCAGGTGGCGGGTTTTTCCCGGACGCCTTATTTTCCCGGTCCGTGATCCATAGCCGATCAGGGCTTGAGGTATCCTGGACTGTCAATCAGACCACAAAGCCCATCGAAGAACGGATGCCGATAGCACCCCCGAACCCACCGGATGCAAACGAAAATGAAGCCCGGGAAAATTCAGCGGCCGGGAAAAGCCCGCCACCGCCCCCGGTATTCGAGTTTCAAATGGAGCCGGCGCCGCAGGCAACTCATTACAATAGAGATAAATTCTACCAGGGAACAACCGCCGACAGCAAGAACGCTGCGCTATACAAACGTGGTTTTCGCCGCAAAACGTCACGAAGCACGAATAAAGCAACCCGCCAATTCAGCAAAAGCAACCCGCCAATTCAGCAAAAGCAACTCCGCCAATTCAGCAAAAAGAAACGGTGCAGAAACAGCAAAAACCAACCCTGCGGAAACAGCAAAAAGAAACCCTGCAGGAAACAGCAAAAAGAAACCCTGCCGAAGCAGGGTTGAAAAAGAAGTATTTAAAAAAATCTTACCGCAAACGGTTGAGACTTTTGATCAGCTTTTCATCCTTGTACATGCCCCGCATCGCAAGTATGAGGAAAACCGGCACCGTAAACACTATTGGCGAAGTAAGCGCAAAACTGCCTTCGATGAACAGTTTGATCAGGTTGAAAAACATAACAATGTTCACAATCGACAGTATCAGCGCCAGCATCGTCAGCTTCACCTGCAACTTGCGATCCTTGAAAAGAAAAATGATTACAACGATGCCAATGCCCAGGAGATACGTGAGAATCATCAACCAGATATTGCTCATAGCTGTCAGTGGTTCGTAAACGCGTGTCTGATCCGGTTGCACCACATTGCCGTAATAAAACGGAAGCGTCAGCGTCAGAAAACAGGCAACGGCGGCTAATAGCAACCAAACCGATTGAATTCGTTGAATCATAGTTATTGATTGATCATAATTAATATAAGCCCAACTATCAAAATCCTTACCCCAGCTCCGGATATAACGGGAACTGTTCCATGAAGGCGTTTGTTTCTTTAGCCAGTTTCGCGAGCAGAGGTTCATCGTCTGCATTCATAAGCGCCCGGTCGATAAGGTCAACCACGGTAGACATATGTTTTTCTTTCATGCCTCTTGTAGTGATGGCCGGAACACCGATGCGAATACCCGAGGTAACAAAAGCAGATTTATCATCAAAGGGAACCATGTTTTTATTAAGCGTGATGTCTGCCTTGCCTAAAACCTGTTCCGCTTTTTTGCCACTGATATTTTTGTTTCGAAGATCGATCAGCATGAGATGGTTATCGGTTCCACCGGAAACGATATCGTAGCCGCGTGCTACGAACAGTCCAGCCATTGCTTGCGCGTTTGCAACAATTTGTTTCGCGTATGTAGTATACTCGTCGCTCAGCAATTCACCAAACGCAACAGCTTTTGCAGCAATAACGTGTTCAAGCGGACCGCCCTGGGTTCCGGGGAAAACCGCCATATCGATGAGGTTGCTCATCATCTTGGTGTTACCCTTGGTGTCTTTTTGTCCAAAAGGATTTTCAAAATCCTTTTTCATAAGGATGATACCACCGCGTGGACCGCGTAAAGTTTTGTGCGTGGTAGAAGTCACAAAATGGCAGTGATCAAAAGGTGAATTCAAAAGATCTTTTGCAATCAGACCAGCGGGGTGGGCCATATCGCACATCACAAATGCACCCACCTCGTCTGCTATTGCGCGGATGCGGGCGTAGTCCCAATCGCGGGAATAAGCCGAAGCGCCGCAGATGAGCAGTTTGGGCTTTTCGGCGCGTGCTACATGTTGCATCATATCGTAGTCAACAAGGCCATCTTCTTTTTTTACGCCATAAAATACCGGCTGATACAGTTTACCGGAGAAATTCACGGCTGATCCGTGGGTAAGGTGGCCGCCCATACTAAGGTCGAGCCCCAGGATTTTATCGCCTGGTTGAAGCAAAGCAAGCATCAGCGCAGCATTTGCCTGGGCACCGGAATGCGGTTGCACATTGGCATATTCGCAATTAAAAACTTTTTTTATGCGATCGATGGCCAGTTGTTCGGTCTGGTCAACTATTTCACAACCACCATAATAACGTCTGCCCGGATAGCCCTCTGCATATTTATTGGTCATTACACCACCCATTGCCTGCATCACCTGGAGTGATGTGAAGTTTTCGGATGCAATTAGTTCAATACCACGGCGCTGGCGTTCCAGTTCTTTGCGTATAAGATCGAAAACCTGGGTGTCTTTCTGCATGAGCTACTTGTTTAACTATCTGATTTAATTTCAGCGCAAAAATAAACCTATGGAAATTACCCCCAAGATTATTTCTTTAAAATCACTATTTTCACGCGCCTGAAACGTGGAATTATAAAGGTTCAACGACATCTGTGGTCGTTTCGATTAGTAGTAGGGCTATCGTTGCGCATTGGTCGGCCATGGTGTCAAACACTAAACAAATGAAAGCAATTATACCAGTAGCTGGCGCAGGAACGAAGTTACGCCCCCATACATATACTCAACCCAAAGCACTCATACCACTAGCCGGGAAAACGATCCTTAGCATTATTGTCGATCAGTTGAAAGACGCAGGAATCTCGGAATTCATTTTTATAGTTGGTTACCTCGGCGATAAAATCAAAGACTATATACGCGAAAAATATCCTGATCTGCAATGTGAATTTGTTCACCAGGCCGACAGGAGAGGAATTGCCCATGCGATCCAGCTTACGCGCGACCTGGTTGGAAAAGATGAGATATTCGTGGTGCTTGGTGATACCATCTGCGAATACGATGTAAAGGAGTTGCTCAGCATTCCACATTCTGTGCTCGCAGTTAAACGGGTGGATGATCCACGAGATTTTGGCGTGGCGGAAATAGGAGAAGATCTGCTGATCAGCCGCGTAGTGGAAAAACCGCAGATCCCTAAATCCAACATGGCGCTTGTCGGGATCTACAAAATCAAAGAGACGAACATCTTATTTGATTGTATTGAAAACAATATAAGAAACGGTATCAGAAGCAGGGGCGAATTCAGTATCACCGATGCCATTGAGTGTATGATCAGCCAGGGAGCCCGGTTCAAATCTTTTAAGGTGCAGAACTGGTTCGACTGCGGAAAAAAAGATTCCCTTCTTGAAAGCAATGCTATACTTCTGAAAAAATTCGGCGGCGTTATAGCTGAAGATCACCAGTTTGAAAACACCATCATTGTTCCCCCGGTTAGTATCGCCCCCGGGTGTGATATCAAGAACTCCATCATCGGTCCTAATGTAACGATAGGTGAAAAAACCACCGTTACCTATTCAATTATCAAGAACTCAATCATTGGTTCTTTTGCTGATCTGTATGACATTGTTTTAACCCATTCGCTGATAGGTAGCGATACAGAAGTAAAGGGAGAAGCTCGAAGTCTAAACATCGGAGATAATACTGAAATTGACCTCGGCGAATCGTAAGGATATTCCGCTGAATTGTTGATGGGGGCTTGTTTTGCTCAAAAAATAAATCTAATTTTCCTGCCGGTTAAATGCAACATTCGGATTACTTGTGTTGTCTATTAGCCGTGAGCCCTGAGATACGTGGTGTAAGACCATAAACAACAAATTGCCACTTGATAAACCCCCGATTATGAAAGGCGTAAAAAATCTCCTCGTTTCCCTTTCGTTTGTACCATTAAGCATGTTTGCCGAAGCCAACGAAATCAATCATAATGTTCGCGGGAAAGCGCAACCTCCATTACAGGGAAGTATTATGGATGCGAATACAAAAAAGCCGGTTGCAGGTGTATTGGTTTCAATCTGCGGATCCAAATCAAACGAGAAAAAAGCAGTTACAACCGATGCTACGGGGAACTTTATTATTCCGCAGATCGCTTATGGCGAAGTGACGATCGTTCTTGAGAAAAAAGGGTATAAAACTTTCCGCAGGGAAGGGGTTGTACTTAAAGAAGGGAGCCCAATGAAATTAAATGTCGATCTCAAATCAGAAACCAGGAGCGAAGAGGTTGATTACTTCCATCCGCTGATGTTGATGATGGAGAATTAATAAACAGCAACTAATTAATAAGGCATGAACAAAGTTCATGCTTTTTTTATTTACGGCTCATGTGCTGAGCCATCACATCAGTATCGAACGCAGGCCAGGATGAAGGAGGGCTCTTCGTTTCAACTATGCACAAAAAAAACAGGGCTGAGAACAGCCCCGTGGTCTAACAGTCACATGAGAGAAAAAAATCTTTACTTATTTGAACCGGAATCCCGGATATCGATCTTACCCTTTCGCTTAATAATCTTTGTATCCTTACCAGTAAAAAACTTAGCGTACTTGTCACTTGTTGCCCGGTCAAGCTCCTTACCATTAACTATTATAATGCTGCCATCGTATTCAATGGTGTAATCGCCCGAGGTTGAAAGCAATTGTGCATCTTCCATCTGGTAGATCATTTCCTGGTAACCTCTCAAAGTCGACGACGCTTCTTTCAATTCCTCCACTGAAGATTCAATTGTCCCGTCATTAATCTTTATTTCGGCAAGCGCCCTGTCTATATCAGCCTGTGCTTCTTTCAGGGCGGCTTTCATTGAAGTTTTATCTACTTTGCGGAGCTCTTGCTGCGCTTGTTTGATTGCTTGTTGTACTTCACGTGCAGTGGCCTGTCGGGCAGTCTGCATTTCACTGTCAATTTCAACCTTCGCTTTTGCAAGATCCCTCCTGATTTCATCCATATCAATATCTGCAACAAATCCACTAACGGCTTTCTCTATTGAGGCGGCAATTCCATCGATATCAATATTGACGTTTACTGAGTTTACTGCCTCGCCAATCTTGTTAGCGTCCAGCCTGTTTATCGCTTCTTCCGCGTTCTGAATCGTCTTATCTATATTCAGATTATCCAGGTCTATGCGAATTTTACTCCTGATCTTTGGCCACTCAGTGTCAGAGAAATCTTTTAAAGCAGCAGTTGCTTCTTCCACCTGTCTGATTTCACGGTCAAGGTCACGCGAAGCTGGCTGGTTCCTGTGAGGAACAGTGTCGGTTTTTTGTTGGTTCAGGTCGTTTTGCTTTCCGGGAATCTGCCAGGCGGTAATTACCGCTATCAAAGCAACTCCAACGCCTGCGGCTACCAGTCTTCGGGCATTTACTGATTGGAACATCATGATAAATACGTTTGAATGATTTAAATTACGATACATTTCGTATATAAAGACATGCACTGTTACCAAATGTTTCGAAGGCATAAAGATTTAGATGATCGTTAAAAAAAGCTGCCGGATAAAAACTTATCCGGCAGCAAATGAAGTGAAAAGATATGTTCGTTTAACTTTTTCTAAAGGTCCAGCGAATCATTTCCTTCCAGGTGACACGTTTACCGTACAACAGGATACCGGTACGGTATATTTTAGCTGTGACCCATGTAAAGAAAATAAAGCCAACGATCAGCAGAACCATTGAAAGCACCAACTCCCAGGTTGGCACATCGTAATTGATACGACCCATCATTACAATGGGGGAAGTGAGCGGAAACAAACTTCCGAATACGGCCAGGGAGCTGTTGGGTTCTGCGATTGCCTTGGTCATAATTACAAATGCAAGAATGATAGGCATCATTACGGGGAACACCAATTGTTGTGCTTCACTCTGATCTTCGCTTACCACGCTGCCGATAGCTGCAAAAAGTGAAGCATACAGCAGGTAACCGCCGGCGAAATAAAACAGGAAACAGAAAATGTTCAAAGGAATGTTGATTGAGCTAAGTCCCTCGCTGATGGTCATAAACATCGAAGCTGATTCAGGCTGTGCCGCACCGTTCACCGCTTGTTGTGCCATTTCCTGGCTCATTGCAGGGAAGAGTAAAGGAACGAGGAATTGAAGGCCAATTAATAATACGATCCAGATAACAAATTGTGTTATACCTACTGCGCCGATTCCGAGTATCTTTCCAAGCATCAGTTGAAAGGGTTTGACGGAGCTGACGATAACTTCAGCAATCCGGTTGGTTTTCTCTTCCATCACACCACGCATAACCATGGTACCGTAGATCATAAGTATCATATAGATCAGGATCCCGCATGCAAAAGACACCGCGTATGCCACGCCTGCAATACTTTTCTTTTCACCTTTCCCTGAGTCGATGATGTTCTGGACATTTACGTTAGCATTGATGGCCCGGAATTTTTCACCATCAATATTCGCCGCCGCGAGCCGTTTGGTTTGGATTACGGATTCCACTGTTCTTTCAATCTTCTTTTTTGTACCGAGGCTTACCGCTGATTCACTGTGCAGACGTATGCCCGTTGCCTTGTCGAGATCTATTTCTGGTATGTACAGAAAGTAATCATAACCGGCGCTTTTGTATTTTGATTTGTATTCCTGTTCGCTGGTGGCAGACACAAAGGTATAAGCCGTGCCATCGGTATTGTTTTTTGGAATGGATTGGTTGAAGAGATTGGCTTCATCCAATACTGCTACTTTTACCACATCAGAGCTGTCGCTTACTGATATCGCAATAATTGCAGCGTAGAAACCGATGATGATCAACGGTACCAGGATAGTGGTCAACAGGAACGACTTTTTGCGTACCCTTGAAAAATATTCTCTTTGTATAATTAGCCAGGTCTTATTCATAAGTTTTGGTTTAAGCAGTTATTTTTTCGAATTGACGGGTAAGGGGAGTGCCTTCAACCAGTTTGATGAAGATGTCGTTCAGCGATGGAAGCATTTCCCGGAAACTGTTCACATTTGCATTGTTTTCGATAAAATGCCGGAGCACATCATTCGATTTGTAACCACTTGCTATTTTAACGATCAGCATATTGTCTTTCTGTCCAATAACTTCAAAATAGGGTGACTCAATAACAGCAGGCAGATTATCCACGCCGATAGTGAACAGATTTTCTTTATAACGTTGTTTTACTTCGGCAACCGTTCCGTCAACAATCTTCTGGCCTTTGTTAACCAGTATAATATGATCACAGATTTCTTCAACCTGTTCCATACGGTGCGTGCTGAAAATGATGCTGCTGCCGTTTTTCGCCAGTTGATATATCTGTTCCTTAATAAGATTACTGTTTACCGGATCAAGGCCACTGAAAGGTTCATCCAAAATAATCAGTTTTGGTTCATGTAAAACTGTAGTAACAAACTGGAGTTTTTGTCCCATGCCTTTACTGAGATCTTCTACTTTCTTGTTCCACCAGCTTTCCATCTGGAAGCGGATGAACCATTCTTTTACTTTGCTAAGCGCATCTGCTTTACTCAGGCCCTTCAACTGCGCGAGATATACGGCCTGTTCGCCAATTTTCATCTTTTTATACAGACCGCGTTCTTCCGGCATGTAGCCGATATTTACTACATGGTCCTCAGGACGAAAAGGTTTGCCTTCAAAAATGATGTCTCCCTCATCAGGAAAAAAGATGCCGGTGATCATTCTGATCAACGTCGTTTTACCGGCACCGTTAGGACCCAGCAAACCGAAAATACTTCCCGGTGCCAGCGTGAAGCTGATGTCATCCACAGCCTTCTGTGTGGCGTAATACTTTTTAAGATTTCTGACTTCAAGAATATTCATTGAGAGCGGTTTAGTGATTTAGACGATGGCAAAATTTTTCATTATTGTGCTCCGTTAACGGTTAGTTATTCGTTTAGACGGTAGAAATGTTCAGAAATTACAAAACGCGTAAGAAAACCTTTATCAAATTTTGTTTTTTATCTTACGTCATGCTTCAAAGAGCCGTAAGGTATACAAAAGGTGGATTATTGCTATTCATATGTTTCTGTTGTACAAGTTGGGGTTACCTCGTTCATCGAACCGTGAATCAATTGGCCATTTATGTATTACCAACTGATATGGCGCCTTTTTTTTATGAAAATATGGATTACCTGGTGAAAGAATCTGTTGCTGCAGATCAAAGGCGTAACAGGGATCCAAAAGAGGCGGGGCGGCATATCATTAATTTTGAGGCTTATGATAAGGATCAGCTTGGCGCCTGGAAGATGCCTTTTTCATACGAAGCTGCTTTGAAAAAATATGGTCGCGATAGTCTGGGCCGGTTTGGTTATCTGCCGTACCAGGTGGTGATGACGCAACAAAGATTGACCGCGGCCTTCAAAGCCTGGGACCGTGATTCAATATTATTTCATGCAGCGGACCTCGCGCATTATATCAGTGACGCGCATGTTCCGCTTCATACTACATCGAACTATGACGGTCAGCTTACTTCGCAGGAGGGCCTGCATGCATTATGGGAAAGTATGTTGCCGGAATTATATCTCGACCAATACCAGTTATATACTAAATATAAGGTTACTTATATAAAAAATCCCGCGCAGGCAATCTGGGATGCACTGCGCAGCTCTCATATATTGGTAAACGATGTTTTGAGGATCGAACGACTCGTTGCAAAAGATTTTCCGGGAGATAGCAAATACCGCGTGCAGGTTCGGAAGGGTAAAACGGTTAAAACGTATAACACTGCGTTCGCCAGGGCATTTCATCAGCGGATGGGTAAAACTGTGAATATGCAGTTGTTGTTGTCGGTTAACCTTGTGGCGGATTTTTGGTATACGGCCTGGGTAGACGCCGGGGAGCCGTCGCTTGAAGTGATCATGGATAAAAAAGCACCGAAACGTACCCGTTTAAAAGCAGAAAAAGCTGCACACAAAAACAATACGCTTATTAAAAATGGATATCTGTTGTCACGGGCTAAGGCTGGACAGCAGTCGCAGGTCGAAGAACTGCAATAATGGCTGCTACCACGCGCTCACCGTCCATTGCTGCACTCACTATGCCGCCTGCATAGCCAGCGCCTTCGCCGCAGGGATATAAACGGCGTATCTGCGGATGTTGCAGAGTTTCGGAATCGCGCGGGATACGTACCGGAGAAGAGGTGCGCGACTCAGTTGCTACCAGCACGGCGTCGTTTGTGTAATATCCTTTCATTTTCCTGCCAAACAAGGGTAAGGCGCCACGCAGGGCTTTGCCTATAAACCCCGGCAACACATCGTCCAGCGCTGCTGTGGTAATTCCCGGCAGGTAAGAGCATTCCGGTAGTGTTGATGATGCTTTCTTTTCAACAAAATCTACCAGTCGCTGGGCGGGAGCGGTAAGTCCACCGCCACCTGCTGCAAATGCACGTTGTTCAACTGCTGCCTGGAAATGCATTGCCGCCAGCGGATCGTTATTACCATTTTTTGAATAGTCGCCGGCTTCCACCGAAACCACCATTCCGCTGTTGGCGAAGGGGTTGTTGCGTTTGCTGGGCGACCAGCCATTTACGACAATTTCTCCTGGTGCTGTTGAAGCGGGTGCTATGATGCCGCCGGGGCACATACAAAATGAAAACACACCCCGGTTGTTTACCTGCTGAACCAGGCTATAGGCGGCGGGTGGCAGGTATTCACTTCTTACAGGACAATGATATTGTATGGTGTCGATTAATTCCTGGGGATGTTCAATGCGAACGCCGAGTGCGAAAGGTTTTGCTTCGATCAGAATTTGTTTTTGGTGCAGCAGCGTGAACATGTCGCGGGCGGAATGCCCGGTTGCTATAATTACTGCATCTGCAGTGAACCGGTCGCCGGTCGCCGTGGTAACACCGGTCACCTCATCGTTCCTGATGATAAAATCTGTTACTTTCTGACCAAACAGAAAAAGCCCGCCTGCGTGTTCTATTTCCTCACGAACCGCCGTAATGATCTGTGGCAATTTGTTAGTGCCGATATGGGGATGTGCTTCATAAAGAATGGATTTTGGCGCCCCGAATTGGTGTAGCAGGCCAAGAATGCGCGGCAGGTCGCCACGTTTTGTGCTGCGGGTGTACAGTTTGCCGTCGCTGTAGGTGCCCGCACCGCCTTCGCCAAAGCAATAATTGCTTTCGGGGTTAACGATGCCCTCTTTATTCATGGCTGCCAGGTCGCGTCTGCGCGATCGGACGTCTTTGCCACGCTCGAGTATAATGGGTTGGATCCCGTTTTCAATAAGTTTTAGTGCCGCGAAAAGACCTGCTGGTCCTCCGCCGATAATTATTACACGATGGGGGGCGTGCCGCACATCTTTGAAGCTGATCGGCTGGTAAGAGGTAGCAACATAAGGCTCATTGATAAACGCTTCAACATTTAATAATATGTATGTCTGTTTTCCACGTGCATCAATTGAATGCCTGGCGATGTTAAAGCCGGTTATTGTGTTGATACTTATCGATAAAGATCGCGCTACACTTTCTTTTATGAGCTGATCATTAACCGCTTCGGATGGTAGCAGTCTGAGTGAAAGATTTTTCTTCATTGTGTTAGGTAGTTATCCTAAAAGTTGATGGCAAAGTTACTGAAATGTTGCCGGCTGGAAGGGAGCAGGTGTTTCATGTGTTTTTTCTGAAATAAATGTCATGATAATGTTGATTCTTCTTTTCGTGAAAAGAAGGTTTTATTCAGAAGAATATGGTACGACTATTGGATTATCGTAAAAAGATGAAGGATAATCATGGTTTAAATGATATTCTTCGAAAGCTTAAGTTATTAACAAAGTCGACTGAAATTATCAGTAACTTCCTTATCATAATTAGTTCTTTATTTACGTCATTATTTGCTTGTTTGATGCAGATTATTATAATCTTGATATTCATCAAGTGCTTAAAAAATTATAAGTAATAAATCATTTTTTTCTTGCAAAAAAATTAAATGATGATTTCAAGTAAATGCGCTACCAGACAGGATTTCAGCTTAATGTGAAAAGTGAAATAAGAGTGATGTATTAGTGTTGTATAAGAGAGTTGTGATATAGTTGAAACAGCAAGGGAATAAAAAATTTTTTTTTCAAAAAAAAGTTTTGATATTCGCTCCCCTACGTTAATTTTTTGTGGAGAACTTATCGCCTGATTCTTGTGAAATTGTGTTAATGGAGGAATCGAAATCTTTAACTCAACATAAAAATTGCTATTACATAATGGCTAAATCCTTTGATAAAGTTTGGAGCAATTGCCTTGAAATAATAAAAGATATTGTTGAGTGGCAGCATTTCAAAACCTGGTTCGAACCTATCACTCCTGTTGAATTAAAGTCAAACATTCTCGTAATACAAGTTCCCAGTCAGTTTTTTTACGAATATCTTGAAGAGCATTATGTAAATCTGCTGGCAAAAACTTTACGTCGTGTTTTAGGAAAAGAAGCACGTCTTGAATATCGTATAATGGTTGATAGCGGTAATCATAACAACCGGCCATTAACGATGGATGTTCCTGCGCATACTTATAAAACCATTTCTAATAATGAAATGGATTTTCCGCTGGTGATTCATAACCCGGTAAAAAATCCTTTTGTGATTCCGGGTCTGAAGAAAATGCAGATTGATTCGCAGTTAAATCCTATTTATACTTTTGACAACTTTATAGAGGGTGATAGCAATCGTGTCGCAAGACGTGCTGGAAAGACTGTAGCGGAAAAGCCAGGTTCCAGTTCATTTAACCCATTGGTTATTTATGGTAGTGTGGGTTTGGGGAAAACGCATCTGGCTCAGGCTATTGGTAATGAAACCAAACGGCTGATGCCTAATAAGGTGGTGTTGTATGTAAGCTCGGAAAAGTTTATCAACCAGTTCCAGGATCACAGTCGCAATAATGCCATTAATGATTTTATACATTTTTACCAGTTGGTAGATGTATTAATTATAGATGATGTGCAGTTTTTCAATCGTGCCGAGAAATCACAGGATGCCTTTTTTGCCATCTTCAACCATCTTCATCAGAGCGGGAAGCAATTGATTTTGTCGTCTGATAAACCTCCGAAAGATCTGGAAGGGGTTCAGGAGCGTTTGCTGAGTCGTTTCAGGTGGGGGTTGAGTGCCGACCTGCAGATCCCCGATTATGAAACGCGTATTGAGATCCTTGAAAGAAAAATGAAAAATGATGGGTTGGATATGCCGCGTGAAGTGGTTAAATATCTTGCCTATAATATTAATAGTAATGTACGCGAGCTGGAAGGTGCATTGATTTCGCTCCTGGCTCAGTCTTCACTTAATAAAAGGGAGATTGATCTCGACCTGGCGAAACGTGTGTTGCGCAACTTTGTAAAAACAAGCAGTAAGGAGATCACGATTGAAACCATTCAGAAAATGGTTTGTGAATATTTTGATGTGCCTTACGATAAGTTGTTGCAAAAAACCCGTAAACGTGAGATCGTGCAAGCGCGCCAGATCACCATGTACCTGGCTAAGGCTTTTACGAAAAACTCTCTTAAGACCATTGGTGAACATTTTGGTGGTCGCGATCATACAACAGTGATCCATTCATGTCAGACTGTGAAGGACCTGATGGATACGGATAATACCTTCCGCGAAAGCGTGGTTGAGCTGCAACAGAAGGTGCAGTTAGCCGCTATGTAGGTCCTTGAAACATTCAGTAAAAAAAAATTCGGAGAATTTGCTGATTAACAGTTGTTGATTCACAATACTTTCCTATTTTTGCCCTCCCGAAAAAAGGGCTCGGAGAGGTGCCTGAGTGGCCGAAAGGGCCGGTTTGCTAAACCGTTGTACGAGCTTAAACTTGTACCGAGGGTTCGAATCCCTCCCTCTCCGCCATCGCCCGCCGAAGCTTTAGCGAAGGTGGGCTGTTTGAGAATCGAACGCTGTTTTGAAGCCGCGGGCTTCGGCGGACACGGTCCGCCGGAAAAGTGGTAAAGGAACAGAGGCGAAGAGATGATGAAGTGTTTATATTAAAAAAGCGATAACGATCGGGGCGTAGCGTAGCCCGGTATCGCGCCAGGTTTGGGACCTGGAGGCCGCAGGTTCGAATCCTGCCGCCCCGACTTCACCGCCAGAGCTTAAGTTCTGGCGGTTTTTTTTGATAGGGTTATATCCTTCGGCTAATACTACAATACTTCCTGCGTCGTTTATCCGAGCAATTTCAATTTCCGCGGAATATTGTTTATTGAATCTCCACAAGTTGAATGCTTCTTAATTGACTCCAGCGAAGTTTCGTTGAATGCCATTTCTTCTAAATACAAGGGAAAAGTCATTTACATCGACTTTTGGGCAAGTTGGTGCGTCCCGTGTCGTTCTGAGATGCCTAAGTTGCAAATCTTACAAAGTAGACTCTCTTTTTGTCGACTTATATCATCGTTTTTTCGTTTTCTGGTAAGGAACTTTGTTTCTAAATATGCAACATGAACAAGATGTGCAGCTTCCTGAAGACAATATCCGGCTTGTATCAATCGCGATATAGCCAGGGTTATCTGAGGCGTTGGTCCGAAAGGGCAGGGGCCTTTATCAACAGGGATGGATATCGTGCAACTGGATCAGAGTAAGATCAAATCGTTATACGTTTTTCTTGATCAAATGCTTGTTGCAAATTATTTAGTGGTAGATATAGGCCATCAAAGTTTGTGACTTATAATCCATAATATCACATCACATAAATACTAAAATTCACGATCATGGAAATAGGCATTGATAGTTTTGCTTCGGCAATGTATGGAAGCAATATGCTGACGAGCCAGATGGCAATGGAGCAACTCCTTGAAAGGATAGTTGCAGCGGATGATGCGGGGCTTGATATCTTCGGCATCGGTGAGCATCACAAAAAAGAATTTCTTGATTCTGCCCCTGCTGTGATACTTGCTGCAGCAGCGGCACGTACAAAAAAAATACGGTTAACCAGTGCGGTTACCGTACTCAGTACTGCTGATCCGGTAAGGGTGTTCCAGAGTTTTTCAACATTGGATATTATTTCGAAAGGACGCGCAGAAATGGTGGTTGGCAGGGGATCGGCGATTGAGGCGTACCCATTATTCGGATTTAACCTGAACGACTACGATGCCCTGTTTGAAGAAAAGCTGGATTTACTTTTACGTATTCGTAAGGATGAGTTTATTACCTGGTCTGGTAAATTCAGACCTGCTTTGAAAGCTCAGCCTGTGTATCCACGTCCGGTCCAGGAAACGATACCGATCTGGCTTGGAGTGGGCGGTACTCCAGAATCGTTTGTTCGTGCCGGTAAGTTGGGATTACCATTGATGGTTGCTATCATTGGTGGTGAGCCGCAACGCTTCCGGCCTTTAGTTGATCTTTACCGTAAAGCAGGTGAACAGGCAGGATTTAACAGTGATCAACTCAAAGTGGGACTGCATTCACCAGGCTTTGTTGGTACTGACGACGAATCTGCTGTTGCGGAATATTTTCCGGGTTATGCTGAATTATGGACGAAACTGGGACGCGAACGGGGATGGCCGCCTGTTACCAGGAATCATTTTGACCAGATGATAGCGCCAAAGGGCGTTCTTGCTGTTGGCGGTCCGGAAAGAGTAGCCGAAAAACTCTTATTACATAGTAAGGCCCTGGGTGGCATCGATCGGTTTACTTTTCAGATGGATAACGCCGGGCTGAGTCACGGGCAATTGATGCGATCCATTGAATTGATCGGTTCTAAGGTAATTCCCCTCGTACGTCAAAACGGATAAACAAATTCACGGTTAAACCCGGTTGAATCTGTTAGGGCCAGGCAGCGTTTACGCGTACCTGGCCCTAACAGATTTGTTCAGACAATAAAAGCCGTATCTCGTTTAGCGCATTTAGCGTTTTAAGAATTTAACGAGTGATAGTTATTGAACTACAAGTTCAGTTTATTCATATCAAGCGTGGTTGATGCAGGTGTATATCCACGCACTTTAAACACCTGGCGGTTTGCTGGCAGATAACTGGCTTCATCACCACGTCGGGTATATATGGCAATTGCACCACCGCCTCCGGGTGCACCAAGAAATGGTGGTGGATAAGCTTTCACAATAGCGATATCTGTTACCGGTATGTTTGCAATTTGTTGTGAGGACACCCTGATTTCATCAATGAAAAATGTAACCGGCCCTCCGCGCCAGGTAGCCCTGCCACCGGTAATACCAAGCGGCGTGATTTGTAAACCGGCCACCCGGCCCTGTAAGTAAGAAAAGATACTCGTAAAGGCCATCGCATTCGGATCGTCCATAATACTCAGTATTCTTTCGTTTGCTGACTTAAACAAACCGCTTACGTGTTCTTCATTAAATTGTTGCGCCGGTGTTTTCGCGGCACTTCTTACAACCACGGCTGGCAATAATGTTCCCCGGCCCTCGAATACGGCGCCAGGCGTTTCAACAGGCTGATTTAATGTTGGTCTTACCGCAGCCGGCGGATTGCCAATATAAAATGTACGTCCGGCAACAGCTACAGCATCACTGCTGGAATCGAGCTGGGTACTGATACGGACATTCAATGTCTGTTTGTTGTTACCTGAGAACGCCAACAAGCCATTGTCTTCAAACAGCCAGTTCCTGATAGCGAAGGTTCCGTCGGGTGAAACTGATACCTTCTGTTCATCCCAATTTCCCTTCCTGGTAAGTAACATCGCGTTGATGCTGCCAATTTGTTTATTATCCTGGAGCTGGCCTATCACTTCAAAAAAACGATCCTGCAGACCGGCAAGGAATGTGTATTTTCCAGGCGGTAACGAATCCGGCAGAAAAATCGCACCCGCAGCTTCTCCATTGATAACAGGCCAGCGCAAACGGGTGCGTGACCCGGCTTCGTTTTCAATCACCACCTCAAGAGTAGCGAGTGACTCACCAAGCTTTTTCCCACCTGTATCGTTGTATGTTACCGTTACAAATAAAGAGTCACCGGGTGAAAGAATGTTTTTCTCAAATTGAATGTCCAGCCGCCCGCCTTCCTGCTGGGCCTGTACACAAACAGCAGAAAATATATAAATCAGGAGGATCAGAAACTTGCTTTTCATATAACTACAAACATCAATATTGAAGCCAGCCATTGTTTGGAAAATAGAAAATATCTATAAAGTTTTTACTTCAATAGAAAGGCTGCCATCGCATTATCTCACCACCGTGGCCTCAAGTTCAACATTTAAGGTTTCATAGAGCGCAACCACCTGCATAAGTGTTACCGCCTGCTTCATGCCATGTTTTGCGACAAACTCACGGAACAGATCGAAACACTCATTTACAAAAGTTTCGGAAGATGTGGTGTAAACAGTGAGTCTCACGATGTTGGCACAATCATACCCGGCGCGGGAAATGACTGTTTCAAGATTTTCTATTGCAAGCTTAAGCTGTGTACGCATATCTGCATCGCTCGATTTGCCATCCGGATGAACCGCAGCCTGCCCCGCACAATACAATGTGCCTTTAACATCTGTTACTTCTACTGCCTGAACATAACTTAATTCGTTCTGCCAGGTCCATGGGTTAATTACTGTTTTTTTCATAATTACTGTTTTGTCTGTTAAAGGTAGACACAACAGTAAGTGCGGTAGTGTGACCTATATCACATTTTGCGGTTGCTGTTCCATAGCCTGCTGAGCGTTTCGCGGGAAACACCCAGATAAGCAGCAAGCAATGTTTTAGGTACTCGTTGCATTAGTGCGGGCTGTTTTAACAACAGTAATTCATACCGTTCACGCGCAGAGCTTGTAAGAAATGATAAGATGCGTTCCTGCGAGGCCATATGTCCGCGGTTTGCTTTGTGCAGAAAAAAATGCTCCATCTTATGAAGCTTTTTACAGATGGTTTGATAGTCATGTAGTGTAAGCGTATATACCTCGGTATTTTCAATGCATTCAAGGTTCAAAGATGCGGGTTGTTTTGAGAACCAGGCAAGGTAATCGCTTTCCCACCAATCTTCCATAGCAAAAGAGATGATGTGCTCACGGTCGCTGGTATCATGATATACCAGTTTTAATAAACCGGAAATCACGAGATAAACATATCGTACGGGAAGCGTTTTCTCAATCAATAAACTGCCTTTGGCGTATTGTCTGATGCCAAAATGTTTTCGCACATAGTTGTACTCTTCATCGCTTAAAGGCACTATTTTTTCAATGTGTTGTCGAAGCATCTCATGCATGCATGCTAAGGTAGAATTTCATGATCTAAAAAACAGGTACCGGCTTCAAACAAAATAACCTGGCACTCCGATCCGGAGGTGCCAGGTTTTAGCTGGATTTTATACGGGATGACCGAGTTCAATGTTATGGAAGCAATACACGATCAATTACATGAACAACGCCGTTTGTTGCAAGAATGTTTGCGGCTGTAATGTTAGATGCGGTGGTGTTTGTTTTGCCTTTCACCGTGGCACCGTTACCCAGTGCAACCGCCAGCTTCCCACCGTTTACAGTTGTAAGTTCCTGCCCATTTACAAGATCGGATGAAAATGCTCTTGCAGACAAAACATGGTAGGTAAGAATTGAAGCAAGTGTGTTTGGATCTGCTGCCTGTATAGATGCGATTGTTGGAAAACCGGCGGCTATAAAAGCATCATTGGTTGGTGCAAACACGGTGTAAGGTCCGGCAGAAGTCAGTACCTGCGCAACATTTGTAGTTCCCTCACTGGCACGCACAACCGCTGCTACAAGGTAGGTAAGATTACTGTTGGCCTGAGCGGTCACTACCAGGTTGCCGGCTGGTGGCATCAATACGCGTTCGATGGCATGTATTACACCATTGCTGGCGTTGATGTCAGGAGTTGTGACTTTCCAGCCATTAACAAAAACCCCGTTGTTGTTTTTGGTTACGTAAACGGTTCCGCCGCCAGCTGTTGTAACAGCAGCATTAGGTCCGGCCGGAACATCAGCGGCAGTTACCTTAGCTCCCAATGTGTGGTATAGCAGTATGTCTTCCAGTGCATCGGCAGAAAGACCAGCGATCGCGCCACTATTAATACCCGATGCATTGAACGCATTGTCATCAGGCGCGAATACAGTAAACGGCCCTGTACCATTCAGCGTTTCTGCAAGACCTGCTTTGATAACCGCTGATTCAAGAATCGAGAAGTTGTTGTTTTTTACCACTGTATTGGTAATTGTGTCCATTGTTGGCTCATCATCATCATCCTTATCACAGGCACTAAGGGTAACAACAGATGCTAACAGAGCAAAACCAAAACGGCCAAATTTCGAAAACGCAAAATTCTTCTTCATGATGTCGCTTTTTTTATTGTTTAAAATGATTGGATCCTGTTTGTTGTCGTTTCGGGACAAGGCATAAATCTTCCATTCCCTTTTCAGCTCAGTTTTAAATGAACCGTGGGTCAAGTGCTGCCCTTCGCCTGGCGATGTAAGCAGTTAATTAGTTCAGCATGTCTCCAGACTTTTTCCTGAGAGCTTCTTCCAGCAGAGAAGCCGGTTCGAGTTGTTGCAGATAAATGGGATGATGAAAATCTTTCAGTTTGTTCAATAACCTTATCAGTTCCATTTTTTCTTCCCGGTTAAGATCACCGGTCACGATGCTTGTTGCCTGGCGTATCTTATCCATCTGCGTCTCCAGAACTTTTGTGCCTTTTTCTGTGATGTTGATGATCCTGCTTCTTTTGTCTTTTGTTGAGATTTTCTGTTCCACCCAGCCTTGTGCGATCAGGCGGTTAATGATCTGCATCCCGGTGGGTTTATCCTGAACGTTTCTTTTGATGAGTTCCATTTTTGTCATTTCTCCACAGGCGCGCAAAACGATCAGGTACACAAAGTCTTCCTGGGTTGAAAATTCTGATCCATAAATTGCGGACTTCGAATAATTTTTCGCATACCTGTTGAGGTGCACGATCGATGTATTAATTATACTTTCAGGGCTCCTGCCATTTTCTTTTCCTTCCCAATCAGGGTCGGACCGCTTTGGAATATTTTGATCAGCTACCCAACGTTTGAATCCATCTATGTCCGCCGGATAAGAACCAGTGGCAGTATTGTTTTCTTCAAACTCCTGGCTCAGTGCCAGAATCTGTTGGAGAAGTTTATAATTCATAA
>JAEZGI010000018.1 GCA_023416995.1 Bacteroidota bacterium
TTTTCATCTACCTTGAACCATAAACTTTCTTTTTTCAAACGCGCACCATTGCATTCGTTACAGGTACGTAGCTCCATAAATTGTTCAACCCATTCACGAAGTGAATCACTGGTGCCACCACCAAACCAACGTTTCAACTGTGGTACGAGTCCTTCATATTCGGTACTATATATTTCGCTGCTTGCAACTGCTTCATCGAAGTTCAGAATGTCCTCCCCTGACCCTGCTTCATTACCATAAAGAATGAGATTCATTGCTTTCTCACTCAATTCACTGATGGGTTTATCAAGACTGAATTTATGTTTGCGGGCAAGTTGTTGTACCTGTTTAAAGATCTGCGTTTCGCGTTCACCTCCGAGTGGTGCGATACCACCTTCATTGATACTATAAGATTTGTCAGGTATGATCGCATCCAGGCTTATCTGGTAAACATTACCCAAACCTTTGCAAACAGGGCATGCACCATAAGGTGAGTTAAATGAAAATGAGTTCGGCGATGGCTCTTCATAACTAAGTCCTGTGTCTTCACACATCAGTTGTTTACTGTACTGGATAACCTTGTTGTCATCATTTAGCAAAATAAACATCAGGTCCTTTCCCGTTTGTAATGACTTCTGGACACTTTGACTTACACGCGCCTTCATATCGTCGGTTACCGCAAGACGATCTATCACAACTTCGATATCGTGTATCTTGTAACGGTCAACCTGCATCTTGGGAACAAGATCCTTCACTTCACCATCCACTCTAACCTTTACATATCCCTTCTTGCGGATATCTTCAAACAGTTCACGGTAATGTCCTTTTCGTCCACGCACCAGCGGCGCAAGCAAACTGATTTTTTTACCCTTGAATTTTTTATAAAGATTATCAACGATCTCCTCTTCACTGAACTTAATCATCTTCTTCCCCGTGTGATAACTAAACGCCTCACCTATTCTTGCGTACAACAACCGCATGAAATCATATACCTCGGTGATGGTTCCAACAGTAGAACGGGGATTTTTATTGGTCGTTTTCTGTTCGATGGAAATCACTGGTGAAAGTCCAGTGATTTTGTCAACATCCGGACGCTCCATATCGCCAATGAATTGTCTTGCATAAGCACCAAAACTTTCCATATAACGACGCTGGCCCTCTGCATAAATAGTATCAAATGCAAGTGATGATTTTCCACTTCCGCTGATGCCGGTTATAACTACCAGTTTGTTTTTGGGTATGCTGATATCAATGTTCTTCAGGTTATGCACGCGTGCGCCAAACACCTCAATTAACTCTTCTTTCACAGTTCCATTGTTCTCACTCTGTATCTGCGTTTCAACGACTGTTTTTTTTCTTTTTGCCATAAACTTTTTGCGAAGCGCAAAGATACGTACAAATAGCAGAAAGGGTGTTTGGGTATTCTTAAAAGCGGTGGTATGACTTTTGTAAATCTCCGATCGGAACAAATTTAAACATATGAAAACGATTAAATTTTTAACCCTTTCGTTCGTGATGCTTGCAGTTGGATTATCCGGCTGTAAAAGTCTGAACAAAACACAAAAGGGTGCAGGTATTGGCGCTGTTGGTGGCGGCGCAGCAGGTGCTGTTATTGGTCGCGCTTCCGGAAATACCGCCCTTGGTGCCATCATCGGAGCAACAGTTGGTGGTGTAGCGGGTGCCGTTATCGGACGTCAGATGGACAAGCAGGCTGAAGAGATCAAAAATGAAGTTCCCGGTGCGCAGGTGGAGCGTGTTGGTGAAGGTATCATCGTTGAATTCAACGATAAGATTCTCTTTGGTTTTGACAAGTCAGACCTATCATCAGCTGCTGAAGCTAACCTCGACAAATTAAAGACAGTGCTTGACAAGTACCCCGACACAAACATCGAGATCCAGGGTCATACTGACAGTGATGGAACCGATCGTTACAACATGACGCTATCAGAACGTCGTGCATCTTCAGTGGCAACTTATCTACGGGGTAAAGGCGTGCCTTCGTCAAGGATCGTTACCAAAGGTTTTGGTGAATCAGCGCCAAAGTATTCAAACGATTCTGAAGATGGCAAAAGCCAGAACAGACGAGTTGAATTTCTTATCACAGCGAACGAAAAAATGAAATCAGAAGCAAAAAAAGAAGCCGGTAACTAATCAATTAAAATCTGTAATCTAAAAAGACTATTATGAAAAAAGTATCTCTATTGGTAACAGCAGCACTCGCTCTTTTATCATATAACGGAATCGCCCAGACACAAACTGTAACTGCAGGCGGAACTACCTTTGGAATCCGGGCCGGTGTTAACTTTCAAAATCTTAACGGTAAGGATGCTACCGGCGATAAACTTGAAAATAAACTCGTACCAAGGTTCCATGCCGGAGTAAACGCAGAAATACCCATTGCACCAGACTTTTATGTGCAACCAGGTTTGTTATTCTCTACCAAAGGCGCAAAGATCGAAGATGGTCTTACCAACGATGATAAAGTTAATCTCAGTTATATCGAATTACCTGTAAACCTGCTTTACAAACCTGTATTAGGTTCAGGAAGGTTATTACTTGGTTTTGGTCCTTATGTTGCTTATGGACTTGGCGGCAAGTACAAAACGAGCCTGGGTGATGCTGATGTTAAATTCAAAGGTGAAGTAGATGCTGGCGATGATCCTGACAATTTTTACATGAAACCATTTGATGCCGGTGCAAATTTCCTGGTAGGATACGAGCTAAGTAACCGCATTTCCGCACAGTTGAATGCACAACTGGGTTTGCTGAATCTTTCGCCAGATTATAAAGCTTTACCAGATACGGATGCCAGGGTGGCCAACACTGGTTTTGGTATCTCGGTCGGATACCGGTTTTAACAAAAAAATGTTGGCGTAATTTGGCTGGATGGATTTTGCACCTATCTTTGCACCAGTTCTTTAATCATTCTTATCTAGAAAGGCTGAGGGTAATGGCCCTGGGAAGCCTTGACAACCTGTCGATCACATTGTGACGATAAGGTGCCAATTCCATCTCCGAAAGGAGGCAGATAAGTCAGATTCCGTGCTAACAATATCGTCGACATATTTTAAGCTCTTCTGACTTTACGGAAGAGCTTTTTTTGTGCCCTGCAGAGCCAAAAATTGCTGTATCCGCTGATAAGAAATGTTCAACCCGCCCTGGCGGAATTGTTAATCATTTTAAACAGTAAAACTCATGCAGGACACAACAAAACTCATTCACAGCATTCCCGTTGATGCTTTAACGGGGGCTATCTCCGTTCCAATTTATCAGACTTCTACTTTCGTACAGGAATCACCTGGGGTCAATAAAGGTTATGACTATGCGCGCAGCGGAAATCCCACGCGTGCAGCACTTGAAGAGATCATCGCAAAACTTGAAGAAGGAAAGGTAGGTCTCGCGTTCGCCAGCGGGCTTGCGGCCATTGATACAGTATTGAAACTGCTGAAAAGTGGTGACGAAATCATTGCGGTTGATGATATCTATGGAGGTTCTTTCAGATTGTTCACACAGGTTTATGAGAAGTTTGGAGTAACGGTCCGTTATGTTGATGCCACCGATCCTGTTAACGTCTTCAACGCGGTAACACCGGCTACAAAACTTATCTGGATCGAAACGCCTACCAACCCAACGCTGAAGATTGCCGATATCCAGGCCATCGCGCGTATTGCTCACGCCTCCAACTGTTTACTTTGCGTGGATAATACTTTTGCGTCACCGGCATTACAAAAACCTCTTTCGCTGGGAGCTGATATTGTAGTTCATTCGGCCACAAAATATCTTGGCGGACATAGCGATATCATTGCAGGGCTGATCGTTGCGCGTGACGAAGCGCTGGGTGCGAAACTAAAATTTCTGCAAAATGCTGCAGGCAATATACTTGGGCCGTTTGACAGTTGGTTATTGATCCGCGGCATTGAAACCCTCCCCCTGCGGGTCCGTCAGCACTGCGAAAATGCACAACAGATAGCAGAATGGCTCCAGGCGCACCCTGCCGTTGCCAGCGTGTATTATCCAGGGTTAACATCACATCCAAATCACGAGGTAGCAAAAAAACAATCAAAAGCATTTGGAGGTATTATATCCTTTACCTTAGTAGATGATTCTGAGGAAGCTGCAGGCAAACTGGTAACAGGAACAAAACTTTTCAAACTGGCTGAAAGTTTGGGTGGGATCAAAAGTTTGCTTTGTCATCCGGCCCAAATGACCCACAAGTCTATACCAGTTGAAAAGCGGCGTGCAGCGGGAGTTTCAGATAGTCTTATAAGGCTCAGTGTTGGACTTGAAGATGCCAGCGACCTGGTAAATGATCTGAAAGAAGCGCTTGAAGAAGTTTCGAAAAATAACACAATCGTAGAAAATCAAAACAGAAACGCTCAGTTAACTTTGTAACCCATTTTTTCAATACAACGAATGCTTTAAGAATTCAAACGTTAAAAAAAACAACCATGAGTCAACATCATTTTGAAACGCTTCAACTGCATGCCGGTCAACAGATCGATCCAACCACCAAATCGCGTGCGGTGCCAATCTATCAAACTACCTCCTATGGATTCGATAACTCCGAACACGCTGCCAGCCTTTTTGGTCTTCGTGCTTTTGGAAACATTTACACCCGTATCATGAATCCGACAACGGATGTGTTTGAACAAAGGATCGCCGCTTTGGAAGGTGGCGTGGCAGCACTGGCTGTTGGCTCGGGACAGGCTGCTCAGTTCCTGGCTTTAAATAACATCCTGCAGGCCGGTGATAATTTTGTAACCTCTCCGTTTCTTTATGGCGGTACTTACAACCAGTTCAAAGTTGCTTTCAAAAGACTTGGAATAGAAGCGCGCTTTGCTGATGACGATAATGTTGAAAGCTTTGTAAAAAAGATTGACAAAAACACAAAAGCGATTTACCTGGAAACAATCGGAAATCCAAGACTGAATATTCCTGATTTTGAGAAGTTCGGAGCGTTGGCGAAGGAATATGATCTTCCCCTGGTTGTTGATAATACTTTCGGAGCAGGTGGCTATCTCTTCCGCCCATTGGAATGGGGCGCTAATATCGTGGTTGAATCGGCCACCAAATGGATCGGCGGACATGGAACTACGATCGGTGGTGTTATTGTAGATGGTGGTAATTACAATTGGGGTAATGGTAAATTCACACAATTCACAGAGCCTTCTGAAGGTTATCATGGTCTGAAGTTCTGGGATGTGTTTGGTGAAGGAAATCCATTGGGGCTGCCAAATATTGCTTTCTCGATCCGTGCACGGGTAGAAGGTCTTCGCGATTTCGGCGCTTCACAAAGTCCGTTCAATGCCTTCCTTTTATTGCAAGGTGTTGAAACGCTTTCTCTGAGAGCTGATCGCCATGTTGAAAACGCATTGAAGCTGGCTCAATGGCTCGAAGCACATCCGCAGGTCGAGTTCGTACAATACCCAGGATTGAAATCAAGTCCTTATCATGAACTTGCACGTAAATATCTCACCCGCGGATTCGGTGGTGTTCTGAACTTTGGGATCAAAGGTGGAAAAGAAAATGCGAGTAAGTTTATTGACGGTCTTAAGCTTGTAAGCCATCTAGCAAATGTTGGTGATGCGAAAACGCTCGCTATTCACCCGGCATCCACAACACACGAACAGTTAAGCGAAGCAGAACAAAAGGCTTCTGGTGTTGAAGCAAACCAGATCAGGATCAGCGTTGGTCTTGAACACATCGATGACATCAAAGCTGATTTTGAACAAGCGTTTAGCACAGTTTTTTCTAAAGAACTTGCAGGATAATTTAGTTTTCATAATGCCATTCCGGGCTATACTTATAGTGCCGGAATGGCTTTCTCTTAAACAAACCCTGAGATGCCCCTTTCTGTTTTTACTTATGACGATGCGCTGTTACTGGAAAGCGGCAAAACCTTGAATGGTTATCATCTGTGTTACTCAACCTTTGGCAATTTAAACGAAGAGGGCGATAACGTAATCTGGATCTTTCATGCGCTCACTGCCAATAGCGACCCTACTGACTGGTGGTCTGGCCTGGTTGGTGATGGTAAATTGTTCGACCCCGCGGAACACTTTATTGTTTGCGTAAACATGCCGGGTAGTTGTTATGGAAGCATTGGTCCGCTGGATAACAAACCCGGAACAAATGAACGCTGGTATCATGATTTTCCGTTGTTTACTCCACGTGATATGATCCGTTGCTATCAGCCACTGCGTCGTGAACTGGGAATAAAGAAAATAAAAGCGGGTCTTGGTGGATCAATGGGTGGCCAGCAATTGCTGGAATGGGCCGTTGAAGAACCAAACTTGTTTGAATACATAATACCTATTGCAACAAACGCTTCTCATTCACCCTGGGGCATTGCGTTTAATGCATCTCAGAGACTCGCCATTGAGATGGATAGCACCTGGCACGAAAAGAGCCCTACCGCCGGCATTACAGGTATGAAGGTGGCGCGTGGATTTGCACTGATCTCCTACCGGCATTACACAACTTACGGTAAGGGACAAACGGAGCATGATGGCGCCCTGCTGGACGGTTTTAAAAGTGAGTCGTACCAACGATACCAGGGTGAAAAACTTGCCAAACGCTTTAACGCATTCAGCTATTATTTCTTAAGCAAAAGCATGGACAGTCATAACCTTGGCCGGTCAAGAGGCGGTGTGCAACAGGCATTGCAAACTATCACCGCAAAAACGCTTTCAATAGCTATTGAAACCGATATACTTTTCCCGCCGGAAGAACAACGATTGATTGCTGACCATATTCCAGGCGCCCGTTTTGCTATTATTCAATCACCTTATGGACATGACGGTTTTTTACTGGAGTTTGATCAGCTTGAACCTTTGATACGGAGCTTTATGGGCATGCCGATGGTTGTTGATAAACAAAGCCTGAAGAATTAACAAACCACAACATGCAGATTATCAAATCAATGCCATGTGAATATAATGTCGTGCAGCCGCATACAATTGTAAATGCACTGCCTAACACGTAAATTTGCAAACCACATTTTAATTTCAATAAAGTATTCATGGACGCACATAAACAATTAATCATCGGAATGTTTGGCTTCGGTGTAGTAGGAGAAGGATTGTACAAAGTGTTGCAGCAAACGCCCTCATTGAAAGCCTCCATAAAAAAGGTTTGTATCAAAAACCCTGGCAAACCAAGAAGCGCTCCCGCAGAACTGTTCACAACCGATAAGGATATACTGTTGAATGATCCTGAAATAAATGTAATCGTTGAAGTTATTGATGATGCAAATGCTGCTTTCGATATCGTATCAACAGCCTTACGCAATAACAAATCTGTTGTCAGCGCAAGCAAAAAAATGATTGCAGAGCATCTACCGGAAATTTTGCAATTGCAGCAGGACACAGGAGAATCGTTTTTATGCGAAGCAGCGGCATGCGCATCGATTCCCGTGATCAGGAACCTCGAAGAATATTATGACAATGATCTGCTTCATTCAATCAAAGCTATTGTAAACGGATCTACAAACTTTATCCTGACAAGGATGTTTGAAGATAAACTTGAGTTCAAAGCGGCGCTGGTACTTGCACAACAACTTGGTTTTGCTGAAAGTAATCCTAAGCTCGATGTGGAAGGATATGATGCCGTGAACAAATGGGCCTTCCTGTTAACACATGCTTATGGCATTGTTGAACATCCGGATAATATTGTGTTTAACGGAATTCAGAATATACAATCAGGTGATGCAGTAGTTGCACACGAAAAACATTTCGACATCAAACTGGTGGCTCAGGCCAAAAAACTGAGCAGCGGTAAAGTGGCAGCATTTGTATTACCACAGTTCGTTAAACAGGACGACCACCTTGCCTTTGTGAAAAACGAATACAACGGTGTTGTGATTGAGAGTGGGTTTGCCGACAAACAATTCTTTTATGGAAAGGGTGCCGGAAGTTTCCCTACTGCTTCTGCCGTATTGAGCGATCTGTCTGCACTCCGTTACCAATACAGGTACGAATACAAGAAATTGTATCATCATACCCCACATGAGCTGAGCAATGAATTTTATGTGCGTGTATATGTGAGTTTTGATGATTGGAAATATATACCAAGAGATAATTTTGAATGGATAGAAGAATGGCACGCACAGGAAGAACGCAAATACCTTGTAGGTGTGGTTCATTTCCGTGAGTTGAAAGAGAAGACCTGGTGGCATGAAAACAGTACATCTTTGATCTTGTTTCCTGAACCAATCATTGAGGATATCGAGATCCGCAAGCTTAAAAAGAAAAGCCTGGAACTAGCCGGCGTTATCTAGATAAGATTTTTAATTATACTATATTCTTCGGCTTAATAAAGCTTATCAATAAAAAAAGCGGATGTGTTGAACCATCCGCTTTTTTATTGATAAGTTTTTGAGTGCTCTTTTACCCTTGTATCGAGTTAAAACAGAAAAGCACTTAACGATTAAGCTTTTGTTTCTTCTTCTGCCTGTATTTGCTGAGCGGTTTCGTCAACCGGCCAGGCGTCCTCCTGGCTTTTGTTTCTTGTAAAGAATTTTCTAAGAAAGGCACCAATACCCACAACACCGATCGCAATCAATTTCCAGAACTTCAGCAAAAAGACCAGCACTCCGGCTTTTGCCAGCATTTTGCCCGCTACCAGCCCACCGATGGTCCAGGCTGCTACCTGGTCAACCTCAGGGTTGAAATCCTTGTAAGCATTTCCTTCTGTAAATTTTGGCATTTGCAACAATTCAGGGATCACCGCTTTTACATCTGCCAGCTCGTTCATGGACGATACGGCGTTAAGATTAAGGATGCCGTTCCTGCCGAGCAGCATGAGCGTATAGTTCAAAGTATTTTCTTCTTCACCTTCAACCCGCAGATTTTTTGCCCAGTGCAAAGTTTTATTGGAAGCGTCATAATAAGGTTTGGCGGCCCAACCAACCACATCCATTGTAGATATTCCCGCTTCCTTGCGACGGGCATTCGCTTCAATTCCATCCTCCTGCATCTCTTTAAGGATTTCGTCGTAATCAATCGATTCAACATCATCATCTTTTACATAACCCATTGCATCATAAGAAATGATGAATGCAAATGAATTTTCAGTAAACGGGTCTGCGTCTGCCGGGAACAACGTTCCAAGTATACCTGCCTGCGGAAGATTACCCCAAAGGTCCTCCACTATAAATTTGCTTTGTTCAGCATCAAGAAATTTGAATTTTTCGGGTACGTTGAGTTCAGCTATACCACCCGCAAGTTTCACATTGCCGGTCTGATAACGTAAAGCTCCCTTTACAGAATCAACATAATTCATCAATGATTTTGAGAATTCAGCAGAGTCGGTGTCAGTTTGGCCAATGAGAAAATTGCATACAAAAAGTGCGAGGGCACCTGCAAAGAAGCCTTTAAGCATGTTAGATAAGGTTTAGGTTTGGCTTCCCAAAATGCGAAATAAAAAGGTATGCTCAAAGAAAACGCTTAGTTATTTTGAGAAAATACCGGTTCGCCACTAAGCACAACCACTTATCTATGCCATGAGATATGCCCTGAAAGCCTCGTAATCGGCGGATATCTCTGTTGCCTGTTTAGGCTTCCCTGTTAATGCACTGATCGCATCGGGCAAGGGTATCGTTGATTTAATCACCGGCTCAACCACATCATAAAATTTAACCGGGTGAGCAGTTTCAAGAAAAAACCCTTTCGATCCCGGGTGCTTCTGTAAATAATCCTGTAAAGCTATATATCCTACCGCTCCATGAGGATCGAGAAGATACGATTGTTCCCGGTGCACTGTTGCAATAATCGCTCGCGTTTGATCATCGGTGATACTATATGAGCTTAACATTTGTGCAAGGGATTTGTGTTGCTGATCAAACAGTTCCAGTATCCGTACAAAATTGCTTGGGTGACCAACATCCATAGCATTGCTGATGGTAGGGACCGCCTGTCGTGGTTCGTACACGCCGGTTTGGAGATAACCCGACACGCTGTCGTTCGCATTACATGCTGCAATAAAATGCTGCACGGGTAAACCAGATTTGTTAGCCAGCAAACCAGCACAGATATTACCAAAGTTGCCACTCGGCACTGCAATAACTGGTGGATGTTCCGATTGCCACTGTTGGGCTGCAAAGAAATAATAAAGCTGCTGGGGCAACCACCTGGCTACGTTGATTGAATTAGCAGATGTAAGAAACCGTCGTTTTGCGACGTCAGCATCTGTAAAAGCCTGTTTAACCAGGCGCTGGCAATCATCAAAATTACCTTCAACCTCTAAAGCGGTAATGTTCCTGCCCCAGGTAGTTAATTGAAGTTCCTGCACCTTGCTTACCTTACCTGAAGGGTAAAGGATGATCACATCAACTCCTTCTACTCCCGCAAAACCTGCGGCTACTGCCCCACCGGTATCACCGGAGGTAGCAACAAGCACAGTTACCCTGGTATTCAGACTACGTGCAAAATAACCGAGACACCTGCTCATAAACCGCGCACCTACATCTTTAAAAGCAAGTGTGGGACCGTGAAACAACTCAAGTGTTGAGATATCATCAGTTATCGAAACCAACGGGAAATCAAAATTTACGGCTGAAGACGTAATATCCGCAAGCTCAGAAGCTGGTATCAGCTCACCTACATAAGGCTGCATTACATTGAAGGCTATCTCATCTTTTGAAAACGTTTTGAGACCTTTGATGAAATCGTTCTTAAGAACAGGGATCGTTTCCGGGAAATATAACCCCTTGTCAGGTGCCTGCCCGTTGATAGTTGCCTGTCTGAAATCAACTGTTGGAGAAGTTCTGTTGGTACTATAGTATAACATGAAATATTTTGTTTGAACTGAGATTAATGAGATTCCAGCACACGCACCCCGCTGCTGTTAATTGTGGTAACATAGGTTTTATGATCGATGCCGATCCGCGTGTATATGGAAGACATGATTTTCTCTACTTCTTCCGCAGTGTTTCTAAATTCACTTAACATAAAGATGGAAGGACCAGAACCCGATATACCACCGCCCAATGCGCCTGCAGCTATACATTCTTTTTTCACCTCATCAAATCCTGGTATCAATATACTCCTGACGGGTTCAATGATCACATCTTCGAGGGAACGTGCTATTAATGGCAGATCGTTTTTCATAAAACCTGCTACCAGTCCGGCGATGTTGCCCCATTGTCTTATGGCATTTTTCAGTAACACTTCTTTTCTTAATATCTGTCTTGCATCAGAGGTCTTTACTTCAATCTGTGGATGTACAACAGTGACAAATAATTTAGGCGCTGCCAGGGGAACTATATCAAGTGGAAATATTGAACGGATCAGCGTTACACCACCATAGATACATGGCGTTATATTATCTGCGTGTTTCACTCCTGAAGCCAGCTTTTCGCCGTTCATGGCAAAACGAACAAGATCTTCATTAGTGAACCTGTTACCTAATAAATGGTTAGCTGCAACCACTGCTCCCGCCGAACTTGCTGCGCTGGAACCCAGACCGCTGCCAGGTTTTATCCTTTTCGAAATTGTAAGGTCGAATCCGGGGTTATCGTCGCATTCAGCCATCAGTGCCAGCAAAGCAGCACCCGAAACATTTTTTGATGGCTCAGTTGGCAGATTATAATCGTCGTTGTGTTGAATCGTTAATGTGCCTGTGTTGTTTAACCGGCATTCCATAATATCACCCGGGTCCTCAAGTGCAAGCCCGAGTATATCAAAGCCACAAACCAGGTTGGCGATGGTGGCTGGTGCCAAAACTTTTACATATTCCATGATAGCAGTTCAGTTAGTTAGTATTAGTGCTTATGAACGGGCTGCGCGAATAATGTCTGCAAACACGCCGGAAGCCGTAACCTCTGCACCCGCGCCTGCGCCTTTAATCACCAGTGGCTGCTCTACATACCGGTTGGTATAAAACAATACCACGTTGTCCTTTCCATACAAATGGTACAGATCATGTTCAGGACCTATGTGTTGTAACCCCACGGATGCTTTTCCATTTTCATATTGCGCCACAAACTTAAGTTTCTTACCTGCAGAGGAAGCAGCATTGAATAAGGATTTGAAGTGCGCTTCTTCTTTTTCCATTTGTTTGTAAAAATGCGCCACATCGCCCTCCATACAGGACGCCGGCATAAAGGTATTGTTAGAGATATCACTCATCTCAAGATGCTCTCCCGCTTCACGTGCGAGGATCATGATTTTACGCATCACATCCATGCCGCTCAGATCCAGCCGTGGATCAGGTTCTGTATATCCTTCTTCCTGTGCCTGTTTTACTACTTCAGCAAAAGAACGCTCACCGTTATAGTGATTAAATACAAAATTCAATGTGCCACTCAACACGGCCTGGATCCGGTTTACAGTGTCGCCGCTGCGCAACAGATCGTTCAGGGTACCGATAACAGGCAAACCTGCTCCCACGTTGGTTTCAAAAAGGAACTGCGCATTGAAATCACCCGCAAGTTCTTTTAACGATTTATAATAGCTGTATGAAGACGAACACGCAACTTTATTACATGCAACGACAGAAATGCTTTTCTGAAGCAGTTGATCGTATTTTGAAGCAAGCGTTTCATTTGCCGTAACATCCGCAAACACTGAATTTCGCAGATTTTTAGAATGAATAGTTTTGATGAATGCGTCCAGTTCCATCGGTTGTCCATTCTCCAACGCTTCTTTCCATGAGTTGAGTGTTATACCTTCATCATTAAAAACCATCTTCCGGCTGTTAGCTATTCCAATAACGCGCACCTGTAACCGAAGATGTTGCTGCAGGTAGGCTTGTTGTTGCTGTAATTGCGCAAGCAGCCTGCTGCCGACGTTTCCAACTCCTGCAATAAACAGGTTGAGTTGTTTATATGTGGTCTCAAAAAAATCTTCGTGCAGTACGTTGATCGTTTTTTTAACATCTGTAGCTGCAATCACAGCCGAAATATTTCTTTCAGACGAACCTTGTGCAATTGCGCGCACGTTCACCCCGTTTCGCCCCATGGCGCTGAACATTTTGCCGCTGGTGCCCGGGTGACTTTTCATGTTATCGCCTACCAGCGCCACTATCGCCAATCCTTTTTCTACAACAAGCGGTTCAACCTTGCCGGTTTCTATTTCAAAAGAAAATGCCCTGTCCACCGCATTTTTTGCTTTGCTGGAATTCACTTCGTCGATGCCGACACATATTGAATGTTCAGAAGAACTTTGCGTTATAAGTATGACGTTGATCTTTTCATTTGCAAGGGCTTCAAACAAACGTTTTGAAAAACCCGGAATCCCGACCATTCCGCTGCCTTCGAGACTGACCAGTGCCACATTGTTGACACTGGAGATGCCGCGTATATTTTTGCCGTTTGATAAAGTTACTTTTTCGATAAGCGTACCCGCATCGCCGGGTGCAAACGTATTTTTGATCCACACTGGTATGTTCTTAGACATTACCGGCTGAATTGTGGGAGGATAAATCACCTTCGCACCAAAATGTGAAAGTTCCATAGCCTCCTGGTAGGAGATCTGGCTGATCACTTTAGCATTAGATACCAGTCTTGGATCAGCAGTCATCATTCCTGAAACATCTGTCCATATCTCTACCTTGGTTGCATCAACGGCCGCAGCAATGATCGCTGCCGTATAATCGGATCCGCCTCTTCCGAGGGTTGTGGTAACACCCTGTACATCTGAAGCGATAAACCCCGGCACCACCACAACGGCCGACTTCACGCCGGCAACAAAATCCTGGACCTTTTGTCGTGTTGCCTGCAGGTCAGGCACTGCGTAACCGAAGGTGGAATCTGTTTGAATTAATGTTCTTGAATCTTTCCACTCGCTGTTAACACCCATGGCGGAAAGCCTGGCCGAAACTATTCTTGACGATATCAGTTCACCGTAACTTACTATACGATCAAGTGTCCGTGGCGATAATTCGCCCAACCGGAACACGCCATTACAGATATCTTCCAGTTCGTTACTCATCGTTTTCACAAAACTTAATACGCCGCTTTGTTTATCAACGGGTAAAAGAGCTTTTACGGCATCAAGATGTCTTTGTTCTACCTCGGTAAGCTTATCCTGATACGACTCCTGTCCCAGTGCCGCAGCCTTACCAGCAGCAATAAGGATATCTGTAACACCACCAAAAGCGGAAAGAACAAGGAAACAAACGGGAGTATTGGTTTGCTCCTGAACACAATTATGAACAATGGCAGCAACCTTATTGATATTTTCAGCGTTAGCTACAGAACTGCCGCCAAACTTTAAAACCTGCATAGAAAGATGTTTAATAAATACAATGTATGATACGAACCGAATCGGGAAAACAGCCAGGGGCCCAGTGGATGATATGAAATTTTACAACCCTTAACGGGTTGTAATGGTAATAATAATGGAAGATGCTACGCTTGTAGCGCCGGTGAAAGAGTTGATATGTGCTGTAGTTAGCATGAATTGGATGCCGAAGATAATAACCGTTTCTGAATTAACAAGTGTTAGTTTGCAGAAATTTAAAAAAGTCTACCAGTTGAGTTGAATAAGCTACATCGGGCTACTGTGGCAGGATACGGAGGATTGATACCGCAAACAAGTTATCAATTCGAAAATTTCATCTATTTTCATACCGCTAGCTGCCATACCAACCAACGAAAAAAGAATAAATATTTACGCAATGGATCATCAGTCATCAAGGGGCTTGCAGCAGTTTAAGAACAACGTCGGTATCAAATTTCAGCTATACAACAGCCTGTTCACTTCTTTACCTTTTCATAGAATAGAGAAAACGGGCATCATGCTATCGTTGTTTCTGAATTTCTGCGAAGACGCTTACAAAAAGAAACAAAGTCCCACAGAAATCGTCGAAGAGTTTTTCGCTAAATACACTTCTCTTAATAAAGAAAAAGATAAGATCGACCTCCTGTTTCGGTTTGTTCAGTATGTTGAACGACAAGTGGTTTTGTTTGATGCACTCGAAGATGCCGCGTTTCGTGATGTAAATGATATGAGTGGTGTAGGTACACTAAAACATCTGGAATCAGAGGTTATACAAACCAACAAACAGGAACAGCTTGCTGCGAAACTGAAAGATTTTTCTATACGCATCGTTCTGACTGCGCACCCGACACAATTCTATCCTGGTTCTGTGCTTGGCATCATCAACGATCTGTCGAAGGGCCTCGCGGAAAACAATGCGAGCCAGATCAACATGTATCTGCAGCAACTGGGTAAAACACCTTTCTTCAACAAACAGAAACCAACACCGTATGATGAAGCGGTTAGTTTGATCTGGTACCTGGAGAATATCTTCTATAATGCTGCCGGAAAGATCATCACTTTTATCAACAGCCAGTTTCCGCAGGCAATTCCGGCCGACAATCCTATCATCGTGATGGGTTTCTGGCCGGGTGGTGACCGGGACGGTAATCCCAATGTACGGGTAGACACCACGCTTAAAGTGGCTAATGCTTTACGCGAAAGCATTATAAAATGTTATTACCTGGATGTGCGAAGACTTAAACGCAGACTTACCTTCAAAGGCGTCGACACTATTCTTGCAGACCTTGAAAAGCAGTTATACAGCAACATTTTTATTCCCGGCCAACGCACAGATATTACCAAAAAGCATATTCTTGATGCCTTAAACGAAATCAGGCAGATCGTTATCTATCAGCATAACAATCTTTTCCTCCACCTGGTAGACAACCTTATCAGCAAGGTGCATGTGTTCGGTTTACATTTTGCGTCACTCGATATCAGGCAGGAGAGTTCTGTACATGGCAGGGTGCTGGAAGAAATCGCGCAAAAAGAAAACCTGCTGCCAAAAGACTATTCAAAACAAACCAGCGAACAGAAACTAAAAATCTTAACGGGTCTTAGTGCGTCAGCGAATCCTGATTTGTATGAAGACATAGTACAGGACACTTTGCTTACCATTGCTGCCGTAAAAGAAATACAGGAATACAATGGAGTAGATGGTTGCAACCGGTATGTTATCAGCCAGTGTAACAGCGCCCTGAATGTAATTGAGGTTTATGCTTTGTTTATTTTGTCGGGTTGGAAAAAAGAAGCGCTTCCTATCGATATCGTTCCATTGTTTGAGACCGTTGAAGATCTGCGTCAGGCGCCGGCCATCATGAGTTCCTTATATAAGGATCCGGTTTACAGGGAGCATCTCCGCCGCCGCAACATGAAACAGACCATTATGGTTGGTTTCTCCGACGGAACAAAAGATGGCGGCTATCTGATGGCCAACTGGAGCATCTACAAGGCTAAGGAAGAACTCACAAAGATTTCCCGCCAACATGAAATAGATGTAGTGTTTTTTGACGGTCGTGGTGGCCCGCCTGCACGGGGCGGTGGTAAAACACATAAGTTTTATGCCTCGATGGGAAAAAATATTTCTAATGAAGAAATACAACTCACCATACAGGGGCAAACAGTTAGTTCAAATTTTGGAACCATCGACTCAGCGCAATTCAACCTGGAACAACTTATACACGCCGGCATTAGTAACGACCTGTTTTCAACACAGAATATCACCCTGCAGGAAGATGAACATCAGTTGCTGGAGGATCTTGCCGTTGAAAGCTTCAAGGCGTACACTGATTTAAAAACGCATCCTGATTTCCTTGATTATCTTTCCAACATAAGTCCGTTACGGTTCTATGGCGAAACAAACATCGGCAGTCGCCCCACCAAACGCGGCGGCTCTTCAAAACTTGATCTGAAAGATCTGCGGGCCATCCCCTATGTTGGTGCCTGGAGCCAGATGAAACAAAATGTTACGGGTTATTATGGTGTCGGCACCGCATTACAGCAACTTGAAAAAGATGGCCGTATGCCGCAACTGAAGAAGTTGTACCAGGATTCAAGATTTTTCAAAACGCTACTTGACAACTGCGAGATGTCGATGAAGAAATGTTATTTCCCGCTCACTGAACATCTTTCTTCGCATAAGCAATACAGTGAGATCTGGAACCGGATCTTCCAGGAATTTGAGTTGACTCAGAAATATATTTTCATGTTGTCCGGCAAATCGGAACTTATGTCAAACTACCCGGTTGAACAATTATCGATCCAGGTAAGAGAAAGAATTGTATTGCCGCTCACCACTATTCAGCAATATGCTATTGCGGAAATTCAACGCCAGACGCAGAAGTTTGGCAAACCTCCGTTGAAGGAGAGTTATGAAAAACTGGTAATCCGTTGTTCGTTTGGTATAATTAACGCGGGCCGCAATTCTGTTTAGATGTTGGTTCCATCATTATTATTAATTGCATCTTTCTACGCTGAACAAAAAAAAAGCCCGGCGAACCGGGCCTCCTCCATCTTTTTGAGTGCATGGAGATGGTAATGAGCGATGTTTTGCAACAAGCAAAAAATTTGTGGATCAGAAATGATAGGTGGCACCAAGAATAAAGCTGCCATTTGATTTTGTAAAGTCGCCGGAGTTTTTAACGTAAAGGGCGTCTTTTGCACTCTCGAATCTGAATTCAGGTATGATGGTCAGGTTGTCTACTTTAAAGTTGAGTGACAGTGTTGGCACTATGATACTTGAGTTGAAACCAAGGACGTCTTTTTTATCATCGAAGTATTCACCGCGGAAGGTAAGACCAAACCAACTTACCGGATCAACATTCAAGTAAAGTGCAGAACCCCACCAGGTATTGGCATCACCCCATTTACCGGTGCCATCTTTTCCGCTGCGTGACTGCACGGTTCCATTGTATCCGAGACTGAACTTGTCATTCACAGCGTAAGTCAATACAACATCTCCCTGGGTAAGACGACCATCATCGGCGAACTTACCACCCTGGAAGTTTAACCATGCTTTAAATTTGTCATCTCTCGAACCAGTTGAAAACTGACCGATAAACATCTTGGGCATGTTACTGGCTGTTTTCAGATCCGTAGGGTTGGTGATACCCACCATCAAGGCTGATTTGCCGCCAAGACTGATGTCTGCTTTTAAACCGGTGTGAAAAAACGGACCGTAAGAGAACATGTAGCTCATGCTGTAGTTACGGTTCAGATAAGCATCCAGTAATTCATAACCAACATGGGTACCAAAACTACCAAAGGTTAGTTTTAAAGCAGAAGTTGGTGAATAAGTGACGTAAGCCTGTTTAATTGCGAGCAGTGATGTATTTTCTGTTTGATATGGATACGAAAACTCGGCTGCCCTGCGTCCGTAACCTACATCGATAACGGCACCTACTTTTCCGATGGAATGTTCCACCTTGATAGAAGCCATACCTAGTTCAAATGAATTATGAGAATTTGTAAAGCTTGTGAAGTTGTTGAAAAGATCATCTTTAGGATTTGCAAAATTGTATCTGTAGTATGCATCTAATGATCCTGAGATTACTGGCCTGGGCTTTTCTTCAACGATTGTTGTATCCTGGGCTGAGGCATGGGAAATACTGGCCATAGTTATGGCTAATACAATGATATTTCTTAACATTGTTGTGCTATTTATTAGTGACGAAAAAGGTGCAGTGATTCTAAACTTGTATCAGAAGTTTAGGATGTATATACTGTGCCTTTTTCCATTTCAGTTTCTTTAACGAGAGAAGTTCCATTGGCATTTACGATAAGGTGCCCTTGCAGGTACTTTTCGTTGTGCTGGGTTGCATCAAGACCAAGTTCTTCTTCTTCAGAACTTACGCGGATCGGCTGGATCAGGTTAATGAATTTGAAGATGATATATGACATTACGAAACTGAAAGTTACCGCGATGATCATTCCTTTGAACTGAATCCAAAGAAACCCTGCGTTTCCAAGCCAGAGACCGTCGGCTCCACCGGCGTTTACTGCTTTTGTTGCAAATACACCTGTAAGCAACATACCTACAATACCTCCGATACCATGACAAGGGAATACATCGAGGGTATCATCAAGTGTAGATTTTTGTTTGTACTGTACGGCTATGTTTGAAATGATTGCAGCAATTACACCGATGGTAATACTTTGTGGGATAGCCACAAAACCAGCAGCAGGTGTAATAGCAACCAATCCAACTACGGCACCGATACAGAATCCAAGTACTGAAGGTTTTTTACCGCGAAGAACATCAAAGAACATCCAGCTAAGACCAGCAGCAGCGGCAGCAGTGTTTGTAGTGAAAAGGGCAGAAACTGCGAGGCTGTTTGCTCCAAGAGCAGAACCGGCATTGAAACCGAACCAGCCAAACCACAGAAGACCGGTACCAATCAATACATAAGGAATATTTGCAGGAGGAATTTCCTTGTGTTCCATATGAGATTTGCGGCGTTTTAATACCATGGCGCCGGCAAGAGCGGCGCAGCCCGCAGAAATGTGCACTACAGTACCACCTGCGAAGTCAAGCACGCCCATTTGGAAAAGTATGCCTTCAGAATGCCAGGTCCAGTGTGCCAATGGGGCATAAACCAGCAAACTAAACAATGCTATAAAAAGGATATAAGAGGTAAAACGAATACGTTCAGCTACGGCGCCAACCACCAGTCCTGGGGTAATGATCGCAAACATCAGCTGGAAAACTGCAAAAAGCGATTTTGGAATCGTTCCCCATGGTTCACCAGAAGCGACTCCCTTAAAAAAGAGGTTAGTAGATGGGTTTCCAATAAAACCTCCGATTGAATCACCGAAAGCAAGACTAAATCCTACCACGATCCAAAGTACGCTGACAACACCTGCAGCCGCTACACTTTTGATCATAGTTGAAATCACGTTTTTGCGGTGAACCATTCCACCATAGAAAAATGCGAGACCAGGGGTCATTAAAAAGACGAGTGCCGTGGCAACGATAACCCAGGCAATATCTGCCTTGTCGTACGCACCGGGTTCATCTACAAAATCTGGAATGGAAGGGATAAAAATTGCAGCGATTGCTACAACGGCCAGCACAAGAAACGGTGCGACCTGTTTGAATGTTAATTTGCTCATACCTGTTGTTTTAGTTTAAATATTAAAATATTTGCGATTTAAATATTATTTCACAATAATAACAAAATATTAAACAAACCGTAAAAAAATATACATTTTAAAAGATCGGCAAATGAAGCGTCATTTTGATTAACAATTTTGTAATTGAATGAATTTCAGCTATTTAATAGCTTTTTAATACCGCCTCATTCACATGACAATAAATTAAATGTGAAAAGCTTTGTAGGAATTGACAAGAAATCAGTGAAATATGCGGAGAAAACTGGCTTTTAAATTAAATGATCTCTTGTAGACCGATATGGAGTCGAAGCTTAAGTTAACACTCAAAGTCGTCATTTTACAGTTCAGAACCGCGGAATTCAGCCGTGAGATACACATTGAAATATTTACAATATGTCGTGCGTTGGTTAATCTGATCACCCCGCCAATTGAATCGTAGTCCGGCTCGAGCTTGTTATTAATGGTCAGAGTTGTATCAGCCATTGCCGCCAATTGAACCGTAGTCCGGCTTGTACCGAACTACTTCCATCATATTAGGAAAATGTACGCACCGCGCAAATGGAGCCGCTTCAGCTATACAGGTACAAAATCCGGCCAAGGCTATAATAAACCCTCTTAGGCCAGCAAAAACCATCGATCCAAACATAAACCCCGGAGTGCAACGCAACAGGAATGTATATACTCACGCTGGCTAATTAAGACGGACCGTGACCAGTCACCATAAAAAAAAGGTCCGGCATCGCCGAACCTTTTTTTAGCGTTCAAGAAGATAGACTATACCGCTATGACGCTCCGGTCACGACGCTCGAGCATCGAAACTGTAGACAGATGTTCATCTACACTCCGCGCACATTCGCGTCCTTCGCTGATCGCCCAGACAACCAGCGACTGCCCCCGGCGCATATCCCCTGCTGTGAATATTTTCTGAATGTTGGTCTGATATGTTTTTTCGCCGGCTTTTACGTTACCGCGATTATCAAGCTCCAGATCAAGTTCTGAAATCATGCCTTCATGCTGTGGATGTACAAAACCCATCGCAAGCAGCGCCAGTTCGCAAGGGATCTCCTTTTCAGAACCAGGCACTTCTTCAAAATGCGCGGGTCTTCCATCTTCACCGAGTTTCCATTCGAGTGTCGCTATCACAACCCCTTTCAGGTTTCCGTTTTCATCGCCGACAAAACGTTTGGTTCCGATGGCCCATTGGCGCTCACAACCCTCTTCATGAGAAGACGATGTTTTCAAAACCATGGGATATGTTGGCCATGGCATAAACGGGGTGCGCTCATCCGGTGGTTTTGGTAAAAGCTCAAACTGGGTCACGCTATTGGCACCATGCCGGTTAGAGGTACCTACGCAGTCAGAACCGGTATCACCGCCCCCGATAACAACCACATTTTTACCTGTTGCAAGAATTTCTTCAGTGGTAATTTGTTTGCCGGCTACTCTTTTATTTTGCTGACCAAGAAACTCCATGGCAAAATGCACGCCTTTCAGTTCACGACCCGGAATATCAAGATTACGGGGAATCGTTGATCCGCCCGCCAGAACAATAGCCTGGTATTCGCGCAAAAGATCATTGATCCGAACATCGACGCCTACATTAGCATTGCATTTAAATGTAACACCCTCCTGCTCCATCAACCCGATGCGGCGATCGATTACCCATTTCTCCAGTTTAAAATCGGGTATACCATAACGGAGCAGTCCTCCTGGTGCATCGTCGCGTTCAAATACGGTAACCTGGTGACCCGCGTAATTCAATTGCGCTGCAGCCGCCAGCCCTGCCGGGCCGGAACCTACCACTGCTACCCTTTTGCCACTCCGCACCTTTGGTTCACGGGCCTTTACAAATCCCTTATCAAATGCGACTTCAATGATATGTTTTTCAATTTCCTCAATGGCTACCGGCGGTTGGTTGATACCTAACACACAGGCGCTTTCGCATGGTGCCGGGCAAATGCGACCGGTAAACTCAGGGAAATTGTTTGTTGAAATCAAAATCTCATAAGCTTCGCCCCAGCTTTGCCTGTACACTGCATCGTTGAATTCAGGTATGATATTCCCTAAAGGACATCCGCTATGACAAAAAGGTATCCCACAATTCATGCATCGTGCAGATTGCTCATTCAATTTCTTTTCATCATAACGCTCCACGAACTCATTAAAATCACGCAGCCTTTCTTTGGCTGGTCTTTTTGAGGGAAGCTCTCTTGTATATTCTAAAAAACCTGTTGGTTTTCCCATTGCTGTCTGATTGTAAGTTGGTAATGCTGTTGATAAACCTGATTATAAAACCCTCGCCAGTTTTGTGGCGGCAAGTACCTTTTTATAATCCTTCGGAAATACTTTGATGAAGTTGCGTGTCTGATTCTCCAGATCGTCCAGCACAAATTTCGCAACGGTACTTCCGGTGTATGTGTAATGTTTCTGAAGCATATCGCTCAGTTCCTTGAGATCGGCTTCGTTGAGCGGATCAAGATCTACCATCTCTGTATTACATAATGTGCTGAACTGCCCTTTTACATCATACACATACGCAATACCACCACTCATACCTGCTGCGAAGTTGCGCCCGGTTTCGCCGAGTATTACAACCCGGCCGCCGGTCATATATTCACAACCATGATCACCTACACCTTCTACAACAACGCGGGCCCCTGAGTTGCGCACCCCGAAACGTTCTCCCGCTTTTCCGCGAATGAATGACTCACCTGCTGTAGCACCGTAAAAGGCTGTGTTACCGATAAGAATATTTTCTTCAGGAACAAACGAAGCCTGTTTTGAAGGATATACAATGAGTCGCGCACCACTGAGACCCTTGCCAAAATAATCATTGGCATCTCCTTCAAGTTCAAGTGTTACTCCATGTGTATTGAATGCTCCAAAACTTTGACCCGCCGTACCGTTAAATTTATAATGAATGGTGCCATCTGGCAAACCGGCCCCTTTGTACTTCTTTGTTATTTCATTTGAAAGAATAGTGCCGGCAGTTCGATCTGTATTTCTTATCTGAAACTCAGCGCGAACTTTTTCACCGGTTTCAATAGCCGGTTTCGCTGCAACCAGCAAACGCCAGTCAAGTACCGAATCAATACCATGATCCTGTTCTTCCATTTTGTAAAGACCCGTTACATCAGATGTGGGTTCTTTATATAGTATGGGTGACAGATCAAGCTTTTTATATTTCCAGTGATCGATATCGTTCCGGATCTCGAGATCTTCTACCTGGCCCACCATTTCCTGTACGGTACGGTAACCGAGTTCTGCCATGATCTCACGAAGCTCCTGAGTGATAAACTTAAACAGGTTAACCACATGATCAGCATTGCCCGTAAATCGTTTGCGTAATTCAGGATCCTGTGTGGCCACACCTACCGGGCAGGTATTGAGATGACACTTACGCATCATGATACAACCTTCAACGATCAGTGCGGCAGTAGCCACACCCCATTCCTCGGCCCCCAATAAAGTGGCAATAGCTATATCGCGGCCGGTTTTCATCTGGCCATCGGCCTGTAGTACCACGCGACTGCGCAGTTTATTGCGAACCAATGTCTGATGAGATTCAGCAAGACCAAGCTCCCATGGCAGACCTGCGTGTTTGATGGAACTTACCGGTGATGCACCAGTACCACCATCAAAACCTGAAATCAATATTACATCAGCCTTGGCTTTTGCAACACCTGCGGCAATGGTTCCAACACCAGCTTTAGAAACCAGCTTAACATTGATCCTTGCATCGCGGTTTGCATTTTTAAGATCAAAGATCAGTTGTGCCAGGTCTTCAATTGAATAGATGTCATGGTGTGGTGGTGGTGAGATCAATCCCACACCCGGTGTTGAATGTCGTGTTTTACCGATCCATTCATCCACCTTGTGACCAGGAAGCTGTCCGCCTTCTCCGGGCTTTGCACCCTGCGCCATCTTAATCTGGAGCTCATCGGCTTCAGTAAGATATAAACTTGTTACACCAAAACGTGCAGAAGCTACCTGTTTGATAGAGCTGCGCATCGAATCGCCATTCTCCATCTTGGTATAACGAATCTCGTCTTCTCCACCTTCACCGGTATTACTTCTACCACCCAGCCTGTTCATTGCGATGGCCAGTGTGGTATGTGCTTCCCATGAGATGGATCCAAAAGACATGGCTCCGGTCGCAAAACGTTTATAAATGCTTTCTGCAGGTTCTACCTCATCAATCGAAATAGATGGCCTTTTATGTTTGAATGAAAACAGGCTTCGCAGTGTTACTGCTTTTTCACTTTGCTCATTAACCAGCTTTGAATATTTTTTGAAAATATTGTAGTCGTTGGTACGAGTTGAATACTGCAGCAGGTGAACAGTCTGTGGATTGAACAAATGTACTTCTCCCTTGCGTTTCCATTGATAGATACCACCAACGGTTAAACGATCGTTGGGTACATCTTTCTGGCTGAAAGCAAAAAAATGTTTAGCAAGTGTTTCACGCGCGATCTCATCAAGCCCCATCCCTTCGATACGTGAGATAGCACCGGTGAAATAGCGGTCAACAACTTCTTTGCCCAAACCAATGATTTCAAATATCTGTGCACCCTGGTAAGACTGTAAAGTTGAGATCCCCATCTTGGAGAACACTTTCAACAAACCATCGCACACAGCTTTGATATAATTCTTTTTCAGTTCTTCGGTATCCTTATCTGTCTGCAGTTTACCATTCAGTTTCATATCGCGGATAGATGAAATCGCGAGATATGGGTTGATGGCAGTGGCGCCGAAAGCAATGAGACAAGCAAAATGATGCACTTCCCAAACATCGCCGGCTTCAACAACCAATCCTACCTGGCCCCTTAAGCCTTTACGGATAAGATGGTGATGCACGGCTGCCACGGCAAGCAGTGATGGTATAGGCGCGTGATCAGAGTCGATCGCACGATCAGATAAGATCAGCACTTCAAATCCATCAACCACTGCATCAACAGCATAACGGCAAAGACGATCCAATCCGCGTTGCAAAGAACCCGGTTTGTTATCGGCGCGGAAATAAGTCTGCAGTGTTTTTGCCTGGAAGATACCAGTATCGATACTGCGGATCCTCTCCAGCTCATGATTCGTTAATATCGGATGTTTCAATGCAACACAGTGACTGGCCAGTGGATCTTCCTGGAGAAGATTTCCATTATTACCGGCAAAAGTTGCAAGCGACATCACAAGTCTTTCGCGTATAGGATCAATCGGTGGATTGGTTACCTGTGCAAATAATTGTTTAAAATAACTGCTCAGGTGTTGCGGCTGATCGCTTAATACAGCAAGAGGGATATCGGTACCCATTGATCCGATCGGTTCTTTACCATCTATGGCCATCGGCGCAATGATGGTATCAAGATCTTCGGTTGAGTAACCAAATGCTTTTTGGTATTTGAAGATCTGGTCGTGTTCCAGGTGGGTGAACAATACGCGGGGCTCCGGTAATTCTTCGAGGCGGATCTTGTATTTGTTCAGCCATTCTGCGTAAGGCTTTTGCGAACAGATCGTTTGTTTCAGTTCATCATCGCTGATGATCCGGCCCTGCTCCATATCAACCACGAACATCTTGCCAGGTTGAAGCCGGCCCTTTTCGATGATCATGGAAGGATCAACAGGAAGTACACCGGTTTCTGAGGCCATGATAACGCGGTCATCAGAGGTAACGCAATACCTGGATGGTCTCAAACCATTGCGGTCGAGTGTGGCACCAATGATTTTTCCATCGGTGAATGAAATAGATGCCGGCCCATCCCATGGCTCCATCAAACATGCATGAAACTCATAAAATGCCTTCTTCAGCGGGGACATTTGCTCATTACCATCCCACGCTTCTGGTATCAGCATCATCATTACATGTGGTAATGATCTGCCAGAGAGTGCCAGCAATTCTATAATATTATCGAGACAGGCAGAGTCAGACTGTCCTTCAGTAACAATTGGCAGCAACATATCCATTTCTTCTTTGGAAAAGAACTGGGAGATGAAGCCTTTTTCACTGGTTTTGAGCCAGTTTAAATTCCCCTGGAGGGTATTGATTTCACCATTGTGCGCAATAAAGCGAAATGGCTGTGCAAGCTTCCAGGAAGGAAAGGTGTTAGTAGCAAAACGCGAGTGCACCAGGCCGAAAGCAGATACTACTCTTTTGTTGTTAAGATCCGGGAAATAATTTCTTACCTGGTTGCTGGTAAGCTGCCCTTTATAAACAACTGTTTTGTAAGAAAGCGAGGCTATATAAAAACCGATCTGATCTTTTCTTACTGTATTATTGATGGTGTGTGATGCATAGTTGCGAAGGATGAATAATTTTCTTTCAAACTCATCCGGGTTGGTGATATGATCCGGGCAGGCGATAAAAACCTGCTCCATTTCCGGTTCAACCGAAAGCGCCGTAGCACCGATACCATCTGTATTTACGGGGACCTTGCGATAGGCAAGTATTTCAAGACCCAGCTTTTCTGCAGAGCGGTTGAAAATATCACGACATTCTTCCCGGAGTCGAATATCTCTTGGGAAGAAGATCACACCCACGCCGTATTTGCCATATGATGGCAAATGAACGCCCAGCTTAATACATTCGTCAAAAAAGAATTCATGCGGTGTCTGAATCATGAGACCTGCCCCGTCACCCGTATTGCTTTCGCAACCACAGGCACCACGGTGTTCCATGTTTTCAAGGACCGTTAAAGCATCGGAGACATTTTGGTGAGATTTGTTACCCTTAATGTTGGCCACGAACCCAATACCACATGCATCCCTTTCGAATTCGGGAGAATACAAACCCAAGTTGCTCGCCATCGTTGATTAAAATTTTGGTTTGATAAAATTCAATGAAACAGTCAAATCTTCATATAGGCATCAAAAAATAAAGCAAGCAAGCATATGAAAATACGGAAAAAAATTTATTTACCGGGAAAGTCGTCCATTTTTTTTGCACGGGTTATGCAGGTGGGGTATGGCTCAAAACAACACCGCCCCTCCTCAGCTTCGGAGCCGGGGATGGGGCGGGTAGTAAGATGTTGGCGGCAGGTAATCCTTTCCGCCTAAAAATCAGGCTTTTGGTGTAATCAGCAAGGGCCGGAACAGGTTTTTCTTGAGCCTTGCCCTACCGATAAAACGGTAGCCGTCTATCTTGTAAAATTGTGAAGGATAAATCATGATATCCTCGTCACGTGTGTCAAAAAGCAGATCTTTTGAAACCTTCCCGTCTTTGGTAATTTTTGAAACAATTACTTGTCCCCCGTAACCATCCAGGTGAAGACGTGGCACTTCACTTTCCGGCAGGTCAAGATTTTTTAAATTATCGAGGTACAGGAAATAATAGCCGGTTTCATCGTTTATAAGTTTGAAACCCATTGTGCCCTGCCCCCGGGTGCCGCGTTGTTTCTTAGGAACTTTCCGCATCCACTCAAATTCACCCGAAACATTTACACGAGCCGCAAAGATGTCTTCATAGTGAAAAGTATAGTACGTTCTGCCAAAACCGCTTGATGATTGCGTGTAATGCTCAATTACCTGGTATTCTTCACAGGTGATGAAGATCCCGCCATCTTTTTCAACAATCACATCTCTTACCTTGAGATTCGCTACCTCGTAATCTTCTTTATTTTCTATCTTTTTACGCGCGCGCGCGGATTCAAATCTGGCAAGTTCCGCTTTCGGAAATTCATAGTAACCATTTTTGAATTTAGAGAGATTGTTATTTGCATCAATCGTAGCCAGGAATATACCATCAGTACCTGTTCCCTTTGACTTTTTGCTATAAGTGCATGAGATGATCATGCCGCTTGAAGCATTTTCTGATAAACTTGTTTCGCGGATGTAATTATCATCAACTGCGATCGGGATGCTGATGATCTTTTTACTGTCGGCAGTGAATTTCAGCAATTCGTAATGATAACCTGGCTTACCGGTTTCTTTATCCCTTTCCCGGCGTTTTTCATTGTCGTACACTTTTGCAAGCATATAAGCATTGCCTTTTGCATCAACAGAAAAATCCGAATTATCCATCACGGCTTCGCTATAAGGCATTGTAAATTCATTGCCCCAGAGTTTTTTCAAATTGTTATCAAAAACCTGGAAACCAATTTTGTCAAAATTCTTTTTATCGCTCCTGTGTTCTGGCTGCAACCGATATGTTACACAAAGAATGTTTCTGGATAAGTCGAAACTGTAATCATACTTTTCTGTTGTCTTCAAACTATAAAAACGCGGAACTGCAGATGCGCCCGCTATTTTAGAAGTCTCAAATAACTTGTTGTTGACTCCGGTGATCTTACCTGTCTGAAGATCCACTTTGTCAGCAAAAAGCATTTCGCGTTGATTGCTTCTATCCCAGTCGCTATGTAGCCAGAAATAATTGTTGTTGCTGAAATCAACCAGGATCTCGCTGTTGAAATTGCGTGTTACATCCAGGTCAATCTTCTGCTCCATCGTTTTACGAAGATCTTTTGGATTGAAACGAACAATGATGAGTTCTTCTTTTTTTATCGACAGGTTAACGATCCCGTCTTTTTCATTACCGAAAAATGCGAGATCAGCGGTTTTGCGGGGGAGGTCATATTCCTGGCCCAGTTTTAAATCGAACTTTTTGTTTTGTGCAAAGGTTTGTACTGCCAGCACAAGGGCCGCGCAGACGATGAAGCATCTTTTCATTGTTGAATTGATAAGGTTTAGAGTTGAAATGAATCAGGGGTTTCCGCGCAAACTAGCACATTCCCCGTTATGTTGCAACCAGGTAAATTAAAATATTTCGTTAACTGATGCAGCAACGAACAGCATATGTTGGTGGCATCTATGGAGTGGGAAACACCTTTGGTAAATGTTCACATATGGAACGACCAGATATTAGAGCCGGATTTTCCAGGTGTGTTGATGGGATTATGCCGAGCAGTTAAGCGGAGTATAAATGCCGGTAGCACTGTAGCTTCATAACAATGGTGTGCGCGCCTCGATAAACCGTTCATTTAATGCCATCCGCCAGTCGCTTCAGTGCTATATATGCCATCAGACCGCTTCCGATCTCCAGCGCAGATTCATCAATATCAAAATTGGGAGTATGTAAGGCAGAAGAAATACCTTTCTCGTCATTACCAACACCAAGGAAATAAAAACATGCATCACGATGCTGACCATAATAGGCAAAATCTTCGGCAGCCATCAGTAGTTCGCCTTCAACCACCTGTTCATTCCCAAGATAAGCGGCAGCATCATTAATGACCTGCTCAGTAAGCCATTCGGCATTATACAACGAAGGATAACCGCGTTCTACATGAAAATCGCAGGTGGCGCCCATGCCTTCAGCTATGCTGATAGCCATCTTTTTCATTCGATCATGCGCTTCCGCGCGCCAGTTTTCATCCACTGTCCGAAAGGTTCCCTGTAAGGTTACTTTATCAGGTGTTACATTGATGGCACCATCTCCAATAAAACGACCAATGGTCAGCACGCCGGGAACAACCGGGTTACTGTTACGGCTAACAATCTGCTGCAATGCCAATACAATATGACAGGCAATTAATACAGGATCAATATTTAAATGCGGCATTGCACCATGACCGCCGCGCCCATGCACAGTTATATTGAGCTCATCCATTGAGGCCATCGCCCTGCCTTTTCGAATGGCAACTTTACCACAGGGCAAACCTGGTAATACATGTTGTCCAATAACAACGAGCGGAGAAGGTTCTTCCAACACACCGGCTTTAATCATCAGACTCGCACCACCAGGCAACTTCTCTTCAGCAGGCTGGAAAATCAGCTTGATCGTTCCCCCAAATGAAGATTTTAACGACATCAATATCGATGCGGTCGCCAATAATGAGGCGGTATGCACATCATGACCGCAGGCGTGCATCACACCTTCGGTCAAAGATTTGTATTCGGTATCGTTCAGCTCATGTATGGGCAACGCATCCATATCGGCACGCAGTGCAATCACTTTATCAGAAGTCTGATCGCCTTTGATCATTGCGACTACCCCTGTTTCTGCTAACCCAACATACGGAATACCTGATTGCTCAAGTTGCCTTTTTATAAAGGCAGAAGTATTGTATTCCTGGAAAGACAATTCAGGATTTGCGTGCAGGTACCTGCGGTTGCTGATGGCAGCCGCGAGATGTTCGCTTGCAAGTTTTTTGATAATATCGATCATTTCTTACTCACAAATTACCTGAAAGAAAACTGGCTACAAAATCATCGTCTGTAAGCGAAGCATATTGCTTACAAACACGATCGATCTCCGCTGCCTGGCCGGCAGACAACCCTTCTTTCGGGTCCAGGCACCATTTGCCACGTAATAAACCCTGGCGGTACAACACTTCGTGAATACCGGCAATACAACCATGAAAAGCGTTAGCTGAATCAAAGATGGCTGCATTCATATCTGTTACAGCTATATTACGGGACAACAGCGCTTCTACACCGGCATAATTATTCGCTATACATTGTTTAACATCCTGCAGTATTGCGACGGCTTTGTGCGTCCAAACCGCCCAATGACCCAACAATCCTCCGACAAATCTTTTTTCTATGATTGAACCATCAACATCAACACGATAAGGCGTTAACAGGTCCGCAATGATATTATCATCGTTACCGGTATACAAAGCTATATCGTCTCTGCGACCTGAATTACATACTGCTCTAACGACGTCAAGGGTCTGGTAACGGTTAAACGCTGCCACTTTGATGGCTTTAACATTTGGTATCTCAGCAAACGCGCGCCAGAAATTATAACTAAGTAATCGCCCCCCAACCGCTGGCTGTAAATAAAAACCAATAACAGGAATTTCTTCTGCTACTGATTTCACATGATTGATCAACGCCTCGTCACTATAATCGTTTAAGCCACCTAAACTGAGCAGGCCGAGATGATAGCCATATTTCCGAGCAAGCCTTGCTTCGGCAACAGCCTGCTGCGCTGGTCCGCAAACGCCGGCTACTTTAATAAACGGGCGCTTCAGATCAGCGCGGTCGATTTCTTCTGCAGCAAGTTTCAGTACCGGTTCAAGGAGATTGATCTCCGGATTGCGGATAGCAAACTGCGTGGTATGAACACCCACAGCAATACCACCTGCACCAGCAGCCATATAATACCTGGTTAATAAACGCTGATGTTTCTCATCTAACTGCAATGATTCTGTGAGCGCAAGAGGGTGCGCAGGAATTACGGTTCCTGCCTGCAGTGCGTTTGCTATGTTGCTATCAAGTGTGTGAGCCATACCTTAAAACTGTCCTTTTCTTTCCTGGAAATGTGTTTCTTTATTTATGATCTTACCGCCTTCATTGATCCACCCGGTAAGCAACTCCATTATTTTCAGCAAAGGCGTGCGTGGATATCCAAACAACCGAAATGCCTCTGCTGCATTGCTCAATAAAGAAGTAGGCTGTTCTTCATTTTCGAACACCGGTTGCACACCAAACATTCTTCCGAACTCTTCAGCCACCCATCGAACGGATACGGTTTCAGGACCCGTGATGTTTAATAACTTACCCGGCACATTGCAATGCAATAGCGAACGGATGGCCATTTCGTTGGCATCACCCTGCCAGATAACGTTTACATTGCCCATCTGTAAATCAATTGCGCGTCCGGCTTTTACAGATTTTGCAATTTCGAGTAACACACCATAGGTAACATCGTTTGCATAGTTCAGCCGATAAATAAGAATGGGTGTATTGTTTTTTGAAGAGAAATGTTGAAAAACGCGCTCCCGACCCAAACACGACTGGGCATATTCACCAAAAGGCAAAGGCACATATCTTTCACTGGCACCACCCATATTCAATGGCGTTAAATGATACACGTTACCCGTTGAAAACACGACGATATTAGAACCCGGGAACTTTTGCGCTACCCGGCCTGGCAGGTAACTGTTGATTGCCCAGGTATATGACTCTTTTCCTTTTGTGCCGAACTTTGTACCAGCCAGGAACAGGATGTTTTTTACATCGGGAAGAGCAGCTAAATCCGTTTCTTCCATCAGGTCGGCCGCAATGGTTTCAATACCTTCTGCAACCAGTTCAGCGCGCGCCTCCGGATCAGAGAACCTTGAAACTGCATAGATCTTTTTATCAACGCCGGCTTTCAGACAGGCTTTTTTTGCAAGAATGGCAAGCGCCGGTCCCATCTTTCCACCGGCACCAAGCACCATGATATCGCCATCAATCTTTGCAATATCTTTTAATAGTTCATCTGAAGGTTCAAGCAATTGCCTGTACTGCAACGCAACATTGTTCATATAGTTATCAATTAAATTAGTCTTCAACAATCGCCTTCCGGGGCAACAGCAACACCGAAATGATTCCCACAACACCCAACACGATAAGCACAGCAAAAGCATTGGTGTAGTTACCTCCTACATCTCTCAGTCTGCCGACCAACACAGGCGTAAGTGCATCGGCCATTACATCTGCTGATAAGATAACGCCCATAACCCTGCCCATAACACGCACACCAAATAATTCAGCAGCCATCAATGGAATGATCATATAATCACCACCCAGACCGATACCAAACAAAATCGCAAACACATATAAAACCCCCGGAGAAGATGAAAAATATAACAATGGGATCGAGCCTGCAACAAGCGTGTAGATCAGCATCATCACGTATTTCTTCGCCACGCGATCGGCCAGCCAGCCCATAAACAAACGGCCAACGATACTCGAAAACAAAACCAACGTAAGCATATTGGCAGCTTCAGCCTGCGTGAACTTCAGGTCCAGACTAAAATATAATTTAAGATGCTGAACGGTACCGCTCACGGCACCAATAGAACAAACACTTCCTATCAACAATAAATAAAATGATCGCTTTTTTAGAATTGTGTTCAACTTAACCGGAGGTGCCTGCTTTTTTTCGGCGAGTTGAAAGCCCTCGGGATTGTCTTTTGTAAACCACACAAAAGGCAGTGCTATAACGATCATCAGTAGGCCAAGTACAGATATAGCCTGTTGCCAGTCTAATTTTACACTCAGTGCACGCGTTATCTGCGGAACAAACATTCCACCAATACCAACGCCGAGATAGGCAATGCCCATTGCTTTACCACGGGCCGTTTTGAACCACCTTGACATCAGCACCTGGTTAGGTAAGGGCCCGCCGGCAATATACCCGGCGGCGGCAATTATGTTGAAAAGATAAAACTCAAACAAGGTATCCATGGTACCCATCAACATCAAACCCCCACCACCAAGCAATATACCGGTCATGATCATTTTCCTGGGACCATACTTATCAACCAACCAACCAGCCAGGAACGCAAAACAAGCCATAATTACACGACCCACCGCAGCACCCGAAGTAACCGTGGCGCGCGACCAGCCGAATTCTGTTACCCAGAAATCATAGAAAAAAGGAAGACCATAAAACATGATCCCGATCAGGGAGAAAAGACTGACGAATCCAGTAGCGCCGGCAGTGTAATGGGCAGGAGTCAGTTTGCCCGTAGAATTGGTCATCTGGCTTGATTATAAGTCAATGTATAACCAAATGTAAGTATTTCAACCGACTTTGCGTAGGTGACTACATATATTTTAATGACGGCAGTTACATGAGCGATTACCCGACTGTTTGCGTAAGCTACCCGTTACACCAGGTAACCAAAAAGACTGTCATTTTTGTTCAGCTCTGTGTAGGTAATGTTGTAAGCCTGCATATTGGCTATAAGAACCTGGTAATCTTTTTTACTTTTCAATTCGATCCCCACCAGCGCGGGACCGGTTTCTTTATTGTGTTTCTGCATGTACTCAAATCGCGTGATATCATCATCCGGACCAAGCACATGGTTTACAAATTCTTTCAAAGCGCCCGGGCGTTGGGCGAACCGAACGAGAAAATAATGTTTGAGACCTTCATACTGAAGACTTCTTTCTTTGATCTCCTGCATTCTGTCGATATCATTATTGCTGCCGCTGATAACACATACTACCTGCTTACCGCGAATCTCTTCTGCATAGTCATCCAATGCAGTGATTGACATGGCGCCCGCAGGCTCAACCACGATAGCGTCTTCGTTATACAATTGAAGGATGGTTGAACAGATCTTGCCTTCGGGTGCAAGGTTCACATCATCCAGCACGTCTTTGCAGATAGCATAAGTAACTTCACCCACCCGTTTAACAGAAGCACCGTCAACAAAGCGTTCGATGTTCTCCAGCGTAACCGGGTGACCGGCTTTCAAAGCAGCAACCATCGATGGCGCACCCTCAGGCTCTACCCCGATAATTTTTGTGTTGGGTGAATATGTTTTGAAGTAAGAACCAACTCCGGCAGCCAGGCCCCCGCCACCAATAGGAACAAAAACATAATCAATGTTGCTTTTGTCCTGCAGGATCTCAACTGCAACCGTTGCTTGCCCCTCGATGATGCGATAATCATCAAAAGGTGGTATGTAGGTCATACCATTATCTTCAGTGTATTGTTTCGCAGCAGCCGCGCAATCGTCAAAAGTATCACCAACCAGTTTGATCTCGATACTGTCTGCTCCAAACATCCGGGTTTGATTTACCTTTTGATTAGGAGTAATGATCGGCATAAAGATCACACCACGTACATTCAGCTTCTTACATGAATAAGCAAAACCCTGCGCATGGTTGCCGGCACTGGCCGTTACAACACCTTCTTTCAGATCTTCAGCGGGCAGGCTGCTCATCATGTTATAGGCACCGCGTAACTTATATGATCTTACAACCTGGAGATCTTCGCGTTTCAAAAAAACATCGCACTGATATTTTCTGCTGAGATTGTGATTATAAGTTAGTGGTGTCCGGTTAACCACACTTTTCAGCCGGGCCGATGCCGCTTCAAAATCCAGTTGGTGCCTAGTGTTTGCTGGTGCTTCCATAATTATTTGATACCTTATAAAAAGCAAATGCTTTCTGCCGTGTCATTGAAGCCCGGAAAAAGCATTTGCCTTATGAAGTCATTTCATCAACTTCAGTTGAACAATAGCATTAATTAGCAGATGCTGCTACCTTTTTAGCAGTATCCTCTGCTTTCTGGTTTTCAGGACGAAGACTTCTTACGGTCTTTCCTGCCTGCCACATTTCACTTTCTCTAAGTTCTGCTAATTCAACTTCAAGCTTTTCACGGTAATCAGATTTACTGTTGCTTTCAATTGATTTGGCAGCCTCTTTACCAGAAGCAACACTTTCATATAATTCTGTGAACACGGGTAAAGTAGCATCACGGAATTTCTTCCACCAGTCAAGCGCACCGCGTTGTGCAGTTGTTGAACAGTTGGCGTACATCCAGTCCATGCCATTTTCCGCTACTAACGGCATCAGTGATTGTGTGAGTTCTTCAACTGTTTCGTTGAAGGCTTCAGATGGGGTATGACCTTTCTTGCGGAGCACTTCGTATTGTGCAGCAAAGATACCCTGTATAGCGCCCATCAATGTTCCTCTTTCGCCGGTAAGATCAGAGTAAACTTCTTTCTTGAAATCAGTTTCAAACAGGTAACCACTACCCACGGCGATACCCAAAGCTATCACACGTTCTTTCGCGCGACCTGTCGCATCCTGGAAGATTGCATAGCTACTGTTCAAACCACGGCCCTGAAGGAACATCCGGCGAAGCGAAGTACCAGAACCCTTAGGTGCAACCAGGAACACGTCAACATCTTTTGGAGGGATAATATTTGTTTGTTCGTTGAAAGTAATACCAAAACCGTGTGAGAAATATAATGCTTTACCCGCGGTCAGATGTTTCTGAACGGTTGGCCAGAGTTGTATCTGGGCAGCATCACTCAACAGGTAGCAAATGATGGTTGCTTTTTCAAGCGCCTCTTCAATTTCGAACAATGTTTTTCCGGGTACAAAGCCGTCTTTCACTGCCTTATCCCAGGTTTTTGATTCTTTGCGCTGACCAACGATTACGTTGATACCGTTATCCTTTTGGTTAAGAGCCTGTCCGGGACCTTGTACCCCGTAACCGATAACTGCCACCACTTCGTTTTTCAGAACTTCCTGGGCTTTAGCAAGCGGGAACTCATCGCGTGTAACAACGTTTTCTTCCACGCCCCCGAAATTTAGTTTTGCCATAATTGTATTTTATTGTGTTTATTGAAGATTGAGTGTTTGATAATTACATGGTGAATACTTCGTCCTGCCGGTCGAGGAACTCATTTTCAACCAGCTCTTCGCCGGGTTCAACTTTTTCAAATTCTATTAATCGCTCGTGGAAACCATTACTTGCCTTGATGATGGCAACACGGGCACTTCTTACAAATTCAATTAATCCATATGGTTCCAATACTGAAACCAAACGATCGGTTTCTTCACGGTGACCACTCGTCTCAAAAATGGTGTAGTCTTTCCTGATCACCACCGCTCTTGCGCCGTATTCACGCAAAAGCCGTTCTACCTTCACCTTTTCGGCAATCGCATCGGTTGATACTTTATATAAAGCCAGCTCCTGCCAAACGATCTCTTCGTCGGTATTATAAAAGGCGCGCAGCACATCCACCTGTTTTTCAATCTGGCGGGTAAGCTTCTTCACTACATCTTCTGTTTCCGTAATAACAATGGTAAAGCGATGTATACCTTCGATTTCAGAAGGTGAGGTATTCAGACTCTCTACATTGATCTTACGCCTTGAAAAGATGATGGCGATCCGGTTAAGTAACCCGATCTGATTTTCGGTATATACTGTTACCGTGAATTCCTGTTTCATTTATTGAAATTTGAGAAGATGATTAATTGATTACTTCAACCTGATTTCTGACACACTGCAGCCCTGCGGTACCATTGGAAATACATTGTTTTCTTTACCTACCATTACTTCAAGCAGGTAAGGTCCATCGTGTTCAAGCATGGTGCGTAAAGCATCTTTCAGCTTCTCGCGCTCACTGATCTTATCGCCGTCGATATAATAACCTTTTGCAACGGCTACAAAATCGGGACTGGTAATATTTACAAACGAATAGCGTTTGTCATGAAACAACTGCTGCCACTGGCGAACCATTCCAAGAAACTCGTTATTCAGGATGAGTATTTTCACATTCACCTTGTTTTGCATGATAGTGCCCAGTTCCTGGATGGTCATCTGGAACCCACCATCACCGATGATGGCCACTACGGTTCTGTCAGGATCACCAAATTTGGCGCCGATCGCTGCAGGCAATGCAAATCCCATGGTTCCCAGTCCACCGCTTGTAATGTTGCTCCTGGTTTGTGTAAACTTCGCATAGCGGCAACCTACCATCTGGTGCTGACCCACATCGGTAACCACGATGGCGTCGCCCCCGGTTAATTCATTCATCGCATCAACAACCTCTGCCATTGAAAGAATCTCGTTGTCAGGATTCATTTCCGGGATGATACATTGTTCCTTTTCCTGTTCTTCGAATTCACGGAAACGTTGCAACCATTGTGGATATACTTTTTGTTCAACCAATTCAGTAAGCAGCGGAAGTGTTTCTTTGCAATCGCCCCATACTCCTACTTCAGCTTTAACGTTTTTGTCGATTTCAGCGGGATCAATATCAAGATGAATCACTTTTGCCTGGCGGGCATATTTGTCTAACCTTCCGGTTACACGATCATCGAAACGCATACCGATTGCGATCAATACATCGCATTCGTTTGTTAGCACGTTGGGCCCATAGTTACCATGCATACCCAACATACCGACATTCAGCGGGTGATCAGTTGGAATGGCACTGTTACCCATGATTGTCCAGGCAGATGGAATACCGGCTTTTTCTATAAATCGCGCGAATTCTTTTTCTGCCTTACCGAGTATCACACCCTGACCCCAAAGCACGAATGGTCTTTCAGCTGCGTTAATCAGCGCTGCAGCCTGCTCAATGTATTCTTTGCGTACAATGGGCTTTGGTCTGTAGCTGCGTATATGATTGCAAGGTTTGTATCCTTCGTAATCGAATTTTTGAATCTGTGCATTTTTGGTGATGTCAATCAACACGGGACCCGGACGACCGCTTTTAGCGATATAAAACGCTTTGGCCAGGGTTGCAGGAATTTCGGATGGATCAGTAACCTGGTAGTTCCATTTGGTAACAGGCGTTGTGATATTGATCACATCGGTTTCCTGGAAGGCATCCGTTCCCAGCAGGTGTGCAAACACCTGGCCGGTGATACACACAAGCGGCGTGCTGTCGATCATTGCATCTGCAAGACCCGTTACAAGATTTGTAGCGCCCGGCCCGCTGGTAGCAAATACCACACCGACCTTACCGGATGTACGTGCAAATCCCTGTGCTGCATGTATGGCACCTTGTTCATGACGTACCAGTATATGCTGAAGTTTATCCTGGTAATCATATAAAGCGTCATAGATAGGCATGATAGCTCCGCCCGGATAACCGAATATGATATCAGATTTCTCTGCCAGTAATGCATCCAGCACAGCCACCGATCCACTCACAGATCTCACAGTCTTATTATTGGTTTCGCTTTGGGGAGTTTCGGCAGTTAATGCAATTGTACTCATACCGCTTGTGTTTTAAATTTATTGATGATTTTATGCTTCGTCTGTTACACAACCTTCCGCTGCATTTTTTACAGTCATTGCATATTTATAAAGTAATCCTTTCTTAACCTTTGGTTCGGGCCGGCTCCATTGACGTCTGCGTTCTGCAATGATGGCCTCGTCTACTTTGAGATGAATGGTGTTGTTCACGGCATCCAGTTCAATGATATCATCGTCCTGAACCAAACCGATAAGTCCGCCTTCATAAGCTTCGGGAGTGATGTGCCCAACCACAAAGCCGTGTGTGCCACCGCTGAAACGACCATCGGTTATAAGTGCAACACTTTTACCGAGACCGGCTCCTATCAATGCGCTGGTAGGCTTCAACATCTCGGGCATACCGGGCGCACCTTTCGGACCTTCGTTTTTAATAACCACTACATCACCGGGTTTTACGCGGCCGGAACTGATGCCTGAAATCAGCATTTGCTCACCGTCAAATACACGTGCAGGACCGGTAAACTTTTCACCTTCCTTACCAGTGATCTTTGCAACGCTTCCACCTTCAGCCAGATTGCCATAGAGGATCTGGAGGTGACCAGTTGCTTTGATAGGATGTTCGAGTGGATAGATGATCTTTTGCGTCTCGAAATTGATCGGTTGTATGTCTGCAAGATTTTCCCTGAGCGTTTTGCCGGTTACCGTTAAACAATCCCCGTGTAATAATCCCTGGTCAAGCAGGTAACGCATAACGGCTGGTACACCGCCATGTTCGTGCAGATCCTGCATCAGGTAACGACCGCTTGGTTTCAGATCGGCAAGTACCGGGATACGGTTGCTGATAGCCTGGAAATCGTCCTGCGTTAATTTCACACCAACCGATTTCGCCATTGCAATAAAATGCAGTACTGCATTGGTTGAACCACCCAGCACCATGATGACCACCATAGCATTTTTAAACGCTTCGCGGGTCATGATGTCTGATGGCTTGATATCTTTTTCAAGAAGTACTTTGATAGCTTTTCCCGCTTCACGGCACTCCTTCTGTTTTTCTTCGCTGATGGCCGGGTTGGAAGAAGAATAAGGTAAACTCATTCCCAATGCTTCTATTGCAGCTGCCATGGTATTGGCCGTGTACATTCCGCCGCAGGCGCCCGCTCCGGGACAGGTATGTTTAATGATACCTTTAAAGTCTTCAACACTTAAAGTACCTGCTATCTTCTGACCCAATGCCTCAAATGCAGACACTATATTCAAATCCTGCCCTTTGTAATGTCCCGGCGCAATGGTACCGCCGTAAACCATGATGGATGGCCTGTTCAAACGACCCATTGCCATAATAGAACCCGGCATGTTTTTATCACAACCAGGTATGGTGATCAGCCCATCATAATATTGTGCCCCGCAAACGGCTTCAATACTATCTGCAATGATATCACGGCTAACCAGTGAATAACGCATACCATCGGTTCCGTTGCTCATACCATCACTAACACCGATGGTATGAAAAATCAAACCAACAAGCTCATTGTCCCATACACCCTGTTTAACCACACCTGCGAGATCATTGAGATGCATGTTACAGGTATTACCATCATAACCCATACTGGCGATACCGACCTGGGCCTTGTTCATGTCATCATCAGTAAGCCCGATGCCATATAACATTGCCTGCGCGGCGGGTTGTGTTTCGTCCTGCGTAAATGTTCTGGAATATTTGTTAAGCTCGTTGCTCATTGTGTATGTTCGATGGTTTGATTTAATAATTTATACTAACTGGCCAAGTTTACTTACTGGTTCTTTATCAGCCAGGTTTACTTTCTGAATTACCCTGGCCTGGTACGCATCCTGTATCTTTTTGGATATTGTCTGTTCCCATGGTTTGGCAAAGCTTCTGCCGTCCAGCGATTGCCAGCCAATAACTTCTGCAGCAGTACCACAGAAAAATGCAGCATCAGCACCATATACTTCACTGGCAGTAAAAAATGTTTCTTCTACTGTTATAGCATACTCGCGACAAATGTCGAACACCGTGGCGCGTGTGATGCCAGGAAGAATATTTCCAAGTGCAGGCGTAAACAATTTGCCATCTTTTTCAAAAAACATATTGGCACCCGGACCTTCGGCAACATAACCGTTCATGTCGGTTAACAAGGCTTCGTCATAACCCATTGCTTTAGCTTCCTGGCTCGCCATTATAGAGTTTACATAGTGCCCGGTTGCTTTTGCATGTATTTTGAAGCCTTTTGGATTGGGGCGCTGAAAAGATGAGGTCATCACTTTCAGCAAAGTGTTTCCAAGAAAAGGCTCCATCTTCCATGCAGCAATCATAAAATACGATTCGCTGTTTGGGCTGAAGCTCATATTTGCAGGGGCATAGATCAATGGTCGTATATAAGCATCCTGCAACTCGTTTCTTCGGAGCAGTTCGTAATTAGCGGCGATCATCTGGTTCACATCATAACTAAACGGAAGATTCAATGCTGCAGCCGATTGTACCAGGCGTTCATAATGTTCTACCGCTTTAAAGATTCCCGTTTCACCGCTTACTGTTTTATAGGACCGGATACCTTCAAACACACCATAACCATAGTGAAGCGTTTGACCATAAAGATCAACCTTTGCGTCAGCAGCGCGTACGAATTCACCGTTAAGGTAAACCAGCGTGTCATCGTTGTAATAAGTAGCCATGGTGTTGTGTTTTGAAGATGGGTTAAAAAAAAGCGACCCGCCTTTGAGGGGCGGGTCGCTTAGTATCTTTTATTAGTGTATTATACGTTTGCTCCTCCCCCGTTAACGCCAGGAATAATAATGACGACGATCACAATAATGACTGTGATGATTCTGCCGGCAATAATATTGATCCTGTTATTTAACATCGGGAAGTGTATAACACGAATATACGAACCGCCCGCAAAAAACCAAAGAACTTTTTTTTGTAGCTGATTGAATCAACTACTATTTATATGATGGTTGAGTTACGTAACTCAATGTTTGATTTGTTGATTCCATCAGGGTTACGCTTGGTAACATAATCACTTACCAGCTCACCGATAATCGAGGTAAAATAAAAATTTGTTGAGTCGATATCCTTGGTCACAAAACCATTTAACAATGTCCATTCAACAGCTTCCCGCACAAGAGTAGCTTCTGCTGTAAGGCCAAAATGATCAAGTAACATCGCTGCTGAAAGGATGGATCCAAGAGGGTTGGCGATATCTTTACCGGCCGCCTGTGGATAAGAGCCATGAATAGGTTCGAATAAAGCTGCGCCCGTACCTATAGATGCGGATGGCAGAAGACCCAGTGAACCGGTGATAACACTTGCTTCATCACTGATAATATCACCAAACATGTTTTCTGTAAGAATAACATCAAATTGTTTGGGATTAAGTATGATCTGCATTGCTGCATTATCAACAAACAGGAAGTCGACCTGTACATCAGGATAGGAAGGTGCGATATCCTGCACCACCTTGCGCCACAGACGGGAGGTTTCCAACACATTCGCCTTGTCGACAAGTGTTAGTTTTTTTCTTCTTTTCTGTGCATGTTGAAATGCGAGATGCGATACACGGTCTATCTCTTCTTTTGTATAGGTACAGTCGTCGGTCGCAACAGTTTTATCTTCATTGATCTCCTTTTTACCAAAATAAATACCACCGGTCAACTCACGGTAAATAACAAAATCAACACCTTCAACATTTTTTGTTTTAAGTGGTGACAGATGATGTAAGGCTGGATAAGTAGTAACCGGACGAATATTGGCAAATAGCTGAAGAGATTTACGAAGCTTCAATAAACCCTGCTCGGGGCGAACTTTTGCAGATGGATCGTTATCATATTTGGGGTGGCCAATGGCACCGAACAAAATAGCATCGCTGCCGAGTGCGGCTTCAATGGTTTCATCAGGAAGCGGGTTACCTGTTTTATCTATCGCGTCTGCCCCCATAAGGCAATACTGGTAATTAAACTGGTGACCAAACTGTTCGGCCACTGCATTTAGCACCCGGATGGCCTGCCGCGTAACTTCCGGCCCGATACCATCCCCTTCAATAACTACAATCTGCTTGTTCATATATTTTGTTTTTCAGCTCTGTTTGATTTGTTGATCTGCGGTATCCGCAGCAGTTGCAGTTCCTTTGTAATTTTCTTCGAAGCGCACTATTGCATCTCTGTTACTTAACAGGTAATCTATATCATCGTAACCATTCAGAAGACAGGTCTTTTTATAATCATTGATATAAAAACTTTCCTGCTCACCGGTTGCATCAATGGTAATGGTCTGATCTTCCAGGCTAACTTTTATAGTCGCCTTTGGATCCGATTTAACTGCCTCAAAAATCTTATGGAGAAAATCTTCACTTACCTGCACCGGTAACAAAAAGTTATTAAGTGCATTGCTCTTGAATATGTCTGCAAAAAAACTGCTGACTACTACATCAAAACCATAGTCTTTGATGGCCCATGCTGCATGTTCGCGGCTGGAGCCGGAACCAAAGTTTTTACCAGCAACAAGAATTTTGCCCTGGTAAGTAGGGTCATTTAAAACAAACCCCGGTTTTGGCTGGTTGTTATTATCATAACGCCAGTCACGAAACAGGTTATCGCCAAAGCCTTCTCTGCTGGTCGCTTTAAGGAAACGGGCAGGTATGATCTGGTCGGTATCTACATTATCTATTTCCACCGGAACCACAGTAGAGTGAATGATATTTATACTTTTTCCCATCGTATCTTATTTAGAATCCATTAACTCGCGGATGTCAGTAACCCTTCCTGTAATTGCAGCTGCAGCAGCCGTAAGCGGGCTGGCGAGCAATGTGCGGGCGTTTGGTCCCTGGCGTCCTTCAAAATTTCTGTTTGATGTTGAGATGCAGTATTTGCCCGCAGGAATCTTATCTTCATTCATACCGAGACAAGCCGAACATCCGGGTTGACGCAAATTGAAACCGGCTGCTTCAAGTATCTTATCAATACCTTCTTCTATTGCCTGTTTTTCTACCTGCTTACTGCCGGGCACAACCCATACTTCTACATCATCAGCCTTCTTTTTCCCACGAACAAACGAAGCGACCATTCGCAGGTCCTCGATGCGCGCGTTTGTGCAACTGCCGATAAACACATAATCGATTTTCTGACCCTTGATCTGTGTACCAGGCTCAAGACCCATATAGTTCAGCGACTTCAGGAAAGAGATTTTTTCTGATTCGTCCAGTCCTGCAACATCCGGAATTTTACCACTCACACTCATGCCCATACCGGGATTGGTGCCATAGGTTATCATCGGCTCGATATCTTCAGCACGAATATGAATCTCTTTGTCAAATACGGCATCCTCATCGCTGTATAGTTCCTGCCACTGGGCCATCTTATCATCCCATTGCGGGTTGTTACCTACAGCAGAAGGTGCGAATAAACGACCTTTCATATACTCAAAGGTGGTTTGATCAGGAGCGATCATACCGCCTCGTGCACCCATCTCAATACTCATATTACAGATGGTCATCCGTGCTTCCATTGAAAGCGCACGAATGGCAGAACCAGCAAACTCAACAAAATAACCGGTTGCACCACTTGCAGAGATCTGTGCTATGATATATAACACGATATCCTTCGACACAACTCCTTTATTCAACTCACCATCTACATTGATCCGCATCAGCTTGGGGCGGCTTTGTAAAAGACATTGTGTTGCCATTACCATTTCCACCTCACTGGTACCAATACCAAATGCAATAGCTCCAAAAGCACCATGTGTGCTGGTATGACTGTCGCCACAAACAATCGTCATACCCGGCTGTGTAATGCCGAGTTCAGGTCCTATAATATGCACAATGCCCTGGAACGGGTGTCCAAGGCCATACAATTCGATATCATGTTTTTTGCAGTTCTCGATAAGCTGCTGCACCTGTTTACGCGATAACTCATCTTTGATAGGCAGGTGCTGTTTTTCTGTTGGCACATTATGATCAGCCGTTGCAACTACCTGCTGGGGACGGAATACTTTCAGCCCTCTTTTCTCCAGGCCATTAAAAGCCTGCGGAGAAGTTACTTCGTGAATAAAATGTTTGTCTATATACAATACACTTGGTCCATCAGGTATCGATTGAACCACGTGTTTGTCCCAGATCTTTTCAAATAATGTTTTGCCCATATAAATTTATTAAGCCGATATTGGTGAAGGTTGATATGCAGTAGCCATCTCGTTTAAATCGGCGTCTTCAACTTCTTTTTTGCTGTCTGCAACCCTTAAAAATTCATTGTATAATACATCAATATCGTTTCTTGTAAACTGGAAACCCAATACATGGAAACGATGTGCAAGCGCGGATCTGCCGCTGCGTGCAGTTAAAACGATCTTTGAACCGGAAGCACCTACGTCATCAGGATTAATGATCTCATAGGTCTGCGCGTTTTTCAGAAAGCCGTCCTGGTGGATGCCTGAACTATGTGAAAAAGCGTTGGCGCCCACAATAGCCTTATTGGGTTGAACCGGCATACGCATGGTATCTGACACCAGGCGGCTCATTGGATTCAGCTTTTTTGAGTTTACACCAGTTTTGAAGCCAAGTGTCTGATGTTGTTTGATCACCATCACCACTTCTTCAAGCGATGTATTCCCCGCTCTCTCGCCAAGGCCGTTGATGGTGCACTCAATTTGTCTTGCACCGTTCATAATACCGGCAATTGAGTTTGCAGTAGCTAGCCCGAGGTCATTGTGACAATGACAACTGATAACTGCTTTATCGATGTTTGAAACATTATTAACCAGGTAAGCGATCTTTTCGCCATACTGGTGCGGAAGACAATAACCGGTGGTGTCAGGAATATTAACCGTGGTTGCACCAGCCGCTATCACGGCCTCAATTACCTGGGCCAGGTAGGCATTATCTGTTCTGCCCGCATCTTCTGCATAAAATTCAACATCATCGGTATAATTTTTTGCCCATTTCACACATTGAATAGCGCGTTGCAGGATCTCTTCGCGGGTAGCATTGAATTTTGATTTGATATGAAAATCCGAAGTTCCGATACCCGTATGTATGCGTGGTCTTTTTGCATGTTTCAGCGATTCACCCGCAACCTCGATATCTTTTTGAACCGCACGGCTCAGCGCACAAACTGTTACATTTTGAACGGCTTTCGAAATATCTGTCACACTTTGAAAATCACCCGGAGATGAAATCGGGAAACCGGCTTCAATGATGTCAACCCCAAGATCTTCAAGCGCCAGCGCCAGTTCGATCTTTTCTTTGGCGTTCAGTTTACAGCCCGGCACCTGTTCTCCGTCGCGGAGGGTGGTATCGAAAATGAAAATCTTCTGATCTGCCATATAAATTCTGATTTATTTAAACTTAAAGAAGCGCTGCCCTTGTTATTTTTGCATCGTTATCAATGCATTAGAGACAGAACACCTCCCGAAATTACCCTGTTACGGGCTGGAAAGGAAATCAAATTAAAGGTTAATTTACAGGGTTGAACCAATTTAATATGTGCGGAAACGCACTCTGGCAGCCACTTATAACGATTTTTATATACGATGCCCAACCGATCAACAGATGCACTGTTTCAACTGGTTAAGTCTCTCGAAAAATCCGAGAAACGGAACTTCAAGTTGTATGTAAACCGCCACTCTTCGGGGGAGGACCTGAAAATTGTGCAACTTTTTGATGCGCTGGACAAAATGGACGATTACGATGAGGCCGCACTGCTTCAACGGAACAAGTCCATCCGCAAACAACAGCTTTCCAATATAAAAGCGCACCTGTACAGGCAGATCCTCGGCAGCCTGAGACTGATAAAACAAGAGGAAAACGTTGATATTCAATTACATGAACAAATGGATCACGCCAGGATCCTCTATAATAAGGGACTTTACCTCCAAAGCCTGAAGGTGCTGGACCGGATGAAGGAACTTGCCCGAAACCATCACCAGCTTACTTACCTCCAGCAGGTATTATTTTTCGAGAAAAAAATCGAAACGCTCCACATTACCCGGAGTATGCAGGACCGGGCCGACCGACTAAGTGCCCAGTCGAACGAGGTAAATGCCCGCATCACACTGGTCACACAGCTTTCAAATCTGTCACTGCAACTGTATAGCTGGTATATCAAAAATGGCATGGCCCGGAACGAAAAGGATATGCAAGCTGTACACGACTTTTTTGAGAAACACCTGCCTGCCGGCACCCAGGATCTAAAAGGTTTTTACGAACGTTTATACTTATACCAGAGTTATTGCTGGTACACCTTTATCCGCCAGGATTTTCTTCCCTACTACCGGTACACCAGCCGCTGGGTGGAATTGTTTGAAAAATCGCCATTTATGATTGAGGTGGAAACCGCTCATTATATCAAAGGCATGCATAACCTGCTGAGCGCTCACTTCGATTTGCAGAACTATAAAAAGTTCAATGAAGTGCTACAGCGATTTGAAGATTTCTCGCACACACCAATCGTAGAACATAATCACAATAACCAGATTCAAACCTTCGTGTATCTCCATATCTCAAAAATCAACAAACACTTTATGGAGGGCACGTTTTCAGAAGGTACCAAACTGGTGCCTTATATTGAAGAAAAGCTGGATGAATACCGCATTTACCTTGACCGTCACCGCGTGCTGGTGTTTTATTACAAGATCGCTTCTTTATATTTTGGAAGTGGTGATTATGAAACGGCGATTGATTATCTGAATAAGATCATTAACTGGAAAGTCGATCTGCGTACGGATCTGCAGTGTTATGCCCGGCTGTTGCACCTGATCGCTCATTACGAGCTGGGCAATTTTCAATTGCTCGAATATCTCTTCAAATCAGTGTATCGCTTCATGGCTAAGATGGAAAATCTGAGTCTTGTTGAAGAAGAGATCTTCAAATTCCTTCGCAAGAGTTTTGGTTTCTCGCCAAAAAAACTCAAGCCGGAATTTGAGAAACTGTTGGAGAAGTTGAAACAGCAGGAAAAAAGCCGGTTTGAAACAAGGGCTTTTGCTTACCTGGATATTATCTCCTGGCTGGAAAGCAAAATCGGAAATGTGCCTGTCCAGGACGTGATCCGAAAAAAATTCCTGAACGAATCAAAACGCAAAGCTGTGGAGCTGTAATCAGTGAATGGCATCTATACCACCGCTCAGGTTATAAAGATTTGTAAAACCGTTTTGTTGTTCAAGTAAACGTATCGCCCGCGCAGAACGGGCGCCGGATTTGCAATGCAGGATAACTTTTCGGTCAGTTGGCAATTCGGCCGCATGGTCGAGAATTGTGCTTAACGGTATAAGCCGCCCGCCCAGGTTGCGCAGATCGTATTCTTCTTTCTCACGAACATCCACCAGTTCAAACGGCTCTCCGGCAGCTTGCATCGATGCAAATTCAGCGGGTGTAATCTCCCTGACTTTTATAGTTCCGCAGTAATCATCATAATCGCGTAACAGCGAGCCCGTACTGTTTGCAATGTTAGCAGGATTTCGTTTAAGGGTATACGTATGCGACTGCATCGATAAAGCATCGAAATGGAAAAGGCGGCCGGAAAGCGGCTCTCCTATGCCTGCGATGATCTTTATTACTTCAAGCGCCTGCATGTTCCCAATGATACCAGGCAAAACACCCAGCACACCTGCTTCGCTACAACCCGGAACAGTACCCGGAGCAGGCGGGGTAGGAAACAAATCGCGGTAATTCGGTCCTGGCTCACCCGCAGCATCGGGAAGATTAAACACGGTTACCTGTCCTTCAAAACGGAACACCGATCCATACACCAGCGGTTTGCCCAGCAGTACTGCGGCATCGTTTACAAGGTACCTCGTGGCGAAATTATCAGAACCATCCGCTATCAGGTCATAGCCGCGGAATATATCCATCGCATTTTTTGCATCCAGCCGCACGGGATGTTCAATTACATTGATCAGCGGATTGAGTGATTTTATTTTTGAAACTGCAGCGGATAGTTTCGGTTGCCCAGTGTCGTTAGTTGAAAACAATACCTGTCTCTGAAGATTTGAAAGATCAATGGTGTCGTATTCCACGATCCCGATGGTACCTACCCCCGCAGCAGAAAGGTATTGCAACAAAGGAGTACCCAGTCCGCCAGCACCGATCACAAGCACCTTTGCAGCCTGCAATTTCAACTGGGCGTTCTCACCGAAACCCTCTAATAACAGGTGACGACTGTAACGCCTGCGTTCTTCAGGAGATAAACTCATTCAGCAGATTTAGAAATACTGAAAATTAATCATTTCCATCTTTTCAAACTGCATCATGTTGTTAAGCTTCCAGCAACTGGTTACGATTGAAACCTCAGCGGAAACGGAAATTATGATATAATGAAAACCGGGTTTAGCGATACTTGCCTCTTCGGGATCGGGTGCCGAGGCCTGATTGGGATGAGATACATACATACCGAGCAAGGTCACGTCAAGTTCCCCGGCCACCTTTTCGGCATTAACCAGGTCATCGCCTGTGAGTACACCAGTATTTGCGGGTGTTACATGTGTTACGATGATCGTGCCTTCCTTGTTGGTGACGCCGTAAAAAAATCCGCGGCAGGTCCTGGGATAAGCAGCTACCGCTTCGCTGATCATCTGGTCATTGGGCTTTGGCTGAATAGCGATCATATAAACGTATTGACCCCTAATACCATAAAAATTGTTCCACTATTTCCAGCCACCACCAAGGGATCGGTACAAGTCGATTCTTACCTGGTTCAATTCACGCTGAATCTGGTTAAGTTCCAGTTCCGCATCCAATACACCGCGTTGTGCGGTTACAATTTCAAGATAAGATGCACGGCCGCCCAGGTACAGATCTCTCGAAGTGGCCACCGCGTTCTGCAGTTCAGTTGTCTGTTCCTTTTTTATTTGATAAGCCCTGTTAAGATTCCGGATGGCGTTAAGTTGAGTAACAACTTCGGCATATGCTGTTACCACTGTTTTGCGGTATTGCTGGTACGCTTCGCGGTTGTCGGCAATAGCGATCTGGTGCGCGGCCCTGATTCTTTTCTGGTTGAAGATAGGTGCGGTCAACCCGCCAACAACACCGTAAGCAACAGAGGCACCGCTAAATAAAACCGAGGCATTAAAAGAGTTAAGACCGGCAAAAGGCGTAATGGTCAGAGATGGATAAAATGCTGCCCTGGCTGAGGCCACATCAGCCTTTGCGGCCACCAGTTCAAATTCCGCCTCCTGGATATCGGGCCGGCGTTGCAAAAGATCAGCCGGCAGCCCGGTGATAACTTTTTCATCAAAATGTTGTGAACGGTTCAGGCTATCGCGGGATACCGATTGGGGATAACGTCCGAGCAGTGTATTCAGGTTGTTTTCAACGGCTACTATTTCCTGGTTTACACGGAACGCAGCAGCCTGTGTTGATAAAAGTTGTGCACGGAATTGCTGAACAGCCAGTTCTGTTGCATGTGCAGCTTCCTTCTGTACTTTAACGATACCTAATGCTTCTTCCTGCAAGGCGATGTTCCGGCGGATGATCTTAAGTTCATTGTCGAGACCCATTAATGTATAATAACGTTCTGCAACTTCCGACACGAGTATGGTTTGCAGGAATTGAACCGATTTTCTCTCTTTCATCAATCTTGCATACGCTGCTTTTTTTCTGTTCTTCAACTTGCCCCAGAGATCAATTTCCCATGAGCTGCGAAGGCCAAGGAAATACTCAGGCGTCGGGCTGGTCGGAATTTTCTGGTCTTCTTTCAGATTCGGAGAAAGATTGGTATCAAAGTTTCCGATACCGTTCAGTGTGTAGTCACCATATCTTTCTGCACCCGCTACAGCTACTCCGTCAACAGAAGGCAGCATCGCGTTCCTGCTCACCATCAACATCGCGTTTGCACGCTCTACCCGTTGTATGGCACTCAAAAGATCCGGATTGCTCCGGATGGCCGAATCAATCAGTTTTTTCAGCTTTTCGTCGTGAAAATGAAGCGCCCAGCTTTCGTCGGCAACACTAACGCTGTCGGCTCCCGCTGTCACTGTAGTGTCATTGGCCTGGAAACGATCCGGTATGGCCACCTGGTCAGGTATCACCGGTTTGGCGATCTTACACCCGGTGATCACCAATAGGGAAAGCAACACCGCGCTATCACGAAATGAAAATCTTTTTCCAGGCTTCTTTATAAGTTTCATCAATTTATTTTTACCCGGTTTAAAATCCCGGAAGTTGTTTGTTTAATTAAGATCAGATAGTCGTTTCCAGGTTGGTGGGCGCGATTTCTTCGGCCGGTACTATTTTCTTTTTCTTTTTCCTGCTGCCAAACTCAGACAGGCTTGCGAAAATCACATACAGCCCCGGCACAAGAAGACTACCGAAGATGGTTCCCATCAGCATTCCTCCCGCCGCAGTGGTCCCGATAGAACGGTTACCCATAGCACCAGCACCGCTGGCAATACAAAGAGGGATCAGACCCGCTATAAAAGCAAAAGAAGTCATCAGGATCGGCCGTAGTCTCGAGTGTGCCCCTGCCAGTGCCGACTGCAGAATAGACAGTCCCTGGCTTCGACGCAATATGGCAAACTCCACGATCAGGATGGCATTTTTACCCAACAAACCAATCAGCATAACGAGCGCGACCTGTGCATAAATGTTGTTTTCGAGCCCCGCGAGTTTCAGGAAAAAGAACGCACCAAACACACCGGTTGGCAATGAAAGGATCACCGGCATCGGCAACATAAAGCTTTCATACTGGGCACACAGCAACAGGTAAACAAACACCAGTGAAATAATGAATATGTACACGGCCTGGTCGCCCGACAATACTTCCTCGCGCGTCATTCCCGACCATTCAAAATCATAACCGCGTGGCAGCTTTTCGTCGGCCGTTGAGGTAATGGTATTGATCGCATCACTGCTACTGAAGCCAGGCGCGGCGTTTCCGGTTATCAGCGCTGATGGATACATGTTATACCGGGTAATTTGTTCCGGGCCGAACACACGCTCAAGTTTTACAAAGGTTGAATAAGGAACCATCTCACCACGGTTATTCTTAACAAACAGGTTAAGAATGTCTTCCGGCTTCGCCCTGTATTGGGGATGCGCCTGTAACATCACTTTATACATCTGTCCAAAACGAATAAAGTTTGTGGCATAATAACTTCCTATCAATGTCTGCAAAGTGCTCATTGCATTTTCAACAGACACGCCTTTTTTTGCCGCTACATCCTGGTCAACATGAATCAGGTATTGAGGGAAGCTCGGGTCGAAGTTGGTATATGCTGATCCTATCTCGGTTGTACTACGCAGATCCTCGATAAACTTATTCGTTGTTTGAGAGGTCTGGATCAGATCAGAACTCCTGTTCTTGTCCAGCAAACGCATTTCAAAACCACTCGCATTACCGAAACCCGGTACGGTGGGTGGCGGGAAAAATTCAATCTTTGCATCCGCAATGCCGGCTGATTTTTTCTTAAGTGAATCAATCAGTTGGTCAACGGAAACATTGCGTTTGTCCCAAGGTGCCATGTTGATCATCACCATTCCATAAGACGCACCTGTCACTTCACTTACCAGGCTATAACCCGCAAGGGTACTAACGTTTTCAACAGAAGAAAACTGGCGGGAAATTATATCTAACTGATCAAGCACCTGTTCTGTACGTTCAAGTGTTGATCCGGGAGGGGTAATTACATCAGCATAGATGATACCCTGGTCCTCACCGGGTATAAACCCTGAAGGCAGGGTCTTGCTGATACCCCAGGTGCCAATACAAAACGCCACCAATAACATAACTGTCACCAGTTTTCTTTTGGCAATAAAACCTGCGAGCTTCAAGTAACCATTCGCGGTAGATTCATAACCGCGGTTGAAACCACCATAGAATTTCTGGAGCCATCCCTTTTTGTTTGGATCCGGATGTTTCAGCATTAATGCACATAATGCAGGTGTAAGGGTTAACGCATTGATACCTGAAATTACAATTGCCACAGCGAGTGTGAGGGAGAACTGTCTGTAAAACACCCCTACCGGACCGGAAAGGAATGCTACCGGTATAAACACTGCAGACATCACCAGTGTGATCACGATAATGGCCCCGGTAATTTCTTTCATGGCTGCAACAGTTGCCTCCAGCGGAGGCAGGTGTTCCTCTGTCATTTTTACGTGAACAGCCTCCACCACTACAATGGCATTATCTACCACGATACCGATAGCAAGTACAAGAGCAAAAAGGGTAAGCAGGTTGATGGAGAAGTCCATGGCCAGCATAAACGCAAGTGTACCGATCAGTGCAACAGGTACCGCCAGTGCAGGAATCAGTGTAGAACGAAAATCCTGGAGAAAGATAAATACAACCACAAATACCAGCAGGAACGCTTCGATCAGGGTTTTTACCACCTCGTTGATAGAAGCGTCCAGGAATCGTGACACATCATAAGCAAAGTTGTATTTCATGCCGGGGCTGAAGGTGGTTTCCTGCAGTTCGGCCATCTTATCCTTGATGTTATTGATTACATCCTGTGCGTTTGAACCAGGACGTTGTTTGATCATGATCGATGCAGAAGGACGACCATCGGTCTTCGAGGTCATGTCATAACTAAAGGTACCAAACTCGGTATCTGCAATATCTTTCAACCTAAGGATAGATCCATCTGCATCTGCACGTAATACTACATTGGCATATTCTTCCGGCGTATTAAACTTGCCGGTGTAACGTAACACGTATTGATTTGAGCCATGATCCTTACCCGAGTTTTCACCGGCAACACCCGGAGCGGCTTCAATATTCTGCTGACGCAACATCTCAACCACCTCTGAAGTAGAGATATTGTAAGACAACATCCGGTCGGGCTTTAACCATACGCGCATTGCATAATCACGCGCTCCCATGATATCAACAAGACCAACACCATCGATCCGCTTCAGCTCCTGTAATACGTTTATGTCGGCAAAGTTGTAAATGAACTCTTCATTTACATTAGGATCCTCAGAATAGATGTTAAGGTAAAGCAGCATTGCGTTCACCTCTTTTTCGGCAGATACACCGGCTTTGATAACTTCTTCCGGCAGTTCATCCAAAACCGTTGTTACCCGGTTCTGCACGTTTACGGCGGCCTGGTCGGGATCGGTACCTACTTTAAAAAACACCTGGATCAGTACGTTACCATTGTTGCTCGAAGTCGAGGTCATGTAAGTCATGCCCGGTACGCCGTTGATCGCTCTTTCAAGTGGCGTGGTCACTGCCTTCGCACATACTTCTGCGTTGGCACCATTATAGTTTGCTGTTACTACAACAGAAGGCGGAACGATGTCCGGAAATTGCGTCACCGGAAGTAAAAAGAGTGCCAGTACGCCCAGCAAAGCAATGATGAGCGAAATGACCAGTGATAACACGGGCCGCCGTATAAATTTTTCAACCATTTGGTTTAAGCTTTGAATTGTATGATGAGTAATACCCGTTGGGTACTATCAGTTGAATCAGTATTTTGTTGAGTTTAGCGCCTTATGTTAAGACTATCTGCAGATACCAGCCTTGGTTTAATAGCAGCACCATGTTTGATGTTAAGGATGCCTTCATAAACGATCTGGTCGCCGGCCTTAAGACCTGAGCGAACAATATAAGATTGCGCTACTTTGGTTAGCGGCTCGAAGCTGGTCATCGTTACTGTTGAATCAGGTTGCAGCACAAACACATAGTTTTTGTCCTGCACTTCAAACACTGCTTTCTGGGGAATTAGAATGGCATCATTCATCTCGGTAGTCAGGGTGATCTTACCGGAAGAACCGTGTTTAAGTATTTTCTTTGGGTTGTTGAATCTCGCACGGAAAGCAATCGAACCGGTACTATTATCAATCTCACCTTCCATCGTTTCAATCTTACCGGGATATTGGTATGGTGTACCATCAGCAAGGATCAGTTCAACATCACTGTATTTTGAACTGTTTTTTTCCTTGGTTTTAATATAGTTCAGGTACTCGATCTCTGAAACATCAAAATAAGCAAAGATGTTAGTGTTATCACTGATGCTTGTGAGTAACTGACCAGCTTCAACAACACTTCCCGGTTTAAGCGGAATGCGATTCGTAATACCATCAAAAGGTGCACGTATGGTGGTAAATGCGAGACGGATCTTAGCTTCTGCCTCCGCGGATTCTGCTTCTTTTACTTTCGCTTTTGCCGCTTTCAGTTTTGCCTCAGCCAGGTCCAGTTCTGTTTTAGACACTACTTTTTTGTCAACAAGCAGTTTTACACGGCTTATCTCCAGTTCGGCCATATTTACTTCGGCGCGCATGTTCTCAAGATTGGCCTTGGCGCGTTCCAGTTCCACCTGCATCACCTGGTCGTTCAATTGAAACATGGGTTGCCCCTGTTTTACCTGCTGCCCTTCATCCACAAGAATCTTTTCCAGTGAACCTGAAATCTTTGGTCGGATCTCTACGTTACGGACTGCCTGGATAGCCGTCACGTAATCACTGTGAAGGATGGTATCTTTCTCGGCCAGCCTGATCACCGGCAGCTCCGGAATCTCCTCTACCGTTATATCTTTTTTTTCTGTAGCGAAACATCCGGTTAATGCAATCATAACCAAGCCTGAGTAAAGTATCCTTTTCATCTGGTGTATCTGTTTATATTGATATTATAAGCTGTTAATCAGGAAGCAAGCAATTGGGTTGAAGAAATCAGCATGGCACGTTGCCGTGTGCTGAACCAATATTGTCGCTGCATGTATGATGCAAGCCGGTATCTGCCGGTTGCATGAAAAAGCGGTGCTGAATTGCGCATCGTTGTAAATAAGATGCAAAGATCGCTGTGGGAGCGGTTATCAGGAAGCCATATTATAATTCTTAATCAGATTATAATACTATTTCAAGGCATTCTGCAAGGATACGAATGCAACCTAACGGAAATGATTAACCGAACATTAAAATCTCATAAAAATTTTCCTGGAGGCAGGCTTATATCTTATCCAACGCCTGCAATATGTCATTCAGAACGTCCTCATAATGTTCAAGACCTACGGAAATCCGGATCAGACCGGGTGTGATATTCACTGCGAGCCGTTCATCTTCAGAAAGTTTTGCATGTGTGGTACTGGCCGGATGCGAAGCGATACTACGTGTGTCGCCCAGGTTCGCGGTGAGCGATAACATGCGCAGATTGTTCAGAAAGCTTCTGCCGGCATCAAGACCACCTTTCAGCTCAAAACAAACGATCGCACCACCGGTTTTCATTTGTTTTTTCGCGATGGCATACTGGGGATGTGAAGGAAGATGGGGGTATTTTAACCAACTGATCTTTTCATTTGATTCCAGCGCCGTTGCAATTTTTAATGCATTACCTGCATGACGCTCCATCCGGACGTCAAGCGTTTCGAGGCTCTTGCTCAGTACCCAGGCATTAAACGGGGACATTGCCGGTCCGGTGCTGCGGCAGAAGGTATACAGTTCTTTTATCAGGGCAGCTTTACCAACTACAACACCACCCAGTACACGTCCCTGGCCATCCATCCATTTTGTGGCCGAATGCAAAACAAGATCAGCTCCGAAATCGGCCGGACGCTGGCAAACCGGTGTCGCAAAACAGTTGTCAACATTTAAAATGATATTTCTTTCATTTGCTATCCGACCAATCATAGCAAGGTCAACAATGTCGAGCCCTGGATTTGTGGGGCTTTCAAGGTAAATCATCTTTGTGTTTGGCCGAATACCCGCTATCCAGTCTTCTGCTGTTGCGTTTACCGGCAGGTAGCTGTATTCGATGCCATATTTAGAAAGGTATTTTGTGATGATGGTATGTGTACTTCCAAATACCGCATTGCAGGCTAACAGGTGGTCGCCCTGTTTCAGGAAAGTCATAAAGCTGGCAAATATGGCACTCATGCCAGAGGCTGTGGCCACACCAGCCTCTGCCCCTTCCAGCGCACAAACCTTGTCAACAAATTCTTTTACACCCGGGTTGCTGAAGCGGCTATAAATATTATCATCCGTTTCATCGGCAAAAGCGGCCCGCATGGATTCAGCATCGTCAAAAACAAAACTGCTTGTTAAAAACATCGGAGACGAATGCTCCATTTCACTGGTTCTTTCTGTCTGGGTCCGGATTGCTTTTGTAATAGGATGCTGTTCCATATTTTATTGGTATGGCTGAATTGATTGGTTAATTTGATTGAATTACTGGTTAGAAGCGGACTGCGTTTCGTTAACCCGAACTTCCCAGGTAAGCTCGCAACCAGCCTGGCGCAGCGTTTCTGCCACCGAGCAATATTTATTCATGGAAAGTTCGCAGGCACGTTTTGCCTTTTCAGGATCGATAGTGCCGGTGAGGTTGAAAACCAATGTCACATTTTGCCATAGTGATGGCTCCACACCGGCCTGGCGTTCACCTTCGATATGTGCAGAAAAACCTTTTACTTCCTGTCTTTGTTTGCGAAGAATAGATATGATGTCTATTCCACTGCATCCACCCAAACCAATCAATAGCAATTGCATTGGCCTGTTGCCAAAGCCCTGACCACCGGTTTCGGGACTGGTATCCATCCTTACAACGTTGCCATGTTCATCTCTTGCTTCAAATCCATAATCACCACTGACCCGTTCAATATCTATTTTTACCATCATCAAAATTTTTACAAATGTAATTCATGCAGGCGTTTACTTTGCAACTGAAATTTCAACTTTTGACTACTCAATATTATCATTGCACCGCACCCTTTGAACTCGAGTGTGGCGTTACCCTGCCGGGAATTGTTATCGCTTATCATGAATACGGACAACGCGCTGCTGACGGCAGTAATACCGTGTGGGTTTGTCATGCGCTGACAGCAAATTCAAACGCCACAGAGTGGTGGCCGGGAGTTATTGGTGATAACGGCATCATCAAACCTTCGCATTATCATATTGTGTGCGCTAACATTCTTGGATCGTGTTATGGTTCAACCGGACCTGCAAGCGTTAACCCGGAAACCGGTAAACCATTTTATGACGATTTTCCCCTGGTCACAGTTCGCGACATGGTAAATGCGCATATTCTGCTACGCAGACACCTGGGTATTGAAAAAATCCATTTACTGATGGGTGGCAGCATGGGGGGTTACCAGGCACTCGAATGGTGCGTGATGGAAGGCGGCCTGATTGAAAATCTATTTTTACTCGCCACCTCTCCTGCAGAAAGCGCCTGGGGCATTGCAACGCATACTGCCCAAAGACTCGCCATTGAAGCCGACCCAGGCTGGCGCGATCATCAGCCCGGAGCAGGCAGTAGAGGCCTGAAAGCGGCGAGGGCAATTGGCATGCTCACTTATCGCAACTATGGCATCATGGTTGAAAAACAGTCTGACAATGATCCTGAAAAACTGGATAATTACCGGGCCGCCTCTTATATACAATACCAGGGTGAAAAACTGGCTGCACGATTCAACGCTTATTCATACTGGCTGCTCACAAAAGCGATGGACTCACATCATCTTGCAAGGGGACGTGGCGGCGACCTTGTGAAAGTTTTGAATTCAATTACTCAAAGAACATTGATCGTTGGTATCACGAGCGATATACTTTGTCCTTTAACCGAACAGGTTTTTCTGGATGAGCATATCCCTTCATCAGTGATGGTTGAAATTGATTCAGCATACGGTCACGATGGCTTTATGGTAGAAGCCGAAAAAATCGGAGCCGTACTAAAAACCTGGTTGCCTGTGAAAGGTTGATTAATCAAATACTCCCCAGATGATCTTGATGCTCCAGATAATAACCAGGAGACCAAGTAAGATAAAAGAAGTTTTCCGCGGCAGCTTGCCCGCCAGTTTTGCAGCCAGCGGCGCAGCGCAAAGCCCCCCGATAATCAATGCAACAATTACCTGCCAGTGAGACACACCAAGTATCGTAAAAAAGGTAAAGGCACTGGCGAAGGTTACAAAAAATTCAGTCAGACTTACGGTACCAATAACGAATCTTGGTGTGCGCCCTTTTGTGATTAAGGTGGTAGTTACTATTGGGCCCCAGCCACCGCCTCCGAAAGAATCAAGGAAACCGCCAATGCCTGCAAGCAAGCCGTGACGTTTGAATTTTTTCTTAGGTTGTTGCGGACGGAAAGCATTTGTAAAGATTCGTATACCCAGGAACAAAGTATATGCAGCCATCACAGGTCGCAGGTATTGTGCCTCTGTTGAACCGAACTCGGTAAGCACCAGCGCACCAAGAATTGCACCCAGCACACCAGGTATGATAAGCGCTTTGAATAATTTCTTATTAACGTTACCAAACTTGTAATGGCTATAACCTGATGCACCGCTTGCAAACATTTCTGCAGTATGTATGCTTCCACTGATAGAAACGATATTAACACCCGAAGAAAGAAGTATAGTAGCTGAAGTAACTCCATATCCCATACCCAATGCACCATCTACCAACTGTGCCAGGAATCCTGCCAGAAGCATCCAGTGGAAGTTGTCATCAAGGGTGCTATAAAAGCTGAGCGCATCATCAGCCATTGTTTGTAAGGGCAGATAAGAAAAGATAAAATGCCCGATCAGCATCAGGGCAAAACTGAGCAGTGAATAGGTTGCTATCTTTCGCCACCGGTTTGATTTATCTACTGTTTCAGTTTCAACAAGCACCTGGGTTATTTCATTCATCCGCTTAACCTTCGTTTCAAAGTCTCCGTTTAAGCGGTTACGAATGATGTGCAGGTTCTGAATTACCGCATCAAGCTGGTCGGGTATTGCCTGCTGCAACACCTCTTTTATACGCTTTGCAGCAGTGGGTGATTTGCCATTTGTTGATATTGCGATTTTCAGATTTCCTTTCTGAACTATTGATCCTAAATAAAAATCACATAACTCGGGAGTGTCAGCAACGTTTACAAGGAGGCGCCGGCTATGTGCAGCATCCCGCACAAATTTACTTACGGCCTTCTCATTAACTGCTACTACCACGATGTCTGCACCATCAAGATCATCTTCTTCAAAAGGGCGCTCAATCAGCGTTAAACCCGGTGTTCCTTCAGCAAAACCACGAACATCTTCAGAGATGGCGGTAGCCACAAGTTTAACCTGTGCGGCCGGTGCATTGGCAAGCAATGCATGCAACTTTTCAAGAGCTACTTTTCCACCACCTACAAGGAGCACGTTCATCTGTTCCAGTTTCAGGAAAACGGGGAACAAAGGATTTTTTTCCTGTTTAACCGGTTCTGTAATGATCTCTGTTTTCTGCTCCATAATAAATTAAAAAACGTTTTATAAGCTCCTGGTTGTTTCAGCATTCTGCCTGTATTCAATGAAAGCTTTTATTGAAGGGAACACCACCACGTTGCTGTTGCCATCCTCTTTTATAAGTGTTGCTGTTTTCCCTGCCGGCGCTGCATGCGTTACTGTCGGTTGCAAATACTGTTTACAGGTTTCATATTGCTGATAGCTGGTCCAGAATACTGCATCAGCATTCCGAAGCCCGCTTATAATAGCAGGTGTTAATCGGGGTACCAAATCATACGTACCAACAGCAGTGTAGCCATCGCGTTGCCAGTGTTTGGCACTCGACGAATTCGTAATGATACACAGATCAGTCTTGCTGACACCTGCGAATCCGCCTGACCAGGTATCTGACAATGACTCCAGCCCCAGGCCATCGGCCGATCCGCTAACCCAATAGTCTTTTCTGGCAAGTTCGAACCAGGTTCTTGTCCCGGCCGCCCATAAGGTTTTACCTTTTATTTGTTTTGCAACAGCTGCGGCTTCCACTGCTTTATGGGTTGCTACGAAATAGTTATTGCAGCCAGGTATGATAGCGACGTCATTGAAATCGTAATCAAAAAAGTCCTTCATGTGATCGGTTGTCGAAAACAAGATCTGTCTTTCGGAAAGTTTCGTGTCTGCAGCTTTTTTCCAACCGCCGGTATATATTGATGCTGCGGGCGAACCTGCATAGGTGAAACTGATATTTGCAAGTTTAAGTGCGATCACTCCGGACTGATATCCAGGATTGTTTGCCACAAACTCCAGCTCAGCAGCTGATCGCTCAGCGGTTTGTTTGTTAACAGCTTGTCGTAATGCAGCTAAAAAGGTTGCATGTTCCTGTTTAGCTGCCAATGCTGTTATGCCCTGGTAAATAGAAGGAGGACATTCAAATAAAGGCAATATCATATAACGATAAGCCTTTGGAGAAATGCCGGAATAATTAAGATGCTGTAGTGGCACAATGGCTACATCGATCCGTTTTGCATTAAGTCGCTGAAGCCTTTCATCCGTATGTTCGTTTGCTGTTTCAAAATTCAACTGCCAGTTCCACGATGCAGGTAATGCACGGCTAAGAAACCGACTGATCATTTCTCCCTGCCATTCAAAATCAACTGCAAGTTTTATAACAGTAGCACTGTTGATCAAACTTTCAAGATGATTTCCAAACACTGCCACCAGTCTTCTTTCGCTGTTGTCAGATACAACGGTTGTGTAACCCTGCGCTGTTAAAGCGTGGTAATTTTCTCTGCCTGTCAGCAATATCGCATCAGAGGTATCAGTATGTTTGACCCATTGAATAGAAAACCCGGCTTCATCAGCGATATTATCATAAAACTTCCGGGCAACAGATGCCGCCTTAGAATCATCAGATAATATGTTGATCGTTTTCTTCATTTACACTGAAGCTTAATAAACGTCTTTCAGGAAACGGCCCGCTTCCTTCATTCTGTCAAGATATTGAAGTGCCTCGGTTTCATTATAGTTTCCAAATTTGCGGATAACTTCCAGAATCGTGTTTTCAACGTCGACGCTCATCGGTTCTTTTTTACCGCAGATGTATACAAAAGCACCGTGTTCGAGCCATTCAAACAATTCAGCGCCGTGATTTTTAATTTTTTGCTGCACATAAATCTTTTCCTGCTGGTCCCTGGAGAAGGCAACGTTCAACCTGGTAAGCACACCAGTTTCAACCCAGCTTTGCAGTTCGGTCTGGTACAGGAAATCTGAAGAGAATTTCTGCTCGCCAAAAAATAGCCAGTTTCGGCCGGAAGCGCCCTTTGCATCGCGTTCTGCAAGAAACGATCTGAACGGCGCGATACCTGTACCGGGGCCGATCATGATCACGTCTTTATCAGCTGCCGGCAATCTGAACTCGTTATTTTTATGTACGTAAAACTCCAGTTCGCAGTCTTCGGGAAGCGCCGACAAATGAGCCGAACACAAACCATATTTTGCTTCTTCGTTGACGGTAAAATAATCTTTAGCCACGGTAATATGCACTTCCCCGCTATGCGCCTCAGGTGATGACGATATAGAATACAGTCGCGGAGTGATTGGTTCGAGAATTCCAATCACCTCTTCAAACTGGGCACTATCGTGCACCGGATAAATCTTCAACAAATCAAGCAAACTTATTTTAGTATCCGGAATATCCTGTTTTACGATGGAGGCATACTGTTTTACTACTCTTTCAGGCAGGTACGCGATATTCAGCTTACGTTGAAGTAAGGTATACACCGAATGCTGACCTGTGCGGTGTTGCATGATTTTCTGCGCATCTATTCCGGTAAGCGCTATAATAGCGTCAACAACTTTATCATTATTATGTGGCAGTATACCGATCGAATCACCTGGTGCGTATTCAACATCCTCCGATGCGATTTCGATATGATAGGTTTCTTTGGCAGAGCCAATATCATTAAGGTTAATGTTTGCAAGTACGGTTCCCTTATGTATTTTTTTGCCACTTGATTTCTTGACCGATGTTGCAGCGAGCGGTTTGGTTTCACCCTCCTGGTTACCAAGTTTATTAAGCACTCTATTGAACCAGGCTTCTGCTTCTGCTTCGTAGTCAACGTCGCAGCGTTGAACTTCTATAAGTCGTTCACCACCGAGACGTTCCAGCTCTGTATCCACATCAACACCAGCCTGGCAATACAAAGGATATGAAGTATCCCCCAGAGCTAGCACCGCATATTTTAATTTATTCAGTTTGCTGCTGTCCTGGTGAATATGATCGTAAAATTTTTTAGCTGCAGCAGGTGGTTCGCCTTCGCCCTGGGTGCTAATTACAGCAAGAAAATATTCTTCCTTTGAAAGATCAGTTAACCTGTATTGGTCGAGGCTGACAAGTTTTGCATTTACCCCTGCCTTTTTCATCTTACCGGCAAACTCAACTGCAAGTCGTTTTGAATTACCGGTTTCTGTACCGTAAGCAATAGTTAGTTTGTTTACCGAAACCTTGATTTCGGGCGCAGCAGGGACAGCCTCGGCCTGCGCAATAAGACCGGATACGTATCCGTTGATCCAGATAAGTTCATCCTTACTTGCCAGCTTCACCAGTTGCAATAAGGTTTGTAATTTGGGCCCTGCGAGCATATGCTTTCCTTTCCTCTTTACTTCTATATCAGTTTGCCCGGTTATCACCTCTGATAAACCGGGATAAATTATTTGTTGATCATACAGGCCCCGACTGTAACATTGCTTGTTTCATCTATTAATATTGCGCCGCCATGTACGCGAAGATCTTTGTACGAATCATAAGCAACCGGCGAAGCCGTTCTTATCCTCGCGCTGATTACATCATTCAACCCAGCCTGGGTTACCTCTGTTGTTTTTTCCAGAGTGTTTACATCAAGTTTGTAGTGTATCTCTTTTACAACCGCACGTACCACCCTGCTGTTAATCTGTAACAAGTATTTATTACCTGTTATCAGGGGTTTGCTATCCATCCAGCAAAGAAACACTTCAAGATCCTGTGATATTTCAGGTTCCGATCCAACACCAACAATAACATCACCCCTGCTTACATCAATATCGTCTTCAAGATGTATCACGGCGCTTTGTGGTGCAAAAGCTTCTTCTGTTTCAACTCCACCCACCTCGATAGCACGAATCTTTGATGTAAGTCCCGAGGGCTGAATGGTTACAACATCACCTTTGCGGTAAATACCACTTACGATTTTACCGGCATAACCGCGGTAATCATGAAGATGCTCTACCTGTGGACGTATAACATATTGTACAGGGAACCGTGGATGTGCAAGATCAATATCGTTTTCAAGCTGCACATTTTCAAGATAGTTCAAAAGTGAATCACCCTCATACCAGTTCATACTGGTTGACCTGTCAACAATGTTATCTCCATTCAATGCGCTGATCGGAATATAAGTTACATCTTTAAGATTAAGCGATCGTGCCACCTTTGCATAATCGATGGTGATGTTGTTGTAAACGTCTTCTGAATACCCAACCAGGTCCATCTTATTAATGGCAACAACCACATGAGGAATGTTAAGTAATGAAGCTATTATAGAATGCCGGCGTGTTTGCTCCACCACTCCGTTACGGGCATCTACAAGTATGATTGCCAGGTCAGAGTTGGAGGCTCCGGTTACCATGTTACGGGTATACTGAATATGACCCGGCGCATCGGCTATAATGAATTTGCGTTTCGGTGTTGAGAAATATTTATATGCAACATCAATTGTAATACCCTGCTCTCTTTCGGCGCGGAGACCGTCAGTTAACAGTGCAAGATCTATTTCACCGTCCTGCCGGTTTTTGGTTTGTTTACCGATGGCTTCAAGTTGATCGATAAGTATTGATTTACTATCGTACAGTAACCGGCCGATTAAGGTGCTTTTACCGTCATCCACACTTCCAGCTGTAATAAAGCGTAACAGATCCATATATTGATTGTGCGTTTAAATTCTTTAAAAATGTTGCTATACCAGTATTTAGAAATACCCGTTTTTCTTACGGTCTTCCATAGCCGCTTCCGACACCCGGTCGTCGATGCGGGTTTCACCCCGTTCACTGGTTTTGGTTGCAATGATCTCACTGATTATATCGTCGAGTGTTGAGGCGGTAGATTCAACAGCGGCGGTACAGGTCATGTCACCAACGGTACGATACCGCACCTTGCGTACAGAAAGTTTATCTGTTGGTTCCAGTTGTATAAATTCAGAGACCGCAACAAACTGACCCTCGTGTTCAAGCACCTCGCGTTCATGCGAGAAATAAATAGAAGGCAATTCAATTTTTTCACGACGGATATAGTTCCAGATATCAAGTTCGGTCCAGTTGCTGATAGGAAACACACGTACGTTTTCGCCTTTGTGAATACGGCCGTTATAGATGTTCCAGAGTTCGGGCCGTTGCAGTTTCGGGTTCCATTGACCGAACTCGTCGCGTACAGAAAAGATGCGCTCTTTTGCCCTTGCCTTTTCTTCATCGCGTCGTGCCCCGCCGATACAAGCATCAAATTTGTATTCTTCAATAACGTCTAACAGGGTGTAAGTCTGCAATGCATTGCGGCTGGCAAACTTTCCCTTGGGTTCTGTAAGCTGTCTTTGCCTGATGGTATCTTCTACCTTTCTCACAATCAGTTTTTCGCCGATCTGCTCAACCAGTTTGTCACGGAATTCCAGCGCTTCAGGAAAGTTGTGCCCTGTATCAATATGTACCAGCGGGAACGGGAACTTCCCGGGTCTGAACGCTTTTAGCGCGAGATGTACCAGTGTTATTGAATCTTTTCCGCCCGAAAAAAGCAAAGCTGGTTTTTCAAATTGACCCGCTACTTCTCTCATCACATGGATCGCTTCTGACTCAAGCTGATCGAGATAGTCTAACCTGTATTCCGACATATATCTTTGATTGATTGTTATAATTATCCGGCATTGCTGCCCTGGTTAAATTTATTTGTCTGTTGACAGCTTAATTTTTTGCCGCCACTTCGTGAAGACCACATTCCTTTTTGGAAGCGTCTTCCCACCACCATCTTCCGGCCCTGAAATCTTCCCCCGGCCTGATCGCGCGGGTGCATGGTGCGCAACCAATGCTGATAAACCCACGGTCATGTAATGGGTTGTATGGGATGTCATTGGCCGATACATAATCTCTTACCTCTTCCGTGCTCCAGTGAAGTAATGGATGAAATTTCAACACCTGGTTGCCTTCATCCCATTCTATCGGAAATAAATCGCTGCGATTCGCTGAATGTTCGGCCCTTAACCCGGTAACCCAAACTTCATTACCTGCGAGGGCACGTTTTAGAGGCTCAACTTTGCGGATGAAGCAGCATGACTTGCGGTTTTCTACCGATTCATAAAATGAATTGGGTCCATTTTGCGCCACAAAGGCCTGCAATTGCCTCTGATCAGGGTAATAAGCGGTGATGGTAGCGTTGTACTTTTCTCTGGTATTGCTCCATACGGAATATGTTTCCGGGAACATCCGGCCGGTATCCAGGGTGAAAATGCTGATGTCAAGATTATTATGCAGTATTTCATGCGAGATAAGCTGATCCTCAAAACTGAAACTTGATGAGAAAGTAACTTTTTTAGGAAATCTTGACACCAGTAGCGCCAGCGCATCTTTCACCGACAGTCCATCAATCTGGTGGATTAAAGTGTCAATGAGTTCTGAAGGTTTCTGCGTCATATTTTGAAAAATGTATTCGGGTAATTGGGTGAGATGGAAGCTGGCAGGGTCAACAACAGCGTCGCGTCGGAATCGGAGTGAAATTATGTTGACTGAAGAATTTCATTATCATTCTTGTTTACCCTACCATTTGGATAGACAAAGATAGTCATGCCGCCGGGATAAAAAAAATCTCGGCCGGGATTTGCAGGTGTTTAACAATCAACAAACTAACAGTTGTTCGTATTAAAGGGTGTAAAAGAAAAAAGCCCACAGATGTTGTGGGTTTTTCTGAAGATGGGATTTCTATCTTCACAGGTACGGTTATAAACGGGCCAGAAACTATAGGGTTCTTTTTCGGATTTGGATTTGTCTGGTTTTCCCGGATTGGGGTAAAGTTGTTTTCGTAGGTTTGATTTTTTGGTTTTTGCTTAGGATTGGGGTGTTCGTTTTCTTCGGTCTGGATCTGGTTTTCCTTAGGATTAGGGGTGTTCGTTTTCTTCGGTCTGGATCTGGTTTTTCTTAGGATTAGGGGTGCTCGTTTTTTTCGGTCTGGATCTGGTTTTTCTTAGGATTGGGGTGTTCGTTTTATTTGGTCTGGATCTGGTTTTTCTTAGGATTGGGATCGGATCTTGTTGTTAGGGTTTATACGATTAATTCAGAATTTGAGCTTTATCATCCGGTGCGGTTGGCCTGCCGCTCCGTTTGATAACACAAAGATGCGCTGCTAATGCGGCGCGTACAAATGTTTGGCAATGAGTGTTTTCAAATTATAAGCTAACACGCCAACGTCATAAGAATTAGTACTTAGCCATTGTTTGATACCCTTAGATACGGTTAAGCGGTGTATGGAAGATTTAACCAACAGAAAGCCCCCTTCCGAAGGGGGCTTAAGCTGGTTTTTTTTAAAGACATGTTTAATGTCTTACACTTTATTCGGCACAACGTATCCTTTACGATACTCCCGGGTCAGCATCACATCAGCCTCATTGTCTTTTACAAATTTTTCGGTCTCACCATTAAAGTTCAGGCCGCGGCCAAGGCGATAAGAGATATTGGCCATAAGCGGTAAGGCTGATGAAAGAAATCCTTCGGAGATCACGCAATTAAGTGCTTCATCCTTGCCTGCCCGTACTCCATCTATGAAGTTAGCATAGTGATCGGTACCTCCCGGAGGTGCAAGGAAGGTTGGATCCGCGTTCCTGTTTTCATTCGACCTGGAAGTAGCGAAAGGTTCTTTTTCATCTTTTCGGTAAGCCTTCCAGTTTTCACCATCAAGTTCAAGATAACCCTCGGTACCGTAAAAGATGTTACCGATCCGGATGCCGAGACCCGATTCTCCATTTGTGTATCGACCCCGCGTTTCAAACTCAAGGGTTTTACCGTCTTTGTATTTGAACAAAGAAGTCTGGGTATTCGGAGTTTCCTGCGAACATTCGGTAGGGCTGATTCCATATAATCCACCCATAGACATCACGCTGACGGGATGTTCATTTTTATTCAAACCCCAACGTGCTATATCGAACTGATGCGGCCCCTGGTTACCTGTATCACCATTGCCCGTGTCCCAATGCCAGTGCCAGTTGTAGTGCACACGTTTTTCATTATACGGACGATATGGTGCCGGTCCCAGCCAACGATCATAGTGCAGCCCTGCGGGAGCTTCGGAATCTTTAGCAATTCCGAAGGATGCACGCGGTTTATAACATAACCCTCTTGCCATGTACACATCTCCAATACCACCTTCATGTAAAAATTTAATAGCGGCCATTACATTAGGTATCGATCTGTTTTGAAAACCTACCTGCACCCTGACCTTGTATTTGTTTGCAGCCTCGATCATCTTTCTGCCTTCAAAAATATTATGACTCGCAGGCTTCTCTACATATACATGTTTTCCTGCCTGGCAGGCGAGTATCGTACCGAGTGCATGCCAGTGGTTTGGTGTGGCAAATGAAACTGCATGAATATCTTTATTGCTGAACACCTTATTCATATCCCACTCCGTTGCAGGAGTTACACCGCTTTTGTCTACGACCGCTTTTGCGGCCTTCGCCCATTCACGTTCATCAGTGTCACATAAGGTGGTTAAACGGACGTTGCGATTGTCTTTGAGTTTGCACCAGTTATTAATATGCGTTCCGCCCTGACCCCGTACTCCTATAACGGCCAGGTTTATGCGTTCATTTGAACCAATAATTGAAGCGTACGATTTGGCGCTAAAGCCCATGCCGCCAATAAGCACACCGGCACTGCCTTTTAATGTTTGTTTGATAAATTCTCTTCTTACTGTCATATGGCGTTCTGGTTTATAAAGTGGAGGACGGCCCTTGATTTATAGGGCGGATGAATATACTAAATAATCCATGTCACCATGCTTTGCAGGAGATTAAGACAACTGAAACGATTTCGTGAAATCAGTAGAACATCAGGCGGGCACCTGTCTTACGGCCTCTTCAAGTTCAGGGAGTCCATCCCAGAATACATGGCCATGACCATCAGAAATCTGTAAGGTGGCGGTGGGGATCTCTGCTGCGTACCTGGCAGCATGTGTAACGGGAATCACGCCATCATCCTTACTATGGAAAACCGTTATTACCGGTACAGTTGGCAGGCGTTCGGCAAAGTCCGGTGCCAGATGAAATTCGGGCACGTCCCAGTCTTCATCGTTCCCCCAAAATGGCACCGCTACCAGGAAGATCGCGGCTATCTGTTTCCTGAAGGTGCACTCCGCTAAATATTTAAGCAACACGGAACCGCCTAAAGAATGGCCGATAATAATCATCCCTTCATCCATTACTTCCAGCAAACCGGCGATCGAATCGCGCCAGCTTTCGTAGTCAGGGTTTTCCGGGTGCGGCAGCAATGGCGCAATGATATCATATTCAGCAGAAAGCGTCCGCCTGAGCCATTGAAGCAACCTGGCACTGCCTTCGTCATCATGCTGCGGTCCTGCGCTGTGCAGGAACAAGATCTTTGGATTTCCGGGTTGCATGCTTTGAATATTTTATAGGTGGAAGAAGCAAACTAAGGGCCAGTGACAGTTTTTTCACCCCTTTCGTTGCGCCGCATAGATTCCATTTTTGCCACTACAGAAACTTGATACAAAACAGGCAATAGCGAAAAAAATGAAATTATCAATTCCGAACAACTCTATGCCCATAACGGTACAGGCCACAGGGGTTTTTGTGGCTCCTGCAAATACGGCAAGGAAGCCGGCTGCTGCCAAAAGATCGACCGGTGCGGCAAGTGGCACAGCAATAATATTGGCCAGGGTAGCGCCTATAAAAAACAAAGGAGTGACCTCGCCGCCTTTGAAGCCGAAACCAAGCGTTATAGCCGTAAGCAACAATTTCCAGAACCAACTGAATGTTTCCGCTCCGCCCGGTTTAAAAGCAGACAATATGCTCACTCCACCCGGATTGGGATTGCTAACCCCTAGCCCCAGGTAGTCAAGGTTGCCAGGAACCAGACCTATCAAAATTATCAGCAACCCCCCGATGGCCGGTCGCAAAACAGGCGATGACACCAGCCGGGTGGCGCCACTTCTTACATTATCGCTAACAAGCACATATAACCTGCTTGTACACCCGAAGATCACGCCGGCCGCCAACACTTTTCCAGCCAGTGAGATTTCACCGGGCAACCAGCGGAAAACACCATCGCTGCCTGGCACAAACAACACCTGGTAAGTGGTATGTTGTGCCCCGGTGAGCATTACGGTTCCATGGGCGATCAATGCCGCAAACAGACAAGGACCGGATATCCGGTACTTTAATCGCCCTCTGGTCAGCACCTCTATTGCAAACAATGCCCCTGCAAAGGGAGTTCCAAATACAGCTCCGAAGCCAGCTGCCATGCCGCAACTCAACAAAACAGAGATTTGATGTTTATCGGGTCTGAATCGGTGTAAAAATGCACCGGCAATCCCTCCACCCATTTGTACAGCGGTGCCTTCGCGTCCCGCAGAACCACCAAAAACATGTGTTATCAGCGTGGTAATAAAAATGAGCGGCGCAAGCCATTTTGATACGCCGTTTTTTGGAACATGTATTTCTTCAATCAACAAATCGTTACCAGCCGCCAGATTCCCTCCTGCCGTTTTATACATCCACGCGATCAGGATACCCGCTGCCGGCAAACCAGTAATGAGCCACAGATTGTTCCAGCGAAGATTTTGAGCAAGTTCCATCAACCACAGGAATAAGGCTACCGAAGCACCGGTAATTACCGCAATGGGTACAATAAGCAACATCCATCCCAGTTTCCTGAAGCCTTTCACCTGTTAATCATTCACCTGCAATAATACAGTTTTTAGCGTTGAGGTCTGAGGATCAGCGAATCTGTGCACTGCCTGGTTATATGGCAGATTTTTTGAAGCAGTTACCGGTTGTTGTCTGCCTGTAGCAACACACTAACAATTTACGCCGTTGCCTAAAAAACACTGTTTAAGCCCGATGTTAGATTCAACTTGCACTATCGCCCCGATGACCAAAGGTGAAACATATTCCCGCCAGTTCACCGTTACAGACGATGTGTATGCTGGTTTCATGAGGATTTTTAATGACAAAAATCCCCTCCATACTGATAGTGCCTTTGCAAGATCAAAGAAGTTTGATGATGTGGTTATGCACGGCAATATTCTCGGTGGATTTCTTTCATACTTTATTGGTGAGTGTCTTCCTGTAAAGAACGTTATCATCCATAGCCAGGAGCTTAAATATTATAAGCCCGTATATTTGAACCAGACACTCAACTTTACTGCCACAGTATGTGAACTGGTCGAAGCCGTGCAGGTAGTTATTTTAGATTTTATATTCAGGGACATGAGTGGACTTAAGATCGCGAAAGGCAAAATTCAAATTGGTCTCATCTGATGAACATTTTAATCACCGGTGGTGCTTCGGGCCTTGGCGGGGCAATTACAAAAACGCTGTCCGCTGTTCCGGGCCACAGGGTTTTTTTTACTTATAACAAATCGGCAGATAAGGCAGCAGCTATTGAAAAGCAATTCGCAAACGCCAGGGCAATACCTTGCGACTTTTCAGACACCGACATGCTTGCAGAACTTACCGCTTCCTTTACATCGCTTAATCCTGATGTTTTGATCAATAATGCGATGACCGGGTTCACCCAGAATCATTTTCATAAACTCGACCCCGCATATTTTACCGAAAGCTTTCAAAAAAACGTTGTGCCTGTAATTCATATCACACAGGCGGCGATCAAAATATTCCGAAAGAAAAAGTTTGGAAAAATCATTACGGTGTTGTCTGCCGCGATAGCAGGAAATCCACCTATTGGGTGGTCAGAATACGTCGCGGCAAAATCATACCTGCTTGCACTCAATAAAAGCTGGGCGGTAGAAAATGCCGCATTTAATATCACGGCCAATTGCATTTCACCATCGTTCATGCAAACTTCACTTACCAGCAGTACTGATGAAAGAGTTATTGAGGAGATGGTAGCCAAACATCCTTTAAAGAAACTGCTGACTGTGGAGGAAGTGGCCGCCTCGGTTAAGATGCTCGTTGATGCGGGGCAACATACAAATGGCGTGAACCTGGTGTTGAACGCAGCACAAAGCGTGATATAAAAGCTTCAATTTTTTAATCTTATCCTGGCTCGTTATGAAGTTCCTGAAGATAAGTATATGGACAACTATAATAACCGGCATAGCACTGATGCTGATATACCTGGTGCTTCTGCACGGATACAAAAAGTATTATAGTGTTGAACAGTCGAAACTGCATGAGATCATAAAAGGAAATAAAAAATTTGATATCCTTTTTATCGGATCTTCAAGGACGTTATATCATGTGAATCCAAAGATCATTGACTCGACACTGCAATGCAATTCTTTCAACGCAGGGATCAATGGCGCAAGACTTCCTGAAATGAATCTTGTTTTTAAATCGTACCTGGTTAACCATGAAGCACCACAGCTGGTAGTAGCCGACCTTTCCACCACTGCCTTCTCTCTTGATCAGAATGCTTTCTTCAATCCGAATATTTATTACCCATGGATGGAAAGCGACATCGTTTTTGAAAGCATTGCTCCGTATAAACGCGCCGGATTATTAAAGACGCTTCCATTTCTTCAGTTAACTGAATGGGATGATCCCATGCGGCAGGGCGCCATAGCCGGTTTAGCAGGTAAACAAGATGATATTCCTGAGTACTATAAAGGACACCAGCCCAGCGGGGATGATACTGTACAATTGCCTTTCAGGATGCGGTATTTTACCACTAACTGGCCGGTGCATGAAAATGGCATCGCATTGCTTGATGAGATCATAGAGCTTTGCGAACAAAATCACATCAGACTTATATTCACTTATGCACCGGTGTATCAATTAAAGGACGAGGAAGTAAACGAGGAGTTTTTTCCTACTGTTAAAAAAATCTGTGATGAACACCATATTCCGTTTTTAAGTTACCGGCATCTTCCAATGAATGATGACCATCGGATTTTCCGGGACGAACATCACCTTAACACGATTGGTGCTGATATCTATTCGCGAATGCTTGCTACAGATCTGAAGCCTTTTGCCGGTGGATAGCAGCCTGCCGGGGGGCGACTTTTTTTTATTGGCAATTACCATATAAACGGGAATATGAACTGGCATACAATCACCGCTGAAGAAACTGTTGAAAGTCTGAATTCCAACCCTGACGGCCTGAGCGACCAGGAGGCAGCAGCCAGGCGTCTGGAACATGGCCCCAATGAACTCGCTGCGGGTAAGCGAACCAGTGCATTGATGATTTTTTTACGGCAGTTTGTAGACGTTATGATCGTGATACTGGCGGCTGCAGGCGTTATCTCTGCGGTTGTTGGTGAACTGTCAGATACCATTGTTATCATAATCATCATCATTCTTAATGCGATCATCGGCTTTGTACAGGAATACCGTGCAGAACGGGCCATGGAAGCGCTGCAGAAAATGGCGGCTCCGACGGCAAGAATCAAACGAAATGGCCGTCGCATCAGTGTACCGGCAAGTGAACTCGTCCCCGGCGATATTGTTTTGCTTGAAGCGGGGGATGCCGTCCCTGCCGACATAAGACTAATACAGGCGGGTGCCCTCAAAGCAAATGAAGCAAGCCTTACAGGCGAATCTGCAGCAGTTGACAAACAACCTGCCCCAATACCAGCTCCCGATCAGCAACTGGCGGAACGATTTAACATGCTGTACAAAGGCACCAGCATTACAAACGGACACGGTCATGGCGTAGTGGTGGCCACCGGAATGAAGACGGAACTTGGTAAGATTGCAGACATGCTCGACAAGGCTGACGGCGTTACGCCACTTCAGAAAAGACTCACCGCATTCAGCCGCAGGATCACAGTGATCATTATTTTTCTTTGTATAGGTCTCTTTGTGACCGGCTACCTGCGTGGGGAACCTGTTAACCAGTTGTTACTGACCTCTATTTCACTGGCGGTGGCAGCTATCCCTGAAGCGCTTCCTGCTGTAATAACAATTTCCCTTGCCTTAGGCGCAAGACGATTATTGAATCAGAATGCGTTGATGCGGCGTTTGCATGCTGTTGAAACACTTGGCTCAGTTACTTATATCTGTACGGACAAAACAGGTACACTTACAAAAAACGAAATGGAGGTAAGGGAAACCTGGGTGCGTAAAGGCGTTGAGAAAACAGTTTTGAGCGAAGCAATGGCTTTAAACCATGATGTACAGGAACGCGATGGCCAGCCTGCCGGCGACCCCACTGAAATAGCACTGATAAATCATGCAGGGGATCCACCCGATGCACCTCGTGTATTTGATATTCCCTTCGATTCAGACAGGAAAGCAATGACCACTGTTCATGAACACAAGGGCCGGTACAGAGTCATCACCAAAGGTGCAAGCGAGTCGATAGTTGGCATGCTGGCAACGAACACTAGGATCGATGATATAAGAGAAGCAGAAGAAGCGATGGCTTCCGACGGCATGCGGGTAATTGCTTATGGACAGAAATATGTTGACCAGTTACCCCCTGAACATGATGTGAGTGCTTTTGAATCCGAGCTTGAATTTATTGGGCTTGCAGGGCTTGTTGATCCACCCAGGGAAGAAGCGAAGCTGGCGATCAATGAGTGCCAGACCGCAGGTATCATAACGGTGATGATCACCGGCGACCACCCCCTGACGGCTGCTGCCATAGGCCGGGAAATTGGCATCATCAATAAAGAAAATCAACAGGTTATTACCGGTGCTGACTTACAGAATAAAGAAACCGGTTTTCTTGATAGTAACGTTAAAGACATCAGCGTGTATGCGCGGGTGTCACCAGAGCAAAAGCTGAATATTGTTGATGCATTGCAGCGAAATAACCAGTTTGTATCTATGACCGGCGATGGAGTAAACGATGCACCTTCTCTGAAGAAAGCAAATATTGGCGTTGCTATGGGCATCACCGGCACCGATGTAACCAAAGAAGCTGCAGACATGATTTTACTTGATGACAACTTCGCAACCATCGTGAAAGCGGTGCGCGAGGGCCGTCGGGTGTATGACAACATCAGGAAGTTTTTACGCTATATCCTTACGGGGAACACTGCCGAAATATGGGCCATCTTCCTGGCTCCTATTCTCGGGTTGCCCATCCCGTTAGTTCCCGTTCAGATTTTATGGGTGAATCTTGTGACTGATGGATTGCCGGCGCTTGCCCTCGCTGCGGAACCGGAAGAGCGGAACGTTATGCAAAGGCCACCGCGAAAACCCAATGAAAGCATCTTTGCCGATGGCCTGGGCATACATGTGATCTGGGTAGGGATATTTATTGGCCTGCTTACCGTTGGCGCACAGGCATGGCTGTTACAAAATGGTATCGAACATTGGCAAACGATCGTGTTCACCATACTTTGCTTTTCACAGTTATGGCATGTAATGGCTATCCGCAGTGAAACGGTTTCACTGTTCAAACTTGGACTATTCAGCAACAAGCCTTTGCTCTGGGCCGTGCTTGGAACAGTGGCATTACAGGTAGCAGTAATTTATGTGCCATTTTTAAATTCTTTTTTACATACCCAGCCACTAACGATCACGGAGCTGGGTATTTGTATGGGTGTTTCAGTAATTGTTTTTGTTGTTGTGGAAGTAGAGAAGCTGGTTAGAAGGAGGTGGAACAATGATCTCGCGAAAACTACGTAGAAGTTTCGCGTCAGTTACTTTCGTTGATCTACGGTTCCGCACTGCAGAATCCAACCATTTGCAATTAATAATTCATTAAAATCCTTTTCAACTATTGCTAATGGTTAACCTGTAGTGTATAAGTGTTTTTGTGGCACCTTATTTGTTTAGTTGTTACCGCAATGGAATATGATGGATGAATGTGACTACAATAAGACGTTTTAAATTGATCCATTTTGCAAAAAAAAGTTGGGGAATTGAGATTAAGAATTTGTTAGCTGACTTTTCAATGCGAATTTCATTGTATATTTAAAAAAATAATAACTGATCATTCAGTTCTCCATCTAATATCCTCTAGTGCCTTAACATCCAAGGCACCTGAACTAAACTACAAGTCATCGCAGTCTGCGACTGTTGATGTTTCCGTTTAACTAACGATTCTTTTCCCATAGCGCTGCTGTAAGTGGACTTGGCGGAGCCCTGTCCCGGATCATGAGACAACGATTCGCGAATCACTCGAACACACACAAATTGAATAACCTATGAGTGACAAGAAATGGTATGCAGTATACACAAGAGTAAGGTGGGAAAAAAAAGTTTCCGAATGCCTCACAAAAAGAAGGATTGAAAATTATTGTCCGTTGAACAAAGTGCAGCGTCAATGGGCAGACCGGAAAAAAATCATCACTGAGCCGCTGTTTAAATCTTATGTATTTGTAAGATCCACTGAACAGGACCTTGTTGAAGTTTTGAAGGTCGATGGTGTTATCAACATGGTTTACTGGCTTGGTAAGCCAGCTGTTATACGTCATGAAGAAATCATGTCCATAAGAAACTTTCTGAACGATTATCACTATATAAGTCTCCAGAAAATTGATGTTAATATAAATGATCATGTCCGGGTTATTAGCGGACCATTATTAGAATACGAGGGACAGGTAATTGCGGTTCGTACTAAAACAGTTAAACTTTCGCTTCCCTCATTGGGGTATTTAATGTCGGCTGAAGTTGAAACTTCTAAGATTGAACTAATACATTCTCATTCCCATACCCGCATGGAAGTCAACCGGAACATCAATATCTCCTAAACCTGAGCTACACAACATTACAATCATATTCATCTTAACCAGATGAGTATGATTGTGTATTATATCTATCCTTTGAGACATTATTCACCTGTAAAAAACCAAGTTAGCGTCAAGGTCATGTATTCTTCATCTAATTGTTATTCATGCTTCGCCCAAGGATTTCCATTATCACGCCCGTAAGAAACGGCCTTCCTTATATCAGGGAATGTATCGAATCGGTTATAGCTCAGGATTATCAGGATTGGGAACTTTTGATCAGTGACAACTGTTCGGATGACGGCACTGTTCAATATCTTGAATCAATAAATGACCCAAGGATAAAACTCTTCCGACAGCAAGTCAACATCGGAATATTTGGCAATATGAATTTTCTTCTTAAACAGATCAAAGGAGAATTTTGCCAGGTATTATGTGCGGACGACTTTTTTGTTGGAACAAGTGCATTAGCCGAAATCGTTCGCTATTGGGAACTCGCGCCTCCGGCAATTGGTTTTGCACGATTTAATCACCTTGAAGGAAGCGGGACGCAGACGAGGTTATTGGAGCGCAAACTCACACCTTCTGTAGTTACTCCTGCGATGGCCGACATCTGGTTTTTTGCTTTTGGTAATTTCCCGGGAAATCTATCGGATACCACTTTTCGAACAAGCATACTTAAAGAAGTTGGTGAGTTCAACGAGGAGCTTCCTTACGCCGGCGATTTTGATTTCTGGATCAGGGCCGCACAAAAATATTCAATGGGCGTAGAGAAACTTAAAGTGATTCATGTACGCAGACATGCACAGGTTGCTTCAATATACCTTAATTTAAAAGGTGAACTTTACCGGCAACATATCTATATATATGAGAACCTTATTCAACGATTGTCGGGTCAGTACGACAGGCAGCAACTCATCAACTATTTTAATTTCACCATCGCTGCCCAACACTACCGCAAAGCACTTAAATTTGCTCTACGGGGTCAGTTTGCATATCTGAAGATCTTTCTTGCATCAAAGTCAAATCTTGATCTGCCGAAATGGTATCAACTGATTGTATGTTTGCCCTATGCGTTATTTAACGTTGACCACAGGCTGACAGTAAGGATGGCTCACCGATTGGTACTGAAAGGAAAGTTTAAGTTCACCCATCCCACCGCACCCGCTAATGCGCTTTGATAGTTCATTCGCAAAACTGGTATTCCCTTTTAACCGTTACACTAAAACAGCTCCTGGTACAACTACTTAAGGTTTACCCAAATTATTTCAATAGCTAAATGTCTCAATATGCAAATGGATCGCGATAATTTCCAGACAAACAATGAAAGTTTTCTTACGCAGGTTTGGGATAAATATTTTCCTTACTGGCCGGTGTTTCTTGCATTGATGGTATTAGGATGTGCCGGAGCGTGGTGGTATACCCAGACACGGCTTCCCACGTACGAAACCTCGGCATCCCTTATGATCAAAGACGAAAAAAAGGGAACGGAAGATGCGAAAATCATTGAGGACCTCAATACAATTTCCGGAAAGAAAATTATCGAAAACGAGATTGAGGTTATCAAGTCAAGAGCTGTGCTCAACGAAGTAGTAACCAGTTTGCGATTGTATGCCCCAGTGTTTGAAGAAAAGAAGTGGAACAGCGTGTCTGCCTATCATACAAGTCCCATTTCCGTGGAACTTAAAGATCCGTCAACGCTTGAAGAAGTAGAACGTGTTGACTTTGCATTTACCGGCGATTCTGCTACCATCAAAATTGATTCTGTCACCTATCCTATGAATCGGTGGATCACCACGCCCTGGGGTACCATGCGATTCAATTCAACAAAAAGGCCAACAACCGGAGACGGGAAGTATTATTTTTCGCTGATCCATCCTAAACGTATTGTACAGGATCTGATAGAAGAGCTGAATGTTTCGGCAGTAAATAAATTATCAAGTGTATTATCTATCAAATTGGAAGGTGACAATCCAAAACGCTCAGAAGATATATTGAATGGTATCGTTGAAGCTTATACGCATTCTTCTGCCCAGGATAAAAAAATGCTTGCGGCCAATACATTAAAATTTATCGACCAGCGACTTGAATATATTTCTAAGGACCTTGATTCAATCGAAAAGAAACTGCAACAATACCGTTCAGCCAAGGGGGCAATAAATATAAGTTCCCAGGGCGAGCTGTTTCTCAAAAATGTAAGCGACAATGATCAGAAGCTAAGCGATCTGAACATGAAACTTGCAGTGATGGACCAGGTGGAACAATATGTTGTATCAAAACGAAATGATGGCGGCATTGTTCCCTCAACACTCGGCATCGACGATTTGCTTTTGAGCGATCTGCTTACGAAGTTATATGAAGCAGAAATGGAGTATCAGCGGCTGAAAGCCACCACTGCAGAAAACAATCCGATACTGCTTGCAGTAACACGTCAGATAGATCAGTTGAGACCCAGTATCCTGGAAAACATCAGGAGCCAGCGTAAAAGCATCGAAGCCAGCAAACGAAACTTGCTTAGCACCAATAATGGCTATGTCAGCACATTGCAAACCCTGCCCCAGCAGGAAAGGGACCTGGTAGAGATCAATCGTCAGCATAATACTAAAAGCGCTATATATGACTTCCTCATACAAAGACGCGAGGAAACGGGCCTCAGCTTTTCACCATCAGTTGTGGGAGAAAGCAAAGTAGTGGATGCTGCTGAATCCAGCATCGATCCTGTAAGTCTCCCCGACCCTGTTGTTTATATCATAGGAATATTGCTGGCAATTGGATTGGCAACTGTGATCATCTCAGTTAAAGATGGCATGGCCCGCACAATCATGTACAGGCAGGAACTAGAAATGATGACTGATCTTCCGGTGTTGGGCGAAATATCAATGAATAAAACCAATGAATCACTTGTATTGAAAAAAGGTCAGTCAAGTTATATTGGTGAACAGTTCAGGATGCTTCGGACTTCCCTACATTACCTTGGCATAGGCTCGAATGCTAAAAGAGTGCTTGTAACATCAACCATCCCGGGCGATGGAAAAAGTTTTGTAACCGCCAATCTTGGTCTCAGTATGGCTATGGCCGGCAAAAAAGTAATCATTGTTGAGTTTGATTTAAGCAACCCGACACTCAGTGATAAACTGAACACATCCTATCAAAAAGGATTGTCGGATTACCTGCTGGGAGAAATCGATATCGAAGGTGCAATTCAAAAAACAGGGGCCAACCCAAATCTTTATTTCCTCGGGGCCGGTAATCTGCCTGATAATCCATCCGATCTTATACTTAGTGAAAAAGTAAATTCTTTACTGGCTTATCTCGATGATAAATTTGACATGATTTTGCTGGATACAGCACCTGTAGGCGTTTTAGCCGATGGTTATGTACTCGCAAGAAAAAGTGATGCAACACTATTTGTAGTGCGCCACGGCCATACACCAAAACGCCTGTTACGTATCCTTGAACAAAACAACCAGATTAACGAACTTAAAAACACTGGCATCGTCTTCAATGGTGTAAGCAACAGGGGGTTTGTTCAAAACAATGCGGGATACGGTTACGGATATGGCTACACGTATAACACCAGGCCAAGAAAGCGTCTCGCCAACAGTCTTAACTAAGGCGCCTGTAAAACTTATTTTATCTAACCTTTAGTAACGATTGCCATGTTAAGTGCTGCACACCTGGAAACCTAATGTATTATGTCAACCTTATCGCGCTGGATTTCTGGCACGGCCGCATCATGGGCCAAGATTTTTATTACAATTTTTACGCAGGTTGCACTGGTGCCCTTGTATCTGGCTTACTGGGATGTAGAGACCTTTGGAATTTGGGTTGCAATACAGGCTTTGGTAACTTTTGTGACAATATTCGATTATAGTCATCAAACCCTATTAGAATTTGAGTTCCTTCGTTTTGGCGATCAGAATAAACCACTGATCCGAAAATTTCTATGGTCGGGTGTTGCAGTGGGATTGGTGATAAGTTTGCTGCAACTGGGTTTCATCTATCTCCTTATTGTAACGGGCGGTTTATCATTTCTCCTTGATGCGAAAGATCTTGACAACCCGGTATTATTGAGAGATGCGGGCATTGTCTTATTCCTGCATGGTGTTAGCTGGATGATTAGTTTCAGTTGTTCCGGGTTACTTGGCAGGGCACTTTCACCTTTTGGATATTTCTCAAAAGTTTCATGGTGGGGTGTTGGCAGTTCCTTACTAATCGCCCTCTCCACTGCCGTAGCAGTGGTATTGGGAAGTGATCTGCTGGTAACAGGTATAGTTGCAAATGCGGTTACCATTTTATACAGTCTGATCTTTTATGGATATCTCTTTACAATACTCAGGAAGGAAAAGATAGTCTGGAAAGCCCCATCCTGGGGACTGGGTATTAAGAACTTCCTTATGTCAAATGCTTTATCCGGAAAGTTTCTTCTCGACCTTGTACGGCAGCAGGGAATCAGGTTGTTCCTTGCACCCATTGCGGGTCTTTCTGCAATGGCCGCCTTTTCAACAATGAGAACAGGGGCGTATTTTGCTATACAGGGGCTTAATACCATCACAAATCCCATGATGCCAGAGTTAATGAGGTTCCTGCATAATCGCGACCAGGCCCGCAGCTCAGCTTCGTTCGCTATGGTGTGGATAGTCGTAGTTGGTATCATTGCACCTGCGCTCATGATCATCCAACTGTTTATTGAACCATTGTTCGAAATATGGACCCGTGGCAAAATCGAAATCAGCCCATTACTATTCGGTTCGCTTTCCATCACCGTTTTGATATTTGCGTGGGCACAACCAGCTTTTACAGTGCTTCGTGGAAATAATATGTTGAAGCCACAGCTTTACATTTCAATTGTTACAGCTGCCATCACTATTGCAGGTATTTTCCTGATAGTGCCAAAAAATGGAATCATTGGCGCGGGTATTGCCTTACTAGTGGCGGAAATATTTGCAGCGGTTGTGGTTACTATTATTGCCGCAAAATGGATGGTACGCAATGGGCTCCAATGGCCTCGAGGTTTATCCGGCCGATCACTATCATCGGTTGTAGTAAGCAGTATTGCCATTTTTCTTGTTACTTATTTCCCGGAATTCAAATGGGCAATTGTATTCATAGCGTGCATGTTGTTAGCATGGAACCTGCTTCGTTTCTGGAGTTTACTACCGGGCTTTGCGAAGGAACAGGCAAAACGTTTTGCAGCAAAACTGCCCGGGTGCAAACATTTACTGTCACCAAAAATGAATTAAACATCAAACAATAGGACATTTTGACCCTTATCAAATTTAAAAGATGGTTTTGGGTGGTATTACTCATTGCCGCCTGCATTCAGAGCACATTCTATTATAGCAAGGAAAACCTCTTTGCAGTAGGATGCAGTCTCATTGGATGGTTTTTGACGGACCACTATGTCCTGAGAAATTATGTATTATATAGATTCACATTTTCATCTATAATAATAATCGGTTTCTCGCTGACGCAATTTTGTATGCCACTCATCTTCACACTTGTTGAGGGCAAGCCAATCACCTTTAACTTAAACCTGTCAGACGAAGTATTTACGCATTCCCTGTTTGCATTACTCGTTATACTTACAGCGCATGGGCTTTACAGGGTTTTACAAAGAGGCAATACTCCCCTGCGTGACCAGATGCAGACACTTTATGCAAAAGCCAACCTGTTTACGCCTCCTACTGATTCACAACTCTGGATCATTGGCTTCATCGGTTTCCTTGGGATGATTGGAACCTATGTTACATCCACCAAATTTGGTGTCACCGATGCAGAAAGAGGTTTCGCACCAAAGGTTTTCCAGGCTTTGATCCCTTTTTCCTATGCCCCTTATTTTATTTATCTGAAAGAGCTGTTTGGGAAGAAAACAGTGATTACCAAAAAGTCATTGCTGTTACTCGCAGGGTTTACTGTTTTGATTTTTATAGTTGGTGTCGGTGGAAATCAAAGGGCATTGTTTGTGAGGGGACTGGTGTCGATGGGACTGGCTTATGGATTGGGGCTGCTGCTCAGCAAATTCAGCGTACGCATATTCAGCCCGAGAAATCTCATACTGGCCTGTTTAGGACTTTGGGTGTTAACCGGTCCCGTTGCTGATCTTGGAACAGCAATGGTCGTGGTGCGTTCAGAAAGAACAGACTTAACCAGGAAAGAGCTTATCAATAAAACACTGACAGCATACAAAGACAAAAAGCTGTTAAGCGATTATAAAAAAGATGCTGTTGCTAGTGCGTTGTATGATGAGTATTATTTTGATGATATCTTTCTTGCACGTTTTTGTAACCTTAAGTTCAATGATGAGGGGCTTAAACAATATCATATGGTGGGAAGCCGTGATCCCGAAATGCATAAGATTTCAATGGATAAGATCTGGGCAACGCTTCCACAACCAATGCTCACGGCATTAAAAATAAAAATCGATAAGGAATATCTTATCAGCGCATCTTTTGGAGACTTCCTGTATGATCGCGCCGGTGGCCCGAACGCACTTGGCGGTTTCAGAACAGGACAGTTTGCAAGTACAGGTATGGCAGCTTTTGGCTGGTCATATCTCCTGTTTCTTGGAATAGGAATGCTACCGATTTTTTTCTTACTTGATCTGTTTGTTGTATTTCAACTAAAGCCGAAAAACGGCCTGAACTTTGATAACTCACTTAGCTTCGTGGGGCTCATTTCGATAACATCATTTTTCATGTTTTTATCGTTAAGCAGCACTTCTGAAAGCGTCGTTAACATACCCATATTCATCCTACGGGGCTTGCCACAATTGATCTTATTGTATTGTATCCTGTTTTACATCACAAAGAAGTTATCAGGAATCTTCAATACCCGGCAATTGAACAGCAGAGTTTCAAGACGCTAACGATTACAGCCTCCAAATTTTTGCACGGCGGTAAGATTTGCCGACGGTTCTGATAATAATTTCCCTGATGAACATAGTAATTTTTAGTCACCCGGTTTTTTTGAACTCCCAGAGCATGCCAAGGTATGCTAACTGGTTGGCAAAAGGTATGAAGGCCAGGGGACATAGTGTTAAGGTATTAACTGCTCAGCCCTTGTTTTATAAGTTACGGGCCCCGGGTAGTATTCGCAAATGGCTGGGTTATATTGACCAGTTTTTGGTGTTTCCTGCAAGTGCGAAAAAACAAATCCGAAATGCTGATCGCGAAACAATATTTGTGTATTCAGATCATGCCCTGGGACCATGGGTGCCGTTGACACAGGGAAGACCACATGTAATACATTGTCATGATTTTCTTGCACAACAAAGTGCATTGAAACTTATCGATTATAACCCAACAAGCTGGACCGGTACAAAATACCAGGGAATGATCAGGCGTGGATTTCAGAGTGGGAAAAACTTTATATCCATCAGTAAAAAAACCCAAAGCGATCTGCATGCATTGTTAACTGAAAAACCCGGCGTTTCTCAAATAGTCTACAATGGTTTGTTGAAAGATTTTAAACCTGGAAACGTTGAACAGAACCGGACAGAACTTTCTGGTGCAACGGGGTTGAATTTATCAGCCGGATACATACTTCATGTTGGAGGTAACCAGTGGTACAAAAACCGTAAAGGTGTTATTGAAATCTACGATGCATGGCGGGCATCGTCCGGCACATCTCTTCCATTGTTAATGGTTGGCGCCAAACCCACCACCGCCCTGCTTGAAAGTTATCAGCAGGCCACACATAAAAATGATATTCATTTTCTTACCGGAAAAGATGACGATTTTATTATGAAGGCCTACCAGGGAGCAACTGCGTTTCTTTTCCCGTCGATCGCAGAAGGATTTGGCTGGCCAATTGCAGAAGCAATGGCGTCCGGCAGCCCGGTGATTACTACAGCAGAGGCTCCTATGAACGAGGTGGGAGGCAATGCGGCTTTTTATATTCCAAAATATCCCGAACATCCCGGCGAATTACAGGCATGGTTAGCCGAAGCTGCTACAATGCTTTCGAGGGTTGTCAATCTCGCCAGCGAGGAACGGCAGGAAGTTATAGATAACGGTCTTCGCCATGTCAAACGTTTCGATTCGGATAATGCATTGGACCAGATTGAAAAAATCTATCAAAACATACTAAGAGATGAAAATCCTTCGCGTAATTAATAGTATGGATCCCGCGATCGGTGGCCCATGCCAGGGGATACGCAACATCATTCCCCAACTAACCGCGATGGGTATAACCAATGAGGTAGTTTCACTTGATGACCCCGGCCAGGCATTTATAAACAACGATCCGTTTGTAATACATGCCATTGGAAAAGGTAAAGGTCCGTGGTCACATAATAACAAACTGGAGACCTGGCTCAGCGATAATATTTGCAATTACGACATCGTGATCGTACACGGTCTTTGGCAATACTACGGTTACGCCGTTCAAAAAGCGTTCAAACAAATAAAAAGAAAAGATACGCGTGTTCCTGCGCTGTTGGTGATGCCACATGGTATGCTTGATCCTTACTTCCAAAAAGCAAAGGGCCGCAAACTAAAAGCTATCCGCAATTGGTTTTACTGGAAGTGGATAGAGGGCCGCCTGATCAACAGATCGGATGCTTTACTCTTTACCTGCGAAGAAGAACTGCGACTGGCACGTACAGCTTTCACACCATACCAGCCTTCAAAAGAACTTAACGTGGGATATGGCATACAGGCGCCACCACCGGATAGTGCTGACGCACGCGAGGTATTTATGCAGAAATGTTTTGGCAGAAACGATGTGGAGTATCTTCTTTTCATAAGCAGGATACATGAAAAAAAAGGTGTTGACATCCTGATCAATGCTTATTTAAAACTGTCCGCCACTAATAAAAATCTTCCGAAACTGGTGATAGCCGGACCTGGGCTCGACACAAACTATGGAAAGGCTATGAAACAGCTCGCAGCCCAGTCTGGTGATATCTACTTCCCCGGAATGTTAACAGGTCATTTTAAGTGGGGTGCCTTTTATGGAGCAGAAGCATTTGTACTGATCAGTCACCAGGAAAATTTCGGGATCGCCGTGGCAGAAGCAATGGCTTGTTCTAAACCAGTATTGATCAGCGATAAAGTAAATATATGGCGGGAAATAAGCGATGGCGGTGGTGGTCTCGTTGAAACAGATGATTACCAGGGAGCCCTGGCACTGCTTACGCAATGGAGTGAAATGGATCAATCGCAAAAAGAGAACATGGGTAGGAGGGCAAAAAATATTTACCGGCAGTTTTTTGGAATTGAGGGCGCGGCAGAAACAATGAAAAAAACGCTGTTGAACATACAGCAATCGACTAATTGATAATTTAAACATGAGATACCAGAACCTGCAAAAGTTTACCGTTCCTTCAACGTTTCGTGGCCGCTCAAAAGTAACTGTACAGTTATGGTGGATCATTCAGAGCACCTTGTTCAGATGGTCGCCACAGGTACTATATGGCTGGCGGCGCTCATTACTAAGAATGTTTGGAGCAAAGATTGGTACAAACGTACTGATTCGGTCTTCTGTAACAGTTACCTATCCATGGAACATCGAAATCGGCGATTATAGCTGGATTGGGGAAGACTGTGTGTTATATAGCCTTGGGAAAATCAGGATCGGTTCACATGTGGCACTTGCTCATAAGGTATATCTCAATACAGGTGGTCACGATTATCAGAAAGAGACCTTCGACATCTTTGCACGCCCTGTTATCATCGAAGACGAATGCTGGCTTACCAACGATGTTTACATCGCACCAGGTGTTGTTGTTGGCAGAGGCACCATTATCGGAGCAAGGAGTACCGTATTGCATGATATGCCTGCGGGAAAAGTTTGCGTGGGTATGCCTGCAAAACCTATTAAAGACCGAATTCAAAACATTCAACTATAGTTCATGGGAAAGATATTAATTACCGGCGGTTCAGGTTTTATTGGAACACATCTTGTTTCCGCGCTTCTTCAGCGGGGAGATAATGTCATAAATCTTGACACCATCGAACCTAAGCTTAAAGAACACCGCCAGTATTGGAAAAACGTTGACATCTGCAACGCTCCGGCACTGACGGATGCAATAGAGAGTTTTCAACCCGATACTGTGATCCATCTTGCAGCGCGCACAGACCTAAGAGGAAAAAGCCTTGCCGAATATAAAAGCAACACGCTTGGCGTCGAAAATCTCTTGAATGCATTGGAGAAGTGCTCGCCTTCCATACGCGTGATCTTTACTTCTTCTATGTACGTATGCCGGCCGGGAAAAAAACCGCTTACCGATGATGATTATGATCCTCATACCATCTATGGTGAAAGCAAAGTGCAGACTGAAAAGATCATACGTCAACGGCAACCCGCATATACTTACTGCATTATTCGTCCCACATCTATCTGGGGACCGCATTTTGGTGAACCATACAAATTGTTTTTCAGTATGGTGTTAGGTAAAAAATATTTCCATCTCGGTAAAAAGGCATGCAGAAAAACCTATGGCTATGTTGAGAATACAATCGCCCAGGTGTTTCAATTACTTGAAGCAAATGACGAACTGATAAATGGTAAAGTGTTTTACCTGGGTGATTATGAGCCATACGATATCACAGAATGGGCAAATGAGATCGGCACAATTGCCGGGATCAAAATCCCAACGATACCATTTGCAGTTTTCAGGATCGCCGCATATTTCGGTGACGCACTGAAGACGATTGGAATAACATTTCCGATGACAAGTTTTCGATTATCAAACATGACCACTGATAACATCTATGATCTTACACCTATCAGATCGATTGCGCCGCAACTGCCGGTAAACAGATCTGAGGGAACCCGCCGCACCGTGCGGTGGATGAAAACCGGTGAAACTGAGCCACGGCCCGTTAAAGTAGCCGCAGCCGTTCACTGATAATGATTGCCCATGTGATCCGGACAAAATCCCAGTCAATCATCCTTCTCAAATTTTTTGTTATGAACAAACCACGCATCCTTCTTCTTGGCGGTAACTATTCTCCCGAACCAACCGGCATCGGGAAGTATAATGGTGAGATGATGGAATGGCTCTCACAGCAGGGACATGAATGTGCTGTGATTACCAGCTATCCCTACTACCCTCATTGGAAGGCTCAGCCTCCATATACCAAAACATCGAAGATGTATACGAGGGAACATTTTACATATGGCGACAACTCACTTAAAATCTACCGTTGCCCGCATTACATTCCCAAAAATCCATCCGGTACCAAAAGAATGGTATCTGACCTGTCTTTCTTTATAAGTGCCTTTTTTCCACTTTTTGCGCTCCTGTTCAGAAAAAAATATGATGTTGTTATAACAGTGGTGCCTTTTTTTAAAATGGGACTGCTCGGCCTTTTATACAAACGAATGAAAGGTGCAAAGTTCATCTACCATATTCAGGATCTTCAGATCGATGCTGCAAAGGAGCTGCAGATGATTAATTCGAAGTTCTTATTCAAGATGATGTTTGGCATCGAGAAATACATACTGACCAAGGCCGATCACATCACCAGTATATCTGATGGCATGATAAGAAAAATCGTAGCAAAATGCGACAGACCTGTGACGATGTTTCCAAACTGGGCCGATACGGAAACTTTCTTCCCCATCCCGAATCGTCATCTTCTAAAAACAAAATATAACTTCAACCCCACCGACAAGATTGTTCTTTACTCGGGTGCTATTGGTAACAAGCAAGGGCTGGAAAACATCCTGAACACTGCAAAAGAAATCAATCAACCCGACGTACGATTTGTTATCTGCGGATCGGGACCATATAAGGATGTTTTGAATGCAAAGGCAAATGAGTTGGGACTAACCAACATCACATTCCTGCCATTACAACCTAAAGAGAGTTTGAATGAATTCCTTAATATGGCAGATGTACACCTGGTTCTTCAGCGTGCAAATGCTAATGATCTTGTTATGCCGTCCAAGCTCACCAACATATTAGCTGTCGGGGGACTTGCATTGATTACAGCATCCGAAGAATCAAGTCTGAGTTCTATTGTTATCCGTCATAAAATGGGAATTGTAACACCGCCGGAAAACATTGCTGCACTTACAAGCGGCATAAAAGCTGCGCTAGACAACCCACACAACGATCTGCGTTCAAACGCCCGGAAGTTTGCATTGATGTTTCTGAAAAAAGACAACGTGATAAACAGATTTCTTGAAGAAACAAACATCATCAAAACCCGGCGGCCATCATTTGTAATAAACGTTAAAAACGAGGTGGGTGCTGATGCTACCACCTGAAACTGACGTACTGATGCAAAATGACAATTTCGTATTAATGAACCAGTCCATGAATCAAAATCTTATCCGAATGACAAGAATAATCTTCGTCATTCTTGATATCGTTGTTTTAAATATTGCTTTCGTCGCAACGGAACTGTATATGTCTATGACATCAATAGAACTTTCGCGGGAAGCAGTTTTATATTTTTGGCTATATGCCAATGTTACCTGGTTTTTAAGCACCTGGATCGTCGGATTATCAGGCGGTAACTTCTTCAGCCAGTTGGAGCCAATAACAAGGCAGACCCTTCGCACTTATTTTCTGTTTGTAGCTATTACTTCAGTTTACCTGTACTTCAGGGCAAGTGAATTCCCGAGGCAGTTTACTGCGGCCTTTCTACTCTTGCTGTTTGGAATGTTGTGTCTGAACAGGCTCCTGCATTTGTTCACAAGAAGTTATTACCGGAAAACTTCCACTTTAACAAAACGGGTACTGATTATCGGTTACAACGAAATAAGCAAAAAGCTGGTTTCGCACTTTGAAGCAAGTGATAACCAGGTACAGGTAGTAGGTTATTGTGAAGAGCCAAAAAATGTGCATGAATTGTCAAACTACCCGATAGTAGACACACCGGCAAATGCGGTACTCGCATCACAAAAACATGAGATTACTGATATCTATTCAACCATTGTTCCTACGCAGGATAAAATGATATATGATCTGATGCAAAAAGCAGAACAGAAATGTATCAGGTTCAGATTAGTACCTGATTTCAGCTTATTTGCAGAACAGCCCATGCACCTGAACTCAGTTTCCGGAATGCCTATTTTATCGCCGCGGACCGAACCACTTGATGATGTTGGGAACCGTCTGATCAAACGGGCGCTTGACCTGGTTGTATCGGTTCTTGTCATCATCTTTATATTAAGCTGGTTGATGCCGATTATCAGTTTGATCATTTGGCTCGAGTCGCGCGGTCCGGTATTCTTTGTGCAAAAAAGATCTGGTTTGAACAACAAACCTTTTAACTGTATCAAATTTCGCAGCATGCGGGTAAATGGTGAGGCAAATCTGCGCCAGGCAAGACGTGACGATGACCGTCTGACGCGTGTTGGCCGTGTGATCCGGAAAACCAGTCTTGATGAGTTGCCACAGTTCTTTAATGTGCTACGTGGCGATATGAGTGTTGTTGGTCCACGACCACACATGATCAAACACACAGAAGATTACTCAGCTATCATCAGCAAGTTTATGCTCAGACAATTTGTTAAACCTGGTATAACAGGCTGGGCACAGGTTAATGGATACAGAGGAGAAACTAAAACCGCAGAGAGTATGCAAAAACGTGTTGATCACGATTTATGGTACATGGAAAACTGGAGTTTATTGTTAGATATTAAGATTATTTTTCTTACAGCGTATAATATCGTTAGAGGCGAGAAAAATGCAGTATAAAAAAAGATCAGTTTACCAGTAGAGTCACTAAGCATTAGGTATTAAAAACATACTACCCGATTGACCTCAATCAAGTTATTCCCTATTTAAAGCAACACAATCAAATTTCAACACATGTAGTTCGTTTATGGCACAGATGTTGGTCATGATTGAAAAATGGCTAACAGCTAGTTTTTAATCCAATTCCTACATGAAAAAGCAAATGAACTACATTGTTTGCAACCTGCTATTATTGTTGTTGTTGCAAACACCCATCTTCTCGCAATCGTCACACCCCGCTACAGACGATGAATCTACTGGTCCCTTTCCGAGCTGGCTGGATGTGAAAACAAAATTTGGAGCCATCGGCGATGGCGTTGCGGATGACACAAAAGCGTTACAAAGAGCAATAGACGCAGTTGGAAAAAGCCAGGACGCAGGAAGCGTTGTTTATTTACCGCCCGGCACTTACAAGATTACAAAGACACTTGTGATTAATGCAAAGTTACGTATTGGAATAGTTGGATCACATCCTGCGACAACACGTATTCAATGGCACGGTGCTCAGGGAGGCACAATGGTCTACATTAACGGCATGGCTTATTCCAGGATAAACCGTATCACGTTTGATGGTTTGAAATCAGCGCGTGTTGCTGTTGACCAGTCGTGGGACGGCAGCACCGGTTATTTTGACACCGCAAATGAATACGCTGACAACACCTTTACCGATGTTGGCTTCGGGATCAAAGGCGGCTTCAAACATGGGGTCAGTTTTGCAGAAACCTCTATCATGCGATGCAGGTTTATACGTAATACAGTCGCCGGCGTAAGTCTTGGAAACTATAATGCATTAGACATCTGGATATGGTATTCTTTATTTGAAGATTGTAATATCGGGGTTACAAATGTAGAGGCCAATGGCGCCGGAGGTTTCAAAGTATACGGAAGCAATTTCCGGAGATCGAAACTGGTAGACATCCAGATTGGACACGTTATCGAGTTTTCGTTCCGTGACAATACTTCCAGTAACTCAAAAGCTTTTATTCACGCGCGTTCAAGTCCCATGTCTTGCCCGATCACTATCCAGGGCAACACTATCATCGACCCGATTGATGATACCGTGATCAATATCAAAAACCAGGGCATTGTTGCGCTTTTTGATAACACCATCAGATCACGGCCGAAAGCAAAGGGACCTGTTGTTCATGTGAAAGGCTGGCCAAGTTCTGATATGGTAGCTATAGGAAACACTTTTACAGTGGCCAATCCCATCCTTACGGGACAAAACACCACTTATAAAACCAATGTTGTATCAGTAGCAAGTCTTGCATCTCTACAGGAGCGTGTGATCCCTTATGCTATACCAAATCTGAAAAGAAAGGTTTTCGAAGTTCCAAAAGGTGCAAAGGCCCGCGAAATTCAAAAGGTGATCAACGAGGCACACAAATTATCAGGCACACGTCCAATCGTCCATTTCCCGCATGGATATTACTCGATAGATACCACCCTGGTAATTCCTGCCAAAACTGATATTCAGCTTGTAGGTGATTCTTACTGGTCCATCCTAAAATATGCCGGTAAAGCCGGCGGTACGCTGATGAAAATTGAAGGACCAACTAAGTTAACCTTACGCGATCTTAACATCCATGGCAACTCACAAAGCAACGGGATTGTGGTGAACAACGTGGATCAATCCGGATCACGTTTGTTTTTCCATCGCGCTGAACTCAGACATAACAAAGTTGGATTCTGTGTAAATCAGCTTGACAATGCGTTAACACTGATCACAAACTCCAGTTATTGCCGCACCACTCAAAAAGCGATCTCAGTGATCGGCGGACCGTTGGCAGCTGCGGGTAACCCTTCAGCAGGCAAAACAATCGTGTATGCAGGTCTTGGAACCGATAACGAACTCACTTATGATGTGTCGAATGGCGGTAACCTTCATGCAAGAGACACCTGGTATGAAAGTATTCATGTTAACGAGTTCGCACACATCAAAAAAGCCGGATCTTTCCTGATTGAAGGCAGTCACATTGCCAACACTAATAAAGATAAAACCCGTCCGCAGACAACTGTAGCAGATCTTAATGGTAAGGTTGTATTTATGTCTTCATATATCACCGATAAAATCAAGATCAGCGGTGATGCTTCAAGAACACAATTCATGACGCTGGGCGCTTATGCTGAAAAAGAAAATTATATCATAGATGCTACTACTGTTGCAGCTAAAGTTTTCACACTGCACAGCCGCGCAAAAGAATTTATCACAAATACCACAGGCGGAAGCTATCCTGTAAAAGTGCAGGGTGAGACTACGGAAGCTGTGCTGACTGACTTATTGAGCCCGGCCAGATCAGTACACGCTTATGCAATTCAACCAACCAGCAGTGCTGCAGCAGACTTGCGTATGTATGGCGTATTTGTTGAGTACACAGACACAGCTTTACATTTTATGCCGGGATCGGTGAAAAATGCTACCGTGCTTAAGAAAAGTGTTCAGATCACCCGTGCGTATGCTATGGGCGGATTGAACCAGGTTGAGTGGACCCATGATAATGATGATCACATCGAAATGTATGAAGTGGAAAAATCTGATAACGGCAGAAGTTTTGCAACTGTCGGACATCAAAGAACCATGTCTACACCAAACAGTCTGAAAAACTATACCTGGACAGATAAACAAAGCGCTGGTGCTGATCAGTATTACCGCGTAAAGTCTATCGCTTATAATGGAGAGCAATCTTACAGCAAGGCCCTGAAAGTAGAAGGAAAACAAAACAATTTCAGTGTATATCCTAACCCGATCAGCGGAATCGCAATCAACCTGCTGTTCAATGGTGTGCAAAAAGGCAATTATTCTGTTTCTCTTATATCACAAAGCGGACAGGTTTTACATACAAAAAATGTAAACCATCCCGGTGGTGTGAATAAAACTGAAATTCCAATTACTTCGAGTTTACCCCAGGGTAATTATTTTTTACATGTAAGAGGCGACAACAATACGTTCTTTAGTTATAACGTCAGCAAGACAAGGTAACCAATGAGATCAATTGTCTCTTCGCCCGGATGACAACCGAATTTTAAGTTAATCAAATATATTTGACAGCCTTTACTGATTACATCTTCCGATGTAATGGTAAAGGCTGTAAACATTAATAACACTTATATGGCAAAACGCATCTTCAAAGTGGGCCTTGTTATTCTGCTGGTGGTATTTATAGCTGGTGAAATTATTGGCCGGGTGCTTGGTCTGCGAAATTTGTCTCTATACAGGGCCGATGAAGACTACGAATACATAGCGAAGCCGAACCAGGATCTGCGCATTTACGGAAACAAATTTGTTACGAATGCATTTTCGATGCGCAGCGGACCAGTTTCCGATAATGACTCCTGCACCATTCTTTTGATCGGCGATTCAATCATTTACGGCGGACATTCTATCGACCAGGATAGTCTTGCGACGGCACGTTTGGAAAGAGCGCTTCGTGCAAGGTTCAAGCAGCCCGTAAAAATTCTGAACATTTCCGCTCAATCATGGGGGCCGGACAATGGCGCAGCTTATCTGAAGAAACACGGTTTGTTTAATGCTAAAATGATCATTCTCGTGTACAGCAGTCACGATGCGTACGACGTGATTGATTTCAAAACCGAAGTAGGTGCACCGCCGTACTATACGTCTAACCACCTTTTGGCATGGCAAACAATAATTGATAAGGCCTGGCCACCGATCAAAAAGAAGATATTCGGTGCATCACCTACACCCACACTATCAAACACGGCATTTAACCCGGGTTTCGATTTCTTCGACTCTCTGGCTAATAAAGAAGGAATACCAGTAGCCTTATATCTGCACTGCGAAAAAGGTGAAATCAAAAGAGGCTTATATGATCAAGGTGGCCAGCAAATAAAACAATTCTGCGAAAACGCCCGCATCCCGCTATATGAAGGCCTCGCAGTGGAAAAAGAATCGTTCTACGACGACTATATCCACTTCAATAATGAAGGACAGGCCGCGATGGCCAAAGTATTATATGATATTGCGGAAAAACGTTTCCCCGCCACCAAATAACGAAGATGGGATCTAATCCATCGCCCGGAACAGCGGGTATGATCTTGCCGCGAACACCTCACAGCCTGCGATGCAAGGGTGGTTCCGCGTGAGGCACCTTATTTTTCCGGTCAGGGAACTACAGCTGATCAAGGCGATCCACAGCCGGGGCTTAAGACAAATCTTAATACTGCCGATCAGGCCCCGAAAGCCGATAGTAAACATTGCAACCATAAAAATCAACTGAGTATGGAGCCCGGAAAAATGTAGTGCCGTCGCGGGCCGCCCCAGACGCTGTGTACCAGAAGTGTCAACACAGGCCCGTGGATAGCATCTTACCGCGTTCACCTGAAAGGTTTGTAATGCGCCTGGTGCGCTATCTTCAGCATGGCATGATCGCCACTGGTATCACCATAAGCATAAATAACTTCATAGTCTTCCAGCTTATATTGCGCTTTGATTCTTTTAACCTTCTCATCACCATGACAATTAATGTCCTGGATCTTACCAGTTAGTTTATCTTTTACCAGTTGCAGTTTCGTTCCGATCAAACCGATCTGCATTTCCTCGGTCCAGGGCCGCACCCAGTCTTCTGCTGAAGCAGTTACTACAATCACTTCAAATCCTTTGCTTTGAAGTGTTTTAATTTCTTCTTTTGCTTTTTCACGAATCAAACCTGGCAATACACGCAACGCGAAATCTTTACAGTAAGCGGTAAACTGTGCCGATGTTGTGTCGCGGAAGAAGTAATCCAGTATACGCTCCTTTGCCTTCTGGTTTGATATGATCTTAGCCTTGAAAGCCAGCAGGTAAGGCGCGTTCATCAGGAAGCCGGTATAAAAGGCGCGTTTTCCTTTGCAGAATTTTATAAACTCCAGCAGTGTATCTTTCGTGGTGATAGTTCCGTCAAAATCAAAAAACGCGATTTGCTTTTTCACAGCTTAAGTTTTTTGAAAATGAATTCTGGAATCATTTTAATGATCAACATCACATATCTCCACATCCATTTTATATAGACAATATCTTTTTTGTTCACCACGGCTTTGTACACCCCTTCCGCAATCTGCGCCGGCGTAGCAGTCAGCGGAGCCGGCAATTTCATGTTTTCAGTCATTTTCGTGTAAACAAACCCGGGCTTGACGGTAACCACATGAACATTATCCTGAATCATTCGGTTACGAAGTCCGGATAAATAAGCACTAAAACCTGCTTTGGCACTGCCATATATATAGTTGCTTTGACGGCCGCGTTCGCCTGCTACCGAACTGATGCCAACAATCACCCCAGCTTTGCGGGCACTAAACTGCCGGCTTACTATGTTGAGAATAGATACCGCTCCCGTGTAGTTAACGGTGATCGTTTTTTCGGATTCGCTCCAGTTATCAACTGCTGTTTCATTTTCTGTCATGTAACCGAAAACGGTGATCACTACATCCGGTACTACGGGCAGTTGCTGATAAAATGCTGCGTGAGAATTAATATCTGAGGCATCAAAATCATGCAAGGAAGAAGAACAATTAAATCTTATCTGCAGATCTGATTGCAGCGGCCGCAGTCGTTCAGAATTTCTTGCTGCAAGTTGCAGTGAATAGCCGGCAGCGGCAAATCGATCAGCAATTGCAACTGCCATGTCGGAAGCAGCGCCAAGTATGAGTACGGTAGGCATGTGATTGTTTAGTGGTTAGCGGTTAGCAACAAACGGTCAGATTGAATTGACCGGAATTTACCATTAGGGTTATATTTTTTTACAACATCAGTAAACTCTGCCAGGCGGGGATAGCCGGCGCGAAGCATATCTGGTTTCATCCTCGCATCTTTGCTCATGTATAATCTTCCCCCGTAACGAAGCACTATCTTGTCCAGTTCATCAAGAAAGGGAAAAAGATCGTTCCTTACCGGAAAATCCAGCGCGAGGGTATATCCCTCTTCAGGGAAAGATATCATGCTTTCCTGTTTTCCAAACACTTTCAGCACTGCAAGAAAAGAACCCATTCCGGCATCACTGATGCGCTGTATAATTTCTTTCAATCCGTCTTTTGCACTCATGGGCAACACAAACTGGTATTGAACGAATCCTCTTTTGCCATATCCCCTGTTCCAGTTCTGAATGGCATCAAGTGGATAGAAAAACGGCTCATAACTCACCACATTATTTATTTCCTTTTTAAAGTTTTTACCATAATAAAGAAAATTGAAGGCCTTTACGGTAAAAGTGTTTAATACCCAGGATGGTAAGTTGAAAGGGAAAGGAATTGCCTTTTTTGGCGGCACCTTTAACGGATCAGCTTTCTGCTTTTCGCTGAGATCATTGATAGTGGCATGTTCGCCCAGCATCAGAATACTTCGTCCAAATTGCTTACCTTTTTTAAGGCAATCAATCCAGGCAACCGAGTAAGTGTAATGATTATATTGATCAAACAGTGCAATAATCTCATCAAGGTTTTCCGCCTTAAGTTGTTTCTGTTTGATGTAAGATGTTTCGATTTTTTTCAACCTGAACTTCACGCGGGTGATCAGACCTGTCAGTCCCATGCCACCGCAGGTTGCTTCAAACAGATCCGGCTTTTCAGTTGGTGAGCAGGTGAGTACGGCCCCATCTTCCTGGATAATGTCCATATCAACAATATGGTTGGAAAACGAACCGTCAACGTGATGGTTTTTTCCATGTACATCACTGCCGACAGCACCACCGATCGTGATCAATTTAGTTCCCGGTGTAACCGGCAGGAACCATCCCCTGGGAACAATCACATCAAGTATACGATCGAGTGTTAAACCGCTCTGGCATTCAAAGATGCCATTCACTGTATCAAAAGATAGAATTTTATCGTATTTAAGGGTAGATATAGTTTCGTGCGCCAATGATGCATCACCATAACAACGCCCATTACCACGCGCAATAAACGAGCCTGTTTGCTTTACCTTGTTCAGCGCTTCATCATCGAAACTGAAGGAATGCTCTTTACTTTCTACTATGGGGTAGTTGCCCCAGTTCGCAATTTCTTTTTTCATCCTTTAAAAAAGCGTTATGTCTTTGATGTAAATAATAGTAACAAAGCTGGCTATCCAAAGGAGTAATGTGATTTGAATGAATCTGTCTTTATAAAGCACCTTGGTCGGGGAACCGGAATCTGCCATCACATAAATGATCTGCAAATATCGCATAATTCCCGCCAAAACAAAGAGACAGGTATAATACAGGCGATGTGTGCCCATGCGGGTAATCACAGCATCAGACATGGTGTACATGAAATAAGCAACAACGATTACTGCACAGACCAGTGCAAGCAATACGTTCAGCAGTTCAAGATTATAACCTTTGATGGATTTTCTCATATCGGTACCGGAACTCACTTTCAACAGCACATCATCGCGGCGTTTGCCGATTGCCATAAATACAGCAAGCAAAAACACCATGATCACGATCCACTCCGACAGCGGAATAAAGGAGATAACGGACCCAGCCTTTATACGCAACACAAAACCCGCGGCAAGAATGAGGATATCGAGTATCGGCACATTTTTCAGTCCCAGCGAATAAAAGAGGTTGATTACGAAATAGATGCCGAGCACAAATACAAATTTGTCGCGTATGCTCCAGGCAAGTCCGAAACCAGCCGCCAGCAAAATGCCACATATTACAAGAGCAACATTGCCTGGCACCGCGCCTGAAGCTATCGGGCGGTTTCTTTTGGTGGGATGTTTCCGGTCATCTTCCACATCGCGGTAGTCATTAATGATATAGATGCTACTGGCAACAAAAGAAAATGCGAGAAAGCCGAGCAGCAGTTCGCCGATTTTTGATGCATTAGATATTTCTCCGGCGAAAAATAACGGTATAAAAAGGAAGAGGTTTTTGGCCCAATCCTTTGGTCTCAAGAGTTTTAAGTAAGCCACAGTAGGGTGATTAGCGCGTCAAAATACAACTTAAAATGCAAAGATGCCAGTGGTCCGGTAAATTGCCTTAACTGGCAGAAATCAAACTTATTTTCTATGTTTACACCCCGTAACCGTTTTTTAAATTTCTGATCATGTCGAGGCGACTCCTGTCCACCGTAGAAATCCTGGTAATTGTTCTTTTAGCATGCGTTCCATTGTTTGCCACTTTTCCGTACCGCGTAAATATATTTTTGTCGTGGGAGGGCGCATACAGGATCAGCGAGGGTCAATTACCGTTTCGGGATTTCGGAACTCCTCTGGGTGGCATGTACTGGGTGATCCCTGGCATATTCTTCAAAATATTTGGGGCTCAGCTTATCAGTCTCATCAAGGCACAGGTGTTTATTAATATAATGTCGGGCCTTGCGTTCAGGTCAATCCTCAAAAGTCTTTCGGTTCACGAGGGCATCCGGTGTATATCGGTTGTTTTATTTGTATTGTCTTATTCATTCATGAACTTCTGGCCCTGGTACAACCATACTGTGATAGTTTATGAGTTTGTGGCGCTTGCATTTCTTTTCAAATACATGACCGCTGAGGTACCGGCCCGTAAGCACCTGGTGTGGACCGTTCTTGCGGCTCTGTTTGTACTGTTTTCATTTTTCACCAAACAGGACGGTGGCGGAATGGCTTTCGCTATCTGTGTAGCCCTGCTTGTTTACAACAGCATCAGGGACCGCAGATGGATGGGATTAATTGTTTTCACCGGCAGTTTTGTACTGATGATGACTATTGTTGTTTTATGGCTCAGCAATTATGGGTTCAGTTATTGGTTCAATCATGGTCAGCCACCACATAGCGCGCGTATCTCGTTCAGGGAAATCTTTGATGATTTCTTCAACAGCTCACAATGGATCAAATTTTATCTTTTCCTGATCGTAGTGCTGCTGTTTGCTTATTTCAAAAGCTGGAAAACATTTTACGCTGACAAAAAGGATGGTTTGTTCCTTTTGTTGACTTTGGCCATTTTGGGTGAGGCTGCAGTTTTCCAGGTTACAAGCTATACCCCGCCGGATAATAATATCTTTTTTCACAGTTTTGCTTTCGCCTATATCATTAGTCTTTTGGCGCGATCAACTTCAATGAACTTTGCCCATCGCGGCACACTGCTCATTTGTTTTGCCGGTATGGCCCTATGGTGGAGCGGCACTTACTGGAAGTATGTTCAACGCATTACAGACAGGGCTTTTCCTGCAAAAGAAAGTGCTACTGCTTCTCCTACCGGTGAAAATGTCGTAAACAGGAAAACATTTATGATCGGCAAAGATGATCCGAGAGACATCCCGATGAATGAATGGGTGTATACCGGGTTGAAAGCGTTCGATAAGATTTACATGCCCAAACCTACTGCCGACGGCATTAAGCGGTTACTGGCTATGCCGGAATTAAAAAGTGGTGAGAAGTTGAAGATCCTTAATATGTCTGAGTTAACACCATTGGCCGTAGAGATTCCTTACGAATTGGAAAGAGGTGAAAACTATCCTTTATGGTTTCACCTGGGCGTAGGGATGTTTAACCGGGAAGCAAAGATGTTTGAAGACCGGATCGCAGCCGGCTATTACGACCTGGTTTTATTTGAAAATATAGAAACGCTCAATAATTTTTACCCTTTCCGCATTCGCGAGGCGTTGAAAAAACATTACAAATTGACCGACTCATTCCTGGCTCCCCGCCGCGGTGATACTGTGGGTGAAATAGAAGTGTATAAAAAATAAATAAATACTTCTTCTTACACAATAACTTTGCATCATACCCGAAAAGCAATTATCTTACCCCGCTCAGTCGGGTGAGATCCTGATTATATACGGGCCTGATTAAACAAATTCTTCTGACGTCCGCCGCAATTGTCGGACAAAACCACAGTTATGAAACGCTCTACACACAAATTGATGCATTTCGCATTGTTATCGCTTACACTTTTGTTTTTTGTCGCCACTGCATTTTCTCAATCTGCCGGCGATTATCGCTCCCGGGTTGCGTTGGGAACCTGGAGTAATGCCAGCACCTGGGAAGTGTACGATGGTGAGGGCTGGTCAAACGCGTCTCAGGCTCCCTCGAGCGCTGATGGAATAATTACCATTCGTTCAACAGACAGTGTTATTTTAGGTTCAAGTATTACTATCGACCAGGTAGTGGTTGATGGCCGGCTGGCTATCTTCAGCAGCGCGGGTACAATCACGGTGACTTTAAACTCTTCGGGTTCTGCGCCGGATCTGATCGTTAATGGCACGCTTACACTCGCGTTGAATTGTGTGTTAACAGGAGCCGGTACCATCGAAACTTTTGGAGAGTCCTCGATTCTTGCCATCCGCAACAGCGCAAGACTCAACATACCTTCTGCCACGATTGACCACCTTGCTATTTTTGGGAACACCGTTAATATTGAATCCACTACACTGATCAATAATGGGGAACTGAACTGGCAAAGTGGTGCATTTAATCTTACTACTGCATCAATCATCAATAATGGGATATTTTATTACAGCGGTGCAGTCACTACAGTAAACATTACGTCCTCAGGATCGAGCACATTTTTAAACAGTCCCGGGGCTTCCCTGTTTCGCTCGACGCCGGGGGTTTTTACAATTAACCCTACCATTGCATTTACCAACCAGGGCACAATAAGAGGAGCCGGACAGTTTATTGCGACTACCACGTCTAATACGGGTGTTCTTGCTCCAGGGTTTACCGGGGTAGCGGGCCAGCTTAATATTAGTCCAAGTGTCCTGGCATCCAAAGCTGCAACTGTCGAAATTAATATCCTCACCCCCGGAGCAGTTGCCGGCACAAATTACGATCAGCTTCAGTTATCGGCTACCACAATAATAAGTGCGTCCAGCCTGGTCGTTACAGATAATGCAGCCGACCCTGTTGGTACTGTTTATACAATTTTAACCGGCCCTTACCAGGGGGCATTCTTCAATGTCACCCTACCACCAAGTCTCGGAAATCTTGTCTATGGTACCTCAGTGATCACCGTCACCAAAACAGGAACGGTACCATTGATCTGGGGCCAGTTCACAGTAGCATCGCATGAAACAAATGATGCAAAGCTTGACTGGAGCACGCTGCAGGAATCGAATGTAGCAGATTTTGAAATTGAATACGCTACTGAAGCGGGTGGTTTTGTAACCATTGGCACTGTAGCAGCCAATGGCAATACGAACTATACTTCACGTTACAGTTTTATACACAAGAATCTTCCCGCAGCCAAATATCACAGGTACCGTATCCGTCAGAAAGATTTCGATGGCAAGTTTACTTATTCTGCAGAAAGAATCCTCAGGGTTGCAGGGTCCGGTGAAACCGGCATCAGTGTATATCCGAATCCTTTTGTAAACCAGGTACAGATAACTACCGGCCTTAAAAAAGCTGATCTTCGCATTATCGCTGCCAACGGAAGGGTAATGCAACAACACCGCATCCAGGCAGGCACCCGCACCTTCGATCTGTCACAACTTTCAAGAGGCTCTTATATTATCCAGGTTATACTTGACCGTGAGGTTGTGGCCAATAAAATAATTGTAAAACAATAAACTTAAAGTTCCTTTTTCTTCAACGCACTCACAGCATGGTCACAAGCCCTTGCTGTGAGTGCCATATATGTGAGAGAAGGGTTCTGGCAGGCTGAAGAAGTCATACAACTGCCATCAGTGATATAAACATTAGGCACATCGTGCATCTGGTTCCATTCATTCAATACCGATGTTTTGGGATCACGACCCATTCTTGCGGTTCCCATTTCATGCACGCAATCGCCACCTACCGAATGATAGTCAAAGCTGTTGATGTTTTTGAATCCTGCAGCTGACAACATCTCGGCTGCCGAAACACGCATATCTTCACGCATACGTTGTTCGTTTTCTTTGAATTCAAAATTTATCCTGACCAATGGAAGTCCCCAGGCATCCCTGGCTGTATCATCGAGCGTAACACGATTATCGTAATATGGAAGTGTTTCGCCCCAGGCGCCCATCCACATGGTCCACGGTCCCGGCGAGGTCAGCTTCTCTTTGAAAGATTCGCCAAACCCATCTGTATGTTTAACAGTGTCAAACCAGGTGCGGCGTTCTGCATCGGCCTGGTAGCCAAATCCCCTGATATAATTTTTAGAACCCGGCTGGCCAGGCAGATTTCTGAAGCGGGGTATATAAACACAATTGGGGCGCCGTCCTACATAGTACTGATCCTTAAAATCTTCATGTTCGCCTTCGGCACCAACACGAAAATGATGATCCATCAGGTTATGCCCTACCTGCATGCTGGTATTACCAAGCCCGGCAGGAAATGCGTCCGAAACTGAATTTAACAGGATAGCAGTTGAAGCAATGGTGGATGCATTTAAAAAGATGATCCTGGCAAAATACTCAATACTTTCTTTGGTTTCAGCATCTATGATCCTAACGCCAATGGCCCTCCGCTTTTTCTTATCATACAATATCTCTGAAACAACAGAATGCGGTCTTAATGTAAGATTTCCTGTTGCCATAGCAACGGGTAAAGTGCCTGAATTGGAACTGAAGTAACCACCAAACGGACAACCGCGTGTGCAAAGGTTACGGTATTGACAGGGACCGCGCCCGTTCCAGCCTTTTGTAAGATTTGCGATCCGTCCAATGGTAACCAGCCGGTCCTTATATTTCTCCCGGATGACATTTTTAAAATGTTGTTCCATGAAGTTCATTTCCATTGGGGGCAAAAATTCGCCGTCAGGCAAATGATTCAGGCCTTCACACTGGCCACTTACCCCCACAAAACGCTCAACGTAATCGTACCATGGTTTGATATCATTGTAACGTATTGGCCAGTCTACCGCGATGCCATCTTTCGCATTTGCTTCAAAATCGAGATCACTCAGCCTGAAACACAAACGTCCCCAAAGCAACGATCTGCCCCCTACCTGGTAACCTCTGAACCAGTTGAATGGCTTGTCCTGCAGATATGGGTGCTGTTTATCATTAACAAAAAAGTGTTTGTTTCCTTCGTTATATATCTGGCTTTGAATAGGATTCTCTTCACGTTCACTCAGCGGCACTTCAAGATGATGTTTGAATTCCCAACTGCTCATGTTAGCTGTCGGGTAGTCCCGGATATGTTTCACATCACGACCACGTTCCAGCAACAAGGTCTTAAGTCCCTTTTCAGTAAGCTCCTTTGCCGCCCACCCGCCGCTGATACCGGATCCAATCACAATAGCATCGTAGGTATTTGCTGCTTTTGCGTTAATGTTAAGTCCGGGCGCTTGTTGCTTTTCTCCCATTTTCTATTGTGTTGCCCAGGCCCGTTGACCTGGTTTTAAAGGCGTGGTGGTGTACCTCCCCGGCACGTAATCATAAGCGAGTCCTTCAGTGGCACCGGCTTTTGAGGTACAATAGCCAAGCACTGTATACCGCTTTAGTGTAACGAAGAAAGGATCGCCCATAAATTTACGTTGAACTTTTCCCGCAATACCCGGCAAGGGCTTATCCCGCTTTTCGTAATAACGTAACACTTCTATCTTTTCTGCGGATGTACAGTCTGAAAAATCTTTACGATACAGACGCTGGGTATGTTGTGACAGCTTATTAAGTCCCTCGATAAATCGATTCTGGGTAATTCGCGGAGTGCAGTCCCTGATCATGATGGCAATAAAAGCCCCCACACTGGCAACCTTAGCTCCTGGTGTGTCTGTACTGGGAATAATAGTCTCTGCAAGTTCGTCCAACAGGTTGCTATCTAACTGATCAGCCGCCATATCTGGCTTGCTGAATAACATATAGGTACGTATGCCCGCAAAGGATACGAGAGAGGAAGCGACTATTAATGTAAGGTCTGATATAGCTTTTCGGCGATCCATCACAAATTCTGCCGCTAATATAGAAACTTTTTACACGGAATACTATACCCTAAAACGGTATGAACCGTTGAACATCTTATAATGCAACAAGCTTTTGAACCAGTGACGTTTCGTACACTGCCTCAAAAGCTTGCTGATTAAATATTTATACGCTGCTTAGTTCTTCACGAATTTCTGAACAAGGTTATGAACCTTCTTCGAATCAAGCTGGAAGAAATAAACGCCTTGTTTTAATTGACTGAGGTTAAGTTCCTCGTAAAGTTTGTAGTCGTTCTTTTCGAAACTGAACTTCATAACAACCCTGCCGTTTGCATCCACAATACTCACCAGCAGTTTCTCCTGTTGGTTGTTTGATTGATAACTAAAGTTCAGGATGTCATTTACAGGTACAGGATAAAGCTTCAGCTCTTCGGCCACAACAGTTTCAACACGTGCTGAATTGTTTGATGTTGCCACCGTTTTCACCGGTTTAACGGTGACAGTAACATCATCAGTTGATGTAGCACCGGTAACATCCGTTACTTTAAGTCTGAATACATATACACCTTCTACCAGGTTGATCACAGGATTTACACTGCTCTTGCCTGCACGGAAATTGTATTTGGCAGGTCCGCTCACCTTGGTCCACTCATAAGCAGTGATTTTACCATTTGGTGCAATCGTTCCGGCACCGCTCAATACGATATTATCTACAGGGAGCGTGATTACCTGGTCAGCACCTGCGTTCGCAACCAGACTTCCTTTGCCTGCGCTTGGCACAGTGATACCCTTCACCTCTACTGTAACCCTGTCTGAAGCCGTGGCTCCTTTATCATCAGTTACTGTCACCTCGAACACATAAGTCCCTTCGGTGAGTTTCGAAACGGTGGTACTAACAGCAGTGGCTGCAGAGAAAGCATAAGATGACGGGCCGCTGATTTTTGTCCATTTGTATGCTACCAGCCTACCGTCGCTATCAGTTGAACCTGACGCAGACAATGTAACTGAGCTTGCAGGAGCCTTGATGCTTTGATCAGCACCGGCATTAGCCACAGGAGCAACATTTGCTTTTGGCGCAGCATTTACGGTTACAGTAACCTGGTCCTTACCGGTTGCACCTTTGTCATCCGTAACCACCAGTTCGAACTGGTAAACACCCTGTGTAAGACCGCTTACTGTTGTAGAAGCAGCGCTTGCATTAGCAAGTGTGAAAGCAGATGGTCCAGCAATCTTCGACCATTTGTAAGTCACGATCTTTCCGTCAGCATCTTTAGAATTGCCACCGTTGAGGGTTGCCGAGTTGGCCGGCAAAGTGATTGTGATATCAGAACCAGCATTTGCTACCGGAGCCTGGTTTGCAGCTGACGGAGTACCTCCTTCAACATTCACCCAAACACGGTCAGTTGCAGTTGCACCTTTATTATCGGTTACTTTAAGTTCGAACTCATATCTGCCTCCAACGAGTTTAGTAATATTTGTGCTGGGATTCCCTGGATCTGATATCTGGTAGGAAGAAGGCCCGCTGATCTTTGACCATAAATAGGAAACAATTGTTCCATCTTCATCTTTTGAACCAGTCCCATGCACTGTAACCATTGATGCGGGAACCTTGATTGATTTATCCGGACCTGCGTCTGCGATCGGAGCTTTATTTGCTGTCTGTGCTGGTGCCGGTGATACGGTAACGCGTACCCAATCAGTGTGAGTAGCACCTTTATTATCTGTTACCTGCAGTGCAAAGTCATACACCCCTTCTACCAGGTCAGTCAAGCTAGTAACAGCCGCCGATGGTGATGTGATTTTGAAAGATGACGGGCCACCTGTCTTGCTCCATTTGTAGGTCGAGATAGAGCCGTCAGGATCTGATGATTTACTTCCGTCCAGAGTCGCTGTGTTGCTTGGCAACGTACGGGCGATATCTGCACCGGCGTTTGCGATTGGAGCTTTGTTAGCGGCTGATGGTACAGCGGCAAGCACATTAATCACAACACGGTCATTACCGGTAGCACCTTTGTCATCGGTTACCTGTAATTCAAATTCGTAAACACCCTGAACAAGGTTATTCACAGCAGTTGAGGCAGCACCTGCATTCGCAATAGAATAAGATGATGGTCCGGATACTTTGGTCCATTTGTAAGATTTGATCTGGCCATCTACATCCTTTGATCCTGTTCCGGAAAGGGTTGAGCTATTTGCAGGTAAAGTAATAGTTACGTCAGAACCTGCACTTGCTACAGGATTCTGGTTAATGGGTGCTGCGTTGATAGTCACCTTCAAACGATCACTTGCAGTTTCACCTTTGTTGTCGGTAACAACCAGCTCAAATTCATACACACCCTGTACAAGTCCAGTTACCTGGGTAGATGATGCACTGGCTGCTGAAATATTGAACGAGGTTGGTCCGCTTACCTTTGTCCATTTGTAGGAGCTAATATTGCCATCTTCATCAGTTGATTTGCCACCATCAAGGGTCACGCTATTATCAGGTAATGTTTTTACAATATCTGATCCTGCGTTTGCTACAGGTTTTTTGTTGGCTGGCGCACTTGTTCCCGTTTGGTATTCAAAAGCACCGGCATCAGTTGCACTACCTACCAACCTGGTAAGCCCATCAAGATCTTTGGTAACACCAATTTCGCTGATGCTCACACCAGCATCGATGGCTGATGATTTTGATGAAAGACGGAAATCACTTGCACTGTTTACAAATCCTGCATCAGCCAGTTTTATGATAAACTTATTACCGCCCAGTGATGACTTAGCTCCGTTTCTTACGGCTATAAATCCATCAGTAGTGGAAGTTGAACCAGGGGCAACTACCAGGTTGTTATTAAACTTGTTAACAGAAACGATGCTCTTCTTTGAATTCTCAAGGCGAATACCGCTTCTTCCTGCGTTAACAACAGTATTGTTAGCGAGATATACATACAGTGCGGGGAAACCGGTAACTGGTCTGTCATCTACATAAATAGCATCTTGTTTGGCTGATGAACCATCATGGCCCGCATTAACAACAAGGTTGTTGTAACCAACGATGTAACCAACTCCCAACACCTGGATACCATTACCGGTTCCTTTATTTACGGTGTTGTTATAAAACTTACCGTTACAAAGCCCGCCAAATAAAATCCCGGCTTGTTGTGAAGATTTGTTTTCAGTACCATAATTGGTAACAGTGTTATTATAAACCTCGCAATTAACAGGTACGTTAGCGACCTGGATACCATCCCAACCAGTTTTATCTGTGATTGAGTTGTATAATTTCAGATTTTCAATCGCCTGTGTTTTAACTGTTTTCTTAACTCCATCACAGGTTATATCGGCAGTTGTATTCGTGCTTCCCACATAAAAACCCTCACCCTTGATGTCATGAATGTAAATGGTGTGTAGCACGATATTGCGCATCACAAAATTACCACCCCAGGTAACCGGATCACAGGTTGGATTGGTTTTCACCATGATACCTGCTCCACCGATTGCTGTAAGTTCAACGTTGTTGATTGTAAAGTCAGTGCTTTGGTTGCTAACACCCAATCCGTTAGACATAGTGCGGCCGTTAGAACTTCCATCTATTTTAAACCCGTACTTCACGGCCGATGCACCGGTTCCATCAAATTTGAAATGTGCACTTCTGCTGATCGACACTCCATAATTTTTACCTGCAATGATCACCTGGCCACCACAGTTACGGAAGATTATTGGTTTGGCAGCAGTACCCTGGAAATTCTGAAGATTCAGATAAGGATAAGTACCGGCCTGGATACAAACCACATCACCTGGTTTAGCGGAGATCTTGGATCCATCTATATAGATACCACCATCCGCCTGGCGGGGTAACGTTACTGTACAACCGCAGTCGCCTGAAGGCGGTGGAGTTGATCCTCCTCCTGTTGCGGCCTGGTTTACAACTACGTTTACATTTGAAGTAGCTGCTGCACCTTTATTATCAACAACTTTCAATTGGAAAGTATAAGTGCCTGCAACAAGGTTAGTTACATTTGTCTGAAGCGCATTTTTGCTTCCCAGTGAAAACTGTGACGGTCCTGCGGTTTTGGTCCATTCAATTGTTGAGATAGTTCCATCCGGATCAGATGCAGTTCCTTTCAGTGTTACGCTGGTTGCAGGTAAACTAATGGTTTGATTAGATCCTGCACTTGCCACCGGTGGTTTGTTGGCAACGGGAGCAGCTGGAAGAACGGTAACTTTTACGCGATCCTTACCGGTTGCGCCTTTATTATCGGTTACTGTAAGTTCGAATTCGTAAACACCTTCAGTAAGTTTGCTAAGCAGTGTTGAAAGATTAGTTAAACCACCAAGCAGGAAGTCAAGTGGTCCTGAAACCTTTGTCCAGGTTGAGCTTACGATGGTTCCATCAGGATCAGTGCCACTACCTTGTAAGGTTACAGAGTTTACAGGGAGCGTAATTGTAATATCATTACCTGCGTTTGCTGTTGGTGCAACATTTGGCGCAGGAGCAGGTGTTACAGAACCATTTGTGGTATGCGTTAGCATCCATTCATAAATGTTAAGACCGTTCTCTTTGTAAGTTGGATCATATGCCTTTGACCAGGCATCATGCGATGAACCCGGCCAGATAGTTAATTGTGCAGCCGGCTTTATACCTGCAGCGTTCAACTGAGATTGCCAGTTCTTTGAATAACTGGAAGGCACGGTTGGATCACTTTCACTGTGAAACATCTTTACCGGAAGATTGGCAGCAGCAATGTGTTTTACATTACCTGCATAAGGCTGCGTATTTGCACAAATAGGTACAAGTGCAGCAATACGTTTAGGATTTGACGCACTCCCTCCTGCGTAAATCCAGGAAATACCGCCGCCCATACTAAGGCCGGTAAGATATATTCTGGTTTCATCCACACGGTATTTGGCTACCACATAATTGATCAGATCGGCCACCGTAGCGGCATTCCGCGCATTACTGTTAAGCTGTGGTGAGATTACTATAAACGAAAAATCCTGCCCGTTCACTCTGAACTTAGCAGGAAACTTGTTTTGACTGATCAACTTTGCCGGACCATGTGTCAATACACGCGAGATCTGAGAGTTACCATCGCCTATTTCGCCAAGGCCATGAAGAAACAGAATCACAGGATACTTCTTAGACGTCTGGGTATTATAATCAGCCGGTAAGCTTTCATAATAACCCTTTATAACAGAACTGACATTAGCTACAACATGTTTTTGTGTAGCTGTTTGTGAAAGGGCTGGAGTGACGTTGCATAATGACAATGCAATAAGAAGTAGAAAGAGCGTACTCTTAGCAATTGATTTTTGGTTATGCATGGTTTTTTAGGAGTTAGGATTTTACATGTTGTTTTAAAAAAGGTTAAGGAAAATATCCAAAAAATTATTAATGTCTCAGATATTTTGCCGTCATTCACTTTCAAGAACTATACCAAAATGTTAATTTTAAAATATTTCCTCAAGATGTGGAAAAACTCTCTCAATTTTCCCATAATGGGATGATGCTCAACGTATAACAATAAACGAAGATGTCTGCACCATCAAACAATATCTTGTTTTTTTTACTATACAGGGCATTGAGAAAGAGTTCGTTATTTATGAATTTCCGGCAGCAATAGCATTTGCGATTTTTATTTTTAATCTTCGCATTTCTTAAACGTCTATGGCACTAAAAATTATTCTGTACGCCTCCCTTTTCATTGTTTTATATAGTTATATAGGCTATGGTCTAATAGTTTACCTATGTAACAAACTAAAAATTTTCAGTAAGGGCAAACCCGACTTCCCTGCCGGGAATACTTTTGAACCAGCCGTAACCCTGGTGATAGCTGCTTATAATGAACAGGATTTCATAAGGCAGAAGATTGAAAATTCGCTTGCGCTTGATTACCCGCCGGAAAAACTGACGATAACTTTCGTAGCTGATGGTTCATCAGATAATACTGTTTCTATAATTAAGGAGTATCCACGAATAAACCTTCTTTATAAAAATGAACGCAGGGGTAAGGTGGCAGCAATGCATCGGGCGATGGAAACCATCACCACTCCCTATGTGATCTTTTCAGACGCCAACACTTTACTTAACAAAGAATGCATCCGGAATATCATCAGGCATTATGCCGATCCGGAAATCGGGGGCGTGGCAGGCGAGAAAAAAGTGGTTTCATCTTTCGATACGCTTGAGAAAGACGCCGGTGAAGGGATATACTGGAAGTATGAATCATTCCTCAAAAAGGTTGATTACGAATTTTACACAGTGGTCGGCGCAGCAGGCGAACTATTCTCTCTTCAGACCAGGCTATACGAGCATCCGGGCGATAATGTACTCCTCGACGACTTTGTAATCTCCCTGAGGGTTTGTCTTAAGGGCTATCGCGTGGCTTACGAACCGGAAGCCTACGCACTTGAAACCCCTTCCCTTTCGCTCAGGGAAGAAAGAAAACGCAAGATCCGCATCAGCGCAGGGGGATTCCAGTCTATGGTTATGCTGAAAGACCTGCTGCGTTTCACCCGGCACAAACGGCTCACCTTCCAATATGTATCTCATCGTGTGTTGCGCTGGACACTGTGCCCACTGATGATTCCCTTGATTTTCCTTAGTAATCTGCTCATCGTATTGATGGACCCGTCCTTATTTTATATCTTGTTGCTTTACGCACAGATCGGCTTTTATTTTGGTGTACTGCTCGGTTGGCTGCTGCCCCTGATTGGCATCAAAGCCGGGAAGTTCTACGTATTTTATTACTTCATTTTTATGAACGTATCGCTATACCAGGGATTTTTCCGCTACCTGAGAGGTAAACAGTCTGTAATCTGGGATAAAGCCTTGCGAACCAAACCACAATAGATCAACGTTTTTATGCATCCCGTTCAATCCATTTTATACTACCTGTTTTTATCTATAGAACTGATAACTGCAGCCTACCTGCTTGTACCTGCTTTCCTGCTGATCAGTTATGGCATTGTACGCTTGTTTAAAATCAGGACGCCGTTTCAAAGAAGAAAGTTTATCACCGATAAAGATTTCGACTACGCTATGATTATTACGGCGCACCAGGAAACAAGATTTGTAGTGCCGCTGGTCGACTCTATTCTAAAACAGTCTTATAAAAACTTCCTCGTATATATAGTGGCAGACGATTGTGACAATGTATCGGATCTGAATTTTAACGATGCCCGGATTCGTTTACTCACGCCCCAGCCGGCTTTAAATGCAAAAATCAAATCCATCCATTACGCTATTGATAACCTTGAAAGAAAACACGACGCAGTCATCATTTTTGATGCTGACAACCTTATACATCCTTCGTTTCTCGAAGTGATCAACCAACATTTTAAGAAAGGCTACAAGGTGGTCCAAACAAATTTCAAACCGAAAAATACCGATTCATCATTTGCAAGAATGGATGCTGTTGGTGACATCTTTAATTTCTTTGTAGAAAGAGAAGGCCGGATGCGCCTTGGTATTTCATCTGCAATCTGGGGATCAGGTGTGGCCGTTGACCTGGATTTATACCAGGAAGTTAAATACCAGGACTTCTTGGGTGGGTTTGACAAGAAACTGCAGTCACATCTTGTACAACGCGTGGATCAGATCGCGTTTGCACCGGATGCAATTTTATATGATGAGAAAATAAGCTCGGGCCAGTCCCTGCAAAATCAACGCACAAGATGGATCAGTTCCTATTTCAAATATTTTGGCGAAAGCTGGCAGGTTTTTTTCACCGGTCTGAAAAGGTTCAACTTCAACCTGCTCTATTTTGGTTTTAATATTCTTCGTCCACCTTTATTTATGGTGCTCGGCGCGGCCTTCATGTTCACGATCATAAGTATCTTCATAAACATTACGCATTTCTGGATCTGGGTTGCTATCCTCTTCACCTTCGTGCTGAGCTTCGTTTTGATAGTTGCTGTGAAAGGCGGAAACCCCGCCTACCTGCGTACACTTTTCATGTTGCCCCTTTTTGTGCTTAGACAAATGATGGCCCTTCTTAAACTTAAGAAGGCCAGGAAATCATTTATGAAAACTGAACACAGCAAACTGATCTATATCGATGACCTTTTAAGATAGTGCTGCTACAAATGATTTCCCGGCCTTAACTATGATGTACTTAGGATAATTATTTCGGAAGCACCGTTGGTTGTGCGGGCGATGTAATATTTTTTAACGCAACTGCCAGGTTCATACCAATCAGTTCTTCAAGTTGTGCTATCGATACATTTAAATCATGCTCAAGCGCAACCGCTTTTACTTTTTCACTATTGTATAAACGGTTTGCAGTCGTATAAACGTCGAGTGTTATCTCACCCTTCTGAAACTTTTCCTCCGTTTTTGCGAACAGGAATTTAGCATCCTGCAAAACCTCGTGTTGTAAGGCAGTAAGCTCTGTGTTCATTTTATAATCTTCATAAACAGTAAGTACCTGTCTCCTGATGGCCTGGCGTAATGCCTGCGCATCATCCTGCGTTGATTTGTATTTGTGCATCATCGATTTCGCCTCTTTGCCATTGTTGATGAACATACCAACCGGGAGACGCACCCCAACGTTATAGCGTGGATACTGCGTGCTTTGCTTCAATGGATCTGCCGCAGCACCACTTTGATTAATTGAAAATTCATTAAGGTTACCTGTAAGTACGATGTTATCTAACCACTGCGAACGCGTACGACGGTAACTGTATTTAAATTGCTCTGCCAGGTTATCAGAACTTGAGATCTGGGGGTTTTTCATAGCAAGATCAACCAGCCGTTCTGCTATAAAATCAGCACCCGGCCGGGCAGCAGTATCTGTGGCTACCTGGCTGATTGCCTGGTTAACAGCCACCATCATCAGCATCAGCGAAAATAATTGTCTTAACATGTTAGTTTGATTTTAAATGTTGTTTGTTTCAATGAGGTTTTCGTCTTTCATCTGGCTGGCTCGCACAATAACACCGATAAGACCATAAAACAGGAACGAGCCGGGCATTGGCCCGATGGCTATTTGTGCATAGTGTGCAACTATATAACTAAATAAACTTACCGTACATGCAAGCAAAATGGCGCGCTTGAAAGGATCCCGTGTTGCATAATATGCCCGTATCCCCTGCTGTACCACAATAAAGTACAATATACATTGTATGATCAGACCGATCCATCCCAGTTCAAGCCCTGCACGCAGAAAACCACTGTCCGTCGGGAAACCGGCCAGCGGATGATTAGCATTTTGTTCCATGTTCAATACACCCGTACTACCAATACCTCCGCCAATTGGATGAGAACGCAGGTAAGGCTGAACCGCGGCGCGATTGTCATCCCGCACCTGGTATGATGCATCGTCTGAAAATTCAAAAGTTGTTCGTATTCTGTTGATGGTAGCATTACCATGAATGGGACCAAAGATGATAACAACGAAACCTATAAATGCTATAGTAGCAAAAATCAATGTGTTTCGGTTGGTGATGGTCATCATAATATACAACACCAAACCCGCCACGAAGATTGCGTAGGCGGTCCGGGTACCGGAATAACCCATACTTAATAGTAAAAAAAGAATCCCTATACCAGCCAGGATCATTCGCAGGTTCTTTTTGACTGTCCTTAATAATATCATCGCTATCAGCGCCATCGCTGCCATAAGAATACCGAACGATGTAGGATCGGATAATGAAGAGAACTTTCTGTAATTGCCGTTATCCAGTGAATAAAGTCCCATCAGCAAAGGACTCGAGAATATATAATCCAGTTCATATTTGGGATAGCCGAACCACTCCTGGTAACAACCATACATTCCGGCTAACACGCACATAAAGAAAAATATCTTGAAAAACCTTTTGATCGACTCCAGGTCTGAGAACAATTGAATACTACAATAAAGGAAAAGCTGCAACGTAAGAAAGCGCCTGAAGATAACCAGCACCAATTCCCTCGAGGCTGCATTGGGATTGAAGATTTCAATGCTTGAATAAAGAAAGCTTATTCCATATGCGTAAACTATCAGGTGATCACAATGTTTCCAGAACGATTCTTTCCTGATAATTTTTTTGATGATGATACCGACAAATGTGATGATGATAAGCAGATCGATAAAAGTACCCAGCGGGATATCAATGTCAACCATCCTCTTAATATCAAATAAAAAGAAGGTCGATATAATGGTGTAATAAAATCCGAAAGTTGGAAAGAACAATGCCACTATCGTAAGAGATGCGGCAATCATCGAAGCAATAAAAAAGACGCCGGTTTTTGTGCCGGTTTTAGCTATGGCATACGCGATCATGATGGTAATCAAAGGCAGGATTACCAAAATAAGATTTTTCCATGGCGAACTAACTGTGGCGTTTCTCAATTTAAAAAAAGACGATTTTAAGACCAATAAAAATGATTACCACTGCCACAAAACCCGTTACGATCAGTTCCAGTATGCTCGGCCGGTTAAGCGGCTTATCTTCAATTTTTGGCAACTTTTTCATATGCGCTGTATAAAGCTTTTACACTGTTTGGCCATGTATGTTGCAGGGCGAAAGCACGACGGCGCGCGGCAAGCCCGGGCCCGTTTTGTGCAATCGCAAGTTTTATGCACTCCTCGTACGATGCAACATCTTCAGCCAGGTACACGTATTCATTAAACATCCTCATTGCCGGCGTATTCGTAGCAACCACTGCCTTTCCCATAGCAAGATACTCATCAATTTTACGGGGGTAATTACCGACAGTGATTTCTGTGAGAAGCTGCGGATTAATGCAAACATCAAACCGGTTGATATAAGCCGGCAATTCTGCCGCCGGCCGTGATCCTGTAAATAAAACATTGGGTAAACCGTGCAACCGCCCGTTTTTAAATGCCTCATCTTCCGGACCCACAAGGGCAATGGTCCAATCGGGGTTACGCGTGGCAAGTGCATAGAGAAGATCCTGATCCAGCCGGTAAGACACTAATGCACCTGTATAACCTACAATTATGCCTTTAACCTTCGCAAGTGATTCGGGCACCTCAGATTGTGCGATGAGAAAAGTATCCAACTCGCATCCCTGCCCGATATCAGCGGCATGTTGGTTATGTGTGCCCGCATAATCAGCAAGGTATGAAGAGTTCGCAACTACCAGAGTGGATTTCCGCATGATCTGTGGTTCCAATCTTTCACCATGTCGCTTGAAATAAGGATGCGCCAGCAAATAATCCCGTATATAATAGATAACTCCTTCCCTGCCTTTCAACATCTCTCCGAGATACTGGTATCTTATAAAATCATTATCGATGAAGATAACCGGGTTTTTAAATCCCAGCCTCTTTGCCGCATCCCTGATAGCATTCGCCAGCCGTTTGTTATTCAGATAGTTCAGCCAATCGAACACCCGGGGCGACCTGATCCAGTTAATCGACTCAAGAATAACCCGCGGATCCAGCGTCCATAAGTTTTCCTGGATAAGATTGATATCGGGCTGGCGACCTTTAAGACTGTTCAACCGGGTAGTAGCAAGGGCATCTTTTTTTGGTTTCAGGTAGGTGATCCTGTCCAGCGCCCTGTTTACATATAAAACGCGATTGTTTTTTGCGAACTCAACTGCAATATTCTTACAGTTACTGCCGATCGCAATATCCCAAGGCTGAAGACCAACTACTATAATATCTTTTTGTTTCATTTCCAGAGCAGTTTTGCAGAACCGGCCAGCTCCCGGTAAAGATTCCAGGTATTCCGGAAAACGGCGGTCCACCGAATACCATAACGACTATACAAGATCTGCTGCGTCACTATCAACAAAATAAAATAGGTAAGCGCCGTTCCGAGGGCAGCACCTAAAAATCCAAAGTAATAGATGCCCGCCAGGTTGGTTATTACATTCAGACAAAAAGCAAAAAACATCACTTTAAAATTTACATCCGGTAAGCCGGTAGCATCCATGATGGTTCCAAACTGTTTAATAAAGGGAAGTGTAAATCCAAAAAAAGCGGTGATTCTTAAAATCGGTGTTGCTTCTATAAATTCCGGCCCGGCTATTATAGTAAGTATGGGTCCGGGAAAAAGCAGCAATACAAGTAAAGCCGGAATAGAAAAGATCAAGGTGGCTCCTACAGTTTTTTCATAACTGTTTCGTACTGCAGCATGATCACCCTTTGAAATCTTCGCAGCCTTAGGAAACAAAACGTCTCCAAGCACCTGCGATGGCATATCCACCAGGTTACTGATACGCAGACTGGCGTTATAAAATGCAGCGATTGCCGGCCCGAATACGTTTGAGGTTAAAAAGCTGTCTGTGCTCCTGAATAACAAGGATGACATGTTGTTCCCAAAAACATATTTACCATAACCAAGTAACTCCGGTAATCGCCTTTTGCCTTCGGCCCAATGAAACTGTATCACTGAACGTGCAAATGCAAACCCGGCAACAGAGCCTGCTATCACAGAAACGAGATATATTATTGAAAGCGCTCTTGTTGTTATGGTTGTGCCTGTGGTAAAAAATACAAAGATCAATAATAACAAGGTGCCCTGGCGAACACAGAACATCCAGCACAGTGCCTTGAAGTTCATTTTCGCATTCATCAGGATCTCAAAATGTGTAAAGAAAACGCTGATCAGTATGGTACCTGCATACCATAGCAACATTGATTTGAGTTCTGGTGCATTCAACAAATGACTGATCACTGCTGCAGCCGATACCAGAACCACGGCCCAGCACAGGCTGATGACAAGACTCAGCAGAAAAGCACCTCCCTGTAATCCCGCATCACTTTCTCGTTCTTCTAACTGACCGCTGAATCGTATGAAAGCATTTTTTACCAAAGCTGTCCGGGCGGTTTCTATAATGGCAGATATAGTGAGAAACAGTCCCCATACGCCAAACCCGGAAGGCCCGAGTATTCTTGCAAGCATCATAAACGAAATGATGCCGGCAAGCAAAGTCACCAGTTTTTGTATACCAGTATACTGGCCGGAACTGATCCAATAATGATATTTTTTTCCAACGCTCATGAACTTGCTTGCTATTTTAACGAAAACATCTTTTTGAAGCCGTAATCTTTCAATACCTGGTAAATGATCACCGGCAGACCGAGTCCGCAAACCAGGCAAACCGCAATCATCAGTGCACCAGGAATTTCAAAACCCGCGCGTAGCAATAATGCCCTCACCATTGCGGCAATCGGCACGTGTAAGATGTATATGTATAAAGAATGCTCGCCGAGATATGAAAGCCACCTCGTAGAACTGAAGCGGGAAAGATAAACTGCAAGCATGTACACGATGAGGCACCCGACGAGGGTAATCAGAAAAAACAACGGTAGATAGGTAGTGTCTTCGTCCTGCCTGGTGTACCAGAACCATTGCCCTGCAATAAAACAAAGCAACAGCGGAACCGAAATTTTTGGACTGAAAATCTCAGTCTGAAGATTCTTATTTAATAATGCGCGTGAAAATGTAACGCCACAAACAAAATATAAATAGAAGTAGCAGAGATCAGAAACAAGACTGATATGTTCAAGCTGCGGACTCAGTGTGATCGCATGAAGCGCCGCACCGATCACAAGATGAACAGCCTTCTTTTTTATGACCTGGTCCAGCAACAGATACAAAAGGCTCGTATTGAACAATGCCAGCAAATACCAAAGGTGATCAATCTTTCGTGGCTGTGTGAGCAGGTACTGGTAGTCGGTAAAACTTCGTTCTGAATTGGCGAATCGTGAAAAAACAATCTGAAGGGTAATGAGTATCGCTCCCCACAAAAGATAGGGATATAAAATTGTGGAAGACCGGTCGCGCAGTATACGTGCAAAAGATTTAGATTGTTGACTCTTCGCAACGAACACACCAGATAATACAAAAAACAGTGGCATCCTGAAATTATAAAAAACTTCCTGCAGATCAAATGCACCGGGCGATAAAGCCACGTCGGCCCGCATCAAACCCACCACTACATGCCTGTAAACAACAAGGAGGATAGCAATACCCCTGGCATAATCCACCCAGGAGTAACGTTCTGCAGAGGCAAGGCTCCGCGGAATAGTCATACTCGATTCTTTAAACATATCAATCAATTACACCTGTACTTACATGTCCAGGTTGTTATTGTCTACCTTGTTTAGGATAGCACCTATGAATTTATTTTTATGTTGTTCGAAGAATGTTAATGACTCTTTATCGGCAGCCGATATACTGGTTTCCGCTGAGAATACTACTATAATACCTTCTGAATAATTGGCCAGTTCTTTTGCATCCGTAAAACCGTTCAATGGAGCACCTTCCAGGAAAATATAATCATATACATCCTTTAACTGATCAAGGTAATTAAGCAAGTGATTTTTAGGGAGAATTTCAGATGGTGTATAGTCCCCGCCTTCACAACCGATAATGTCAACCCCACTCACAGAAGATGGTGTTACCAATTGATCCATATCACTCACATCAAATGGTTTTCCATTGAGTTCAAACGATTCAAGTACAGGTGTTGCTTTGTTGGCAACTGTGAGGTCATTGTTGCAGAAGTTGGTATCAATGATCAACACGCGTTTTTTGCCCCAGCTCATACTATAAGCCAGTGCCTGGATCAGCGTTGTTTTACCCTGGTTCGATTCTGTACTTGTGAATAGAATGATTTTCTTCTTACTGCTCGCTATCTCATATCGCAGTTTCCTGAGCAATTCCCTGAAGAGGTCATCCCGGTCCTTTTCGTTGTCGCCAACATGTGCAACACGGCTGGCAATGTTCGCATCATCCAGTTTCACTTTATTTATCACTCCCAATAATGGTAACTGCGTCAACCGTTGAAACTGGGTGGGCGTTTTGATGGAATTGTCAAAAAACTCCATAAATATGATCACGAGACAGGAAAGAACAAAACCTGATGCACCGGCGAGCCCCATAATCGCAAGACGTTTTGAAGGCTCAGGGCGCAATGCGGGTTCGCCGATGATCGTTTGTTTAAATGTACCAGGTACAGCTTCCATACTTTGAGCAAGCGTTAGCTGTTCTTTAGCCGCAGAATATTCACTGGAAGCGATTTCAATTTCCTTATTCAACTGTTCAATATTCGCACCCTTGGAAGCCATTCCTGTGAGCCCACCGCGCAACTGACCCAGTTTTGACTGGATTGCACGAATTTTTTGCCTGGCTGCCTGGAGCTGTGCTTCTATATCCGTTTTCTTATTCTGTAGGTCTTCGGAACCATCATCCTGTTTGTTGTTGTTTGCGCGGCCGGGTCTCGTTTCTGAAATGTCGATCTTATTTATTTCAGCCAGCACGTCATCCATTCTTTGTTTGAGTTCGGAGTCGTTGCTGCCCTTCCGGATATACTCCGCATTCAGATCATTGTATCGTTTTCTTAGCGCCAGGTACCCGCTGTTGCTGCCCGTTACCGGCGCTGCATCATCACCTCCTGTTGAACCACCACGGCGCAGTTGCGTGTTGATCTGGTTCAGCCGATATACCAGGTCCTGCTCGAGTGAACGGGTATTAATCAATTCGCTTTCATATCCGCTTATCTGGGAAAGTGTACTTGATCCCTCGATACTTACATCTACAACGCCCTGATCGGACATGAACGAATTTTTCTCGCTTATCTTTTGATCAAGGATAGCCTTTCTTGCCCGCAACACGGAGTCAAGATTAGTGATTGATCCACCTGCACGTTCACGTTTGTTGATGCCATAAAACCGTTTGAACTCGTTGCAAACCGTGTTAACCACAAAAGCCGAAAGATTGGGGTTATGCGAGCGGAACACGATGTTGATATAATCAGTTCTCTGATATCTGCCTACCTGTAATTTCTGGTTGAGGGAATACACATCGTATTCATACAACTCAAGGAAATCCATCACCGCTTTACCTTCGTTTGTTGACGGTGTGATAACACGCCCTGAATCCAGGCTGGTTTGCAGCAACTGAATCACCCGCTCAGGTTTTACAGCGGTATACTCCGGTTTCTTTTTCTGATCGTCGGTTAAACGCGTGAAAGGTTGTTCACTTTTCAGGTCATGCAACATCAGGTTATACGAAACAAGAGAGATAACCTTTGACGAGGTGATATTTTCGACAGCGTTGTTGAACTTCAATTCTATCTGGGGGAGACTGAAACTTTCGTTTGAAAGTCTGATTTCATCGCTGACCGTAAAACCGGTTGACAACTGCGCTGATGAGCGGTATTGTCTTTTTGAATTCATCACAAGCAGGAAAGCCACACCTACTGCAACGACCGTGCAGATAAGAATAATCCATTTCCGGCGCATCAAGGCCCTATAAATATAGGTTAGCTCCATTTCTTTCTTTTTGTAAGATTTTAAGTGGTTTGTTCGGTAGCAAGCTGGTCTTTGTGATTATGGATCTCTGTAAAATAAGCATCTGAGTCACCCTGTTGCTTATCAAACGTTCTGATCACTAGTGTGGTTATGCAGTGAAACTTCCCATCACCTGGATGGCGGGGAGACAGTGTTCGAGGTCAGGGCGCACAAATGATTTTTCTACAGGGTATTAACGTATAAAAGTACCATAAATCCTGAGGAATTCAAAGTTTCGTAACGAAAAAGGGACCGGAAAAATCCAGTCCCTTTTGTTAAAATTAATATGTGTTATCTCTTCAGCAACTTGATTGTCTGAACCTTCTCACCTGGTACCAGTACCTGGATGATATACATTCCCTTGTTTAATGAGGAACCGTTCATTCCAAGTTTTTGTTGCCAGTTACCGGCAGGAAGATTTGCGAAATCTTTGCGGAACACTACACGACCGTTGATGTCATTCACCACTATCGACAACTTAGCTACTGCTTTGCTGAGCGACAATTTCACTGCCACATCATCTACAAACGGATTCGGGAAGGCTACCGGTGTTCCAACCACATTAACTGGTTGCTCTACTTCAACTCTTGCAAGCGCAGTTTCACTGATAACTGAAGGCGCCATTACCTGAGGTACAAGAGCAGCAGGAGCAATTGACAGAGTTGTTGTTGGCTCAAGCTGTGGATCAGCTGCGATCGCCGGCATACCATGGATCGTTAAACTGTTGATGTAACCAAACCCACCCTGCACAGTTCCGTAAAGTGTAATTGCAACTTCACCATTTTCATCAGGTTTGATATTGTTGATCTGAACAGTGTTCATGGTATTGTTGGCAGCATTCAGCGTCACTATCTGGTTTTCGATCTTATAAGCTGTAACCACACCCACACTTGGATTCACACGACTTCCGAAGAATACGAAGTTGTAAACATGTGCCAGGTTCAGGCCGGTTATCTTGAATGAAGCGGTATCTGCAAAGTTCAGATAGAAGAACGTCTTCATTACATTATCAGGAACTACACCACTGTTGTTACCAGTTGTTGCACCCAGTGAATTGTATCCGCTGAAGTTTCTCACCATGGTCATGTCAATTCCGGTCTGCTGACCAAGATCATTGATCATGTCTGGCAAAGTGAATCCGGCAGAGATCAGTGCGTTCGTATTGTTCCAGTTATTACCCTGTGCAGGACCGGTTGCTGCTGTACCGTCATTGAAGTTAAGATTAACAACATAGGTCACTGTGCTTGCTCCGGCGTAATTGCTGTATGGAGAGAACACACCATCTTTCACTGATCTTACCTTGTAGTAATTAACGGTTGGTGTAGCCAGGCCAGTGTGCGTATAGCTGGTCACATTACCTGCAATATCTGCAATCTTCACATAAGTTCCGTTTGCTGTTGATGATCTCCATACTTCGTAACCATTTACTGAAGCATCAGAGCTGGTCCAGTTGAGGCTGATCTTGTCTCTTGAGATACCAGCCGCTTTCAGAGCACCAGGTGCCAGTGGCGTACCGTCAGTTTCATAAGATTCAATTTCCATCGCACCGATGTATGCATTTGGTGATGCACCCACTCTTACCATACTGATCAGGATTTCTCCGTTACCGTCAGCAGAAAGACCATTGATTCTTACTGTATTGGCTCCGTTATTATTTGCATCAAGTTCAACGCTCTGGCTTCCTACAGTGTACCTGGTAGCCAGGCTGCCGGTGCCACCTGCGCGGCTTGCAAAGAATACAAGATTGTACTTTTTATTCGCAGAAAGACCACTCAGTTTCACACGTTTTGCAGTTGCTGAGTTCTCATAATAGAACGTGCGCATAACGTCATCAGGATAAACACCTGAATTGTTTCCGGTAACCACGCCGAGTGTATTCATCGCGGTCCACTTGTCGACCAGGGTCACATTAATTCCTGTTGCAACACCAGTTTCATCCAGCAGGTTATTTTTCGACACACCAGCGTTTGGAGCAGAATTGAAGCTGTTCCATGGTGCACCTACAGGGAATGTTTGGTTGAAGTTAACCAGCGTGCGGGTAATGGTAGCATCTGCCACAGTAATGCTGATTACCTTATTACTGCTTGCGCCACTGTTGTCAGAAGCAATAACATAGATGTTATTGAATACTCCTTTGGTATTACCTGGAGTGATTGTTATCACACCGGTACCATTACCGTTGTCTGTGAAACTTGCAAACGATGGCAGACCGTTAACCATCAGGGTAATTGCATCACCCGGATCGTCGGTTGCGGTAACGTTTACGGTAACAGTTTCTCCGGTTTTCATTACCACATCGGCCACACCGGAAATCAATGGAGCTACATTTGGTGTTGTTACCACAACTGTATCGCTGAACGCAGAAGCACCAATTCCATTAACTGTTCTTACTGCGTAGTAGTAAGATTTATTACCTGAGATCAGGCTGTCAGCGAACGATGTTGAGTTTGCAGCACCAGTGAACACCTGTTGGTATGGACCAGACCTGTTGGTAGCCCTGAACACCTCATAAGAAGTTTCATTAAAGGCAGCATCGGTCCAGCTTATTTGTACTTTACCGGCATTGAGTGAACCTGTTACGTTTCTTGGCGTTGCAGGGGCCTCATTGTCGCCATAGATGGCTTCGATTACCAGTGAGTTCAGGTATCCGAAGGTAGAACCTGCAGCTTTCTGAACGGTGATATTAACTGTTCCATCAGCCTGTGCGGTAACATCGCTGATGCTCACGGTATTATTGACATTGTTGGCAGCATCCAGGGTCACATTCTGAGAACCGATGGTATAGCTGGATGTAACACCAACACCTGCAGCAGGATTTGCACGGCTTCCAAGGAAGGTGAATTTGTATTTCATACCCTGTTCCAGACCATACACCCGTAAGGTTGAAACCAGGCTGGTATAGTATGATGACCTCAGCACCGCATCAGGGTACACACCACCGTTATTTCCGGTGTTACCTCCCTGGTCGTTGATGCCTGACCATGCATTCACCAGTTGAATACCGATTGGTGTTGTTACACCTTCTGCATCCTTCAGCGCTGCAAAATTATCGTTCACCGCAGGGGTCTTATTGGTATTGTTCCATGGAGCAGCAGCTTTGTGGGTTCCACCGGTGAAGTTTACATATATGGTCTTGTTTGGATTTACATCCGAAACATTGATTGTGAACGTTACACTATCAACACCCAGTGTTCCATCATCTACTTTTGCAACCACTGTATAACTTCCGTTATCAGTATAGCCCGGAGCCAGAGTGATCTTCGCAGAGTCACCGTTGAATAAGGTTGAAGCAAAAGCAGGTAAGCCGGTGAACGACCAGGTCAACGCAGTTGCATTCTGATCTGTGGCAACGATGGTTACCAGAGCAGTTTGCTTTTCACTGACTGCGATGTTGCTCACAGGCTGAATAACCGGTTTATGGTTGTCATTAACAACAAGGGTGAACACTGTGCTGTCAGCACCGCCATTCTGATCAGTAACACGCACCTTAATATTAGTGTATGTACCCTGTGAAGAGGCATTTGGTGCAAAGGTCAGTAACCCCTGGCCGTTACCTGTTGAAGCGTAAGCGCCAAACGACGGCAGGTTAGAAGTTGTGACAGTAAGCGTACCACCATCAGCATCTGTAGCATTGACAGCAAGTTGTAACTGTCCGTCATAGCGCATAAACTGGTTGGCAATCGCCGTAATAACCGGCGGTGTATTTTTGGTAAGCGCACTATCCTTATTGCTGTATGCAGAGAATGCTACTTCACCTTTCGCACGAACCTGGTAATAATATATAGAGTTAGCAGTGAGTGCCGTGTCTGTATATGTGTTAGCATTTGCAGGCAGGCTGGCCACCAGTGTATAAGTTCCACCGGAAGTCAGTGAACGATGAAGTTCATAGCCGGTTTCATTGGTTGCAACATCGTTCCAGGTTACCTCAACCTCTGAAGTTGAAATACCGGTAGCAACAAGACCTGTTGGAGCTGCAGGAGCCGCAGGTTGCGCCAAAGTGGTTGCACTAACAGAAGCATCGCCAAGAACCGAGGCCGGAATCAATTGTTTAGGAATTCCGGGACCTGCATACCGTGCTTCCAGCACCTCGCCACCACCTTGTTCAAAGAAGGTAACATAAATTGGATAAAGCTGACCGGCATTCAGCGTACGTGTACCGGATTTCTCTGCCGTGCCATGCAGACCGTCGTTGTTAACAACAAGGTCAGACTCGTTCATAGAACCGATATACAATTTACTTCCGTCATCAGAACTGGTGTAGAAAGTATAAACGCCGGTTGTTGGTACAGTGATATAACTGCTGAGTTTCAATGCGAAGTTATCCGCACGTGTTTGTGCACCCAGTGTAAACGCTGCCTGTTTACCCGTAGATGTTGGCGTGTAGGCGGCAAAGTTTGGAAGAACAGACATACCATTTATCTGGTAGTATGCGTAATCTACATTCAATGCAGGTTTTACGAAGTCTGACTGACCATACTCGTTCACAGCCTTCACTTTGTAATAATATTTCTTATTTGCAACGAGACCGGTGTCTGTAAAGCTGGTTGCGTTGGCTGCCGCAGTTCCTACTACTGTGAAACCAGACAGGTTGGATTCAGAGCGCCAAACCTCGAAGCCTGTTTCATTATTACTGTTATCGGTCCAGTTTACACGGATCGATTTATAAGACAATGGAGTAACGCTGATATTAGACGGCGCAGCAGGTATCAGGGCAGCAATTGCACCCTGCTCATTGAATACGCTGTCCGGGATATCAACATAGCTGGTACCTGTCTGAGGTGTTCTCCAGGTTACACGCATGCTTTCTCCACCACCCTGCTCGTAGAAGCTGATCGCGATAGGATAAATACCTGCAGTGAGCGTTAGTGGCGCACTGGTACGATCCTGACCTCCGTGAAGACCATTATTATCAACAGTAGCAGGTCCGGAGAAGGTGTAAGGAGAAGTTGTACCATTCAATGCCCCGAGATACAACATACTACCATCATCAGAATTTGTTCTGAAATAGTAAGTACCTGAAACCGGGATTTTAATAAAACCTTCCCAAAGGAACGCAAAGTTGTCGTTCTGCACTCTCGGAGCAATTGACACATTTGGCGTTGTACCTGTTGCTACCGGCGACAGTGTATTCAGATTAGGGAAAGCGTTCCAGGTTCCTGTGAATGTATAATGTTTGTATTCAAGACCCTTTGTAAGCGGTTGTGCTGCAACCTGGTTGCTGAACAGCGATTTGTTACCGGCAAAGTCTCTCGCCTGGATCCTGAATGAATAAGGTTGTTTGTAGGTAAGATTGCTTACCGTAAACGATGTTTCAGTTGTGTTGTAATTCAATACACCATTTACATAGATCTCGTATTTGGTTACACCAACATCATCGGTAGACGGACTCCACGACAAACTCACAGAATTCTTGGTAACATTTGTTACTACAAGATTGCCCGGTGCGGTTGGTGCCTGAGAATCTTTATCAGTAAGACCGCTGGCTTCATTTGATTTCGCAGAAGCAGCGGTATTATTTATTGCACGCAGTACATAATAATAAGTACTGTTGGAGTTCAGACCATTTAATGTATAGCTGGTAGCATTCTGCGGTGCATAAGCAACCATTTTATAAGGTCCGCCAGGTTGAGTACCCTGGTAAATTTCGTAGCTGGTTTCATTGAAAGATGCACCGGCATTATCGGACCAGTTCAACTGCAGCGATGTCTTTGACAATGTTGCAACGGAAAGATTGGTTGCTGGTTCTGGTTTGTTTGGTCCGTTAGCATTTATAACAGTGAATGGAGCAGAAAATTCACTTGAGCAACCATATTGTTCAGTAACACGAACCCGGTAATTACCAGGAGTTGTAGCTCTGAAAGTATTTGAAGTGCCCAGTGTAGTTGTACTGCCTTCTTTTTGCCATACATAAGAAGCATATCCTGCAGGAACCATAAGATCAACACCGCTCACGGTATCTACTGATGGCAACACTTTACTCATTGTACCCACCACTGTAATAGCTGGTGGAACGGTTGCTGCTTTCAGTTTGATCACAACAGGAATGGGTGACCATACGCTCCAGGTAGTTCCACGTCTGATACGAACATCATAAGTACCAACTGACGTTGCAGTGATCTGGTTACCGGTTGCACCCGCTATAACCACACCGTTCCTGCGCCACTCATAACCGCTGAAACCGGCGGAAATTCCAATCGTCACGTTGATCGGATCACCGGGACAAAACTCTGTTCGACCGGTCAACGGCCATGGATTCGCTTTGTGCGCCCGGTTTAAAGCCGGGAAGTAATCAGGTTCTCTCCAGGCATCACCCCACGCCCCGTGGCCTACGCCTTTGTAAACATTATACCTGATATTACCACCAGCATTATTATATGCATTAATAACCTGGATGGTTGTATTTGGATGTGGATTGGTATCCAATTCACCCTGGAACTGCCAGATTGGGGTCCATTTCAATGCATTCACCCAGTCACGGAATGAAAGAGACGCAGCACTGATCGGATTGGCTGCGGCTACAAGCGAGGGATAAGCGCCGGTAAACTGCCAGGTAGATGTACCACCGCCTGACAGACCTTCAATAATCACCCGGTTGATATCACCCTTCACCTGGGGAACGATATAATTCTCAATGATTTCTTTAATAAAACCATACTGAGCTGTTCCGAAAAACCCGGATGAAGCCGAAGTCTGAGGATATAAAAGGAAACCATCAAACGTACCGTTCTCCACTGCATTAGAGTGAAGCTCACCACCATGGTAGAGTTGATATTCGTTATCGTAAACTGTTCCCTTTTCGCCTATTCCGTGGAAGAAGACATAAATGGGATAAGTTTTGCCATCAGCCACACCATGCTGATAGCTTTTCGGGAACTTCAGGCGGAAAGCCATTCCCTTGTAATAATACGCTTTGAAAGTTGTGGTGTTAAAACCAACGCGATCCGTTTTAACCCATTTGGCAAGCTGGCCATAAGCGGGAGTAGCCGGGGGGGCCGCCGGGTTGTACTTTACAATCGGATCGGCTGGGTTCAAAACACCAGCCTGACTGTAAATCAGGTTACCTGTCAGCACAAGAATGCACACAAACAGGGATTTGATGATTACTCGGGTAAAGTTAAACATGTTGTCTTTGGCTTAGGGGTAAATGAAAATCTTTTTAAAGTTGTTTATTGGGAGGTTAAACGTAGGAAGGAATTTTAAAAGGATTTTCAGATGTCACCAGGACAGAGGAATTACGAGGGAAATTCGAAGGATAATTGCGATCAGAGACCAGAGGCCAGAATTACGCCACAAGCTAGTCACTTTAAAAAACATTTGCAAATTTCCAGACAGATTTATTTTAATATAATGCCCTGTTTATGGGCATTTGACCCATATTTCCGCCGCATTGCAACGAACGGCATTTCGATAAAATAGTAAGAAACAAGCGATAAGATAATGGTAATCACCACGACTGCCCCGTACCAGGTACCAGAGCCTTCCACCCAATAAAGGTTCCCGATTTTCAGGGCAACCCAATGGAACAGGTACAAAGAATAACTCAGTTTACCGATAAAAACTGAAACCGGGTTGTCTACCAGTTTCCTGACCAGCCCGTGAACGTTGGCATAAGCATAACCCGGAACCAAAAGAAAAAATCCAAGCCCCTGGAAACTGTATTTGAAACTGTACCGGAAAATCGGCGCTGTATATAAGAGAGAGAAGGCAATCAGCGCAAGACCGGCAACAAGGCTCCACCGGCTGCTTAATATTTTTATGTACCACCGGGTATCATGCGCATATAACAACAGTGCAGATACACAGCCAAATAAAATAGAATCTGCGCGGCAGTGGGTTGTATAATAGGTGATAAGAAAAGTACGCGAAGGATCCGCACTTCTATAAAACTCCACCATTCGTATGGCCAGGAACACCAGCAGGAGCCAGGTCAGTATCTTTAGCATACGTTTACTGCCCGACCGGTAAACACCCGCAAACAACAATGGAAACAGGAGATAAAAATGTTCCTCCACAGATAGCGACCACAATATCCTTGATACCAACAGATAATTGGCATCTGGCAACTGCGGCATAAAGTACACCAGGTAATAATTTGTAAAATAGAAAAGACCCGCGAGGATATCAGCCCAGATAATTGCATATCCGTTCATCGACATTACGAGGATACTAACTCCTATCATAAAAATCAAAGCAGGATAAAGCCGGTATAATCTGCGCAAATAAAAATCACGCAAACCGATAGTATTCTTTTTGTTGAATTCATACACTAGCAGCTTAGTGATCAGGAACCCGCTTACAAAAAAGAACAGGGTAACACCCAGGTAGGCAACATTCATTTTCGTCAGGTGCAGATGTGATATAATCACAAGCAGTATGGCATAGCCGCGAAAACCATCCAGGTAAGAAATATATCTGTTATCTGCCTTCATAATGTAATGGTACCACTAACAGCCGATAAGTTGTCTGCTGATTTTAGGGAAGATCTTTTTTGTAAGCTTAATGATGCCTGCTGTAATCAGCAGCACGGCAACCAGGTATATACTCCAGTTCAGTAAATTACCGGGAATCGGATGTCCCGCAAATTTTTCATAAACTGCTTTTAATACCAGCAGGGTATAATAGTGTAGAAAGAATATACCAAAACTCATTTCAGCAAGAACTGCGAGGAACTTAGGTATAAACCGGTCGAACTTCCATAATAGATATATGAAAGCGGCACAAAACAACATCTTATGCAGAAAATTAAGCTGGTTGTTATGATCAGGGTAAAAGTATAAGTTAGCCGACAGAACAACTACAGTAATTCCGATAATCAACACCTTATATTTTTCAGCGATTGCAAGAAACCGTTGACGATACCTGCTCATGAACATTCCAAAAACATACACTGATAAAAAGTGCAACGACATCATTGGTATATCATTGAACGGTTCGCGTTTTATAAAACACGACAGTACTATCAGTGGTATCAGAATGTAATAACGAACCGGGTTGCGATCAATGTATAAAAACAAAGGGGCAGCCAGGTAATACAGGGTGATCATCGGGATAAACCAGAGTTGCTGCATGTGCGCACCGGTAAACACAAAATAAGCCAGCCTGGAACCGGTAGACCAGTCCAGGAAATCAGGATGTGTATTAGTGATATATCCCGGTATATCATTGGTCAGCAGGCGGTAAGCAATAATTGGAATCGATACAAGCACATAGGGAAGCAATACATACTCCACCTTTTTGCGCAGATAGGAACTGTATTCAAATTTCTTTGATAAAAACTGAAACAGGAAACCAGCAATGAATATGAACAATACAGTGCCGTTCTCCCAGATCACACGAAAGGTGCGATGAGCTACAGAGCCATCTTCCCATTTCATCAACAGGTGACCCGCAACAACAAATATGATCGCAAGTCCACGAAAGTTGTGGATATAGTTGATGAACTCCTTCTTTGGAGCAGCGGCAGGAGGAGATGGATTAAGGGTGACGGTCGCCATGTCATGCAGTTAAGTGAATAAATCAGGCTTTCTCCCATACGGTAACAAAACCACCTGTCAACTGATAAGGTAATTTCTCCGCTATGGCACAATCAACCTTTTGCAGCGAC
>JAEZGI010000056.1 GCA_023416995.1 Bacteroidota bacterium
CGTTTGAACAACCGTTTTGGTTCTTGTTGCAGCCTATATAACCATTCTAAAGAGAGGGATTGCATAAACTTCGGAGACCGCTTCTGCACTCCGGCAAGAACGGGAAATGCACCGCCTACCCCCAACAATATAGCGTTGATAGCCTTATAATGTTTTGCCATCCATATTTCCTGTTTGGGGCAACCGAGAGCAACCAAAACAAAATTGGCTCCTGATTCATTGATCTGGCGAATATGCATAGCGTTTTCCTCTGCTGTAGTACCAGAAAATGATGGTGAAATGCTGCCAACAATTTCGACTCCCGGATAAAGAACATTTATTCTTTCTTTTAGCAACTCCAGTACGTGATCAGTGGAGCCGTATAGAAAAATTTTTCCTCCAAGATTATCCAACTGAGCTAATAAGGCAGGCATGAAGTCCATACCCGCAATGCGTTCCTGTTTTTGATTATAGAGAAGACTGCATGCGATTGCCAGGGGTTTCCCGTCCGGAAGAATTAATAGCGCTTTTTTCAATGCGGCACGAAATGAAGCATGTTGATGCGCAAGGACCGTCATGTGTGAATTAGCAAAGCATATGAAACCCTTATGATGTTCCATCCCCCATTCAGTTATCTTATTTAGACTTCTTTTAAATGAGAGATTATGGACATCTAAGCTTATAATACGCGACTTATTCTTCATATTTCCAGGTCTCGGGTTCCAAAAATAGGACATATTAATTGACTTCAATATGTATAAACTCTTGTTTGATCGATTTTCGATCACAATTAATGGTTCGGGTAATTGATAAACGTTTCATTATCAAATTAAGTACGTCCAGTTCCACAAATTTCTATGGTGTGACACTTACCAAAGAGTTAACGATGCGTGGCGGTCAAAAAAAGTTCCCGGTATGGTTTTCGCAAATGTTTTAATCCAGGTTGGGAAATATAATCCGGCAGGCAACGTTCTTGACTCTCCGGATGTCAAAGAGCGGTCAGCTTTACTAGGTTGATCTTGTGCAGAACAAGAATATTTCAGAACCTAACCTATTGAATCACAATTAGAATCGACAGTTTCTTATGCAGACCACGATGAAAAGACCACAAAGGATCGTCACCGGCGCACGCTTATCAAGGCGTTCTGCACGACGTCTCATCGACGCCAAAAAGCAGTTTTTTGCTACCAAAAGAGTATTTGATATTGCTGCATCATTCCTTGTTACCGTATTTATTTTGAGCTGGCTCATACCTATAATTGCCGTACTGATCCGTCTTGAATCAAGAGGCCCGGTGTTTTTTATTCAAAAAAGGGTAGGAATGGGTGGAAAAACATTCAAATGTCTGAAATTCAGGACGATGGTGGTCAACAAAGAGGCTCATCTTCAGCAGGCTCAACAGGGTGATAAACGAATTACACGTATTGGTAAATTCCTCAGACTCTCTAATCTGGATGAGTTCCCTCAATTTCTAAACGTTTTAGCGGGCGATATGAGTATAGTAGGTCCACGGCCACATATGCATGCCGACTGCACAAAGTTTTCCGCAGTTGTCGCTGGATACAAGCTCCGCAATATGGTAAAACCAGGAATTACCGGCCTCGCCCAGGTAAAAGGATACCGCGGACCAACAAGGGACTTCGCCAGCATATTCCACAGGTACCAGTTTGATGCATTTTACGTGCGCAATGCAAACTTTTGGCTGGATATGCGAATTATCCGTCAAACAGCGGTTCAGACAATCAAGGCAATTACAGGTAAATTATTTCCTTCGGTTGAGTTTAAGCCCTTGGTACAAAGAAGATGGGTACATGCCATCCGGAGTTTCCTGAGCTAAAGCGTTTCACCCAGCCCAGCCTTCCCGGTCAAGCGTGCGATATTGAATCGCTTCGGCAAGATGTTCCGGCCTGATGACAGTGCTGCTGCCAAGATCTGCTATTGTTCTTGCCACTTTAAGAATACGGTCATAGGCCCTGGCCGACAAGTTGAACTTCGACATGGCGGACCTGATTAAAGCAGTGCATGGCGCATCCAAAACACAAACCTCACGCAGCATCTTCGCACTCATTTGTGCATTATTATGTATTTCCGGTTTATCCCCGAACCGCGCTATCTGATGATCCCGCGCTCGAATTACCCGCTGACGGATGATATCCGAAGTTTCATTTCGCTGATTAAGCGACAACTCCTCAAAAGCAACCGGCGTAACTTCCACGTGCAAATCAATCCTGTCGAGCAACGGCCCGGAGATCTTATTTAGGTATTTATGAACGGCGCCAGGCGGGCAACTGCATTCCCGGTCGGGATGATTATAGAAACCACAAGGACAAGGATTCATGGACGCGATCAACATGAAGCCCGCCGGAAAATCTAGTGAAGTGGCTGCGCGCGAGATGGTAACCCTCCGTTCTTCTATCGGCTGTCGCATCACTTCCAGGACGGTCCGTTTAAATTCCGGTAATTCATCGAGGAACAGCACGCCATTATGGGCCAGTGATATTTCACCAGGCTGGGGCACACCACCACCGCCCACCAGGGCAACATCACTTATTGTATGATGTGGAGATCGGAATGGCCGTGTGCAGATCAATGTGGCATGGTCGGGCAGTTTTCCGGCTACAGAATGGATCTTTGTTGTTTCCAGGGCCTCACGCAATGTAAGGGGTGGCAATATTGTGGGAAGCCGTTTCGCCAGCATGGTCTTGCCGGCGCCCGGTGGACCAATCAATATTACATTGTGACCACCAGCAGCAGCAATCTCTAATGCCCGTTTAATATTTTCCTGCCCGCGAACTTCCGCAAAATCAGTATCAAATTCTGCCTGCGAATGCATAAAAATCTCCCGCGCATTCACCTGCACCGGTTTTAGTGAACCATGATCCTTAAAAAATCCAATCACCTCGTTGATGTGCTTAACCCCATACACATTAATTCCGTTCACCATGGCTGCCTCGCGGCTATTCTCCAGTGGGAGAATCAATCCTTTGAAGCCTTGTGTCCTTGAAGCAATTGCAATCGGTAATGCTCCCCTGATTGATTTAACGGCGCCGTCAAGGTTCAGTTCACCCATAATAACATAGTCCTGCAAGGCATGTGGTTGTTCAATTTGCCCTGATGCTGCCAAAGTACCGATGGCTATCGCCAGATCGAAAGCTGAACCGCTTTTCTTGATGTCAGCAGGCGCAAGGCTAACCACAAGTTTTGTTCTTGGCATTCGATAGCCATTCGACTTAATCGCACTTTCAACGCGACGGATGCTTTCGCGAACCGCGTTGTCGGCCAGCCCGACTACAAAAATATTTGCGCCGTCAAGAACATTCACTTCTATAGTAATGGTAATAGCTTCCACCCCATAAACCGCGCTGCCGAAGGTTTTAACCAACATTGATGGACCCGTTTGATCGATCGAAAATCATAAAGACTGTAAATAAATGAATGCAGCCGGTTGGCTAATGATGGAATAACGGCAGCCAGCTGGTGTTAAAACTGTTCTTATATCAGGTTTCTGACTTCAAACCGTTATGAGGATATCCATCACAAGCAGCATAATAACGTATAAGTATAACCGAGGATTTGCACTTTTAAATATTTGTGGTAATCTTTACGGAACAAACAAAAAGATCCGTTACCCTAAACCCTTTAGAAATGAAAACGCTCCTCCCTTTCCTGGCATGGGCCGTATTAACAACGGCATGCACAAAATCAGAATCTTTTAGTGCTTTTAATGAAACCAGCTCAACGATCCTTACTGCTGAAGGCAACAATGTACATGTGATAGCCACACAAACGAAGGGTCTGACAGGATAACCCTGAAGATCATGCCATCTATTACAAGTTCCAACAGCTTTGTGAAGCTTCAATTAATACCATCGGTCGGTGTAAACATAGAACACGAAATAGTCATTGACGGTAAAAATATCAAACATGGCGTGTTTGAGTGCGCTGTGGTCTTGCCGAAGGCAACCAGGTTGTTGAGCTTCCAGGTATCTGAAGCCGGCGTTTTAGATCAATAACACCACGCATCTCATTAAACAGCAACTTCACTGGTCATCACAACTTCCGGGTTGCTGTTTAATTTTACAGTATCCTTTCCAAACAATTTCAAAGTATCAATCAACAACTGGTTTGCCGCTTCTATTTCTTCTTTTTTGATCGAAACACTCTCGATATTGAAACCAATGGGTATGTTTTTGGCTGAAGCAAATTCCATGATTTCGTGCGCCAGGTTAATACAGGTATTTACTGATGAGGAAAGAATATCTTTTGCATGACACAGATCATTATACAACCATTTCGGCACTTCAATACCCAGCCACTCCATAAATTGCAATGTTTTCAAAGAACCGCAGGGAGCCAGTGTAAAAATAATTGGGGCAAAATCACGACCAGATTCTATGGTGGTGTAATAATAATCCGAAAGCAGGTTCTTTGTATCATTAATGCTATACACACATTGAGACACAAAAAAAGAACAGCCCTGATCAACTTTGTTGAAGATCCGCTGATGTTCATCTTTTTTCTTCGTGTGACGTTCAGGAATCGTAATGCCGCCAATCACAAGCGAATCGCGATAGGTGCGTTTTACTCCATAGGCATCCGTAAGACCGAAGTTGGTAGCCTGAACCTGCTGCTGGGATGAAGCTCCCACAAATACTGCATAATCGAGATCATTGTTAGCTGTCAACCATTCTGCAAACTGATCAGCATTTAAATTCGCGATGCTTTTGTAAATGATCTTTGGAACGGTGAGTTCATTGAGGTAAGTTCGGCTATAATGTTCAGGTGTTATCGTCGGTGTGAATGCAAAGGTCCGTTCTTTCTCGGTCCTGGTAGATTCGTCCTGGATATCATAGAGTAACAGGCCATCAATGTTGAGGTTTTTCAGACGGGAAACCTGCTTGTCGGCGATCGACTGAATCCTGTTAATCTCAGTATTGATCTTTGGAGGTGTTAAACTATAGAAAACCAAACCTGATTCTTTCCTGGTGATCTGTTCTCTCAGCATATTGTTTTCTGCTATTGATTATTGCGGGCCGGATAGCGGCATTAACACGCAAATATACAATCGAATAACGAATAGTTAAAACCGCTATTTGAAAGCCCTGGTTATCCCCGCGGCGGCCGCCTGGCAGCTCAAACCGGCGAAGCAGCATCGTTATCAGCTACCTGCAAACCAACCCGAATTCTTCGCAGGAGTTTACATGGATGCCTGATGTAAGCTGGTCGGAAAATGCCGGGTGATAATGATGTTAAACCCGTTTGTATAAAAGCACTACATCTTCATCGATCACAATGTCTGTGGGGGCCGTTGGAACCGGTATTTCTATGGTGAACTTTTTTAGACTGACCAGTAGTTTGTGTTTTTTTGAAGAGGCACCCACCAGCCGGATATCTATAGCAAACTGAAATGGTGTCTCCTGCTGCTGTTCTATAAATAAGGTAACTGCTTTTTTTGACGGGTTGTATTTCCAGTCAATTTTTAACTCAGGCTGGCCCGCGACAAACAACCATTGGTAAAAAAATTGTTGTAAATTTTTACCTGATACTTTCTCCATAACTTTCCGAAGATCATCAGTAATGGCATTTTTGCTTGCAAAGTTTTTATAGTACTCCTGAACACCTTTCCAGAACGTTTGGTCTCCTAATTCTTTGCGCAACATATGAAGCACCCAGCTTGCTTTCTGGTACGAATTGGGGTTCAGCAATTCCATGTACGTGGAAACCGTTGAATCTACTATGGGTCGAAGTTTTTGTGCAGCAAAAGCGAGTACCTGCTGACGGTCCCGCGCCAGCAATTTTTTGGCTGAATCGATCCCATATTTTTGTTCGATGTAATACATAGTAAGATAAGAAGCAAAACCTTCGCTTAGCCATAAGTGTGAGAAGTCTGCTTCTGTGGCCATATCGCCGAACCATTGATGGGCAATTTCGTGGGCGATTGTTGGCTCTCCGCTTCTACGTCCATTAATGATGTTTTCCGAATAGAAGATAGCGCCTGCATTTTCCAGCCCTCCGAAGATTGTTTTCGATTGTACGTTAGCCAGTTTTTTGTAGGGAAAGGGAGCAATCTTTCTCTCAAAAAAGGATATAATGTCCTTGGCAATTTCGAAGTCATAAAAGCCTTTGACCCGATCTTCAGGATAAACCCACGATGACAGAAGTACATTAGGGAGACTATCGATATACTGCACAGCAAAGTTTGCGATACCCAGGGTCATGACTTTGGTTGGTAGCGGAATTGTTTCGCGATAGTGCGTTAGTTTGTTGTTATCATCAAGATTACTTTCTTCGACAAGCGTTCCGTTAGCCACCACCTGGTAATGAGCGGGAGCTTGAACAAAAAAGTCAACCGCGGCCTTGTCTGCAGGATGGTCCACACAAACCAGCCAGTTTTTTGCCCGATCGGGCCAGTTGTCAGCAAAAAAACTTCGACGGCCATATTTTGTTTTTGCGATGATAAGGCCATCTGCGGGAATGCCTGAGTAACTTATGCGAACCGTTTTGGTTCCCGTGTCAGTGCTATTGAGCTTAATCTGAAGTTTGTTCTTGTTGTGATTAAATTCAAGAGGTTTATTGTCGGCTGTTACTGCTAACACATGCATTCCTTTGCCTTCGTTGTTTACAGATGCAAGATCAAAACTGGCAGTAGCAGTGCCTCTCAGTTTCCGAAAGCTGATATCAGCAACGCTGTGAAGCGTATCGTTTTTGTCATTTACCGTTAATGAAAACGAATAATGTTTGACATCGATCGTTGCATCCGGAGTTTGAGTGAACGCAGTGACCGACAGCGCAAGGCAAAAGACAGATGTAATAAGTGTTCGCATAAATTTGGGTGGACTTGTTAGTTAAGTAGCTGAAAGCCGGTGCGCTACCGACACAAAATAAAATTTAATCAGGATCATACTGTTAATAACGGGAAGTTTGTGTTCATTGGAGTTTTTATCAGCATCAATACAGTTGCCTGTTCCAGATGAATTAACTGCGGTGTCCTTACAACAAACGTTCAGGCTCACAAACTTTCCAGCAATTCCACGACCTTCTCTCTTTTTAATATCAAATATCCCAGCCGGTCGTTGCTCACACCATCTTTCAACTGGTAGCTGAATGACAATTGATCTTCCTGCACCTCAGTTTCAAAATACTTCATTGAAATGTTTGGATACTGCTTTAGTTCCTCGCCAATCTCATACAGGTGAGTGGATAAAATAAATACCGAGCGGTCAATTTTGATAAGACCTTTAATAACTGCTGAAGAACATTTCATTGCGTCCTGCACATTGGTGCCCTTAAATAATTCATCAATCAGTACCAGCCACTTGCCTTTGTCTTTAATTTTAAGAATCGTTTTACGGATACGCTGTACTTCATTAAAAAAGTAGCTTTCGCCTTTTACAATATTATCTACAACATTGATGTTACTTAACAGGCCATCGAAGCGGGTTAAACGCATGCGCGCAGCAGGCACGCCCATGCCGAGGTGAGCCAGGAACACCGTGGTGCCCACAGCTTTAATAAAAGTACTTTTACCGGCCATGTTAGCACCTGTCAAAAACAAAAAGTTTGTGTCCCTGCTTAATAGTACATCGTACGGAACGGCTCCGGGTACTAACATGTGAAAGAGCTGTCGTGCATCAATCAATGGCTGCTCCTGTTCTATAAATTCAGGAAAGTTCAGCTTATATACCTGCATAGCGGTCGCCATAGAAAACCATGCGTCCAGCCGACCATAAATGCTGATGAGCTCAAAGCTGTTGTTTCGATATTGGTTCCTTAAATAGCCGCCATAGTGTACCGTCTCCTTCCAGGTGAATTTCTGTAACGGTTCGCGATTCGCCATTTCCTGGATGATGGGTTTATTGACGAGATCGCGTGCACGTTCAAGATCGTTTTTCAATCGCGTAGGAAGTTGATCTCCTTCCAGCAGTTGTAACAATGCGTTGAGGCCCCGGAAAAAATCTGCAAAATGTGTTACAGAAAACCGTACCAGTGAGAAGTCCGGGCTATGAAAAACCTTGTAAGCCGCTGCATCGAAAAGAGTGCCACGTGGGATAGAATCAATGTTACTATCATAAAATTTAGCAATCACCATCACGGTGCCATTGGTGATCCCGGTTGGCCATTGGTCGAGCTTTGACAATATAATTCGAATGATGTCCTGCGTTTCGCGAATCTTCCTGATATCATTGAAAGGCTGTTTAAAAAATTTTACCAGCCATTCGCGTCCATCTACAGTTCTTGTAAAATTGATCTTATGAAACACCGAATACTCTTCTTCGCTTTGAAAAAGTGAAAGATCATTATAGGTTATATTGTCTAATTCCATATGCTAGCTTATTGCCCGGTGTTCAAGTTAATGGAAACCGCCCGGATTACATATCACGGTTAAATCTTAAACGATGTCCCTTCTCTGACTCATTAAAGTCACCTTTTCCATATACCATGATACCGTTCACAAATGTATTTTCAATTGCAGCAGCCATTGATTGACCCTCGAGTGGGCTCCACCCACATTTATACAGGACGTTGTCTTTACTAACAGTGGTGCGCTCTCGAAGATCTGCGATTACAAGATCGGCCATGTAACCTTCACGGATGAATCCCCGGTCAACAATCTGGAAACAAGTGGCAACAGCATGACTCATTTTTTCAACAACTTTTTCAATTGTGATTTTGCCTGCAGCTACATAATCCAGCATCATCAGTACAGAATGTTGAACAAGCGGCAGGCCGGCATGGGCGTGTTCGTAATTGCCGGATTTTTCCGCAACTGTGTGGGGGGCATGATCAGTAGCAATCACATCCAGCCTGTCATCCAGGAGCGCGTTCCACAGAGCGGCGCGGTTTACAGGTGCCTTGATCGCGGGATTGCATTTTATTTTATTACCAAGTATGGCATAATCATCTGCCGTAAAATGCAAATGGTGTACACAAACTTCAGAGGTGATTCTTTTCTTATCCAAAGGCAGCATATTCGAAAAAAGCTGTAGTTCTTTTTCCGTAGATATATGCAGTATGTGTAATCTTGAATCGTGTTTTTTTGCGAACTGGATAGCAGTTAGTGAAGATTCGAAACAAGCGTTTTCATCACGGATCAGGGGATGATCGGCTGGTTCCAGCTCAGACTTTGAAGCCTTTATTCGTGCCAGGTTATCGCGGATGATCTTTTCATCTTCACAATGTGTGGCTATTAACACTTCACTGTCACGAAAGATATGTTCAAGACTCAGGTAGTTGTCAACCAGCAGTCCTCCGGTAGATGAACCCATAAATATCTTCACACCACATACTTCATTCTTTTTTTTATTGGTTTGAAGTACCTGTTCGAGGTTGTCGTTCGAAGTACCCATAAAAAAAGAGTAGTTGGCGAGCGAA
>JAEZGI010000060.1 GCA_023416995.1 Bacteroidota bacterium
CTGGCAGGATATCAGTGATGGCTTGCCACAAACCTGGCAGGCTGATAATGTTGAGCCTGATGGCGTTTTCGCCAACGAAGCGGGACTTTTTATACGTGTCGGGAACGAAATATTCCGGAACAAAAAGTCAACGAGCGATCCATTAGCGGCCGGACCCTCGTACAGCTTCCATAGTGCAGCTTGGAGGATCTTTTTATTGCGGTCATCCGGATGGTGTATTTAAATCATCAGACCATGGAAAAACATGGAAGCTGATTTTTCCTTCGGTTAGCGATTTAGTTTATAATCTTTTTGTTTCCGGGAACATGCTTTATGCTATACCGAGGCCGGGAGGTCGTTGAGACTTCTGCATTAATCTGTTGAATAAAGCAGCATCTTCAAAAAGCCCCCCTAATGCACCGTCTCAACTACTGACGATTTTTGTAGAAAGATTTTTTCACGTACATTTGTCGCCCCCGGTTCAAAAGGGGATCAATATGTTAGCCACAACATATTGGTATCAAATGTTCGGGAAGTGGCGCAGCCCGGTAGCGTACTAGCATGGGGTGCTAGGGGTCGCAAGTTCGAATCTTGTCTTCCCGACTTCGCCCGCCTTAGCTTTAGCGAAGGCGGGCTTTTTCATTTTAACAGTGTGGTTTCATCGCCGGCGGGCTTCGTCGGGCGACGCCCGACTTCCGGCGGTTGTAGTTTTACATGAAGAGGTGATGGCTTTCGTTTAGCGTAGAAGTGCGCTTTCTTAAGCCTGGAAGAGCACCGCTTTTTTCGCACTGATTCCTGTTCGAAATACATTGTCTCATATTATTGTAATGCGGACATTTACCGGATGTATTATGTTTATATCCTGAAATGCAGCGATGGCAAACATTATACGGGCTGCACATCTGATTTAAAGAAGAGATTTGACCGTCATGTAAACGGCGGTGTTCCAGCTAGAGCGGATCGGATACCAGTAGAGCTTTCATTTTATTGTGGATTCAAAGTAAAATATAAAGCTTTTGACTTTGAAAAATATCTTAAGACAGTTTCTGGAAGGGCTTTTCTCAACAAAAGACTGATTTAAGATTAATTTTTTGCTGTCAATACGAAATGTCATTATTCATAACTCGCCAGCGTATAAAAAGAATCGTCAGTTGCTTAAGTTCAAAGGGAAATTGCTGAATCTAATAACTTTGATGACGGCATGGCATACATAATCCATGTTCGGTCCAGAATCAGATAAGTTCGTTATAGCTGAAACTTTAGTAAGAGAAGAACAGCAATCTTTATTTCATCCCCCCACCCAACCCCATCACTCACAAACTCTTAGCCTCATATTCTCACTATGCATTATCTTCGCTCAACTTTTTTTCTACATGAAGGTTCTCATAAAACAAGCTGAAATCATCGATCCTTTATCACCCGACAACGGTACCAAAAAGGATATTTTTATAGACAACGGGATCATCAGGGATTTACAAAACACATCGGACCAACAAGCCGACCAGGTCATTGAAGCCCAGGGGCTTATAGCCTCACCTGGCTGGGTCGACATTTTCTCCGATTTTGGCGACCCCGGTTACGAATTCAGGGAATCCCTGCAATCCGGAGCAGCAGCAGCCGCGGCGGGCGGATACACAGACGTATTCGTCATCCCCAACACCAAACCAGTTATCGACAGCAAAACGCAGGTAGAATATATAAAACATAAATCTGCACCGCTCCCGGTGAACATCCACCCCATCGGCGCCATCACCAAAAATGCCGAAGGACTTGATCTCGCAGAAATGATCGACATGCACACCAGCGGCGCCATCGCTTTCAGCGACGGACTGCAACCCGTTCAATCAGCAGGTGTGCTGCTTAAAGCACTGCAATATGTAAAAGCTTTCGACGGTGTGGTGATCCAGATTCCTGACGACAAAACAGTAGGCACCAACGGCCTCGTGCACGAAGGCATCGTTTCCACCCGCCTCGGACTGCCCGGCAAACCCATGATGGCCGAAGAATTATTGGTAGCCAGGGATATCAAACTGGCACGCTACGCTGATTCAAAAATCCATTTTACGGGGGTAACATCACCAAAATCACTCGAATATATCCGCCGCGCCAAAGAAGGCGGGCTCAAAGTCACCTGCTCGGTGACGCCATACCACCTGTTCTTCAGCGATGAGGACCTTGTTAACTATGATACTAACCTGAAGGTATACCCGCCGCTGCGCACCAAAAATGATATAAGTGCACTTAAAAAAGCGGTTGAAGATGGTACCATCGACTGTATCGCAGCACACCACCTGCCCCACGAATACGACAGTAAGATCCTTGAGTTTGAATACGCCAAAAATGGCATGATAGGACTTGAAACGACTTTTACCGTTATAAAAACTATCTTCCCACAACTGAGTAACGAAAAATTAGTAAACTTACTGAGTGGAAATGCAAGACGTATTTTTCAACTGCCAGATGCCTCTGTTCAAAAAGACCGTCCGGCCTGCATTACCTTATTTGATCCAAAAGGTAAAAGCCAGGTAAACAGGGCTTTTTTTAAATCAAAATCCGCCAATTCGGCGTTTATGGGCATGGAGCTGAATGGCCGTATAGCAGGAACAGTAGCCGGCAACCAGGTAACAACCTTAAACTAAATATCATGGAACAAACAAAAACCAACACGGCATTAACTTATGGTCTTATCGGTGGTATCATTACCATCGTTTATATGTTACTGTTATACATCGGTGGACTTGAAATTTATACCGGCATTCTTGCGTTTGGCGCATACCTGATTCCTATTGTTACCGCAGTGATGGGTGGCATAAAAGAGAAAAAACTGCAGGGCGGTTACCTCAGTTTTAAAGGAGCGCTTAAAACCGTGTTCCTCATATTCCTGATTATATCGTTACTTACCACAATTTTCAATCACCTTCTTCTGAACGTTATCGATGTTCCTTTCCGCCAGGCACTGATGCAGGATGCGGCGGTGAAGATGGAAAAAATGATGACTAAGCTTGGTGCTCCACAGGATACCATAGATAAAGCATTAAATGATCTCGATAACCCTGAAAACTATTCGTTTGGTAAAATCATGCTCGGATTTTTCTGGGGTGCGATCGTATGGTTTATCATCTCACTGATCATTGCCGCGATTATAAAAAAGAAAAGACCGGAATTCGAAAATCAAATCTAAGTTGATGGATCTGTCCATAGTTATACCCCTGAAGGATGAAGAAGAATCGTTGCCGGAACTATGTGCCTGGATAAAACGTGTCGTGGATGAACATCAGTACAGCTATGAGATTATCCTGATCGATGATGGCAGCGTCGACAATTCGTGGGCCGTCATAGAAAACTTAAGACAAGCCAACCCCCATATAAAAGGCATAAAGTTTCAAAGAAACTACGGTAAATCCGCAGCGCTCAACGAAGGCTTTAAAGCCGCTCTGGGAGATGTTGTGATTACAATGGATGCAGATCTCCAGGATAGTCCCGACGAGATACCCGGTTTAAGAAACATGATCATCGTTGAAGGTTATGATATGGTAAGCGGCTGGAAAAAAGTGCGCTACGATAATACGCTCACCAAAAACATCCCATCAAAGTTTTTCAACTGGGCCACCCGCAAAAGTTCAAAAATACCACTGCACGATTTTAACTGCGGACTGAAATCTTACCGCAGAAAAGTCGTCAAAAGCATCGAAGTATATGGTGAGATGCATCGCTATATCCCGGTATTGGCCAAATGGGCAGGGTTCAGAAAAATAGGCGAAAAAGTGGTGGAACATCGCCGCAGAAAATATGGCGTAACCAAATTCGGATGGGAACGTTTTATAAACGGTTTTCTTGATCTTGCCTCCATTATGTTTGTGGGCAAATACAGCAAAAGACCCATGCACTTTTTTGGACTGCTGGGTACTTTCTGCTTCCTGCTGGGGCTCGGTATTGTGATTTTCCTGATCATCAGCAAAATCATCGACCCGGCAAAATATGTCAGTAACCGTCCGCCTTTTTATATCTCCCTAACGGCTATGATCATCGGCACACAACTGTTCATGGCCGGCTTCCTGGGCGAACTCATTTCAAGAAATTCTTCGACCAGGAACAATTACCTGATCGAGAAAAAAGCGGGTTTATAATCATGGGTAAGAAGGTGGTTTTGATAGGACCCGCGCACCCGTTACGTGGTGGTCTTGCAAGTTTTGATCAACGACTCGCAAAGGCATTTAATGATCAGGGCGATCCTTGTACCATCTACTCGTTTTCGTTACAATACCCGGGTTTCCTGTTCCCGGGCACCACACAATATTCATCCGAACCAGCACCCGCTGATCTTCATATTGAAACAAAGATCAATTCGGTGAACCCGGTCAACTGGCTCAGCGTTGGAAACGAACTAAAAAACCTGAAACCCGATCTGGTAGTAGTACGCTATTGGCTGCCATTTATGGGCCCGGCATTGGGGACGATCCTGAGACAGGTACGCAAAAACAAACACTCGCGTATTGTTGCTATCACCGACAATGTGATCCCACATGAAAAACGCCCGGGCGACAAACCATTCACAAAATATTTCCTGAAAAGCTGTGATGCCTTTATCACGATGAGTGAAAAGGTGATGAAGGACCTTCGAACCTTCACCACATCAAAACCAGCAAAACAGGTACTGCACCCTTTGTATGATAATTTTGGTGAACCGGTTGAGACGGCAGTCGCACGTAAACATCTACAGTTACCTGCCGATGCTCCGATCGTATTGTTCTTTGGTTTTATCCGCAAATACAAAGGGCTCGATCTATTGTTTGACGCGATGAAGGTTTTGCGTGACAGCTATCCTGCAGGGAAAGAAATCCGCCTGCTGGTAGCCGGTGAATATTATGAAAATGAAGCTCCCTACCTGGAACAAATTGAACGATTGGGCATCGCAGATCAATTGATTTTAAAAACACAATTCATTGCAGATAGTGAGGTTAAATACTACCTGGGTGCTGCCGATGTGGTGATCCAGCCATATCGCAACGCTACACAAAGCGGTGTTACTCCCCTTGCCTATCATTTTGAAAAGCCCATGATCGTTACCAATGTCGGGAGTTTACCGGCCCTGGTGCCCCACGAAAAGGTGGGTTTGGTTTGTGAACCTGAGCCGGATGCGATTGCGCAGGCGATGGTAAGATATTTCGAATTGGGTGAGCAATTTTTTATTGAGCAACTTCGTATAGAGAAAGAAAAGTATTCGTGGCAAAAATTAACCGGTGCCATTTTTAAAGTGGCCGGTTTTTAAGAATTATTAAAACGTATCAGTATGATGAACCATAAGGTTAAAAGTATAATCAGTGAATCGATATCCGTAAAGTCAAACTTACTGGGCGATGAAGAATTGCTTGCACGTGTTTCGGAAATAGTTGACAAAATGGTCGCTGCCCTGCGCAAAGGCAACAGGATCTATTTTTGTGGGAATGGTGGTAGCGCCGCGGATGCACAACATCTCGCCGCAGAGTTTTCAGGCAGGTTTTATATAGATCGTGATGCATTGCCCGCCGAAGCTTTGCATTGCAACACTTCTTATTTAACAGCCGTTGCTAACGATTATAGTTATGATGTGGTCTACGCCCGTCTCATCAAAGGTCTGGGTAATAAAGGTGATTTCTTACTCGGTTTATCTACTTCAGGTAACTCAACCAACATAGTCAAAGCTTTTGAGGTAGCGCGTGAGAAAGGTATTATCACCGTGGGACTGACCGGTGAAAGCGGTGGACAAATGAAAGAATTAAGCGATTACCTGCTAAACGTCCCTTCTAAAAATACTCCAAGAATTCAGGAAAGTCATATCCTGCTTGGACATATCATCTGCGAACTGGTAGAGGAAAAGTATTTTGAAAATCGTTAAGACCGATATGATCAATGAAGCAATCATACTCGCGGGTGGGCTCGGAACGCGTCTGCGCGAACATGTGCCTGATGTTCCGAAATGTATGGCACCCGTTGCCGGCAAACCTTTCCTGTCGTATGTTATAGACTACTTCGCCGCGCAAGGAATCAATAGTTTCATATTTGCCCTCGGTTATAAAAGCGAAATGATCACAGATTACCTGGATCAGCAGTATCCCGGTTTAGAAAAAAAATACTCGATCGAAACAGAATTACTTGGAACAGGCGGCGCAATCAAACTCGCCTGTGATAAAGCAGTCACCGATAATCTGCTCGTATTAAACGGCGACACTATTTTCAAGATAGATGTGCAGCAGTTTGCCTCTTTTCATACCGCAACGAAAGCTGATTGCTCGCTTACACTGAAACCGATGAAAAATTTCGACCGGTATGGTGCGGTGGTTGTCAATAACGAAAACCGCGTTACAAATTTCAGTGAAAAACAATTTTACCCTTCCGGTCTGATTAACGGTGGTGTATATGCGCTGAATCGTTCAGCGTTTTTGAAAGAGCAACTTCCAAAGAAATTTTCTTTTGAAAAAGATTATCTCGAGGCGCTGGTTGCAGACAGGAACATGTTCGGTCAGGTGCAGAACGAATATTTTATCGATATAGGCATTCCGGCTGATTATGACCAGGCGCAAACTGATTTTGCTTCGTCCGGGACAACCGGTTTGTAAATTTCATACCCATGCCTCGTAATTATAAAATGTAGTTCAACCGGGGCATCCGAACACAACAATAGAATTATGCTGAATCTGCAGGATATTGATAAATCATGGACACTTTTTCTCGACCGGGATGGTGTAATTAATGTCGAGAAATATGAGGATTACATTTACAAATACGATGAGTTTGTGTTTTATGAAGGTGTAACCGAGGCGATAAGGATAGCGACAGAAAGGTTTGGAAGGATCGTTATCGCTACCAACCAACGGGGTGTAGGGCGCGGCCTTATGACCGAAGAAGCCTTAAATGACATCCACAAAAACATGCAGAATGACATTGCGCTGGCTGGCGGGAAGATCGACAAGATTTATTACTGCATTGCACTTGATAACGACAGCCCCTGTCGGAAACCTAACACTGGTATGGCGATCGCGGCGAAAACCGATTTCCCGGAGATTGATTTCTCCCGCTCGGTGATGGTAGGCAATAATATCAGCGATATGGAATTTGGCCGCAACGCAGGCATGCACACGGTGTTTTTAAAAACCACCCACCCACAACACGCTAAACCAACAGCTTCTATCGACCTGGTCTTCGACAGCCTGTACAATTTTGCAAAAGCTTTGCACTAATCATAAAATTTTACTACTCTTTTCCCGTTCGATGATGTCAACAAGGCTTAAAGTTTAGTTTTGCGTTATGTTCAATCATCTGAAACCAGTTTATTTCCTGTTTTTCCTCGGGTTATTGTTTGCCGCGGCCCCGACCAACGCACAAAAAATCAGCGCGGCGGACAAAAAAGAGTTAAAGAAAAAAGAAGACACACTGGCCGCTTTATCGCGCACTATGGTGATCAGTGAAAATCCTGCCGAACGCTTCCGGGCGGACAGCAACTTTGTGAGAACACTGGTTCGTGCACTCAGAACCAAAAATGCCTTCTACCACCCTTTTGACAGCCTGAACATTTCCCGGTTATACGCGCCCGATAGTACTTTCCGGATCTTCACCTGGCAAATGAAAAAAGACGAGTATGTGTATCTACAGAAAGGTGCGATACAAATGAACACCCCCGATGGGTCGTTGAAGTTGTTCCCATTGTTTGATTATTCAATGTTTGCATCCAACCCGCTCGATTCTGTAAGGAACCGCAATAACTGGATCGGCGCCATCTATTACAAGGTCATTGCCCGCGAACACAAGGGTAAAAAATATTATACACTCCTCGGTTTTGATGATTTTGCCATCAGCAGCAATAAAAAATGGATGGAAGTATTGCACTTCAATAACAACGGTGAACCCGTGTTTGGCGGGCCATTTATATCTTTCAAGGAAGATTCTGTTAAGAGACCCGTACAGTACCGGTTCAATATTGAATACAAAAAAGAAGCGACCACTGTATTCAATTATGATGCTGAACTGGACATGATCGTGTTCGATCACCTGATTTCTGAATCAGATGAGCCTGCCAAAAAAGACACTTATATCCCTGACGGAGATTATGAAGGTTTTAAATGGAAAGATGGACAGTGGGTTCATGTAGATAAAGTGTTCCATTTTAAACTGGAAGATGGGCAGACTCCGGGTGACAACCTTCTTCGTGATGCAGATGGCAATATCGATGAAAAGAAACTGGAGGAAGCTTCGCAACGTAACATTCATAAAGCAAAGCCGCCGGTGAGGAAAGATGATCCCAAACCGGCGACTAAGAAAAAAGATAATTAAGCTATCAGGGCCGCGGAAGAAATTCCTGCGGCCTTAAATTTATTCGTCCAGTTTAAGAACGGCAAGGAATGCCTCCTGCGGAATCTCAACGTTGCCGATCTGGCGCATTCTCTTTTTACCTTCCTTTTGTTTTTCCAGAAGTTTCCGTTTCCGGCTAATATCACCGCCGTAACATTTTGCAGTTACATCTTTACGCATAGCAGAGATGTTCTCACGCGCCAGTACTTTTGCACCAACAGCAGCCTGGATGGCGATCTGGAACTGCTGTCTCGGAACCAGTTCCTTAAGCTTCTCACATAATTTGCGGCCAAAATCCTGTGACCTCGCCCGGTGAATCAGTGCGCTTAATGCATCGACCTTATCGCCGTTCAGGAGGATATCCATCTTGATGATATCACTGTCGCGATAACCGATCGGTGTATAATCAAAGGAAGCATAACCACGTGTCTGGCTCTTCAGCTTATCATAAAAATCAAACACAATCTCTGTCAAGGGCAATTCAAAAATCAATTCCACCCTTGTAGTAGTGAGGTAACTTTGATTCAGCAAGATCCCACGTTTGCCAAGACAGAGCGTCATGATATTTCCGATATAATCGGGTTTTGTAATGATCTGTGCACGGATGTATGGTTCTTCGATGCGCTCCAGTTGCGTAGGATCGGGCATCTGAATGGGATTGTTCACCATTACTTTTTCACCACGTGTTGTGTAAGCTATAAAACTTACGTTGGGCACGGTAGTGATCACCGTTTGATTGAACTCACGTTCAAGACGTTCCTGAATGATCTCCATGTGCAACATACCAAGGAAGCCGCATCGGAAACCAAAGCCAAGCGCCTGTGATGTTTCCAGCTCGTAGGTCAGGGAAGCGTCGTTTAGCTGCAACTTGTCCATACATTCCCTTAACTCTTCAAAATCCTCCGTTGCAACGGGGAATATACCCGCGAATACCATGGGTTTCACTTCCTGGAAACCTTGTATCAACTGGGGATTCGGATTGTTTGCAAGGGTAATAGTATCACCCACTTTTACTTCTTTGGCATTTTTAATACCTGTAATGATGTAGCCAACATCCCCGGTTTTCACCGAAGTTTTTGGTGTCATGGCAAGTTTCAAAATCCCGACCTCATCAGCCTCGTATTCATGTTCTGTAGAAACAAACTTTACTTTGTCGCCCTTTTTGATCTCGCCATGAAGAATCCGGTAATAAACGATGATTCCACGGAAAGAGTTAAAAACGGAGTCGAAGATCAATGCCTGCAATGGCGCAGCAGGATCCCCTTCCGGTGCAGGGATCTTTTCAACAATGGCCCTGAGCACTCCATCAACACCAAGACCGGTACGGCCGCTGGCCAGCAGAATATCTTCAGGTTTGCAACCAATGAGTTCGATGATCTGATCACGCACCTCGTCAATCATCGCACCATCCATATCAATCTTATTGATAACGGGTATGATCTCCAGATCGTTTTCGAGTGCCAGGTAAAGATTGGAAATGGTTTGCGCCTGGATACCTTGTGTGGCATCAACCAGAAGCAAAGCACCTTCACAGGCTGCCAGGGCACGGCTGACTTCGTAACTGAAATCTACGTGACCCGGGGTATCAATAAGGTTCAGGATATAATCCTGCCCGTCCTGTTTGTAATTGATCTGAATAGCGTGGCTCTTAATCGTGATACCTTTTTCACGTTCAAGATCCATATCATCCAGTACCTGGTCCATCATATCACGATCACTGATGGTGCCTGTACTTTGTAAGAGTCTGTCTGCAAGTGTACTCTTCCCGTGGTCAATGTGTGCGATGATACAGAAATTGCGAATGTTCTTCATGTGCGTCTGAGGCCCGTTTTGGGGTGGGCAAAGGTATTAAAAATAACCGAATACCTGCGGGCGAAATACGGCCGCTGCAACTATGGTTTTACGCTGGTGGTAATGCTGTTATAGAGAGCCAGGAATTGTGCCCTGATGCCGGCTTCCCGGAATTTTTCGGCGGCACCGGCAGCGATTGCTGAACGATCGAAACGGTCATATTGATCCATCATTTCAACCAGTATTTCCAGTAATTGCTTTTCGTCGCCGGCCCGGCAGAGGATCCCGTTTGAATGATTGACAATTTCCGGCATTCCGCCTACACCCGAAGTAATTACCGGCAGCCCGCAGCAAAGGGCCTCGCAAGCCACGCAACTAAGATTTTCGTGGTGACTGAACATCAGTAATGCGTGCGCACCGTTTAACTGCGCAGGCACTTCCTCGTGAGCAATCTCTCCCACCCAATCGATCTGCTCACTGATATTCAAAGTATCTGCCAATTGCCGGAACTTCGCGTCCACGACACCGACTAGGGTCAGTTTCCAATCGGATCGTATCTGCTTCAGATTTGCCAATACTTTGAATATGCCTTCAACATTTTTAATCGGGTGCATATTCGACACATGGATAAAACGGAAAACTGATCCTGGGCTCGGATTGTGAAAAAAATACCTTGTATCAACAGAGTTGTAAATTACTGCCGGGGTCGCTATACCAAAGATCGCTGATAACCGCAGGGAAAGATGATCCGACACTGCCGTAACCAATGCCGCCTCCCGGATGATTCTTTTTGTTTGATACCGGAAGATAGTATCACGTTTGAAATAATTATCGGGATCCTGTTTGTAATAACCGGACCAGTGTTCTGTTAGCAGAAAAGGTACGCCGGCGCGACGTTTCAGCCATAATGCACCGATTCCCGCCCGCATTGCTACATGAACATGAACGAGATCAGGCATGCCCTGCACACGGACATATTCAAGTATCTCTTTTTTAAAGAGCCGCTGATATACCCGGTATGAGATCAGTTTATCAACAACACTGATACCAACGGAACGCGGGTTGTAGTACACAACGACCTCCGTCACTCCGCCCGATGCGGTGACAACCTTCTCAACGCCTTTTTTGAGACTGGAATCTTTGACAATATGAATTACATACGAAGGTACCGCTTCGGCTATGACCCGGATATGCCTTTGAATAAAGTCGCCATCCTGTTTACCCGTGCGGTTCGGGTACCAACTCGCCAGGTGCAGCACCTTCATCAGCTAAGGCACTATTTAAGCGCCTTGATTATCTGAACAAATTCAGCAGCATTCAGTGATGCGCCGCCAACCAGGCCGCCATCAACATCTTCTTTCGAAAATATCTCAGAAGCATTTGCACCTTTTACACTGCCACCGTACAGAATGGAAATGTTTGCAGCAACTGCGAGACTATAATTACCGGTCAGTACCGACCGTAAATGAGCGTGCATTTCCTGCGCCTGATCAGCACTTGCCGTTTTACCGGTACCAATTGCCCAAATGGGTTCGTATGCAATTACCACCTGTTGTATCTCATCATCGCTGAGATGGAACAATGACTCTTTTAACTGGTCACCTACATATTCGTTCTGGGCATTGGATTCACGGATCGCAAGCGGTTCGCCGCAACAAAATATTGGTGTGATACCGGCTGCAAGACAAAGGTTTACTTTTTCGGCAAGCTGTTGATTCGTTTCCTTGAAGTATTCTCTTCTTTCACTATGTCCCACAACACAGTATTCGATGCCGATAGACTGCAGCATATCCGCAGACACCTCACCCGTGAAGGCACCTGATTTTTTATTGTAACAGTTCTGAGCTGAGATATAATAATTTTTTGCTTTTGCTACCCGATCCTTCGCCATGATCAGGTAAGGAAAAGGCACAGCGAAAATCACCTCCTGGTTTCCGGTTAATGCAACATTGGAATCAAGTATATCATTCAATAACTTTTCACCGTCCTGGTAAGTTGAATTCATTTTCCAGTTGGCTGCTGCGATCTGTTTCCTCATAGTATATCTTTTATTCAGTCTTTATGATAAAGTGTCAAAAATATGTTGCAGTCTTTGAATTTCTGCGTTTGAGACTTCTTGTTTTTTGAATTTTTTCCAATTACGGATATGTTCGATTGCTTTTTCAAACGAATAACTGCCCGGTTTATCACTACCCCATGAAAATGAAGGCACGAATTTAGGCACAAGGCCGGGACTGAAAATATTGGCGCAGATGCCAACTACTGTACCGGTATTGAAGGAGGTGTTAATGGCTGCTCTTGAATAATCGCCCATCAACAGTCCGCATTTTAAACCTGCCTCGTCATATCGACGCAAATCGTTGTTCCATACCCTAACAATTCCGGCGTTGTTGCTGACATTCGAGGCCGAAGTTCCGGCGCCAAGATTGCACCATTCACCCAATACCGCATCACCGAGATAACCATCATGTGCTTTATTGGAATTACCAAAGATCACCACATTTTTTAACTCGCCCCCGACAACGCTGTTTGGTCCGATCGTAGAGGCACCATAAATCTTCGCCCCCATTTTTACAACGACCCCTTCACACAAAGCAACCGGCCCGCGGATGGTGACCCCCTCCATGATATTGGTGTCCGCACCGATATAAATAGGACCACTGCCGGCGTTCAGTGTACAATGACTAAGCCTTGCACCAGGTTCTATGAAGATGTTTTCAGGATGCATGGCCTGAACAGTTGGTGGAATTGGTAAGGATTCCCGACCAGTTGTGATGAGTTCAAAATCCTGTCGTAGCGCCCAATCGTTCAGACCGAAAATATCCCAGGGATGAGCCAACGAATTGACAAGTTCGGGCCTCGTTATCTCATCAATGGTTAATGCCCCCTGTTCGTAATCTTCGATCCATTGTCTTGCCGGTATCACGTTCGCGGGCACCAGGCGCGGCGGGGAAGACAATTGTGAGATACCTGCTTCAGCGCTGGTAGCAACGGGGCGTCCCAGTACTTTCTCCCATTTTTCGCGGATCGTGAGGATGCCCACCCTGATATCGGCAACTGACCGTATTTCTGCAAAAGGAAATAAAGCAGCTGCATAGGGATGATCATCTAGTATTACAGGCTCCATAAACTAAAAATAAACAGTTGAATGCTAATCTGACCACCACATACAAAAAATCCTCTTCCGGGGAAGAGGATAATGATTTGAAAAGTGTATTTACCGGGGTAATTACTTCTTTTGTGCGTAACGTTTTTTGAACTTGTCGATACGACCGGCAGTGTCTACCAGTACTTTCTGACCAGTAAAAAACGGGTGAGAAGTGTTTGAAATTTCCAGCTTGATCAGCGGGTATTCGTTACCATCTTCCCATTTTGCAGTTTCTTTTGAAGCTGCGGCTGAGCGGCTCAAAAAACTGATGCCATTACTCATGTCCTTGAAAATAACAAACCGATATTTATCGGGGTGGATACCTTTTTTCATAACTCTTTGATTTAAAGGCAACACGGATTTTGCCGTATTGGTTAAAATTTAGACCTGCAAAATTAGGCTTTACAAAGCACTAATCAAAGAAAATCTTCCTAGTTCCGCATATTTATGTACTGCATTGGAAAACCAAGATCAGCAGACTTCACCAGTTGAATCACCGCCTGCAAATCGTCGATCTTTTTGGCTGTAACACGAACAAGATCATCCATTATCTGCGCCTGCACCTTTAAACCACTGTCCTTAATCGTTTTAACTACCTTTTTCGCGTCTTCCTGTTTTAAGCCGTTCCGAACGGTCACTTCTTTTTTTACCACCTTGCCACTTTGATAGGCGTCTTTTGTGAAATCGAAGGCTTCCGGCTCGATGCCTTGTTTATGAGCGCGGCTCACCAGCACATCCAGTAGCTGACGCATCTTCATATCGTCGCCAGCCTCGATATTTATTTTAAAGTCTTTTTTGTTCAGATCAAGCACCACCGGTGAATCTTTGAAATCAAAACGATTGGTCACTTCTTTGTAAACAACATTCACCGCATTATCGAGGGCCTGGGCATCTACCTTACTGACGATATCAAAGGATGGCATAATGAATAATTTGCGACAAATGTAACAAAAATCGCAAACGATAAAAGACAGAAAAAGGCCCCATAGACATGGGGCCCGTTAACCAAAACTAACTGCTTATGAGAAAAATGTTAACCCGTGGGTCTATAATGTTAGCTACATATACGAAGCACCACAACCTACCAGGTAACTGATGATGATCGATATGAGTATAATCTTTTTCATTGTTGCATTCTTATAAGTATGACCACTCATGACGTGCAAACGTTACACCGGTTGCTGTTAAAAAAAGGTGAAGAGATTACTTACTGCTCCGCTCCTTTAACGCGGCTTTGTTCTTCTGCTGCGGCACCTTTTTTCCTGTTGTTTTGCGGCCCTTTTAACGGCTTACCAAAACGATATGAGAAAGTCAATCCGGCAACCCGGCTGTCGCGCTTATTGGTAAACCTTGTATCAGTACCCTGGATATCCATCTGACCCCGGAATTGTTGGGTCCAGAATATATCCCGAACGTTTAACCGTACTGTACCCTTGCTTTTAAGAACCTGTTTGGAAACTCCTGCCGAAAGCTGGCCGAGCGGCTGCATAAATATCTGTCCGTCTACTCCCCTGGATCTGTAAAATCCACTAAGCTCTGCACTCCAACCCTTTCCAAAGTTGAATTGGTTATTCACGTTCCATAAGAAATTGGTTGCGCTTACATCAAGATACTTTCCATATAATTCACCTTTAAAACTATTGTAGTTAAGATTACCATAGATTATAGCTGTCCACCATTTAACTACCGGTATCTGCGCACTCACACTTATTCCCGCATTATGACGCTCACCGATATTTCCTTCGCGAACGATTGTTGCAAACTCAACCTGCTCAAATGTTTCAGTAAAGTAGTTGGTTGTTTTGCTGTAATTCAATGTAGTGGTCAACCAGCTTTTTAATGTGTGGCTTAACTCAATATTGTTGGTGTATTGTGGTTGTAAGAAGGGGTTACCTGCTTCATAGGTATAATTGTCGATAAAGAACAAAAACGGATTAAGCGATTGATAACCGGGCCGGTCAATACGGCGGCCGACAGACAATCCAAGCTGATTGTTTTTATCGAGTTTATAACTGAGATACATAGTCGGAAACAGATTGTTATAAGTACGTTTGAAAGCTGAATCCGAACCAGGTTTCAAAACGTTGCCAAACTGGTGCCCTTTCAGATTAGTATTCTCGAACCTTAACCCCGCCTGTACACCAAACTTTTTAAACTGACGGTTTACATTAAGATAAACTGCGTTGATGTTTTCTTCATAGCTGAAACGATTTGTTTTATCTGCATCGATCGTACTCGATCCATTGTGTACGTTGAAATAGTTGGCGCTGTTATCGGTTTGAACGAAACTGCTCTTCACACCGGTTTCAAGTTTCCAACCTTTCCTGAATGGATGGGTGTAGTCGACCTTAGCAGAATATATATTGATATCAACCGGCAGATTACTGATCAGATCGGCCTGGTTTTTCTTGACCCAGGCGGGGTCAAAATTTACGTTAGTAAATGTTTGCCGGGTATCAGAAGTATAGTTAGAGTAATCTGCATCTGCGGTTATTTCCCGGCCGGTTGAATCATACTGATGTCTGAAGTTGAGGTTGATCGCGCCATTCTTCCAGTTGTTTTTATGTGTACCGGTAGAAAGTACAATAGAGTCAACTACCCTGCTCCCATCTTTCAGGTAGGAGACATTGCGGTTCGTCTGATTTTCTGGATTATAAAATCCTGTGGCGACAAATCCGATGGTCGTTTTCTGGCTAAGAAAATAATCAGCACCAAGTTTCAGGTTGTTGCTGGCATTACGTCTGCGCATAGTGGCCACCTGGTCAAAAACTGCAGTGGTATTGGAACTACCGTCGTTGTATATACGCTGGATGGTTAACTCGTTAAAACCATTGTTTTTGTTGAAGCTGTAGTTCATAAAGGTGTTCAGTTTCCCATTTCTGTAGTTGAGATTAAGGCTCTCATTGGTGCGCCAGTACACGCCCTGCGAATAACCTGCTGTCACACTTCCGTTAAATCCTTTCTGTTTGTTCTTTTTTGTTTTGATATTGATGATACCGGAATTGCCCGCAGCATCATATTTAGCCGGGGGATTTGTCATGATTTCAATCTGATCCAACTGGTTTGCGTTCATATTGTTTAACAGGTTCACCAGCTCGGCTCCACTCAGGTAAGACGGCTTACCATCAATAAACACCTGCACACCCTGCTTGCCTTTGAGACTGATATTGCCATCTTTATCGACGGTGATTCCGGGCGATTTTTCAAGTACTTCCAGTGCCGTTGCGCCTGCATTGGTAACTGCCGCATCCACATTCACCACCATCCTGTCGATTTTTTGTTCGATCATTTGTTTTCTTGCTACCACCGTCACGCTCGACAAATCATGTGTACCGGCCTTCAGGATAACCTGTTTGAAATCGCGCGTTGATTGCTTTGCATCAATGTTGAATTTACCGGAAGTGTAACCGGTAAATCCAACATTTGAAATTGATATATAATAGACGCCCTGGGCGATGTTGCTAAAGTTAAAAACTCCACTTGTATCAGCTTTGCCGGAATAAGCAACCGCTGAATCGGCAGCCCGGAAAATTGTTATGCTGGCAGCAGATATTGGTTTCGTGCCATCTGTAACCATCCCTTTTATAATGCCTTTAAAGTCCTGTGAGCGGGAACTCATGGTTAACAGGATCACTGCAAAAAGTACTAATAAGCGTTTCATGTGTTTGATTTAATACTGGGCTAAACTAATTACATTCCAAAAGTAGGTACTATGCGAAACAAGGTACATGGCAAAGTTACGAATGGCTGCTGCACCTGATAACCGGTAAATGATTGGAATGATTATAGGACGGCCGGGACGGAATTAGGTTACACAAAATACGCCGAGTTGGATGAGCGGTACTGAAACCGGATAAAAGGAGCGTTCCAAATACCTTCTGTATAAAGATGCGGGGAACGTCAGGTTCCGAACAAAATGTCAGAGGGGTAAAGCCGTACGAAACAGGGTCAGCGGAACATCTCTATGGTCTCAGTTCGCACCGAGCCTGGAGCGGTTGCGTCTTGTCAGATAGAAATAGAGCAGAATTCCGCATAGCGACAAAGATGCTGCGATTACCTCTGCCTGTGTAGGATGGAACCCAAAAAGATTCATGGTATTGTTCACCCTGATTTTTTCAATCAGGAAACGTTCCAGCCCGTTTACGATCAGGTAAACTGCAAACATGGTCCCTGGGATCTTCAGCCTGCTGCGAAGTGACCAAAGGAAAATGAATAACAGTATTCCCATGATGGTTTCATAAAAAGGTGTCGGGTACACCGGAATTGGCAAATGTGCACAATACTGGCCTTCACAGCCCGCAATCGGAACACCGTCACTTAACACATTATGTGGATACGAAAAGGCTACCATCCAGTTGGGTAACCATGCAGGAGCAACGGTGGCACTTCTATGTACATCGGCCAAAGCAACGCCCGGGAACTGCTGTGCGTAATAAGCACTACTTGCCTGTAAGGTGGCATTGAAAGTGGCGGAATCGGTAAGAACGGCTTTGGAGTCCGCCCCGGTTATATAGGCACTGTTGAGAATGCCCCAGTCGCCGTCACCTGCCACCTGGCAACCTATTCTGCCAATTGCATAAGCCAGTATTAACGCCGGTGCTGCAGCATCACAAAGATGGATAAACCGGATCTTATGTTTGCGCGCGTAATACCAGAGAGCGAGTGTTGCGCAGATTAGTCCACCGTAAAATGTAAGTCCGCTGAATGATAATAAAGCTTCAATCGGGTTAGCGGTAAACTGGTCCCAGTTTTCAAAATTGTGAAACAGTTTCGCGCCGAGGAAACCAAACAGAGCCGCATAAATAACAATATCTCCTACCCTGTCGTGGGGCCAGATCCTGATGCTGCGTTCCTCAGGTTTAGCGAGTTTCTGTTTATTCTTCTCAAACCATTTTAGCCACATGAAGAAAATACCAAGCACGATACCGGCAAACCAGTTTCCCTCACTTGAAAAGATAAACTGTTGCGGATCCGGAGCTGTTGCCTGCGTGGATAAGAACAATCCTACAATCTTATAACCCAGTACAAAACCAAGAAGAAAATTCAATACCAATTCGCCGGCAGTAGCTGGCTGTCCGACGGTGATCTTAACTTCTTCGCCATGAAGCAAACCATCTCTTTGTTTCCTTTTCAGCTCACGTGTAAGTACATACGCTGCCACCAGGAAAGCGATGGCCACAAAAAAACCAAAGGAATTGACAAACCTCAGAAAGCCAACCCGGACACCAAATAGATCCTCAAAAGCGTAATAAAGGTTTGGATACATGTGAAGCGAAAGAGTTTAGATTGAACCTGCAATGATAAGAAACGATTAGGGATATAAAAAACCCTCTTAGGAATAAGAGGGTTATCACTATGAACAAAGCTGAATTAACAGCTAAATCTTAATTAACAGTATTCATCAAACGCGGCAATCAGATTGTGCGCAATCATCTGGGCCGAACGACCTTCAATCATATGACGTTCGATAAAATGCACCAACTCACCATTTTTAAATAAGGCTATTGACGGTGATGAAGGAGGATAAGGAAGCAGGTGCTCACGCAGTTTTTTTACCGCATCAATATCAAAACCCGCAAAACTCGTAGCAAGATGGTCAGGCTTTTTCGACGAATTCATCACGGCCATCAATACACCCGGGCGGGCGGTACCCGCCGAACAACCGCAAACTGAGTTCACAACTACCAGAGTGGTGCCTGACTCTTTTAACTGATTGTCGACTTCTTCAGGAGTTTTCAATTCAACAAAACCCTGTTCGGTCAACTCTTCCTTCATCGGAATAACTATTTCTGCTGGATACATAATCTATAAATGTTTTATTGGAAATTTTGAATGCAAAACTAGGTAAAAATGATGATAACATATCGAAACTTATAAATACATCAGTCAATATGTCGGCTGGATTGCAACTTCTTGCCATATTGGCGTTAAAATCAAAGTAAAACTTGCAAAACGACAGTTAAATCCACGATTTTTAGCATCGGTACGTCATTTGTTTAACCCTTAGTACAAATCATTAAACAACTTAAACAAAATAACTATGACACTCGTAAAATTCAACAATCACCCGGTTAAGACCTTCGACAACATTTTTAATGACTTCTTCACCGGCTTCCCTTCCCATTCTACTCAGCAACAGTCTGCCGCTGCACCGGTGAACATCAAAGAAAATAACAATGGTTTTGATCTTGAGTTCAGTGTTCCGGGAAGAAATAAAGAAGAATTCAAAATTGAACTTGAAAAAGGTTTATTAACCATCAGTTTTGAAGCGAAAGAATCAGAACAACCAGCTGCAGAAACAAAAGTTGTTCGTCGCGAATTCTCGATAGGTTCTTTTAAAAGATCTTTCCATGTAGATGAAAAGATTGACCTGGATAATATTCAGGCAAAATACGAAAACGGGATCCTGAAAGTCTTCCTTCCGAAAAAACAGGAAGTTGCGCCGACCAGCAAGCAAATCAATGTGCAATAATTAAAGCGCAATTAATAATAAGGTAAATCCCTTAAACTTTTCTTTAAAACCCATCCACGGTCATCACGGGGTGGGTTTTTTAGCGATTTATAGTAACTTCGGGCACGATTTCCAAATCATGAGAATATTCCCTGTTCGCAATTTTTGCTGGCTTTTGGTTTTGCTCTGGTTGTTCGCCCCTATTTCACAGGTTAAAGCGCAGGATACCACAGTTGTTGATACGATCCCCCACGTGATCGACACGGTGCCCTATGTGCCGGCGGATACCGTCCTCAGAATCAAAAATATCAACCCTTATTTTACGCTGCACGTAGATTCTACGCTCAATTACCAGCTGGAAATCAACAAGGATCCACGTAACTTTTATTGGTTCCTTCGTAACTCACCGGTTGGGTTACGGATCAACAAGGACAATGGTATGCTGACCTTTAAGGCAGAAAAATCATATTTCCTGAGCGGCAAACTTAAATATGATACGGAATACCGGGTTAATATAGGTGTACAAAGTCTTAACAACCCGACCGAAAGAATTGATACCTTTTTCTCTATTACCTTCTATAATACCGACATCATTGCTTCCAAAGTAAAACCTTCGGTAAGTTCTACGCTCTACGTTGATGAAGGAGATACCATTGCATTCAAGGTACAGTGTGAAAACGGAAGTTTCCCGATCGAACACATCACCTTCTACGCAAATACGCCGTTAAAAAATTTTACACAGGTCCGCCGCTGCGACGATGATTTCATGTGGACTGCACCATTTGATTTTGTGAAGGAAACTGATTCGGCAAGGGTCAAAATCCTCCAACTGAGCTTTGTGGGCGTAAACCGTTTTATGATCCGGGATACCGCCGTCGTGCGGATCATAGTCCGCGACGCGCTTAATTATCCACTCGCGCTCCAGGAATACCGTCAGCAGGTTAAAAACACCGAGGAACTGATCCTCGCAATGAAATTTACTTTTATTCAGCTGGATAAAGGTGTGAAACGTGTAAAAGGCACCAGGACCACCTTCGACATAACTTCTTCGACTACTGCATTGACAGGTAGTATCCTTGCATCTTCAGCAAGTCAAAGCAGTCAAAACGTGGGTAAAATCATGCCCTCAGTGGGTGTGAGTTTGGTGCCGGTGAAGGAAGCCGTGGCTCCCCAAAAAGTTTTTGATCAGAATCAGGCGTCTGCGCTTCGCGGTAACTACAAACGCCTGGAATATATTCTTCGGGAAAGCCAGTTGATTGGTGAAAGGGATCCGGACATTACCAAGAAAACTGCCAGGCTGAAAGATGAAATCAAACAAATGCAGGCCCAGTTGGTGGATGTTCCGCTTGAACTTACTGGTGACATGACCTCCGAAGAGCTTGAAAAATACCTTAACAGCCCGAAAGTTACCCGTAAATACAGGTTGAAAAGAAGATAAGCCCGGCTATTCGCAACCGGTGCGTCTCCTGGTATCAATCAGGTACTGAATTTTCCATGCTCCCTGAACCCGTACCAGTTGAAAACTGTTGACGCCGCAATGACTCAGCTTTCCTGAGAAATAGAATTTATACGGGGTCCAGACCGAGGCGAGGTCGCCATCAACCTTTACACTTTCAAAGACAATCTGTTCATCCAGCGCTCCTTTTGTTTGTTTGGCAATTGAAGTTGCAAACGCACTCACCAGGTCGGTACGCACACGCACCTTCCCATCAGCGCTCCTGGCAATGGTTTGTAAGATGGCACTGTCCGTAAAACTATTAATTATAGCACCCGAGTCAACGTTCCTCATACCATCAAAAAGCTGGTTAATGGTAGCCTTTACTGAATCTTCGGCGGTTTGGGCATGAAGGGTAGCAACCAGGCAAAAGCCGATCACTGTTGAGATAATTCTTTTCATAATTGTTTTTGAAACGGTCCGCTAAAATAAGTGGATTTAGCATACCAAATCCGGATATCCATAAACGGTATGCCCGTGGATTAATAAGGCAGCTACCATCAGGTCGTTTAACAACAAAAGCCGGAACGCCGGCTTTTGTTGTTATTCTTATATTGTTGCACCTGGTGCGCGTATCCTTTTATTACTTCACGTATCCAAGTATCTTCAACATACTTTGGGCAGTCTGCTCTTTTGCATAAACCCAATCAACCAGTTTGCCATTTTTATCGTGACCAACTATGATATGTTTTGGTGAAGGTATGAGGCAGTGTTTGATACCCCCATAACCACTGATCTGGTCCTGGTAGGCACCGGTATGAAAAAATCCAACATATAGAGGTTCGCCGTTTGTGACCTTCGGCAGAAACACCTCGTTGACATGTTCTTCCGAATCGTAATAGTCATGACTATCACAAGTAATACCCCCTAACACAACCCGCTGGTATTCCTGGTCCCATTTATTGACCGGCAACAACAGAAACTTCTCCCCTATACCCCAGGTGTCTGGCAAAGTGGTAATAAAAGATGAATCGATCATATACCAGATCTCGCGGTCGTTTTGTGTTTTTTGCCCGATAACGGAGTAAATATGAGCCATGCTTTCACCAACGGTATAGCTACCAAATTCGGTGAAGATATGAGGCATCGGAACCTTGTTCTTTTTGCAGGCTTTTTTGATATTACCGACTATCTCATTAATCATGAACTGGTAATCATATTCAAAACCCAGGGAGTGTTTGATAGGAAAGCCCCCACCGATATTTATTGAGTCCAGTTCAGGACAAATCTTCTTCAACTGGCAATAAAGATTGATGATCTTGTTCAATTCACTCCAGTAGTAGATATCATCTTTTATACCCTTGTTCAAAAAGATATGAAGCATCTTCAACTGGAACTTATCTTCGTTTCCTTCAATCTTATCTACATAAAACTCGAGGATATCGCGGGCCCTGAATCCAAGTCTTGAAGTATAAAAAGGAAAGGTTGGTTCCTCTTCGGCGGCAACCCTGATACCAAGTTTAAACGGCACCTTTACCGATTTTTTGTAGTGCTGCAGTTCGTCGGGATTATCAAGAACCGGAACAACATTTTTGAAACCAGTGTTCAGCAGGTTAGCGATGCGGCTGGTATACGATTTCTGTTTGTACCCATTGCATATGATGAAGATATCCTTGTTGATCTTGCGTTTTTCGTACAATTTTTTAATGATCTCAATATCGTAGGCATAAGATGTTTCGAGATGGATCTCGTGTTTCAATGCCTCTTCCACCACAAAAGAAAAGTGTGAACTTTTCGTACAGTAACAATAGTTGTATTTGCCTTCGTACCGGTGTTTTTTGATGGCATTTGCAAACATCTGCTTCGCCTTATTGATCTGCATGCCGATCTTGGGCAGATAGGTAAGCTTCATAGGCGTTCCATACTTATCGATCAGGGCTTTCAGGTCAAGTCCGTTGAATTGAAGATAATTGTCCTTTGTGAGAAAGTCTTCCTGAGGATAGTTGAAAGTCTGCTTCACCAGGTCGGCGTAGCTATTGTTCATGTACTCGTTAGGATTGCTGATGGTCGTAAGTTTTAAAATATGAAAAAACGGTACTGCCTTTAATGAAAACAAAGATCATACAAAAATAATTGTTTGTACTATTTCTCAATTAAAAAAACCGGGCCTGGCCCGGTTTCTCAATTCTTAAGCTTATGAGTAGCCGCTTGCGCAGCTGTCAAAGATTTCTGTGTAATGATGGTACAGTTATTTAACTGAACCAACCAGGCTTTTGAAGCTCTCAGGTTCATTCATGGCCAGGTCAGCCAGGATCTTACGATCGAGGGTGATACCTTTTTTGTTAAGCAGGTTGATGAACTGTGAGTAAGTGAGTCCTTCTTCGCGAACTGCTGCGTTGATACGGGCGATCCACAAAGCGCGGTATTCTCTTTTCTTCAGTTTGCGGCCCACATATTTATAAGTGAGACCTTTCTCCATTACGTTTTTCGCAACGGTATATACATTTTTACGCTTACCGTAAAATCCTTTGGCAGCTTTTAAGATACGTTTTCTCCGGGCTCTTGAAGCAACGGCATTTACTGAACGTGGCATATAATGAGTTTATAATGTTAATGGAATACTTAAGATTGACTACGATTATTTCAATCTTAAAAGTCGTTTTACAAAATCAAGATTTGACTTGTGTACAACGCCATCTTTATTCAGTGCGCGTTTTCTTCTCTTTGATTTTTTTGTGAGGATGTGTCTTTTGTAAGATTTCTGGTGTGTAATCTTTCCGGTACCGGTAACTTTAAACCGTTTTTTGGCACTGGAATTCGTTTTTACCTTTGGCATTTGTTCCAATTTAATTTTTACACCCTGCTGGCGCCTCCGAACAGACGGAGAACTTTTTGGGCCCTGTGGGTAATCCGGATTTCTTTCAAAATCCTGAAATGGGCTGCAAAAGTAAGAAAAAGATTGGTTAAATGCGCATTTAAAATTAATATTGAAGATTGTTTATTTCGCAATCTATCGTTAATATTAGAAACGAGAATTAGCGTTTAATTCTATGGATATTAACACATTAAATTCTGACTAACTGTAAAAAAATGACAAATTTGCTTCGATTCGCCTGCCTGTCCTTTCTGATTGGCGTCCTTTTCGCCTGTAACTCAAGATCCGGAAAACCCCGCGTATTAGTCTTCTCAAAAACAACTGCTTTCCGCCACAGCGCTATTCCATCCGGCCAGGCAGCCCTGATTAAACTGGGCCAGGAGAATGGTTTTGATGTTGACACAACAGAAAACGCTGATTACTTCAATGAAGATTCGCTTCAAAAATATGCCGCAGTGATCTTTTTGAACACTACCGGTAATATGCTGAACAACTTCCAGGAAGCCGATTTTGAACGTTATATCCAGGCCGGGGGTGGTTTCGTTGGCATACACTCAGCAACCGATGGCGAATACGACTGGGGTTGGTACACCCGCCTAGTTGGTGGCCAGTTCGCGAGCCATCCAAAACAACAGGATGCAGTTTTGAAGGTGGTAGACCAAACCCACGCATCTACCAAACACCTGCCCGCTGAATGGAAAAGGAAAGACGAATGGTACAACTTCAAAAATCTGAACCCCGATGTGAAGGTGCTGATTAAAATAGATGAATCAAGCTATGAAGGTGGCAAAAACAACAATGACCACCCGATGGCCTGGTACCACGATTACGACGGGGGCCGCGCTTTCTATACTGCTCTTGGCCACACCGATGAATCTTACCAGGAAGAAAACTTCCTGAAGCACCTGTTGGGTGGCATCCAGTATGCAATGGGCGACAACAAAAAACTCAACTACTCCAAAGCAAAATCTGTACGCCAACCGGATGAAGACAGGTTCACAAAAACAATCCTGACAGAAGGAACCCTGTACGAACCAACAGAAATGACGATCCTGCCAAATTTCGATGTACTCGTGGCTCAGCGCCGGGGCGAACTGATGCACTACAAAAGTTCAGATAAATCATTCCGCCAGGCAGGGTTTCTGAATGTGTATTTTAAAACCAACACAAAGGGCGTAAACGCAGAAGAGGGTTTCCTGGGCATCCAGGCCGATCCCGACTTCGCGAAAAATCATTACGTCTATATCTTTTATAGTCCGATCGATACCTCGGTAAACAGGTTGTCACGTTTCAAATTTGAGAATGACACACTGGATATGAGTTCAGAAAAAGTGATTCTACAGTTTTATTCTCAAAGGGAAATCTGTTGTCATACCGGTGGTTCTATCGCTTTTGGACCTAATAAAGAACTTTATCTTTCAGCGGGCGATAACTCCACTCCTTTTGATGAACGCGGACAACGTTTTGTGAACCGCGGTTTTGCACCACTCGATGATCGCCCGGGTCACGAACAATACGATGCCCGGAGATCCGCAGGCAATACAAATGATCTGAGAGGTAAGATCATGCGGATAAAGATCAACGAAGACGGCACTTACGAAATTCCGGAAGGCAACCTCTTTCCAAAAGGGACCGCCAATACCCGTCCTGAAATCTATGTAATGGGTAACCGTAACCCTTACCGTATATCAGTCGATCAGAAAAATGGCTACCTGTATTGGGGTGAAGTTGGACCAGATGCCAATGCCGACAGTATGGGTACCCGCGGGCCAAGAGGTTACGATGAGGTGAACCAGGCCCGGAAAGCAGGCTTCTATGGCTGGCCCCTGTTTGTTGGAAACAATTATCCATACCATGAGTACGATTATGCCACCGGTCAATCCGGCGCTGCTTTCGACCCGCAAAAGCCAGTTAATAATTCCAGGAACAATACCGGTCTCCAGGCTTTACCTGCCGTGGCACCACCATTCATCTGGTACCCATATGCAGAATCGCCCGACTTCCCACAAGTAGGAACCGGAGGCCGGAACGCCATGGCCGGTCCGGTTTATTATACCGATATGTTCCCCAAGGATACCCGGTACCCTGATTTCTACAACGGCAAGTTGTTTATCTACGACTGGATAAGAGGTTGGGTTAAAGTTGTAACCATGCGTGAAAACGGTGACTTTGATAAGATGGAGCCGTTTATGGGAAGTACCCGTTTCAACAGTCTGATCGATATGGAAACCGGACCCGACGGAAAATTGTATATCCTGGAATATGGCTCGGGATGGTTCTCAAAAAATCCCGATGCGGCATTGTCGAGAATTGATTACAACGCCGGTAACCGCGCACCAAAGGTTTCAGAACTAAAAGTAGATAAAACCACCGGGGCATTACCCTTTACTGTTACCGCTTCAGTAGAAGCCAGCGATCCGGAAAAAGATAAAATAACTTATGTCTGGGATCTTGGTGGCACTAAAAAAGAAACCAGCGAACCAACCATTACTCACACTTTTGATAAAGCAGGTGATTACAACATTACTGTAGAAGCAAAAGATGATAAGAACCAGAGCACAAAAAGTAACTCCGTTGCAGTTTATGCGGGTAATGAGGCCCCGGTTGTAAAAATTGACCTGGTTGGCAATAAAACCTTCTACTTCCCCGGTCGCCCGGTTGAATATGGTGTTCAGGTATCTGATAAGGACGATCCGGATGCAGGGAAAGATATGTCGGGTTTAGTAGTTTCTGCAGATTACGTTGAGGGTACTGACCGCGCCGCTGCATCGCCAGGGCACCAGGTGCTGACAGAAGCGATGATAGGTCGAAATCTGGTTATGTCGCTCGACTGTAAATCATGTCATAAAACAAATGAGAAATCGGTTGGGCCTTCTTATACAGACGTAGCAAAACGTTATGAGAAAAATGCCGATGCGGTCAATTACCTTACCCAAAAAATCATCAAAGGTGGCAGTGGTGTTTGGGGCGAAGTAGCAATGCCTGCCCACCCTACATTGAAAGAAGGAGATGCAAAACAGATAGTAGCCTGGATCCGCACCCTTGCCGGGTCGCCCACAGAAGGGAAAAGTTTACCTGCTTCGGGCAAAATCAATCCAACACTCAACAAACCAGTATTGGATCGTGGCAGGTTGTACTTGTCGGCAAGTTATACTGACAAAGGCGGACCAAACATTAAACCGCTTACTGCTGATGCAGTGGTTACCCTGCGCAACAATAAGATGCCATTCAACGGTGTTCAGAAGATGCAGGGTTTCACAAAAATGAATGTGCGTGGCATGGCCATACTCATCACGCCCAAAACACCGGGACATTTCGCAATCGAAAACATCGATCTCACAAGTGTTTCAACGGTTACATTGGCAATGAGCTGGCTTGAACCAACAGTTGCCGGTTTTACTTTTGAACTCCGCCTTGATGCACCTGATGGTCAGTTGATCGGTACCCTGAAGTCGTCTGGTGGGGGTGCGAAGGGCACACAGGAAAAACCTGCAGTCGGTGAGGTTACAGGCAAGATATCACCAGTAACAGATGGTAAAATGCATCAATTGTATATTGTTAGTAAACCCAACGATCCGAAAGAACCAAACTTCGTAGCGTTGAGCAGCATTACATTTAAATAAGAAACTGGTATGAACTAAAAAACCCGGGTCATCTGATCCGGGTTTTTTAGTTTTTGCAGAAAACTGCTAAGCCTTGATTTTCTTTTTAGAATGTGAGAAGTTGATTGTAAAAACAATTAGCATGATAGCCAATCCAAAAAACTCGCGGGTATCTTCGATCCATGGTTTTGTTGCTTTCATCGAGCCGGCAATGTTTTCGGCTTTATGTGTGGTTAGCCATGACAATACACCATCTTCCTCAAAAAACAGGTAAACCGCATAAGCACCGAAAAACAAAAGCCCCGCTATCAGCGCAGTACGGTTATATATTCCTTTTGCACAAAACCAGCATACAATGGCAGCAAAAAGATAAATCGGAATCCATAACCACGGATCAGGATCATTGTATTGCAGGGCTGCAAACAAAACAAACAACACAACAAAGACAATATTAAAGATCCTCATGTTTAAAGTTTTTCAAGGGAACCAATGTATGAAAAAAAAGACTTCTGCCGAAGCAGAAGTCCTGTATTATAAACCCGGCCTCTTTTTGCCGGGATAATTCTAATCAGTAATTACAACAGGTTATATCCAAAACTGATGTAATAAACACCACCAATCATTGGGTTACCAAATGCGCTGATATAATATTTGTTGAGTAGGTTCGATCCACCGATTTTAGCGATGCTCCTGATCTTTGGAAACTTGTGACTGATCTGTGCATCAAAGGTTCCGTAGGCATCAATGGAACCGGTTCCGAATGTGCCTTGCCAGTTAACCTTATCCTGCCATCTCCAAACAAGGTTGAATCCCCAGTTTGTTTTAGCAATTCCCTCATTACCAAGCCCCAGGTTGTACCTGATTTTTGGTGTATTAAAAAAGGTGATAAGTCCATCCGGAACATCCCGCAATTGGTCACCGCTGATATTTGCGCGGGCATTAAACCCACCACCTAACTGGTAGTCGACACTAATTCCCCATCCCAGAGCTTTAACCGAATTATCGCTGTTAACGGGGTATGAATAGTTTTCACTAGCCAGCGGATTTGCAATATTACCGCCCTGTGCGGCGCGACCAACCGCGATTCTGCCGATAAAATCTTTGTATTCGCTGTAATAAACATAAGCATCTACCAGGAAGGAACGAGTGACGAGACCACGATATCCCACTTCATAACTATTGACAGATTCAGGTTTGAGATTTCTGAACTCTGCCTGTTGCAGCAATCCGGGATTAGGCGCTCCTGCAGCAACCGAACCACGGTATGCGCCTATACTTTCAGCTGTATAAACCGGGTTATTGATAAAATCGAAGTAGGTCTGAAACGAAGATAATCCACCGATTAATCTGGATCCCGGGGTATTCAGGTTGATGTATTGATCCTGGGTTGAAGGGAACCGGTAAGCTGTCTGGAACGAGAGCCGGATATTGTTATCATTTGCTACCTTGATAGAAGCAGTAATCCGGGGGGTGAACCGTCCCTTAAAATTCATGCTTTTATCGTAACGTCCGGATGCTGTAAGTTTCAGCACATCTTCAAACAGGCGTTTCTGCAACTGAACAAAGGCACCATATTCATTGATATTGATCGGTCCTGCTGTATCTACGAAAATGGTCCCTTTGGAATTGAGGTGATAACGACGAAAATTACCACCCAGCAATACATCAACAACTTTTGTATAATCGCTGATGTCCCATTGTCCTTCGTAGTGATACAAACTTGATTTATCTGCAAAACGTGCTCCGCCATCTTTGATATCGGTGCTGATAGCCTTATCAAATGCCTGGTTGAATGCATCGGTTCCTGGTAACAGTCTTCCGGTTTCTGCAGCATTACGTGCAATGGCATGGGCCTGTGCATCAGTGGCACCTTGTAGAATTGCTCCCGAATAATTGCCCGTGTATTGCGCAAACCAGTTTTGATTTGATTTCCAGGCACTGTTAACAGCTACGGCGGCAGTGGTAGCGGTATAGGAATCACCTGAATTTTCCTGCGTGGTATATGCTCTCAGGTACCAGCGTTTTCCACGCACTTCTGCACGGTACTGGCCCATAATGAAGTTCTTTAGGGCATAACGGTCGGCCCCGGTATAAACGGTTGTTCCGGTACCCCAATAAGCCAGTAAAGAAGCTTCAATATTGTTTGTTATTTTATAATAAGCACCCGCATTGAACTTTAGACTATAAGCGTCATAATCCACCAGGTGTCTCTCTTCATAACCTGTACGGCTAACCAATTGTCCGCCGAACACATTATTCTTTAAACCGAGATAAAAAGGCTGAAGCTGTTGAATTCCCGCGAGCAGCGCGGCTGTTTGTGGAATATTGGGTATATACGATCCCGGATCGGCCATGATCGCATCAAGTTGAGCCTGGTTTGGCGCGCTGCCAAGCACCTGGCCTATTCCGGCTGAAACCAACGGTAAATTTTGTGCTACCGCAACCTGCGCAAAACTATTCATGCTGGCACTGGCCTCATCGCCATATATATTAATGCCATCATAATTGTTATCGGTTTGCCGGTTGCCGGGTTTTACCTCACTAAGCACGTTATTTCTTGCCAGGTTCCGCGAATCACTCGCCTGCCAGTCTTTTGCGCTGATGAACTGGCCCCCTATCTTGAAAGCAAATTTTTCACCGACCTTTTTTCCATAACGGAAAGCCCAGTCGTAATATGGAGATGCTGAACGCTGCCTGTTATCAGTGTGCATGATGCCTTGTTTCACCTGCACACTCAGCCCCTGGTATTTAAAAGGACTCTTACTTGTCATAAGTAGTGTACCGTTCATGCCTCCCGGGCCATATAAAGCGGAAGAAGCTCCCTGTAATAACTCAACATTGTCAATATCCAGTTCGGTTGGCCCCATAATGATACCCACTGCAAAATTCAAAGCTGGCGCCTGGTTATCCATTCCATCTACAAGTTGATTGAAACGTAGGTTGCCACTGCCATTGAACCCGCGTGTACTGAGCGTGTTGAAGGTTAAACTCGAGGTTGTCATGTCTACTCCCTTGAAGTTTGCCATAGCCTGGTAGAAACTCGGTGCTGCCGCCGCACGTACAGCCGCAGAACCCATGCGTTCGATCGAGACCGGGCTTTCAAGTATTCTTTCAGCCACACGACTCGCAGAAACAACTACTTCGGCACCGAGTGTTGAACCCGGAACAAGTTCGACACTTATCGACCCGCTGGCTGCAGTAACTGTAACTTCTTGTTGTTCAAAACCAATAGATGAAACGACTAATGTGATCGGAAAAGATTGCGAAGAGGAGATACGGAACTGTCCCCTTTCATCGGTAAACGTACCTTCATTTGTTCCTTTAAGTGTGATTGAAACTGCTGGTAAGAATTCTTTGGTTAAACTATTAGTGACCGTTCCCTGCAAAACTGCGGTTTGTGCTACGACCCCGACGGACAAAAGGCTTAATACTACGAACAACAACGATAGCCGGTAGTTTTTTTTCATAATGGCAATTTTTGTGAAAGAAAGAGTGATAATCAGATCCTGACTGTAACCATTTTTACCATGTTCTAATTTAATTCTTTGTGCATATCGTACGAAATTTCGACAAACAATTTTCTACTTATTTTACCCCGGCTAACATGTATATTCGGGCCATGAATACAATGCTTTTTCCGGGTCAGACAAAATATTATAAAGGCAAGGTTCGCGATGTTTATACCATCAATGAAAACCTTCTTGTGATGGTTGCTTCGGACCGTATTTCAGCCTTCGATGTTATACTTCCAAGACCCATCCCTTTTAAAGGACAGGTATTAAACCAAATAGCTGCATACATGCTTCGTGCCACGAGCGATATATGCCCAAACTGGCTGTTGGATGTACCCGCTCCAAATGTTTCGATAGGTAAGAAATGTGAACCGTTCAAAATAGAGATGGTGGTAAGAGGAAATCTTACGGGTCATGCCTGGCGCACGTATGCCAGCGGTGCCCGTAGTTTATGTGGCGTTGAAATGCCCGATGGTCTCAAAGAAAATGACTACTTCCCTACCCCCATTATTACACCTTCAACCAAAGCAGAAGCAGGACACGATGAAGATATTTCTGCAGAGGAGATCATCAGTTCCGGGCTCGCTTCAAAGGAAGATTGGGAAACATTAAAGAAATACACGCTTGCATTATTCGAACGCGGCAAAGAGATCGCTGCAAAAAGAGGATTGATCCTGGTTGATACCAAATACGAATTTGGAAAAATCAATGATGAAATTTACCTGATGGATGAAATACATACGCCCGATTCATCCCGGTATTTTTTTGCAGATGGATTTGAAAAAAGACAAGCCGCCGGTGAAAGACAAAAACAACTCAGCAAAGAGTTCGTTCGCGAATGGCTCATTGAAAATAATTTCATGGGCAAAGAGGGACAGACCGTACCTGAAATGACCGACGCCTGGATCGATGTTATATCAAAACGATACATCGAGTTATACGAAAACGTGATTGGTGAAAAGTTTGTACCGGAGCCCTTAAGCGAAGACGAAACCATTGCCCGTGTAAATACAAGTCTGCAGCGGCTGGGTTCCTGATTATTCCCGGCATCGCTGTGCTGTTGTTCCTATTCTCTGTTATGGATACGTTCTCCTGTTTCTGTACGGCTGCCGTCGGCCTTTGATACCAGCGACAGATTTTTCATACGGGCTTTTGATTTATTAAATACCATCATGCCATTTTCCTTGCCCTTACGAAGTAATTGTTGTTGTTCTTCGGGCAAGCTATACACTTCTTTACAGGCTTCGGAGCAACAACCCTGGTACGTTGCTGCACATTCGGCGCATTGAATAAATAACAGGTGACAGGCACTGTTTTTACAGTTTGTGTGTGTGTCTGCCGGTTTACCGCATTGATGACAATTTGCAATGATCTCGTCACTGATCCTTTCTCCGAGCCGGTCGTCAAAAACGAAGTTTTTTCCTTTGAATTTGTTCCTGAGCCCCTTCTCGCGAACGGTGTTTGCATAATTAATAATGCCACCTTCCAGGTGATAAACATTGTTGAAGCCCCGGTGCAAAAGATAAGCACTTGCTTTTTCGCAGCGGATGCCACCGGTACAATACATGATGATCGATTTCTCTTTATGATCCTGCATCATTTCAACCGACATGGGCAACTGTTCCCGGAAAGTATCACTTGGCACCTCAAGTGCGTTGTCAAAATGCCCCACTTCGTATTCGTAGTGGTTGCGCATATCAATTACTATGGTGGAAGGATCGTCTGTAAGCTTATTAAACGCTTCGGCATCAACGTACCGCCCCTTGCGGCTCATATCAAAAGCCGGATCGTTAATACCATCGGCCACGATCTTGGGTCTCACTTTTATCTTCAACACCCAAAATGATTTGCCGTCATCATCAACTGCTATATTAAGCCTGATGCCGCTCAATTCAGGAAAACGATAAAGTTCGTCGCGGAATTTTTCGAAGTTGGATGAAGGAACACTAAGCTGTGCATTAATACCTTCGTTGGCTACGTAAATCCGGCCAAAAACTTTTAACACATCAAACCTGCGGTATAATTCGTCACGGAAAGCCACAGGATCCGGAATCGGGAAATAGTGATAGAACGAAATTGTTGTACGCGGCTCAGTTTCCTGGTATAGTCTTTCTTTGAGCTCCTTTTGAGAAACCCGGTTGTGTAATGGTGCCATAATTGAAATTTGAATCCCGCACAAGCGGGATGATGGAATTCGGACACTTGCAGGGTGAACCAAATTTCAGGCGCAAAATTAATCTATATCGTTGATTCAAAAAAGCCGTGAAGGAGTTAATCAACGTCGCGGCCGCCAATGCCACGTATACCCACACGTACACCGGCCGTGGACCTGCCCCCGTGCTCAAAACCCCAAAGCAGATCTACGCGGACTATTTTAAATATATTCTCAAGACCGGCAAAAGCTTCGATATAATATTGCCTGCTGTTCAGGTAAAAAGCATTGCTTCCACCTACAAGATGCCAGTTAAGTTTTCTGAAAAACGGGATCTTATTAGTCAGCATGCCATTGAAGTGATGTTCAATATGGCCCTCGGCAAAAAAACGCGAAATATTGCTATATCTGTAATATGGCAGTAGTTGAAAACTGTTCAGATAATCACTGGCTGTGAGGATCTGGTTACCGTTAAAATGTTTATAATCTGGCACTGCTACACTATCGGTATGAAGAAAGCCGCCTACCGACAGGTTATAGCTAAAGGTCCCTTTCAGGTTCAGATTTAAATTGTCAGAAATGCCGAATTGCCATCTCGAAAAATCAACATCGCTGCCAAAAAGCTTATGAATGCCCTGGGTAAAACTGCCGGTTAAGGTTGGATATTTTGAACCCATGTTTATTTTCCGATCCGGGAACTCAATATATTTTGCACCTGGTCGCCAGCTTAAACCCACGGTCACTACAAGCGCCTGGTGACGGTCAAAATTCCGTTCCATAATCTCAGGTCGATTGGGTGTGAACTCCCGGTCATCGAGATCCCTGATCTTCCAGTCGGTAGTATTTTCCAACGGTATCCGATCCTGGTACATGGCGTTGGCAAAGGCTTTCAGTCCGTTCCTCAATCCTTTTGTGTAACTCAATTTGCCAAACCACGCTTCATAAATCTTCATGTGATTTCTTTCCCAATACAGGGTTGATAATACATTGTTGATATCCGCGATCGGGTTTTCATTATTGAACTGGTAAACCCTTTTTCCCCCGGATATGCTGATATTATTCTGATACTCGCGACCGTAATTGTAATTGGCAAGTAAATATGCGTTAAGATGTTTGTTACTGAAGCCATACCGCACCACGGGCGTAAGTGCAATGTTATGTCCAAAACCTGTGCTGTCGAGCTGTCGCAGCCAGGTACCGCGAAGATTTACAATAACACCTTCCGCAGTATTATAGCCCAGTGATTTAGATAATGGATTGATTCGGTACGTTTCGCGCCTTTTTTCCTTGCTGAAAGTGATTCCGGAAAATACCACATCCATCAGCGTTACCTTATTTCGTAACCTGTCGAGCGAATCCTTATAAGCAGGGTCTTTCCGAACCAGCTCAAGACTATCCTTCTTGCGGTAATCCAACATCTCATCTTCCTGTAAAGGAATCGGGCGGATAGAGTCCCAGTGTTCAGCAGGTTTTTTATTCGATCCCTCATTAAACTTCATTACCGTATTATTAAAAAACCGAGGGGCAAAGCTGGGTTCAAGGTCGTAGCGTGAATAAACATTTACAAAACTTCCATAAGCGTCGAATCCCAGCATTTTAATAGAAGGGTAAATTACCTGTGTTTTGAGTACCCAGATATCGTTTACAAGCGGCACGTAAAGTTGTTCCACTTTGACGGAATCCATATACTCAAGCTGCGATTGTTTTGACAACACCAGTTGCAGGCTATGTATGCGCCAGTCGCCTTCTGTTATATTGATATAACCGGAAAATAATGGCTCATATTTTCGCCTGGGAGTAACCTTGATCTTATTGATTTCAACTCCATCTTCAAAAAACACACCTTCAAGTTTGTAGCGGTAATAACTCAGCGCGTTCGATGCAATGGGTGATACAAAACCTCTTGGGTTAAGATTGGTGCCCACCTTGATAATGTTTTCATAGAAAGAAATAATCTGTGGTGAACTGAAACCAAACTGATCGCTGTTGCCACTAACACGTGTACTTAGTACTTCTATCCGGGTTTTGTTTGGTTTACTTACTGAGTATCGTGCATACGTTTCCGAGAGGTATACAACTTTCTTTTTACTGGTGTCACCATCTTCAAAATCGATTTTTCGTCCGAACAGTTTATTAGGATAATCGCGCAACCTCAGCTGTCCTTTTATATAAACATCAGTTTGAAACTTTTCAAGCTGGTTGAGATAATAGGGCCTCTTTTTGATAGCGTGTCTTATAATCTCGAAAGCCGGATCGGGTGCGCCGGGTTTTACTACAACTTCATCCAGGGTATACTGTTGCACCGCGAGTTTAAAGTCAACTTCCATGGGTTCCGAAGTGCTGACTATTGTTTTCTCAACCCTGCCGTAACCTACGTATTGACAAATAATAGTGTGTTGTCCCGAATCCAGCACAAGAAAGTACCTGCCTTCGTTGTTTGCAGTGGTACCCTTCGTGGTGCCCTTGACCATAATAGAGGCATATGGAAGAATTTTTCCCTGCTCGTCCCTGACGAGGCCGGTAATGCGCCCGGCAAAAGAACTGAAACTAGAAGCAAGCAAAACCAGCCAGACTAACGGTAATTGTTTCATGTAAGTATGATGCTCACGAATATCGCAGCCGATCAGAACGCTGCCTCCATTGTGAAGGAAAAGATTTTTTTACAACTTCTCTAAAATCATGCCGCTGATCTGATGATAATTGGTTGACGAAACAGCGATACCGCAAGAGCGGCCAACCCGGTAACCAATCCGGCAATTACTCCTGATATCAATACCACATAAAATGCCTGGGGCAGTGAAAACAACCCGGCAATACGGGTGGCGAGGATATGATTGTTCTTTGAATCTGTCACTAATGCAAAACAGAACCAATGTAAAAACCCACCAAGAAACCCTGCCATCGACGATCGCCACGGAACCTGGGGCAGGAAAAAGGCGGCCGCAGCAGCACCGATAGCAATCACCCACCAGGGTAGCACCAGGCTAAGAACCAGGTTAATAACAATAGTAAGCAACATTGCTGCAAAGAATCTCATATATCATTTTTTAGAAAAGCTGATCACTGCTTTTACTCTTTTGTCGTTACCGGGTTTTTCTAAAGGGAACCAGGCGTCATAATACTTACCCGCCGCGTAATCATCAATAAAATCGTCATAATGTGTACTGCCGGGGTTGCCCGACTGACCACCAGGATAAATGACTTTTGCGCTGACAGGCGAAGTGAGTTCCACCACCATTTTCCAACTGGGACCATGATTGTGTTGTGTGGCGTTTACCACATGTTTGCCTCCACCGATAGGTAAACCTTTTCGTGCAAACGGTAAAAGATCCTGACCCAGCAAATGGTATATTGTAGTGTTTTTATATGTCCCCCAATGCTGGTAATTATTTGAAGTAAGCTGTTGAACAGATTTCACAGCACGTTGAAACGATACGGTTACCGCTTCACTTAATGTTTCTTTACCAGCAGTTTGCTGGTTGTCGATATATAGAAAGGCAGTATCCTTTAGCAGCGCCTCAATCAGCGTTTTTTCATCGGGGGATAAACCCGCACGTTGAATAGGTGCCAGTTCATCGTTCCAGATGTAAGACTCAAGACTATCATACCAAACTTTGAAAACAGTTGGAGCCGTAATACCAGCTTCGTTATAATAATTCCATCCCTGCATGGTATCGGCGTAGCTCTTCTCTCCGGATGTTAGTATGTCTTTCTGCAAATGTCTTAACATCAGTGGAAGCGCAGTTGCCGAGAGGCCGTTGTAGTTATCTTTTTGCAGATCCGTCATATCATCAGCAGTGATGTTTTCCAGTGCTGCAAGCCGATTGTTGATACGTCTACCACGATACAGATCATAATCGCCGGGAATAAAATAGGGATAGTCTGCTGCCACGGACCGCTGATTGGCACTGCTTACAAAATTTCTTGAGGGGTTAAGCATGTGCGGATTATGTTCCTGTGGAATATAACCCTGCCAAACATACGCACTGTCGGTATAGGGCATGATATATGTTCCCTGCCGGGGCCAGCGTGCCGGAAACTTACCCTGTTGCCATAATGCGATATCGCCTGAGGTTCCTGCAAAAACAAAATTCTGGGCGGGTGAAACAAAATATTCAATGGCGGCCAGGTAATCATCATAGTTTGTGGCGCGGTTCAGTTTATAAAATGCAAGCAGCTCATTGCCGGGGTCATGAGCGATCCATCGTACCGCATAAGCCCTCCCGCCGGTAATACGGGATTCAAAGCTCCTGTCAAACATCACCGGTCCCTGGTTGATATACGCCACGGTATCCTTGTAGTCGGACTGGCCCTTTATCTTAAATGTTTCCACCTTGAGACTGTCAACCGGTCGCCACTGATCATTGAACCAATAATGCGTTTTCGTACTGTCGCGAAACCTGATTTCGTAATAATCTCTAACATCCCGCCCGGCATTTGTTACCCCCCATGCTACCTGGTTGTTGAAGCCGATAATTATGCCAGGGCAACCGGGAAAGGATACACCATATACATTCACTCCGGGTGCCGATAATTGCATTTCGAACCAAACCGAAGGTAGTGTGAGATCCAGATGTGGATCATTGGCAAGAATAGGCTTACCGGATTTTGTTTTATTACCGCTCACCGCCCAGTTGTTGCTGCCATTGAAACGACTTGGCTTCTCGGTCTCTGCAAGTGGTATTATGTTATAATTATTGATATAGGCCGAATCAACATCCGGAGGAGGTACCGGTTGAATGGCGGCCGGCTCAAACCTGGTGCCGGCGGGAATTACGGGATCAAGTGAGTCTTCTATTTGCGGGAACAACACCTGCATCTGTGCTTCATTAAAAAAGTTCTTCGCATAACTATTAGCAAGATCGTTTTCGTTTGAAGCAAGCGTTTTTGCCATCTGTTTAACAAACAGCGCGACTTTTAGATTTGTCCACCGTTCGGGTTTGAAGCCTAGTAACTTGTATTCAAGCGGAAGATCACGGTCAGACAAACTTTCGATATAAGCATTGATACCAGCAGTATAATGGTCAATGGCATTTTTACTTACAGGATCCGCTTCTAGCACCTCTAACATTTTGCTGGCGGCGTAAACCATACCCAGTCTGCGTTGCTGTCTGTCGAACTGCAAGGTGCGCAATCCCACAATCTCACTAACCCTGCCGGCAGCAGCATAAGTTTGCATCTCCATTTGCCAAAGCCGGAACTTCGCATGTATGAAGCCTTGTATGAAATAAAGATCATCATCAGATCCCGCAAAGACATGTGGAACCAGGCGTTCATCAAAATACACAGCAGATTCAGAATCCAGTTCCGGGAAGCTGAGAGAAGCTGTCAGATCTGCATCAACTGGTTCTGCATTCCGCCAGAAACCATGATGCGGACTTAAAAACTTTCCCATTGCCGGAATACCGCTCCAGCTATTATCCAGCAGAATAATCATTGCAATGGTAATTACCGAGAAAATAATGCCGCCTCGTCTACGCATAAAAAGATTTGCTATGCTAAAATATGTTTACTGTTCGACAATCACAAAAGCCGCGGCGTTGGCATTACAATATTGTTAAGCCATGTGCTGATCCCCTTGTTGTAACAATTTTATCAACTTATCTACTTCATCATCGGTATTGAAACTATGTAAAACTATCCTTAAGCGTTCTGCACCTTTTGCTACCGTGGGGGACATGATCGGACGTACTTCAAACCCGGAGTTTACAAGTTTGTGAGACAGTTGTCGCACGGGTGCATTTCCTGGCACCACTACACCCTGTATAGGTGAACTTCCAGGTATACGTTTAAAGGGAATGAGT